>JBKBMS010000022.1:0-1775 GCA_046295695.1 Pararhodobacter sp. | reverse complement strand
TTCCCAATGCCGGTGGCTCGCTGCCGAACGACGTCTTCGCCGAGATCATCGGCATGCCCACCATCTGGGTGCCGCATTCCTATCCCGGCTGCTCGCAGCACGCCCCCAACGAGCATGTGCCCACCGCCCTGGTGCGCGAGGCCATCGGCCTGATGGCCGGGCTCTACTGGGATCTCGGCGAGGGCACGCATCCGGCGGTTTCGCGCTAGGTGTGAGTTCTCAGGAGGTTGTTCACTCTTTCGAGTGGGGAAAGGCCGCCCAGTGCGGAATGTGGTCTTGATTGGTTGAACCAGTCAAGCCAGCGGGGGAGGTCGGCGTTTCGCGCTGCCGATGTGGGATGGTGCAGGCCATAGGCCCATTCCCGCAGGAGGGTCTGGATGAACCTCTCTGCCTTGCCGTTGGTCTTCGGCGTGTAGGGTCTGGTGAAGATGTGGCGGATGCCCAGAAGCCTCAGCGCCTTGGCAAAGCGACGGGAGCGATAGGCGGAGCCATTGTCGGTCATCACCCGCTCGGTGCGGATGCCACGCGCACGGAACCAGCGCAGGGCGCGCAGCAGGAAGGCGGTGGTGGTGTCGCGGCGCTCGTCGCCCAGCACCTCGACATAGGCCAGCCGCGTGGCGTCATCGACGGCGACATGGACGAAGTCCCAGCCCGCGCCGCGGTTGCGGCAGCCTGTGCGGGTGCCCGTGACGCGGTGGCCGGGCCGGTCGAAGCGGCCGAGCTTCTTGATATCGAGATGGATGAGTTCGCCCGGCCACGCGCGCTGGTAGCGCCGCACGGGTTCGGCCGGATCGAACCGGGCCAGCCGCCCCATCCCCGCCCGTGCCAGCCAGCGCGCCACGGTCGACCGGGCAAGGCCCAGCTTGCGCGCGATCTCTGCCCCGGTCAGGCGTAGGCTCCGCCGCAGGTGCAGGGCCAAGGCGACCAGGCGATCCGGCAGGCGACCTGCCACGCGGGCGGGCGCGCTTGCGCGGTTGGAGAGCGCCGCTTGCCCGCCCGCACGGAACCGTGCCAGCCACTTGTGCACCGTGCGCAGGGAGACACCGAAGGCGGTGGCCACCTCGGCGGCCCTCATGCCTGATAGAACACGGGCGACAATCTGCTCTCGACTGTAGACAGTAAGGCGGGCACCTTGGTGCGGGTTGTTCATCCTGCGGGGTCCTCGGCTGAAGTTTGGCAATTGCAGCCTAACCCCGCTTCGGGTGAACAACCTCCTGAGAACTCACAGCTAGCGCGCCGCCGGCGCCACGATCCCATCGGCCGCGGCCGGCGCGCTGGCCGATGGCCGGCTCCTGGGCAGCAGCCGGGCCGAGTTGAGCAGGAACACGATTTCCGAACCGACGTGGATGAAGGCCGCCAGCAGCGGATTGAGGAAGCCGAAGGCGGCAAGTCCCATGCCGATGGCATCGACGCCGAGCGTCCCGGCGAAGTTCTGCCAGATGATGGCGCGCGTGTGCCGCGCGATGCGCAGGGTCTCCACCAGCTTGCCGAGATCATTGCCGATCAGCACGATGTCCGCGCTGTCCTGGGCGATGTCGGTTCCCGACCCCATGGCGATGCCCAGATCGGCGGCCGTCAGGGCCGGGGCATCGTTGACACCGTCGCCGACCATCGCGACGCTCCGGCCCTCGCCCACCAGACGGCGCACCTCGGCCAGCTTGTCCTCCGGCATCATGTCGGCCATGACCTCGGCAATGCCGAGTTCGGACGCCACCGCCGCACCGACGGCGAGCGTGTCGCCGGTCAGCAGGATCGTGCGCACGCCGAGGGACTTG
>JBKBMS010000021.1:0-12238 GCA_046295695.1 Pararhodobacter sp. | reverse complement strand
GCTTTCGCCGCCATCGCCGCCACCATCATCAGCCATGTATCGGCAAAAATGATCATGCGCCGCTGAGCGCTGCTAACGGGAACGAAGAAATGCTGGAAATCAAGAATCTGCACGTCAAGCTGGAAGAAGAGGACAAGGCCATCCTGAAGGGTGTGGACCTGCATGTCGAATCCGGCAAGGTGCACGCGATCATGGGCCCCAACGGCTCGGGCAAGTCGACGCTGGCCTATGTGCTTGCAGGCCGCGACGGCTACGAGGTGACCGAGGGTTCGGCCGCGCTGGAAGGGGCCGATCTGCTGGAAATGGCGCCAGAGGAGCGCGCCGCGGCGGGGCTGTTCCTTGCATTTCAATATCCGGTCGAAATTCCGGGCGTCGGCAACATGACCTTCCTGCGCACCGCGGTGAACGCGCAGCGCAAGGCGCGCGGCGAGGAAGAGCTTTCCTCGGGCGATTTCCTCAAGCTGGTGCGGGCCCGCGCCAAGGAGTTGAAGATCGACGCCGAAATGCTCAAGCGTCCAGTGAATGTTGGCTTTTCCGGCGGTGAGAAGAAGCGCAACGAGATCCTGCAAATGGCCATGCTGGAGCCGAAGATGTGCATCCTCGACGAGACCGATTCGGGGCTTGATGTCGATGCGATGAAACTGGTCGCCGAGGGTGTGAACGCGCTGCGCGATGCCGGGCGCGCGTTCCTGGTGATCACCCATTACCAGCGCCTGCTTGACCATATCAGACCCGATGTCGTGCATATCATGGCCGATGGCCGCATCATCAAGACCGGCGGGCCGGAACTGGCGCTGGAGGTGGAGACCAATGGCTATGCCGACATCCTGACCGAGGTGAACGCATGAGTGCGCAGCCCCGGCCCGGAACCCGCGCCGCCCGGCTTGAGCAGAAGTTGCAGGCCACGCATGAGCGGCTGGAGGGCATGGCGCTGCCCGCCGGCGGTGGCTGGCTGCGGCGTGCGCGTGAAACGGCGCTGGCCCGTCTCAAGGCCATGGGCCTGCCCGAAAGACGCGATGAATACTGGCGCTATACCGATCCCGCGCGGCTTGTCGCGGCGCAGGTAACACCTGCCAAGGTGTTTGCCATCACCGACGAACCCGAGGTGTTTTCCGCCATCGACAGGCTCAAGCTGGTGTTCGTCGATGGCGTCTTCGATGCCGATGCCTCGGACGATCCGGCGCAGGAGGGCATCGAGATCTGCCGCCTGGCCGATGCCGGGCAGCGCGATATCCACTGGGCGCAGGATCTTTATGGCACGCTGGAGGCGCGCGGCCAGACGCCGGTGGCGCGACCCATGGCGGTGTTCAACTCGGCCTTCGCCGGGGATGGCGTGCTGATCCGCGTCACGGGCAAGGTTTCGCGTCCGGTTTCGCTGGTCTATCGCCGTGGCGCCACGGATGGCGAGGCGTTGCTGCATCATGTGCTGCGCCTTGAGCCCGGCGCCGAGCTGACCCTGCTTGAAAGCGGCCCCCTGGCAGCGCGCTACAACACCGTGCTGGAGGCCGCCATCGCCGATGACGCCACGCTGCATCATCTGCGCACCCAGGGGCGCGACCATGAACGCTGCGGCATCACCCATGTCTTTGCCCGGCTGGGGGTGGGCTCGGTGCTGAAGTCCTTCACCCTTTCGGCGAATGGCGCGCTGCTGCGCAACGAGGCGGTGGTCTGGCTGGAGGGCAAGGGCGGCTCGGCGCATGTTGCCGGTGCGGCGATGGGCGATGGCGCCTTCCTGCATGACGATACGGTCTTCATCAATCACGCCGCACCCGATTGCGAAAGCCGTCAGGTGTTCAAGAAGGTGCTGCGTCGCGGTGCGGTGGGGGTGTTTCAGGGCAAGATCCTTGTGGATCAGGTGGCCCAGCTGACCGATGGCTACCAGATCAGCCAGGCGCTGCTGCTCGATGAAACCAGCCAGTTCCTGGCCAAGCCGGAGCTGGAGATCTACGCCGATGACGTGAAATGCTCGCATGGATCGACTTCGGGCGAGATCGACCCCGACCAGTTCTTCTACCTGCGCGCCCGCGGCATTGCCGAGGATGAGGCCAAGGCGCTGCTGGTGCTGGCCTTTCTGGCCGAAGCGCTGGACGAGATCGACGATCAGACCCTGGCCGAGGATATGCGCGAGCGTCTTCACGGCTGGGTGCGTCGGCACAACGCCTGAGCCGGGCAGGGAACGGGGGGCGGGACAACATGGCGCTCAGCAGCGATATTCTGCGCAGCTACCGCAGTCCGCGTGCGGTGCTGCGCGCGCTTCTTGCCCGTGACCGGCGCGAGGCGCGGGCGCTCTTTTATCTGCTGCTGGCCTGCGCGCTGGTCTTTGTGGCGCAATGGCCGCGGCTGGCGCGCGAGGCGCATCTGAGCGATGCCATCCCGCTTCAGGGGCTGATGGCGGGGGCGCTTTTTGGCTGGCTCTTCATCGCCCCGTTGTTTCTTTATGGTATCGGGTCGTTGCTGGGGCTGGTGTTGCGTCTGGCGCAGCCGGGGGTGGATGGTTTCGCGGTGCGGCTGGCGCTTTTCTGGGCGCTTCTGGTGGTCAGCCCCCTGGTTCTGCTTCAGGGCGCTTTGGCGGCGCTGGCCGGGCCGGGCGCGCTGGCGCTGATAACCGGGGTGGCGGTGCTGGGCGTTTTCGGTGCGGTGCTCATCGCGGGGCTGCGTGTTGCGCTTGAAGCGGGCCGGTCGGCAGCATAGGAACGGGGCATGAGGAAAGCCATGAACCGCAACGATTTCATCGCGCTCGCCCGGTTGTCCGTGGCTGACCCTGAAAAGGGAGCGGCGGCGCTTGTCGCGCTCGACCCGCCGCTGCAGGCACGCTGGATGCTGATGGCCTTCGCGGTGCTCAGCGGCGTGGTGCTGGCCTATCTGCTACCGGCGCTGGGCGGCACGCTCGGTCAGGCACCGGCGCCGATGCTGGCGGTCCTGTTTCAGGGCGGCGCGAATGTGCTGGCGGTGGTGCTGATTACCCGCGTGGGGCGCGCGTTTGGTGGGCAGGGGCATTTTGAGGACGCGCTGCTGCTGGTGGGCTGGTTGCAACTGCTGATGGTCGGTGCGCAACTGCTTCAGGTGGTGGTTCTGATCGTGCTGCCGCCACTCGCCGGGCTGGTGATGATTGCAGCGATTGCGCTGTTCTTCTGGCTGTTGAGCGGCTTTATCTGTGGGCTTCATGGCTTCAAGTCGCGCTTCACGGTGCTCATGGGGGTGTTCGGCACGCTCTTCGCGGTGGCCTTCGTGGTGTCCTTCGTGCTGATCCTGCTGGGGATCGAACTGCCGGGGGTGCGCGATGTTTGATGTCGAGGCCGTGCGCCGGGATTTTCCGATCCTTTCCCGGCAGGTGCACGGCAAGCCGCTGGTCTATCTTGACAATGGCGCCTCGGCGCAAAAGCCGCAGGTTGTCATTGATGCCGTGACCCACGCCTATGGCCATGAATATGCCAATGTCCATCGTGGGCTGCACTACCTGTCCAACCTTGCCACGGACAAATACGAGGCCGTGCGCGGCAAGCTTGCCCGTTTTCTGGGTGCCGCGCATGAAGACGAGATCATCTTCACCTCGGGCACGACCGAGGGGATCAACCTGGTCTCCTATGGCTGGGCCGCGCCGCGCCTTGAGCCGGGCGACGAGATCGTGCTCAGCGTCATGGAGCATCACGCCAATATCGTGCCCTGGCATTTCCTGCGCGAGCGCCAGGGGGTCAAGCTGGTCTGGGTGGAAACCGAGCCCGATGGCAGCCTCGATCCGGCGCGGGTGCTGGCGGCGATCACCCCGCGCACCCGGCTTGTCGCGGTAACGCATATGTCGAATGTGCTTGGCACGGTGGTCGATATCCGCGCCATCGCCGAGGGCGCGCGGGCGCAGGGCGTGCCGGTTCTGGCCGATGGCAGCCAGGCGGCGGTGCACATGCCGGTGGATATGCGGGCGCTGGGCGTCGATTTCTACGCCATCACCGGGCACAAGCTCTATGGCCCCTCGGGCTCGGGGGCGATCTACATTCGCCGCGAGCGTCAGGCCGAGATGCGCCCCTTCATCGGCGGCGGAGACATGATCCGCGAGGTCACGCGCGACGGCGTCATCTATAACGACCCGCCGCACAAATTCGAGGCCGGCACGCCGGGGATCGTGGGGCAGATCGGTCTGGGCGCGGCGATCGACTATCTGGAGGCGCTGGGCATGGCGCATGTTGCCGCGCATGAACAGGCGCTCTGCGCTTACGCCCGCAGGCGGCTGAAGGGGCTCAACTGGTTGCAGTTGCAGGGCGATGCGCCGGGCAAGGGCGCGATTTTCTCCTTCACCATGACCTCGGGCGCGCATGCGCATGACATCTCCACCGTGCTTGACAAGAAGGGCGTGGCAGTGCGCGCCGGCCAGCATTGCGCGGCACCCCTGATGGAGCATCTGGGTATAAACGCCTCGTGCCGGGCCTCGTTTGCGCTTTACAACACCGAAGCCGAGGTCGATGCGCTGATCGACGCGCTGGAGTTCTGTCACGAACTCTTCGCCTGAGGCCTCCAATTGCCCGTTGCAGGCTCGTTGCCTCGGCGCTATACGAGGCACTGCTGCACCCATAGCTCAGCTGGATAGAGCGCTGCCCTCCGAAGGCAGAGGTCAGAGGTTCGAATCCTCTTGGGTGCGCCAATAAACTCAGAGCTTTACCCTCGTCGCGGTCTCCTTGGTGCTGGTCATTGGACCTCGGCGCGCGATTTTGAGCCGCCTGACACGCCCGCGCGCCGGGCCATGCAGGAAGTTCCGGCATGTCTGCGCAAGCACCGGCACCGGGAAGGACCGGGAAAAGACCGGGGGAGGGCGAAGGTCGCGGCGCGCCTGGCTAGCGGGCGGCCATGGGCAGTCCATGGCTGCGGTCATAGCCGCTCGGCGCCGGGGATTGCCAGCCTGCGAGCGCGCCGGGTTCGGGGGCGAAGACCTCGATGCTCAGCGGATGGCATTGCGCGCTGTCCGAGGAATGTTCATCACCGCAATCGCCGCCTGGGCAGGCCGAGAGCACGCCCAGAAGGTCGATCTCGGCGAAGAACTCGATGTAATCGCCCTGCCGCGCCGGGCTGGCCTTCATGAAATACTGCCCCGTATCGGCGGTAAAGCCCGTGCACATGAAGACGTTGAGCACGTCATGCACCATCATCTCGGCGCGTTCTCGCGCGAAACCCTCGCCCACCAGCGCCCGCGTCAGGTTGGAGTGGCAGCAATGATGATACATCTCTCCGCCCGAAAGCAGATGATGGGTATGCGGGTCGCAGCGTGTGCCGATCACGTCATGCACCCGCCCGCCAAAAGCGTCGGTGCCATACCAGGCCAGGGTATCGGCGGTGACGGTGGCCATGGGGCGCAGCCAGGGCAGGCTGGACCACAGCCGCGCGCCGATGCCGACATGCGTGCCATGCAGGGCGCGCGTCTTGCCTGAAAAGAACCGCTCATCGGGATTGGTGGCGTTGAACAGGTTCAGATCGCCGACCTGCGAGCCTTGCGGGCAGCAGATGCGAAAGAACTGCCCCGCCGCCACCCGAAACGCCACCGCGTCGCGCGGCGCGGCGGTTGCCTGATGGATCGCGCGCGCTGTTGCGCGGGCTGCCGAATAGAGCGCCAGATCAGGCTGGGGCAGGCTTTCGACCGGATAGCAGATCACCGGCGCGATGGCGCGGCGGGCCTCGGCATCCAAGGGTGTCTCGGCAGGTGTCCGGGGGGGCATTTTGGCGGCACGGTCGCTTGCAGGGGCGCGCATGTGACTTTCCTTGACAAGTTTTCGCCAATTCAGGGCAAAAACGACGGCGCGTCAATCTTGACCGAAGAAAATTAACTGATTTTCAAATCCTCGCCTTCTTTCTAGGGTATGCGGCACCCGCAAAGAGTTCGGAGCCCATGGGAGCAATGCAGGATCAGATTACCGCCCGTGAACGGCGCGCTATGGGCGATGCCGGGGGTTATCCTGTTGTGGTGGCCGCGCTGGGGGCGTTGCTGCGTGCCAATGCCGATGGCCTCGATGCGGCGATCAATCATGTTCTGGGCGAGATCGGCAATCTGTCCGGCGCTGATCGTGGCTATGTGCTTCTGCGCGAAGACGACGGGCTTTGGTTCAACACGCATGAATGGTGCGCGCCGGGCGTCCAGCCGATGAAGGAGCATCTGCAAGGCGTGCCACTGGACTCGCGCGGCGTGATCCCTGACGGGTTCGAGGACTGCGAGGTGTATTGCGCCGAGGATGTTTCGGCCTTGCCCGCCGGGGCGATGCGCGACCATCTGTCCAGCCAGGGGATCCGCGCGATCCTCTGTGTTCCGTTGCGGCGCGATGGGGTCTTGCATGGCGTGCTGGGTCTGGACCGGGTGCGTCCGGGTATCGGCTTTTCCATGACCGAGACGGCGGCGCTGCGGGCCCTTGCCGACGGGGTCATGTCGGCCATCGCCCGCCAGAAGGACGAACGCGCGCTGAGCGCGCTGCGCGAGGTGCAGGCCGAAACGATGGAGCGGTTGCGCGCCACCCTGGCGGCGATGCCCGAACTGGTGCTCGAAATCGACGGCGATGGCCGTTGCACCGATTTTCACTGCTCGGCGCCGGAGATGCTGGTCACCTCGCCCGAGGCGATTCTGGGCCTGACGCTGGAGCAGACGCTGCCACCCGAGGTTGCGCGCCTGCAACGCAAGGCAATGCGCGAGGCCCTGCAACACGGTGTCGCGCATGCGCCCCCCTATTGCATCGGCGAGGGTGAGGCGCTGCGCTGGTATCGCCTGACCGTCGCACGGCTGGCAGGTTGCGGCAACGCGGGCAAGGCGGGCTTTGTGTTTCGTATCCAGGATGTCACCCGCGAGCGCGCCCGCGCCGACGAAAACGCCATGCTGGGGCAGGTGGCACGGCGGATGACCAATCTCGTGGTGGTGTTGGACGAAGCATGCCGCGTAAGCTGGGCCAATACCGCCTTTGAGCAGCGTACCGGCTGGGCACTCAGCGAGATCCGCGGAAGCCACCCAAAGGCAGCCATGGGCGCGGAGGGCAGCGATCCGCAGGTGCTGGCCCGGATCGAGCACGCCCTTGAGACCCGCCAGACCCTCAAGACCGAACTGTTTCGCCGCGACCGTCATGGTGTGGGATACTGGGTCGCGCTCGATTTGCAGCCCCTGCACGATGCCGAGGGGGAATTCAGCGGTTTCATGTGCATCGAGACCGACATTACCGAGCGGCGCAACCAGCAAGACGAGCTTGCACGCCTTGCCGAGGCGGCGGCCGATGCGCATGCGCGGCTGGAAATGGCCATCGAGGGCCTGCACGATGGTTTCGTGCTGTTCGATGCCGATGACCGCATGGTGCTATGCAATGCCAAATACCGCGAGTTCAACGCTGAGATCGCGGATATTCTTGAACCCGGTGTCTCGCTCGAAGACATCATCCGCATCGGCGGCGAGCGCGGCATGTATATGGCCGATCACGCGGAAACCGAACTGAGCCGCGTGGATCCGCTGCGCTCGCTCAATGCGGCTGCCTACGAGACCGAGGTGCGTTATCGCAATGGCCGGATCGTGCGTTCGCGGGCCCGGCGGATGGACGATGGCGGCCATGTCGGCCTGCGCACCGACATCACGGCCATCAAGCAGGCCGAGGAGCGCCTGAACGATATTATCCGTGGCGCGCGGGTTGGCACATGGGATCTGTCGTTCGAAACGGGCGAACAGATCATCAATGACTACTGGGCGACGATGCTGGGGTATCCGGCCGGCTCCATAGGGCGCATTGACAGCCTGCGCTGGAACGAACTGATCCACCCTGCCGATGCCGCGCGCGTCCAGGCCGAACTGGATCGCCTGCAAAACGGCGAGACCGATGTGATCGAGATCGAAACGCGCAAGCGCCACAGCGAGGGCCATTGGGTGCATCTGCTTTCGCGCGGGCGTGTGACCCAGCGCGACGAGGCTGGCAAACCCATCCGCGTCAGTGGCGTGGATATCGACATCACGGAACGACGCAGCATCGAGGAGCGTCTGAGCACCATTCTTGACGCCTCGTCGGTCGGCACCTGGCAGCTTGACGCGGTGCATGGAAATGTGGTGATCGACGAGCAGTATGCCGCCATGCTGGGCTATGCCCGCCACGAGCTGAACCCGATGACGCACGTGCTTTTTGAATCGCTCGTGCACCCGGACGATCTGGCACAGGTCAAGGCCAATGTCGCCTCGCTCTACAATACCGGGCGCAACCGCATCACCCATGAATTCCGCATGCGCCATCGTGACGGGCGCTGGATCTGGATACTGTCGAAGGCGCGGGTGCTACGCTGGTCGGCGCCCGGCGAGCCGGCCGAGGAAAGCGGCGTGCATCTGGACATCACCGAGAACAAGCTGCGCGAATTCGCGCTGGCCGAGGCCAAGGAGGCGCTGGAAAACGCACTCGCCGCGCGCCAGGAGGCCGAGCAGCGCATCGCCGAGATCGCCGAGGCCAGCGATGACTGGTTCTGGGAGCAGGACGAGGAGTTCCGCTTCACCTATATGTCGAGCGGCTTTGCCCGCGCCACCGGGCTTGGGTTGGACCAGGTGATCGGCTGCAAGCGCAAGGACTTCCCGCTGGAACCCGGCCCCGGCGGTGACGCCGACTGGGCCGAGATGGAGCGCCGCAAGCTTGCGCGCGAACCGTTCAGTGATTTCATCCATTGCGTGCGCCATGCAGTGGATGGCAGTCTGGTCTGGTTGCGTGTCAGCGGCGCGCCGCATTACGATGCCGACGGGCGCTTTTGCGGCTACCGCGGCGTTGGCTCGAACGTGACGGCACTGGTGGCCGCAACCGAACGCGCCGAGGCCGCGAACCAGGCGAAATCACGGTTCCTGGCCAATATGAGCCACGAGCTGCGCACCCCCCTGACCGGTGTTCTGGGCATGGCCGAACTGCTGGGCGAGCGTGTCACCGATCCGGGCCAGCGGCGCATGCTGGAGACGATCCGTGACTCCGGCGAGGGGCTGTTGAACATTCTCAATGACATTCTTGATCTTGCCAAGATCGAGGCCGGGAAACTTGACATCGCCGAGCAGGCCTATGTGCCGCTCGATCTGGCGCAGCGTGTCGAGGGGCTGTTCGTCAACCGTGCCGAAAGCAAGGGGCTGGCGCTTTCGGTGATGAGCGCCGCCGCCTGCGCTCAGCCGCGCACGGGCGATCCGCATCGCATCCTGCAGATCATGAACAACCTCGTCGGCAACGCGATCAAGTTCACGGATACCGGCGGTATCAATGTCGAGCTGTCGTTCCCACAGTCCGATCGTTTCCAGATCACCGTGCGCGACAGCGGCATTGGCATGAGCACCGAGCAATGTGCCCGCGTATTCGAGGAGTTCGAACAGGCCGAAGGCTCCACCGCGCGGCGCTTTGGCGGCACCGGCCTGGGTTTGTCCATCACCCGCCGGCTGGTGGAGTTGATGGGCGGTGAAATCACGCTGGAAAGCAAGCTTGGCAAAGGCACCACGGTCATTGTGCAACTGCCCGCAGCGCCCACCGTGATCGAGGCACCGTCACCGTCACCGCCGCCGGCACCCGCGCCCGCGCGCTCGGAACTGGCGAAGATGCGGGTGCTGGTGGCCGATGACAACCTCACCAACCGCCGGATCCTGGGGGCCATGCTGGGGGGGCTGGAGGTTTCTGTCACCATGGTGGAGGATGGGCGCGCCGCGCTCAACGCCTACAAGCCGGGGGCTTTTGACCTTCTGTTGCTCGATATCTCGATGCCGGTGCTGGACGGCGTTGCTGCGCTGGCCGCGATCCGCGAGATCGAGGCGCGCCATGGCGCAATGCCCACGCCGGCGCTTGCCGTGACCGCCAACGCCATGCAGCATCAGGTCGAATCCTACCTTGAGGCAGGGTTTGCCGGGCATGTCGCCAAGCCCTTCCGCAAGGCCACGCTTGCCGAGGCGATCGAAACCCATGCCCGCTGCACTGCGAATGAAGACTGACCCCCTTTTCAATGTCGTGGCGCTGATCTACGTGCGAGTGGTCGGCGCAACTGGCGCCTGATCATGAGGGGGCGGTGCGATGGCGATCCTGCTGGGTGTGGATACAGGTGGCACCTTTACCGATGCGGTGCTGCTTGACGATACGGCACAGCAGGTCCTTGCCCATGCCAAGGCCCTGACCAGCCGCCCCGATCTGGCAACCGGGATCGGTGCGGCGATCGATGCGGTGCTTGCCGGCGCGCCCGGCATCGTCGCGGCCGATATCGCCATGGTGTCGCTGTCGACAACCCTGGCGACCAACGCGCTTGTCGAAGGGCAGGGCGAGCGCGTCGCGCTGGTGCTGATCGGGTTCGATCCCGCCGAGCGCTTGCGCGCGGGCCTCACCGAGGCTCTGGCCGGCGATCCGCTGATCGAACTGGCCGGCGGGCACAGCCACTCGGGAACCGAGCGCCAGGCCCTTGATATGGTGCAACTCGATGCTGCGCTCGATGCCTTGCCCGAGGGCGTTACCGCGCTCGCCGTGGCGGCCAGTTTCGCCACCCGCAATCCGGCGCATGAGCTTGCCGCGCGTGCGCGCATCCGTGAGCGCACCGGCCTGCCGGTCACATGCTCGCACGAGCTGTCAGCCGCGCTGGGCGGCCCGCGCCGCGCGCTGACGGCGCTGCTCAATGCGCGGTTGATCGCCATGATCGACCGGCTGATCGGTGCCTGCGAGGGGCATCTGGCGCGTCTGGGTGTCGATGCACCGCTGATGGTCGTACGCGGTGACGGCGCGCTGGTTTCGGCCGGTCTGGTGCGTGAGCGCCCGATCGAGACCATTCTCTCCGGCCCCGCGGCCTCGGTTGCCGGGGCAAGCTGGCTGACGGGCGAGCGTGACGCGCTGGTCTCTGATATCGGCGGCACCACAACCGATGTCTGCCTGTTGCGCGATGGCCGCCCGGCGATCGACCCGCGCGGCGCGCAGGTGGGCGGGTTCCGCACAATGGTCGAGGCGGTTGCGATGCGCACCACCGGGCTTGGCGGCGACAGCGAGGTGCATGTTCTCGGCGGGCTGGACGGCGCGCTCAGGCTTGGCCCGCGGCGGCTGATGCCCGTGGCGTTGCTGGCCCTCAGCCACCCGCAGCTGGTTCATTCCGCGCTTGACGAGGCGCTTTTGCGCGAGCCGGCGCCCGAAGGGGCGGTGCGTTTCATTCTGCCGCTGTTTCACACCTTGCCGCGCGGCCTGCCGATGCGCGAGGCGCAGCTTGCCGAGCGGCTGCTGGAAGGGCCCAGGCGCGAAGCCGATCTGGTGCGCGCACGCATCGAGGCCCCGGCGCTGGCACGGCTGGTTTCGCGCGGTCTGGTGCTGGTGGCGGGGGTTACCCCGTCGGATGCCGCGCATGTGCTGGGCCGGCAAGGCGGCTGGGACGTCGCCGCCGCCGAAAAGGCGCTGCTGCTGCTGGCCCGGCGGCGCAACGGACGCGGCGAGCGGCTGGCCCCTGATGCCCGTGTCATGGCGCAGCGGATCGTCGATCAGCTTGTCGCACAGACGGTTACCTGTCTGCTGGAGGCCGCCTTTGCCGAGGATGGCCGCACCTGGGCCGAGCCGCCCGAGGCCCTTGCCGTGCATCCGTTGATGCAGACCGGGCTGGAACGCTCCGGCGGGCTGGTGCGGTTGGAGGCACGGCTGGGGGCACCGTTGATAGGACTCGGAGCATCGGCGGGCTGCTATTATGGTGCCGTCGCGCAGCGTCTGGACACCCGGCTGGTGGTGCCAAGTCTCGCCGGTGTTGCCAATGCCGTCGGCGCGGTGGTGGGGCAGGTGGCGATGCATGCCGAAGGCAGCGTCACGGCACCCGGCCCAGGCCTCTTCATTGCCCATCTGCTTGACGGAACCCAGAGGTTCCCGGACCCCGAACAGGCGGTCGAGGCCCTGCGCGAGCATCTGCAAGCCGAGGCCCTCGAGCGTGCCAGACGCGCCGGCGTGGCCGAACCCGCCATCCATGAAATGCGCGAGGATGTCGTCGCCGAGGTGGAGGGGCAGCCCATGTTCATTGAAACCCGCCTGCGCATTACCGCATCCGGTCGCCCGCGGATCGCCTTGGGTTGACGGGGCTCGGCTATGAGCGCGAAGTCCTGACCGAACACCAGGCCGGCAAGCTTTCGGTTGGCGCCGTATGAACCGCCCCGCATTGCCCGGTTCCGGTGGCTCTGTTGCACAAATCCCGTGAGGGATTCATCTTGTGAATCCAGCGTGGTAGCTGGGCGGCATGAGCGGACCCACACCGCCGACCTACAAGACCCGGAACTGGCCAGCCTACAACGAGG
>JBKBMS010000020.1:0-12907 GCA_046295695.1 Pararhodobacter sp. | reverse complement strand
ACGTCTGCAGGCGCTGCAGGTGCAGCAGCAGCTGGGTATCCAGGCGCTCTCCATCGCCAACCAGCAGCCGCAGAACATCCTGTCGCTGTTCCGCTGATAACAACGCCGGAGCCCCAGGGGGCTCCGGTATCCGGTCTGGGTGCGGCTTTGACACGGCGAATTTCGTGCTAGCCTTGCACTATGGAACCACCCGAAGCCCCGATCTGCCCGCTTTGCCTGCGCGCCATCCCGCCCGATGTCCCGCAAAGCCTGCACCATCTTGTGCCCCGGCTGCGCGGCGGCAGGGGCGGGCCGGTGGTGCTGCTGCACCATCTTTGCCACAAGGAGGTCCACGCCCGGTTCAGCGAGACCGAACTGGCGCGGCGTTTCAATACCATCGAGGCGCTGCGCGCCGATCCACGGCTGGCAGGTTTTCTGCGCTGGGTGGCACGACGCCCGGCCGGATTTCTGTCACGGGTGCCGGGAAAGCGCCGCTGAACGCCGCCACGACAGGCAATGGACAGCCGGCGCGATCCATCCTAGATCGACAGCATGGAAACGAACTGGGATCACGAACTTGATGCGCGCGGGCTGCTGTGCCCGCTGCCGGTGCTCAAGGCGCGCAAGCGGCTGATGGGCATGGCCGAGGGGCAGGTGCTGCGGCTTCTGGCCACCGATCCGGCGGCGGTGGTGGATGTGCCGCATTTCTGCGCCGAGGCCGGGCATGATCTGCTGGGCAGTGCGGCTGCGGGTGAGGCCACGGCCTATCTGATCCGCCGCGGCGGCTGAACCGGACGAGATCACCGGGCGACCGGTCAGCGCGATGTGTCGCGTGATGTGTCGGCGCGATGTATCAGCCAAGGCCGAAGCTGGCAAAGGGCAGGTAGCGCACCGCGTCGCCCGGCGCAATGGTGGCGGCGGCGTCGGGCAGTTCGACCAGCCCGTCAGCCCAGCTCAGCCCGCTGATGCGCCCCGAACCTTCGGAGGCAAAGACCTCGGCCGCGCCGCCCGCATTGATGCGGGCGCGCAGATATTCCCGCCGGCCCGGTTTCTTGGACTTGGCAAAGGCCGCCGGCACCAGAAAGCCTTGCGGGGCCTGCCAGCCGGCCCCGCCGAGCAGCGAAAGCGCGGGGCGGGCAAAGATCAGCGTGCAGACCAGTGCCGCCACCGGGTTTCCGGGCAGGCCGATCACCGGCACCGCCTGCCCTTCTGCCTTGCCGGGCCAAAGCGCCAGCGCCAGCGGCCTGCCGGGCTTGAGGGCGATGCGCCAGCTCGACAGCCGGGCGCGGGAGCGCAACAGCCGCGAGACATGATCCTCGTCGCCGGCCGAGGCCCCGCCCGAGGTCAGAACCGCATCAGCCTCGGCCGCCGCGCGATCGAAGGCCGCGACTATGGCGGCGGGCTCGTCGCGCGCGTGACCCAGATCCACCGGCACATGCCCCCAGCGGCGCAATATCTCCAGCAGCATCGGGCGGTTGGCATCGAATATCTGGTGCGGCGCGGCCTCGGCGCAGGGATCGCCCAGCAGTTCATCGCCGGTGGAAAGCACTGCCACGCGCAGCCGCCTGTGCACCGGCACACGCCCGACACCCAGCGCTGACAACAACGCCAGATCGCCCGGCGACAGCACCCGCCCGGCGGCCAGAACCGGTGCATCGGCGGCGACATCCTCGCCGGCGCGGCGGGTATTGGCGCGTGCGCGCACCGGCCCGTCAAAGGCCACACGCGCGCCGTCGCTGGCGCAATCCTCCTCAAGCACCACGGTATCGACACCCTCGGGCAGGATGGCGCCGGTCAGGATGCGCACCGCCTGCCCCGCCGGCACGCCCGCACCCAGCGGCTGCCCCGCCGCCGCGCGCCCGGCCACCAGCGGCAGCGTATGGGGTCCGGGGCCAGTGAGCGCGGCATGGGCAAAGCCATAGCCATCGACGGCGGAATTGGCCGCCGGCGGATTGGCACGGCGCGCACGCAGCGGTTCGGCCAGCACCCGCATGCCGGCCTGCGCGGTGGCGATCTCTTCGCGTCCGGTCACCGGCACAAGCGTGGCGCGCAGCCGCGCGAGGGCCTCATCGACCGGCACCCAGGCCACGCCCTGCGGCATGGCAAAGCAGTCATCGCGCAGGCGCGGCGGGGTCAGCGGCCGGGGATCGAGCGCGGCCTTCAGCCGCTCCGCATGCCCGGCGCCAAGAATCCAGCCTTCCTCACGCAGCAGATCGGGCGAGGCATCAGGGGCAAGCAATGGGGCGATACCCTCACCCAGCGAAAGCAGCGCGCGTGCCAGCAGGTCAACCTGGGCCGCATCCAGACAGGGATAACCCGTGGCCTGTGTCACCGCGCGGCCCAGAAGCGAGGGATAGACCTCGGCGAGAACGACGCGCGCGCGGCTGCAATCCTCCAGGGGCCAGACAGCCAGTCGCCCGGCCAGACGGCGGCGCAGTCGCGCCATGCGGGCAATGCCCAGCAGCGTCTGGCCGCCCACCGAACCGGCGGTGAAAAGCTTCCAGACCGGCTGCGCGCGAGGGATATGCGTTTCGGTCAGGCGCCGCTCGGGCAGGCCGTGACCCTGGCGCAAGCGACCCTGCGCGGGCAGTCCGGCAAGGCCAGTGCCCGGCGGGCAGCCCCAGAACGGCCCCAGACCGGGCAGGCGGGCATTGATTTCGGCGGCAATCCGGAAGCGGTTGTTGGCATTGTCGGCGCCATCCTCGATGCGTGCTTCCAGCCAGTCCCACAGCGCCAACGCCAGGGGCTGGCCGGTCAGCGCGCCCGCCAGTCCCCGCGGATAGCCCAGCGCGAAATCGACACCGATCAAGAGGCGCTCGCCCCGCGCGAGTGCGGCATCAATGCGTTGGAGCAAAACGGCCATCGCTGCGTCACGGGTGCGCGGATTGACCGGCGGGCTGGCGGTTGACGCATCGCGCGCCGCCTCACCGATCCAGATCGAACTTGCGCCGCGCGCCGGGCGCGAGGCCGCCGACCAGTCGAGCACGATCACCCGCTCGAAGCTCACAGCCCCACCTCATGCAGGATGAAATCAGCAATGGCAGCGGTATCATCGAGGTCCAGCACCGGCACCGACAACCCCGCCAGCAAGGGATGACCGGCACCGGCACTGGAGGCCACGGCGCGCACGGTGTCATTGTCATGCGCCAGAAGCGGCTGGCCGGTTTCAGGGCGGTGCGCCTCGACCTTGGGATGAGGGGCGCGCTTGTAGCCCTCGATCAGCACCAGATCGACCGGGGCCAGATGCGCCAGCAGCGCCTCAAGCGGCGGCTCGGGTGCGCCACGCAGCTCGTGCATCAGGGCCCAGCGGCGCGGCGAGGCAACGATCACCTCATGCGCACCGGCCTCGCGGTGGCGAAAACTGTCGCGGCCCGGATGATCGATCTCGGTGGCGTGATGCGCATGCTTGATCGTGGAAACCCGCAAGCCGCGCGCGGAGATTTCGGCCACCAGGCGCTCCATCAGCCCGGTCTTGCCGGCATTCTTCCAGCCGGTGACGCCGTAAACCCTCATGCCTGCCCCGCCCGGTAAGCGGCCATGGCAGCGGCGTTGGCTGCGGCGATGGCTTCGGCGATGGCGATGTCCTCTGGCGTGTTGACGTTGAAGAACGGGTCAAACGGCGTCGCGGCGAAGATGGCCAGCCCGGCATCGTGGCGGTCAGTCCAGAGCACGATCTTGCGCAGACCGCCGGTCAAGGCCGCGCGCAGATCCTCGCGCAAGGCCACCGGCCAGAGGCCAAAGGTCGGATGGCGGCGCACTATGCCGGCCTCATCCGGGCTTGCCGCCAGCGCCAGCCCGCGGGGTCCGGCCGCCGCCTGAAGCCGCGCCACCAGATCACCGGGAAAGAAGGGCGTGTCGGCAGCCACCGTCACCACCGCATGCGCGCCCTGCGCCGCCGCCCAGTCCAGCCCCGCCAGCACGCCGGCCAGCGGACCGGGGTGATCCGCAAGGCTGTCGGCGATCACCGGCAAGCCAAAGGCGGCAAGGCGCGCCGGATCGCCATTGGCATTGAGCGCCATCGCCCCCACCTGCGGCGCCAGCCGGGCGATCACGCGATCCAGCAGCGCCTGCCCCGCAATCTGGCGCAGGCCCTTGTCCCCGCCGCCCATGCGCGTGGCGCGCCCGCCGGCGAGGATCACCCCCGGCAGGTCAGTCATCCTGCGCCCCCTTGCGGCGATGGCGCGCGCTTTCCTCGCCCACCTGCGCGGGGTCGGCATCGCGGATCAGCCGGTCCTCGCCGGAAAGGCAGACAAAGCGCTGCCCGCGCATCCGCCCCACCAGCGTCAGCCCGACCTGGCGCGCGATCTCCACCCCCCAGGCGGTGAAACCCGAGCGCGAGGCCAGCACCGGAATACCCATCTGCGCCGTCTTTATCACCATCTCCGAGGTCAGTCGCCCGGTGGTGTAGAGGATCTTGTCGGCGCCCGCCTCGCCGTGCTGAAACATCCAGCCGGCGATCTTGTCCACCGCGTTGTGGCGCCCGACATCCTCCATGTAGACCATGATCTCATCGCGCCGGCAGAGCACCGTGCCATGGATCGCGCCGGCCTCCAGGTAAAGCGATGGCGTGGTGTTGATGGCCCTGGCCAGCGCATAGAGCCAGCTTGTGCGCAGTTCGGCGGCGGGCAGTTGCAGCCCCTCCAGCCCCTCCATCATGTCACCGAACACCGTGCCAACCGCACAGCCGGAGGTGCGGGTCTTCTTTTTCACCTTCTCCTCGTAGCTGGTGCGCCGCTCGGTGCGCACCACCACCACTTCCAGTTCCTCGTCATAATCGATCGCGGTGAGCACATCATCGCGACGCAGCATCCCCTGGTTGAGCAGAAACCCCAGCGCCAGATAGTCCGGATGGTCACCGATCGTCATGGCGGTGACGATCTCCTGCGCGTTGAGATAGATGGTCAGCGGGCGCTCCTCGACCACCGTGATCTCGACCCGCGCGCCGGTATGATCGCTGCCGCCGATGCGCCGCGTCAGCCGGGACGCGCCAGGATCAGGGAGCAGGGGAAGGGGCTTGATCATATGGTTTCTTTTCTGCTTTCTGGGACTATGTATCAAGGCGACCCGGCCAGACAAGTGGCAGGCGGCGATGGAGGGGCGATGCTGGGCTATGTGATCGGTGCCAGGCGGGGTGCGGTCGATACCCTGATCGCCGAAGTGGCGCAGGCGCTGCTGGCCGAGGGCATCGCGCTGGCCGGGGTGGTTCAGGTCAATTCCGAGACCGGGCCGCAAACGCGCTGCGACATGGATCTGCAGGTTCTCACGCAAGGCAAGCAGGTGCGCATAAGCCAGAGCCTGGGGCCGATGGCGCGCGGCTGCCGCCTTGATCCGCAGGGGCTGGAAGCGGCGGTGGGCATGGTCGAGGCTGCGCTCGATGCCGCGCCGGCGCTCCTGATCGTCAACAAGTTCGGCAAGGCCGAGCTTGAGGGGCGTGGCTTTCGCCCGGTGATCGGGCGGGCGCTGGCCGAGGGCGTGCCGGTGCTGACCGCCGTGAACGAGGCCAATCTGGAAGGGTTCACGCGCTTCGCCGAGGGTTTGGGCACCCCCCTGCCCCCGGACGCGGCACAGGTGCTGGCCTGGTGCCGCGCACAACGCGGTGCCGCCGTCGCGTGATCTCGCCGCGGAGCGGTCGCTTGAGGCTGCCGATCCGCCGTTCCCGGCACAGCCGTCAGGCTCATGTGGCGCCAGGGTGTTTCAGTGTTTTTGATAGAAAACTCCTATCAAAGAACGAATCAACGATATTGACTTGCCGCATATCGGGGGCCATCACCGCCGCCAGGTAGCAAGGCCGCAAAGCAGCGGCACAGCCAGAGGGTCGGGCATATGGCACCGTTGGACAAAAGCGCGAACGGCGGCGCGAACGGCGGCGGAGTGTGGAAATCCGGGCGCGGCAAGGGGCGCAGCACGCCCAAGGGCCGCCAGATCGACGATGGCGCGCTGGCGCAGGTGCAGGCGCTGTTGGGCGAAAGCCCGCGCCGGCGCGATCTGCTGATCGAGTTCCTGCACCTGATCCAGGATGAATATGGCGCGCTTTCGGCCGCTCATCTGCGGGCGCTGGCGCATGAATTGCGCCTGTCCATGGCCGAGGTCTGGGAAGTGGCCACCTTTTATGCCCATTTCGACCCGCTGCGCGAGGATGACACCCCGCCGCCCGATCTGACGATCCGCGTGTGCGATTCGCTTGCGTGCGAACTGGCGGGCTCGGAGGCGTTGTTTGCCGCGCTCAGTGACGGGACGGACCCTTCGCGCATCCGGGTGCTGCGCGCGCCCTGCATGGGCCGCTGCGACACCGCCCCGGTGCTGGAAATCGGCCACCGTCATGTCGATCACGCCACCCCCGAAAAGGCCGCCACGGTGATCGAGGCGGGCGATTTTCACCCCGTCATGCCCGCCTACGAAGGGCTGGCGGCCTATCGCGCCGCCGGCGGCTATGCGCCGCTTGAGGCGCTGCGCAAGGCCGGCGACTGGGAGGCCGTGCAGGAGCGGGTTCTGGCCTCGGGGCTGCGGGGGCTGGGTGGGGCGGGTTTTCCCTCGGGCAGGAAATGGGGCTTCGTGCGCGCCAATCCCGGGCCGCGCTATCTGGCCGTGAATGGCGACGAGGGCGAGCCGGGCACCTTCAAGGACCGCTACTATCTTGAGCGCAATCCGCATCTGATGCTGGAGGGCATGCTGATCGCCGCCTGGGCCGTCGAGGCCGAGCGCTGCTTCATCTACATGCGCGACGAATACCCTGCCGTGCTGGCGATCCTGCGCAACGAGATCGCCGCACTGGAGGCTGCCGGACTGGCCGCGCCGGGGTATATCGAACTGCGCCGCGGCGCCGGCGCCTATATCTGCGGCGAAGAAAGCGCGATGCTGGAATCGATCGAGGGCAAGCGCGGCCTGCCCCGTCACCGCCCGCCCTATGTGGCGCAGGTGGGGCTCTGGGGGCGACCGACGCTGGTGCATAATGTCGAAACGCTGCACTGGGTGGCGCGGGTGCTGCGCGAGGGCCCCGAGGTGCTGTCGGCGCATGAGCATAACGGACGCAAGGGGCAGCGCAGCTATTCGGTCAGCGGGCGCGTGGCGCGCCCCGGCGTCTATCTGCTGCCCGCGGGCTCCACCATCCGCGAGGTGATCGCGGCCGCCGGCGGCATGGCCGAGGGGCATGAGTTCAAGGCCTATCAGCCCGGCGGGCCATCCTCGGGGTTGCTGCCGGCAAGCCTTGACGATGTGCCGCTCGATTTCGACACGCTGCAACCGCATGGCAGCTTCATCGGGTCGGCGGCGGTGGTGGTGCTGGGCCACCGCGACAGCGCCCGCGATGCCGCGCTCAACATGCTGCGTTTCTTCGAGGATGAAAGCTGCGGCCAGTGCACGCCCTGCCGCGCGGGCTGCGAGAAGGCCGTCAAGCTGATGCAGGCCCCGCACTGGGATCGCGCGCTGCTGGAGGAGCTGTGCACCGTCATGGCCGATGCCTCGATCTGCGGGCTGGGCCAGGCGGCGCCAAACCCGATCCGGCTGACCATCAAGCATTTCGCCGAGGAGATCTGACATGGCTTCGCAAATGGCGATCACCTTTACCCTCGACGGCCAGAGCGTCACCGCCCGGCCCGGTCAGACCATCTGGGAAGTGGCCAACGGGCGCGGGCTGGTCATTCCGCATCTGTGCCACAAGCCGGCGCCCGGCTACCGGCCCGACGGCAATTGCCGCGCCTGCATGGTCGAGATCGAAGGCGAGCGTGTGCTGGCGGCAAGCTGCATCCGCGAACCCGCCGAAGGCATGGTGGTGCAGACCGCCAGCCACCGCGCCGCAGCCGCGCGCAAACTGGTGATGGAGCTTCTGCTGGCTGATCAGCCCGAACGCGCCGCCGCGCATGACCGTTCCAGCCATCTGTGGGCCACCGCCGAGGCGAATGGCATCGAGGCCAGCCGCTTCCCCACCCTTGAAGCCGAGCGCATCCCGCTGCTGGACGACAGCCATGTGGCGATGCGCGTCAATCTTGATGCCTGCATCCAGTGTGGGCTGTGCGTGCGCGCCTGCCGCGAGGTGCAGGTCAATGACGTGATCGGCATGGCCGGGCGCGGGCATGACAGCTACCCCACTTTCGATTTCGCCGATCCGATGGGCGAAAGCAGCTGCGTTGCCTGCGGCGAATGTGTGCAGGCATGCCCCACCGGCGCGCTGATGGAAGCCAATGTGCTGGATGCCGCGCAACAGGGCGACAGCGCGGATTTCGACAGCGAGACCCGTTCCGTCTGCCCGTTCTGCGGCGTCGGCTGCCAGGTCAGCCTGAAGGTCAAGCAGGGCCGGGTGACACGCGTTGACGGCATCAACGGCCCCGCCAACGAGGGGCGGCTTTGCGTCAAGGGGCGTTTCGGCTTTGACTACATCCACCACCCGCACCGGCTCACCAGGCCGCTGATCCGGCGCGAAGGCGCCCCCAAGGGGCTGAATGTGGACCCCGCGAACTGGGCCGCGACCTTCCGCGAGGCAAGCTGGGACGAGGCGCTCGATGCCGCCGCCAACGGGCTTGACGGGCTGAAGGCGCGCCATGGCGGGCAGGCGGTGGCGGGCTTCGGCAGCGCCAAATGCTCGAACGAGGAAGCCTATCTGTTCCAGAAGCTGATCCGGCAGGGCTTTGGCCACAACAATGTCGATCACTGCACCCGGCTTTGCCATGCCTCCTCGGTCGCGGCGCTGATGGAGAATGTGGGTTCGGGCGCGGTGACGGCGACCTTCAACCAGATCGAACACGCCGATTGCGCCATCGTGATCGGCGCCAACCCGGTTGAAAACCACCCCGTCGCCGCGACCTATTTCAAGCAGTTCGCCAAGCGGGGCGGCAAGCTCATTGTCATGGATCCGCGCGGCCAGGCGCTCAAGCGCCACGCGGCGCATATGCTGCAATTCAAGCCCGGCACCGATGTGGCAATGCTCAACGCAATCATGCATGTGATTGTCGAAGAAGGGCTTTTCGATCGCCAGTATATCGAAGCCATGACCGAGAACTGGCCTGCCATGGCCGCCCATCTGGTCGATTTCGCGCCCGAGAAGATGGAAGCGGTCTGCGGCATTGCGGCGCAAACCCTGCGCGAAGTGGCGCGCGATTTCGCCTCCGCGCGGGCCGGGATGATCTTCTGGGGCATGGGCATCAGCCAGCATGTGCATGGCACCGACAATTCGCGCTGCCTGATTGCGCTGGCGCTGATGTGCGGCCATGTCGGCCGGCCCGGCACCGGGCTGCACCCGCTGCGCGGGCAGAACAATGTGCAGGGTGCCTCGGATGCCGGGCTGATCCCGATGTTCCTGCCCGATTATCAAAGCGTGACCGACGATGCGGTGCGCGCGCATTTCTCAGGGCTGTGGGGCGCGGGCGACTGGTCGGGCGAGAAAGGTCTGACAGTGACCGAGATCCTCGATGCGGTGCATGACGGCAGGATCCGGGGCATGTATATCCTGGGCGAGAACCCCGCCATGTCGGACCCTGATGTGACCCATGCCCGCGAGGCGCTGGCCAGGCTGGAGCATCTGGTGGTGCAGGACATCTTCCTGACCGAAACCGCCAATTATGCCGATGTCATCCTGCCGGCGGCAGCCTTCTATGAAAAATCCGGCACCGTGACCAATACCAACCGCCAGGTGCAACTGGGCCGGCCCGCCGTGCCGCCACCGGGTGAAGCGCGCGAGGATTGGGCGATCACCGTGGCACTGGCCAACCGGCTGGGCCTGGGCTGGGACTACGCCCACCCGCGCGAGGTCTTCGCCGAAATGAAGCAGGGCATGAAATCGTTCGACAACATCACCTGGGAGCGGCTGGAGCGTGAAGGGGCTGTGACCTATCCCAGCCTTTCCCCCGCGGACCCCGGCCAGCCCATCGTCTTTGGCGAGCGTTTTCCACGTGAAAGCGGGCGGGCGCGGTTTGCCCCGGCGCAGCTGATTTCGCCCGACGAACTGCCCGATGCCGAATATCCGATGGTGCTGACCACCGGGCGCCAGCTCGAACACTGGCACACCGGCTCGATGACGCGGCGCTCCAAAGTGCTCGATGCCGTCGAGCCCGAGGCCAACTGCTCGCTCCATCCGGCAACGCTGGCGCGGCTCGGCGTGGTGCCGGGCGGGCGTGTGCGGCTCATCACCCGGCGCGGCGCGATCGAACTGATGGCACGCGCCGACCGGGCAGTGGCCGAGGGCATGGTGTTCCTGCCCTTCGCCTTCGTCGAGGCCGCAGCGAATGTGCTGACCAACCCCGCGCTCGATCCCTACGGCAAGATCCCCGAATTCAAGTTTGCCGCGGTCCGGGTGGAGGCGGTAGCACCGCTGGCGGCACAACAGGCGGGATAGCCAAGGAACGGGCAACCGGCGCATATCCTGGCCAGACCGCCACGGTGATCCGGGCCGGACATGCTGGCCCTGGCATCATGAAACTTCGGCCGAGGGGCCCTCTTGCACCACCGCAGAACTGCCCGCCAGTCTGCCGGCATTCCCCGTCCTGCCAGACGGAAATCCCGCTGCGGTGCTTGACGCGCGGGCGCAATCTGCTAGCACGAGCGGGCTGGGCCTGTAGCTCAATGGTCAGAGCAGGGCGCTCATAACGCCTTGGTTGGGGGTTCGAGTCCCTCCGGGCCTACCAAACCTGCGTCACCCTATTTTTTCCGCCGGTTGGACGCTTTTTCGGACATTGCCGCCGGAACTGACAATCTGCATTCCATTTCCACGTGCCGCGATCTGCTTTTTGCAGAACGGCCCCTCAACCTGCCGCAGCAAAGGGAGCCGCGCCGGATTGTCCAGGGCGGTTTCCCCCTGGTTGAACGCGCGGCACCCAGACCGCGAGCAACCGAACCGATCTTGTCGAAGACCCGATCACCGCCCCGGATGAGAGCGCCCGGCAAGCGCGCGAACCAGGCGCGCGCCCTGAATGCCCATGCACAAAATCCGTCACGGCGGGGCTTGCATTCGCCCGATGCGACGCCCATGCAGGCTGCTATGACCCATTCCTCGATGCAAGAACCGGCACAAGCGCCATTGTCATTCGCCAGCCTCGGATGGTCGAGCTTCTTTGACGATCAGCTCAAGCCCGGCGAAAACAATCTTGACAGACTGCGCATCGCAACTGTCCATCGGTCCCGGCTCACAGCGGTCTCGCGGCTTGGCCCGGTCAGGCTGAACCTTCCTGCCCTTGCGAACACGGCGGATTTTGCGGTGGGGGACTGGGTGCTGGCAGAGGCCGCCGGGCAGATGCTGGTCCGCAGGCTGGAGCGAAAGTCCCTGCTGCAACGGCGCACCGAAGGGGGGCGGCTGCCACAGTTGATCGCGGCCAATGTCGACACGCTTTTCATCGTGACGTCGTGCAATGATGACCTGAACCCGGCAAGGCTGGAGCGATATCTGGCCCTTGCGAACGAGGCCGGGACAAACCCCGTGATCGTGCTGACCAAGGCTGACCAGGTTGCGGATACCCAGCCCTATCGGGCACGCGTGGCGGGGCTCCAGCGCGGGCTTGAGGTTCTTGCGCTCAACTCCAGATCGCCCGAGGCGGCGCTGACCCTCGCGCCCTGGTGCGGCATGGGGCAGACGGTGGCGCTTGTTGGATCGTCCGGGGTGGGAAAGTCCTCGCTGCTGAATACGCTGGCAGGCAAGTCACCGCAGGAGGCGCAGGTGACCGGCAGCATCCGCGAAGCCGATGCGAAAGGGCGCCACACCACAACCTCGCGCTCGCTGCATCGGATTGTCGGCGGCGGATGGGTGATCGACACGCCGGGGATGCGAACGCTTCATGTCAGCGACAGTTCGGCGGGCCTGGAGCAGTTGTTCGCCGAAATCACCGAGCTCGCGCCCCTGTGCCGCTTTCGCGATTGCACCCATGCCCATGAGCCCGGATGCGCGGTCCAGGCCGCCGTGGCGGCAGGAACGCTTGATCAGGCCCGCCTCGGACGCTGGCGCAAACTTCACGAGGAAAACCAGGCCAACACCCCCGTCCAGACCGGGCCACGCGGCAACCGCAAGACCGCCCCCCCCGGCAAGCGCCGCTGACCCCCCCGCGCTCACGGGATCCTGCCTCGGACACCGGGCACTGGTCTGACAAGCTGATTCTCGTCTGAAGGAAACAATCACGTCTCCATTTTCTCCATCGAGCGAATACAGAAACAACCGGCCGAATCATCCCCCGCCCCAAGAAAGCGCCTGCCCCACGGCCCAGCCGCTCCCGCAAGCCGTTCGATTGACCACGATATGCCAACATTCCCGGCCCGGCCAGCGCGTCCCTGGCAACAACACATCGCGCGCAAACGCGCTTCACTCCAACTGGCCCTGGGGGAAATACGGCGCTTGCGCTGCCACAACGCCATATCCGACATCAAAGCGCCCACATGCGATTGTGCTCATATTCGAAACAATAGCGCCTTATCTTTGCACACGACAGAGCCCGACGGCCAGGGTTTCACAGTTACAATCACGACCAAAGTAAGGAAAACGTAAAGTTTTTTTGCGTTCACGCCGAAAAGGCGTATAGTGCATCCGGGGTTTTCAAACCCTCGGCCATGGGGGTGGCCGCGCCGGGAAGCTGCCGAGACTGGCCTGGGGAATGCGTTGGCGTCGTGCTCATTGCGCCAGCCCGCAGGTTTCTGAACAAAGTCGCATCTTTCCGATACTGCCCGTCGCCGACATCGCTCGGTGCACGGGACTGTCGCGTGCCGGCGTTGCCGGCCCCGTGAACCATTGCGATCGCGTTCGTCTGTTCGAACACCAGGAGTTAAGAAATGTCGTCACGTACCCCTAATCATGTCCCTCCCGCCGGCCCGCGTAACAAACCGCTCCCTACCGATGGCGGCCCTGACGGGGTTGTTCACGGCACGCCTGGGGATGATCTGATTGACGCCGATTACATTGATCCGCAGGGTGATCAGGTTGACAACCCTGATCAGGACTGGCCTGGTCGCGGTCCGCTTG
>JBKBMS010000019.1:0-13826 GCA_046295695.1 Pararhodobacter sp. | reverse complement strand
CTGACGAACAACGGCGCGATGGTTGCGCTGCAGACCATGAAGCAGATCAACCGCAACATGAGCGATGTTCAGAGCCAGATCTCGACCGGCCTCAAAGTGGGCTCGGCCAAAGACAACGCCGCGACCTGGGCCATCTCGAAGGTGATGGAATCCGACGTCTCCGGCTTCAAGACCATCCAGGACAGCCTGTCGCTGGGCAGCTCCACCGTGAACGTGGCGCGCAACGCCGCCGAAACCACGGTGAAACTGCTGACCGAGATCAAGGAAAAGGTCATCGGCGCCCAGCAGGGCAACGTTGACCGTGCCAAGATCCAGACCGATATCGAACAGCTGCGTGACCAGATCGCCTCGGTGGTGAGCTCGGCGCAGTTCAACGGTCTGAACATGGTCAACGGCCAGGCGCAGAACCCGGTGAGCATCCTGTCGTCGCTGGACCGTTCGGCCGGTGGCATCGTGCAGAGCGGCACCATCGAGGTCTCGCTCGACAACACCAACCTGAGCACCAATGTCGGCACTGCGGTGACGGCGGCGGCGCATCCGGGCACTGGCACGGCGCAAACCGTCGCTGATGGCGCGGATCTGGTCTTCGCGGCTGGCGACTTTGACTTTGCTGATGCTGCCGGTGCTGCCGGCGGTGGTGTGGCGCTGCGCGCCGGTGATATGTCGGCTGCCCCCACCGATACCGCTCTGGCGGCCGGTGACCGGGTTGAGCTGGATGTGAACGGCACGCGCGTGGCCTATACGGTGCGCGAGGGTGACACCGGCTCGGCGATCCTTTCGGGCCTGCGCAGCGGGCTGGAATCGGCGGGTCTGCACAGCACGGTCGGCATCGAGTTCGATGGCGCTGACTTCACCATCACCAACAATACCGGTGCCGATCTCGACGTCACCATGACCGCGACGCGCGGTGCGGGTGGCCTGTCGGCGCTGGAAGGGCTGAACGTTGCCGGCTCCGACCAGCAGCGTTCGGATGCGCTGCGCGACATCGAAAGCATGATCCAGTATGCGATCGACGCCTCGGCCACCTTCGGCTCGTCGCAGAAGCGCATCGATATCCAGAAGGAATTCGTCGGGGGCCTGATGGACTCGATGAAATCGGGCATCGGCTCGCTGGTCGATGCCGACATGGAAGAAACCTCGGCACGTCTGCAGGCGCTGCAGGTGCAGCAGCAGCTGGGTATCCAGGCGCTCTCCATCGCCAACCAGCAGCCGCAGAACATCCTGTCGCTGTTCCGCTGATAACAACGCCGGAGCCCCAAGGGGCTCCGGCACCCTCATCCCCTCGTCCTTTCCTTCGCACCAAGAGGACATCTCATGAATGCTCCGGCTTTCGCTCGCTCGGCCTATGGCGCCCAGATCCGCACCATCAAGGCCCCGCGCGACATCGAATACGATCTGCTTGCCTCGATCACCAGCAAGCTTCAGTCGGCGGTTGCCGACAAGGGCGCCGCGGCTTTTCCAAGGCTTGCCGCCGCCATGCATGAAAATCGTCGCCTCTGGACAGCTTTCGCGGTCGATCTGGCCGATGAGGGCAACCAGTTTCCCAAGGAATTGCGCGCCCGTCTGTTCTATCTGGCGCAGTTCGTGACCCAGCATACCGACAAGGTGCTTGACGGTTCGGCCGCCGCCGGTGTGCTGGTTGACATCAACATCGCCGTGATGCGCGGCCTGCGCGCACGAGGAGGCAGCTGATGACCGGCCTTATCCTTAAACTGGCGCCGCATGAGCGCGTGCTGATCAACGGTGCCGTGATCGAGAACGGCGAAAAGCGCAGTCGCTTCTCCATCGTCACGCCCAATGCCAATATCCTGCGCCTGCGCGATGCGATCCACCCCGAGGAGGTGAAAACGCCCGTGCGCCGTGTCTGCTATATCGCTCAACTCGTGCTTTCCGGCGATGTCGAGCCCGATGATGCCAGCCCGCAACTGCTGCGCGGCATCGAGCAGCTCAGCCAGGTGCTGACCGATCACGACAGTCGCATGCTGCTGTCGCGCGCCACCGAAGCGGCGCTGGAGGGCGAGTTCTATCAGGCGCTGCGTGCGCTTCGTGCCCTGCTCCCGCGCGAGGAGCGACTGCTGGCCGCTGCGCGCCAATGAGCTTTCAGCCCGTACTCCCTTCCGGTGGTTTCACGGGCTGGCAGTTTCTTCAGCGCACGCTGGAGAAGCAATCGACGGCGCATGCCACCACGCGCACCGCGCAGCGTGACGAAACCTATTATCGCGAGAAGATCGGCCAGATCTCCAGTGCCGAGGAACTGGTCAAGGACCGCCGGCTGCTGCGTGTGACGCTGGCAGCCTTCGGCCTTTCCGATGATCTGCCGAACCGTGCCTATATCACCCGGGTGCTTGAAAGCCCGACCGAGAACGACCCCGAGAGCGGGCGACGCAGCTTTGTCAACCGCCTTGCGGACAAGCGCTATCTTGAACTGTCCAAGGCGTTCGGTTTCGGCGATGGCGACACGCCGCTCAACAAGGCACCGGGCTTCGCGGACAAGATGATTGCCAATTACCATGCGCGCCAGTTCGAAGTGGCGGTGGGCGAGCAGGACCAGTCGATGCGTATGGCGCTGGCCCTGCAACGCGACCTGCGCGAACTGGCCGGCAGCGCTCAGAGCGAGAACGGCAAGTGGTTCCGCGTGTTGGGCACGCCGGCGCTGCGCCAGGTTTTCGAGACCGCCTATAATCTGCCCAAGAGCTTTGGCACGCTCGATCTGGACCGCCAGGCCGATATCATGCGCACGCGGACCCAGCGCATGTTCGGCGATTCCGGCGTTTCGCAGTTCAGCGACCCTGATCAGATCAACCTTCTGGTGCGGCGCTTCTTTGTCGGCGAACAGTTGAGTCAGATCCAGTCATCCGGGGTCCAGTCGGCGGCCCTGACGCTGCTGCAATCGGCGCAGGCCAATATGGTTGCGTTCCGCAATCGCTGATTGGCCGAGCTGTCCTGCCTCCGTGTGCGGAGAACCTGGGCCGGCTCCAATGAGCATGCCGGCGCTGCCTTGGGCGAATGTCGGTTCATATGAAGCACGCCGGACGGACTTTATGCCCGCCGGCCCGCATGCAGACAGGCGCAAGTCTGGCGGCAGCAAGTATAAGGCCCGGTGAAAAGACCGCCCGTCCTCGCCTATTGCCAGCCCTGGCCGGGCTGGTGGTGCTGTTGCAGGGCGGTTGCGCCTCCGTTTGGCCGGAGCGGAGCGCTGGCCTGCCCCCGCCCGATCCGACCCCGGTCAGATGGCGCGTTCGACCATCATCTTCTTGATCTCGGCGATTGCCTTTGCCGGGTTCAGGCCCTTGGGGCAGGTCTGTGTGCAGTTCATGATGGTGTGGCAGCGATAGAGCTTAAATGGGTCATGCAGCGCGTCGAGCCGCTCGCCGGTGGCTTCGTCGCGGCTGTCGATGATCCAGCGATAGGCATGCAGCAGCGCTGCCGGGCCCAGGTAGCGATCGCCGTTCCACCAGTAGCTGGGGCAGGCGGTCGAGCAGGAGGCGCACATCACGCATTCATAAAGCCCATCGAGCTTTTCACGATCCTCGATCGACTGGCGCCATTCCTTGGCGGGAGTGTTCGAGGCAGTCTCAAGCCAGGGCATGATGCTGGCGTGCTGGGCGTAGAAATGCGTCAGATCCGGCACCAGATCCTTGACCACCGGCATATGCGGCAGCGGGTAGATGCGCACATCGCCCTTCACTTCATCCATGCCGAAGGTGCAGGCGAGTGTATTCTGCCCGTCAATATTCATCGCACAGGAGCCGCAGATCCCTTCGCGGCAGGAGCGGCGGAAGGTCAGGGTAGGGTCGATCTCGTTCTTGATCTTGATCAGCGCGTCCAGCACCATCGGTCCGCAGGTATCCATATCGACGAAATAGGTGTCGACGCGCGGGTTCTGGCCTTCGTCGGGGCTCCAGCGATAGATCCGGAAGGTGCGCAGATTGCTCGCGCCCTCGGGTTTCGGCCAGGTCTTGCCGGTGCGGATCTGGCTATTCTTGGGCAGGGTCATTTCGACCATCGGTTGCCTCCTGTCTCAAGGAGCGGGCGCGGCCCGTCCGTTGCTGCATTGGGTTTGTTCATCTGCCGGGGGAAGGCGCTCATGCCGTGCTCCCCGGTTCGGCTGCCGAAAGCGGCAGGCTATCGACCCAGGCGCGGTCGCGCTCATAGCCCAGCGTGACCAGCGCATCGCCGAATCGCTCGGCGTAAGCGGCACCTACGGCGCGCGGCAATTCGCGCGCCCAGCGGCGCAGCCCGCCCGATTGCACGTGTTGCAAAAGCCGGGCATCGCGGTTTTCAAGGCGGGAAAGACCACCAAACAGACTGCCCTCGACAAGGAGTTTGCGCCCCAGCGCACAGTCGCGTGGCGTCAGGCCCCAATGCGCGAGCGCCGCGGCAAAGCGCGTGCCGTCCTGGTCCTGCATCAGGCTTTCATAGCGCAGTTCGTGATTGGCGGGGTGGCCCCAGGGCCAGCCCAGCATGTCGCGCAGGGTATCGGCATGCTTGCCGTTCATCTCGAAGTGGAGCCGCGCCGTGTCATCGGGCAGGGCATTGAGATGCTGTTGATAGCTTTTCCCGTCCAGATCGGCGCGCGGCTGGTGCAGGAAGCGCTCGCCCCTCGGCCCGGCAATGCGGTGATAGGCCATGCCCGAAAGCAGCACGTCGCGCGGATCGCGGATCAGGTGCACGAAGGCGATATCGTCGCGCGCCCAGAGGCGGCGGGGAAAGCGGCTGTTCCAGTTGCACAGGAAGGCGCGCCCGGTGGCAGGAATGGCCGCAAGCTGCGCCGGCCCCCAAAGGCCGATCCACGGCAGGCCCAGCGCCTGCGCGAGCCGCAGCACGATCCGTTTCATCCAGATCGTGCCGGCCTTGTGATGGGTTGCTATGCACATCAGCCGCGCCATGTGTTGTCAACGCCTCTGCACGCCATTGGATGAAAGGCGCATCAGTAAACGCGCGCCTTTGGAGCGATCTTCCTGGGGTCGATGCCACCGGCTTCCGGTTTGGTCAGTGGCTCGGTGACGACCGGGCGGTAATCCAGTTTCACCGCTGTTCCCTCGACCCAGGCCAGCGTATGCTTGCGCCAGTTGGCATCGTCGCGCTCGGGGTGATCCTCATGGGCATGGGCGCCGCGGCTTTCCTTGCGCGCCTCGGCCGAGACGATCGTCGCCAGCGCGTTGGGCATCAGGTTTTCCAGCTCCAGCGTTTCCATCAGGTCCGAGTTCCAGATCAGCGAGCGGTCGGTGACCTTGATGTCGGCAAGCTTGGCGGCGACGGCTTCCATTTTCCTGCAACCCTCGGCCAGGGTCTTGTCGGTGCGGAACACCGCGGCATCGGCCTGCATGGTTTTCTGCATCTCAAGGCGCAGATCGGCCGTTGTCACTGTGCCCGAGGCATGGCGGACCCGGTCGAAGCGGGCCAGCGCAGCCTCCACGGAGGCTTTGGAGGTCGGCGGATTGGGTGCTGCCGGGTCGATGATCTGGCCGGCACGGATCGCGGCGGCGCGGCCAAAGACCACCAGATCGATCAGCGAATTCGAGCCCAGCCGGTTGGCGCCATGCACCGAGGCGCAGGCGGCCTCGCCCACCGCCATCAGGCCGGGCGCGACGCGGGCAGGATTGGCGGCATCGGCATTGAGTACCTCGCCCCAGTAGTTGGTGGGAATACCCCCCATGTTGTAGTGCACCGTCGGCAGAACCGGGATCGGCTCCCTGGTGACATCGACACCGGAAAAGATCCGCGCCGATTCGGAGATGCCGGGCAGACGCAGGTGCAGTGTCTCGGGCGGCAGATGGTTGAGGTGCAGGTGGATATGGTCCTTGTTGGGGCCCACGCCACGGCCCTCGCGGATCTCGATGGTCATGCAGCGGCTGACGACATCGCGCGAGGCAAGGTCCTTGTAGGTGGGGGCGTAGCGCTCCATGAACCGCTCGCCCTCGGAATTGGTCAGATAGCCGCCCTCACCGCGCGCGCCTTCGGTGATCAGGCAGCCCGCGCCATAGATGCCGGTGGGGTGGAACTGCACGAACTCCATATCCTGCAATGGCAGGCCGGCGCGGGCGATCATGCCATTGCCGTCGCCGGTGCAGGTATGCGCGGAGGTGGCGCTGAAATAGGCGCGCCCATAGCCGCCGGTGGCCAGCACCACCATCTTGGCGTTGAACTGGTGCAGCGTGCCGTCGTCAAGTTTCCACGCCAGGATGCCGGTGCAGCGCCCGCCCTCGTCCATCAGCAGGTCGGTGGCGAAATACTCGATGTAGAATTCGGCCTTTTCCTTCAGCGACTGGCCATAGAGCGTGTGCAGGATGGCATGGCCCGTGCGGTCGGCGGCGGCGCAGGTGCGCTGCACCGGGGGGCCTTCGCCGAATTCGGTGGTGTGCCCGCCAAAGGGACGCTGATAGATCCTGCCATCCTCGGTGCGCGAGAAGGGCACGCCGTAATGTTCCAGTTCGTAGACGGCCTTGGGCGCTTCGCGCGCGAGGTATTCCATCGCGTCGGTATCGCCCAGCCAGTCCGAGCCCTTGACCGTGTCATACATATGCCATTGCCAATGGTCCGGCCCCATGTTCGACAGGCTGGCGGCAATGCCGCCCTGAGCGGCAACGGTATGCGAGCGGGTGGGGAAAACCTTGGTCACGCAGGCGGTTTTCAGCCCCTGTTCGGCCATGCCGAGGGTGGCGCGCAGCCCGGCGCCGCCGGCGCCCACGACCACCACGTCATAGGTGTGTTCTTCGATCTTGTATGCGGACATGTCGGTTTCCTCAGGCGCGGAACAGGATGGTGGCGACGGCCAGAACGCCGGCCACGGCCAGCGCGCCGTTGAACAGCGTGTTGGCGATCAGCAGCGCGATCCGTGTGGGCTTGTGGGGCACGTAATCCTCGATCACGACCTGCACGCCCTGCGCCAGATGCCAGAAGGCGGTCAGCAGAAACAGCACCGCGATCAGAGCATGGCCGAAGGTGGAATAGGTTGCCACCATGGTCTCGTAGCCGCCGCCCAGTGCGCGGCCGAAGGGAATGACAAACAGCACCGTCAGCGGCACCAGCGCCACCGAACTGATACGGTGCATCCACCAGTGATGCGCGCCCTCGCCCGCCGAACCCAGCCCGTGAACCCGTGCGTAATCGGTTTTGTAGCCCATGTTTGCCCCTCCCTCAGACGATCGCCAGCGTCAGCAATGTCAGCACCACCGAGGCGCCGATGACGATGTAATTGGCGCGGTTCACACCGGCGAGATCGAAATTGCGGCCGGCATCCCAGACCAGGTGCCGGATGCCGTTGGCGAAGTGATACCACAGCGCCCAGAGCGAGCCGGTCATCACCAGCGTGCCAAACCACGAGGTCAGCAGCCAGTCGGCGGCGGCGAAATATTGTGGCGAATAGGCGCCGGCAACGAACCACCAGACCACCAGCACCGCACCGGGGATCATGCCCATGCCGGTAATCCGGTGCAGGATCGACAGCTTGGCGGTCAGCGGCAGGCGATAGATGGTCAGGTGCGGGGAAAGTGGCCGGTTGCCCCGGTTCACGTCAGCCATGATCGGTCCCTCTCTTATAATGGCAGGCTCGGCATCAGGCCGGCTGGCTTGGGCAGGATGAATAGCGATTTTTTCGCCCAAGTCACGCCCAGAGTGCCGCAAATCAGCATCTCTGCGGGTTGGCACCGCAAATTTGCGGCCTTAGTGATCACAAGAAAACGGGCCGTGATCACAACCTGGCGCCTACACAGGCCGGGGGTGCCCGGAATGGCGGCAATGCGTTCGGCGGCAATGGCCCCGCCGGAGGCAGGAGGGTGCTGGCGAAGGTCGCGCGGGGCGGATGCTGCCACCCCGCACGCTCTCAGAAGCTGAAATTCGCGGAAACCACCACGCGCCGGCCTTCGGCTGTGCTGTGATGAAGGCGGGCATCAAGTTCGACATTGTCGCTCAACGCATAGCTGACGCCAATATCGCCGTAGCGCCCGTTGGCGCGCCCCAGACGGGCCGAGCCGCTCAGCCGGTCCCACAGCGGCACGCTGACGCCGGCATGGATATCGTTGAGCGTCCAGCCACCGGTATGTCCGACATAGACCCCGCCGAACAGCGTGATGTTGCCGGCCTCGTGTTCGCCAAGCAGGTAGAATTCGCCGCCGGCATCGCCGGACTGGCTGTAGAGGTAGCGCGCGTAGCCGAAATCGAGCGTGGTGCTCTCAAGGTTCCAGCGATAGCCGCCATAGAGGTCGATCTCGAACTCGCGCGCGGCGGGCGGAAAGCGCACGTTCGAGGCCCAGATCCCGGCATACCAGCCATTGATTTCGGCCTCGATCCAGGGCTGGAAGGCGGCGCCGTTATCGGACTGGGTCGCGCCGCGCGAGACATAGTTCGACGTCAGCGTCGCACCCCAGGACAGGCTGGGCCCCTGGGCGGTGGCGGGCAGCGCAAGGGAAAGCGCCGACAGCGCGGTGGCGGTAGCAAGAAGAGCCTTGATTTTCATATGGATACCCCATGAAGGCCACGCCCGGTGACTCAGGCCGCAACAGCGTGGCCGGTTGCGAACAGGCCCAGTCTAGGCCGCAGCATCGGGTTTCGGAAATCCAATGCCGCACCGCAAAAAAATGGATTGCGCTGTGTTACCGAATTGCCATGTTCAGCGCGGCACCAGAACCCAGTGGTCCAGATCCAGCAGCACCTCGGGCAGGTATTTGCCGTCAGCGCCCCGCAGTGCCCCGGCTTCGCCCTTGGTCGCCACCAGCCGCAGCCGCAGCGCGCCGACACCGGGCGCCGGGGTTTCGGCCTTGTCCAGCACTTCGGACCAGGCGCGCAGCGTGTCGCCGGCAAAGCAGGGGTTGGCATGCGCGCCGCCGTTGAGCGCCACCAGCATCTGCGCATTGGCCAGCCCGTTGAAGCTCAGCGTGCGCGCCAGGCTGATGACATGGCCGCCATAGATCAGCCGCTTGCCATCCTCGCGCCGGGTGGCGTCGAAATGTACCTTGGCGGTGTTCTGCCAAAGCCGCGTGGCCAGCATATGCTCGGCTTCCTCGATGGTGACACCATCGACATGGTCGATCACCTCGCCGGGGGTGTAATCGCCCCAGCGGTGCGGCTCGCCGGCCTGGTTGAAATCATAATGCGCAAAGCTCAGCCCGCGCGGCACCACCAGATCCCCGGCGGCCACGCTGGCGGCCAGTTCCGGCACCACCGGCTGCGGTGCCGGGGCGGCGGCGTCGCGTTTGCGCACCATCACCCAGCGCACATAGCTCAGCACCGCCTCGCCATGCTGGTTGGTGCCAGTGGTGCGCACCCAGACCACCCCGGAACGCCCGTTCGAGTTTTCCTTCAGCCCGATCACCTCGGAACGCGCGCGCAGCGTATCTCCTGGCCAGACCGGCGCCAGCCAGCGGCCCTCGGCATAGCCCAGATTGGCCACCGCATTGAGGCTGACATCGGGCACTGTCTTGCCAAAGACCAGATGAAAGGCGATCAGTTCATCGACCGGGCTGGCGCGCAGCCCGCAGGCGCGGGCGAATTCATCCGAGGAATGAAGCGCCCCGCGCGCCGGATAAAGCGCATGATAGAGCGCCCGCTCCCCGCCCGAGACGGTGCGCGGCACGGCGTGGTCGATCTCCTCACCCAGGCGGTAATCCTCGAAGAAGCGGCCGGGGGTGGTCTTGCTCATCATTGCTCGCCCAGCTTGGTCTCCGGGGTGTAGGTGCCGGGTACATCCTTGACCACGGCCTGCGCACAGCGCACCACGCCGCGCGCGGCATCGAAGGTCATGCTGGGCGAACCATGCAGTTCCCAGCCCTTGTTCAGCGCCAGCGTGACCTTGTGGCAGAAGGCGGCGGTGTCATCTTCCGTGAGCAGTCGATACAGTTTCATGTCTTATCCGTAGGGCCAGACGCCCAGCCAGTTGTGAATCATGCCGATGACCACGAAACCAACCAGTGCCGCACCAACGGCCATGGCTTCGGTGGCGATGGGGACGGGCGCGGGGCGTTGCCATTGCCGCTGGGCGCGGTTGATCAGCACCACCGCCACCACGGCCCAGGCCAGCAGCCCGCCAAACAGGATCACCCCGCCCAGCGTGCCCTTGACCAGCAGATGCGCCAGCGCCCAGGTTTTCACCGCTGTCAGTTGCGGATGGCGGATGCGCCGGGTGATGGCGGTTTTCAGCACCGAGGCCGCGAACAGATAAACCGAAAGCAGCATCAGCAGGTTGTTGACATGGCGCAGGAAGGCCGGCGGATACCACAGATGCAGGGTTTCCGCCCAGCGATAGCCCAGCACCATCAGCACCAGCGAGGCCAGCAGCGCCAGCGCCACGATGCCGCGCCCGCCCTCGCCCAGGGCCGCGCGCCGGGCGGGGGCAAGGCGCTTGAACAGATGCGCCAGCGACCACAGCGCCACGCCAGGAACCAGAAGAAGATAGCCCATGTCACAAAGCCTTCTGCAATTGTGCGATCACCTCGGCGCGTGCCAGCAGCGCCCGGGCCGTTACAATATGCAGGTTTTCCACGATCTTGCCATCCACAACCGCAACGCCCTGGCCCTGCGCGGTGGCTTCGTCAAAGGCGGCGATCTGCCGGCGCGCCAGCTCAAGCTCGGCCGCGTCCGGCGCGAAGACCTCATTGGCGATGGCCAGTTGCGCGGGATGGATCAGCGTCTTGCCGTCAAAGCCCAGATCGCGGCCTTGCTGACATTCGGCGCGCAGCCCGTCCTCGTCCTTGAAGGCATTATAGACCCCGTCAACCGCCACCAGCCCCCCCGCCCGCGCCGCCATCAGGCAGGTCTGCAACGCCATTTGCAGTGCCAGCCTGTCTGGCCGGAAGCGGCAGCCCAATTCCCTGGCCAGATCATTGGTGCCCATCACGAAGCCCGCCATGCGCGGCGCTGCGGCAACGCTGGCGGCATTGAGCACGCCAAGCGAAGTCTCCATCATTGCCCAGATGCGGGTCTCGGCGGTTTCGCTGCGCGCATCCAGAAGCCGCGCCAGCGCCTCGATGTCCGCAGCGCCATTGACCTTGGGCAGCAGGATCGCCTCGGGCCGGGCCAGGGCGAGGACATCAAGATCGCGCGCGCCCCATTCGGTATCGAAACCGTTGATCCGCACCAGCTTCGCGCGGGGGCCGTAATCGGTGCGCGCCAGCGTTTCGGCCAGAAGTGCGCGGGCATTGGCCTTCTCGTCGATGGCGACGGCATCCTCCAGATCGAAGATGATGGCATCTGCTGCCAGTCCGCGCGCCTTTTCCAGCGCGCGGGCCTTCGAGCCGGGAATATAGAGCACCGATCGAAAGGGGCGGGCATCCATGATTCTCTCCCGTGAAACAATGTTGCGCGCAAACCACCACCAACCGACACAAATCGCAAGTGAAAATTTCTGCACCGCAGAGAGAGCGCAGCCTTCACGGACCCTTTGCCAGGTTGCGGCAGGCTGGTGCTTTGCCAAGGAGTAAGCCTATGCACAGATGTATTGGCATGCTGGCGGTGCTGGCACTGATTGCCCCCTCGGCGCTGGCGGCGCGGGGCGTGCCTTGCGGTCCGACCGAGCGGGTGGTGGCCTTCATTGCGGAGCAGGGTGAGCGTGCGCGTGCCACGGGGACTGCCGGGCATGGCGCGCGCATGGCGCTGCATGTTGCCCGGGATGGCCGCTGGAGCCTGCTGCTGCATCTGCCCGACGGGCGCAGTTGCATCCTGGCCAATGGCGCGGATTTTGCGCTGGCCAGCCCCGATCCTGCGGCATGAGCGTCAGCGCGCTGGGCTGACAGCGTTAACAGCGTGCTGCCCTGCAGCGGCGAGGCTTGCGCGACCGCCATGAAGGGCTTAGGCAGGGCCGGAAACCGCAACTGACCGGAGAAAACCCATGGCCAGACCCAAAATCGCGCTGATCGGCGCGGGCCAGATCGGCGGGACACTCGCCCATCTGGCCGCGATCAAGGAACTTGGCGATATCGTGCTTTTCGACATTGCCGAGGGCACGCCGCAGGGCAAGGCGCTCGACATCGCGCAGTCCGGCCCCTCGGAAGGGTTCGACGCGGCCCTCAAGGGCACTGGCGATTATGCCGATATTGCCGGCGCGGATGTCTGTATCGTTACCGCCGGGGTGCCGCGCAAGCCGGGCATGAGCCGCGATGACCTGCTGGGCATCAATCTGAAGGTGATGAAGTCGGTCGGTGAGGGCATTGCCAGACACGCGCCTGATGCCTTTGTCATCTGTATCACCAACCCGCTCGATGCCATGGTCTGGGCGCTGCGCGAGTTTTCGGGCTTGCCGCACAACAAGGTCGTCGGCATGGCCGGGGTGCTCGATTCCGCGCGCTTCCGGCATTTCCTGTCGGTCGAGTTCGGTGTGTCGATGCGCGATGTCACGGCTTTCGTGCTGGGCGGGCATGGCGATACGATGGTGCCGCTGGTGCGCTATTCCACCGTCGCCGGCATCCCGCTGCCCGATCTGGTGAGCATGGGCTGGACGACGCAGGACAAGCTCGACATGATCGTCCAGCGCACCCGCGACGGCGGCGCCGAGATCGTCGGCCTGCTGAAAACCGGCTCGGCCTTCTATGCTCCGGCCACCTCGGCGATCGAGATGGCCGAAAGCTATCTCAAGGATCAGAAGCGCCTGCTTCCCTGCGCCGCCTTCTGCCAGGGCGAGTTTGGCCTTGACGGGCTCTATGTCGGCGTGCCCACGATCATCGGCAAGGACGGGATCGAACGGATTGCCGATATCAGGCTCAGCCCCGAGGAGCAGGCAATGTTCGACAAGTCGGTCGATGCGGTGCGCGGGCTGGTTGCGGCCTGCAAGGGAATTGATCCCAGCCTCGCCTGATTGCCGAGATTTCCGGCAGATCCTGTGCGGCGGCCCCTCGGGGCCGCCGTCTTCGTTCTGGCGATTCCTTCGCGCGACTCGTTGCTGATGGGGCGGACCCGGCCTGATGGGCGGACCCGGCGCCGGATTCGCGCATTTTCGTGCTTGTCCGGCGCCTTGGGGCCTATCTTGTGGCTCTGCGCGCGCAGACCACAAGCGGCAGATCTTCTGCCCAAAGCACGAGGAAATCGGAGGGACAGAAAAATAATCTTTTAAAAACAATAAGATAATAAAAGCCCGGCGGAATGTGTCATATTTTTTCGCCCCGGCGCGCGTTTTCCTCTTGCGGGTTTTGTTTGGTGGACCTAGATAGCGCTTCACCGGCGGCGGGGAACTGCGCTGGGACGGCTTCCTTGATTGGTTGCTATGATATTCCGGAGATGAGTTTGGCGGTTGCGCTGTTGTTGATGGCGCGCTGTTGGTTTTTTGTCTGGATGGTTTTTTGACATTTTGGCATATGAAGGGATATGCGGGCGGTTTGGTTCATACGATGGATCGGACGTCTGTCATATCGGCTCGCTAGGGGACCGGAAGGTTTTCGATGATGCGAGTGTCAGCTTCACTGTTTGGCGGCTTTTGTTGTTTCGGCAACTGAAGCACGTTGAACGGAGAATATCCTGAGCAATTGGGATGATATGTGCAGAGGTTCGCTCGTCAAGGACACGGCCGCAAGGTCGTTTCAACTTGAGAGTTTGATCCTGGCTCAGAACGAACGCTGGCGGCAGGCCTAACACATGCAAGTCGAGCGAGGACTTCGGTTCTAGCGGCGGACGGGTGAGTAACGCGTGGGAACGTGCCCTTTGGTACGGGATAGCCCCTGGAAACGGGGAGTAATACCGTATGAGCTCTTTTGAGGAAAGATTTATCGCCAAAGGATCGGCCCGCGTTGGATTAGGTAGTTGGTGGGGTAATGGCCTACCAAGCCTACGATCCATAGCTGGTTTGAGAGGATGATCAGCCACACTGGGACTGAGACACGGCCCAGACTCCTACGGGAGGC
>JBKBMS010000018.1:0-17274 GCA_046295695.1 Pararhodobacter sp. | reverse complement strand
CCAGCGCCTCGGCAGCCTGGGCGGCGCGCTCGTGCAGATCGGCGATGCGATCGGCCGCGGTGGCCTTGCGCGCCTGCCAGCTCTGGATCTCGCGCGCAACCTCCTGGGCACGCTTGAGCCGCGCGGCCCCGTCGCGGCGCAATTCATCCTGCGCGGCGCGGCGTGCCATCATGGCGATGCGCGCGCCCTCGACCTGCGCACGCACCTCCTCCAGCGCGGCGCGGCGTGCGCCCGGATCGTCAAGCCCGGCGAGCGCGAGTTCGGCCTCTTGCAGCCGGGCACGGGCCGATTGCGCCTCGTCCTCGGTGCGACGCATGGTCAGTTCGGCGCTTTCACGGCGGGCACGGGCGCGGCTGGCCTCGGCCTCGGCCTGACTGAGCGCGCGGCTGGCTTCCGTCAGGCGCTGATCGGCGGCGCGGCGGGCCTCGCGCGCCATGCGGTCGGCACCGGTCAGATCGCCGAGCCGGGTCTGAAGATGATGATGGGCCTCCTGCGCGGCGCTCTGGCGGGCGCTGGCCTCGTCCAGATCATCGCGCAGCTCATGCAGCCGGTTGATCTGCGTCAGGCGCAGCGCGGCGGTGCTGGAGGCATCGGCGGCGCGCAGCACAAACCCGTCCCAACGCCACAGATCCCCCTCGCGCGTGACCAGCCGCTGACCGGGCGCCAGCGAGGGCTGCAACCGTGCCGCGTGACCGGGCGCAACCAACCCCACCTGCGACAGACGGCGCGCCAATTCCGGGGGAGCGCTGACATGCGCGGCCAGTGGCTGCGCGCCCTCAGGCAGCGGCTGCGGCTGCGCATAGGGCGCCAGCGCATGCCAGCCGGAACCCTCGCTCACCGAGGGCGCGCGCAGATCATCGGCCAACGCCGCACCCAGCGCCGGCTCGAACCCCGGATCGACGCGCAGCGCATCCAGAATCTGGCTGCCGGCAACCGCCTCGCGCGCCATGACGCGCTCCAGCGCGGCCAGTTCGGCGCTCAGGGCATTGACCCCTCCCTCGGCCTCGGCGCGCGCGGCGCGAGCCTCCACCTCGGCGGACTGGGCCTCGGCGCGGGCGGCCTCGGCCTCGGCCAGCGTCTGCTCGGCGGTTTCCAGCAGCGCGCGCGCGCCCTCCATCGCCTCTTCGGCGGCGTCATGGGCGCTGGCGGCAGCCTCCAGCGCGGCATCGGCGGCTTCGGCCTCGGCGCGGGCGGTCCCGAAGGCTCCCTGCGCGCGGCCTTCCTCGGTGCGGGCATCCTGCGCCTGACGCTGCAAGGACTGATGCCGCGCCGCAAGCCGCGCCAGATCCTCGGTGGCCTCGCTCAGCAATGCCTCATGGTCGCTGAGCATCTCGGCGGCCTCGCGCGCGGCCTCGACGGCCTCGGCCAGGCGCTCATCATGGCCCTCGCCGGCACGCGAGAGTTGCTCTTCCTCCCAGCCCAGCCGCGCGATGCTGTCATCGGCATCGGCCGCCAGCCCGGCCTCGCGCTGTGCATCAAGCTGCAACTGCTCGATGCGCGCGCGCAGCATCTGCACGGTCTCCAGCGCGCGTGCCTCCTGTTCGCCCAGCGTATCGCGCTGCACCTGAAGGCGTTGCAGGATGGCCCCGGCGATGGCTTCTTCCTCGCGACGGGGGGGCAACGCATCTTCGGCGGCCTCGCGCGCGGCGCGGGCTTCGCGGGCCTCACGCTCGGATTGCGCGGCAAGGCGTGTGGCCTCCAGCAGGAGTGCCTGCATGTCGGTGCGGTGCTGCGCTGCCTCGCGCCAGCGGCGGTAAAGGATCATCCCCTCGGCGCGGCGCAGCTCGATGCCCAGTTCGCGGTAGCGCGCCGCCTGCCGCGCCTGCCGCGCCAGCACCACCAGTTGCTGTGCCAGTTGCTCAACCGTATCGCCGATGCGCGACAGGTTGGTCTCGGTCGCGCTCAGGCGCAGCTCGGCCTCGTGGCGGCGCTGATAAAGCCCGGAGATGCCCGCGGCTTCCTCCAGCACACGGCGACGCGCCTTCGGCTTGGCGTTGATCAGCTCGGCAATCTGCCCCTGACGCACCAGCGCCGGACTATGCGCCCCGGTCGAGGCATCGGCAAAGAGCATCTGCACATCGCGCGCGCGCACATCCTTGCCATTGACCTTGTAGGCCGAGCCGGCATCGCGGGTAATACGGCGCGAAACCTCCAGCACATCGCTGTCGTTGAAACCTGATGGCGCCAGACGCTCGGAATTGTCCACCTGGAGCACCACCTCGGCGAAAGCCCGCGCGCCGCGCGAACTGGTGCCGGCAAAGACCACATCCTCCATGCCCGCGCCGCGCATCGCCGTGGGGCGGTTTTCGCCCATCACCCAGCGCAGCGCCTCCAGCAGGTTCGATTTGCCGCAGCCATTGGGCCCGACAATGCCGGTCAGCCCCTCGCGGATCACCAGTTCGGTGGGATCGACGAAGCTTTTGAAACCGTTCAGTCGCAGCCGGGCAAAGCGCAAGGGAGACTCCTGCCTGTGGGTCGCCGACTCTGCCATGAACGCCGTGCGAGTCAAGAACCAACACAGCATATGGGACAGATGCCAGAGTTATCCACAAGATCTGCGGTGGGGCACGCACCATCGCGCGAGGACCGTCTGATCAGGCTTGCCGCCCCGGCGGCGCAGAGCAGCCTGCCCGGCGCTCTCGCAGCCATCACGCCCGCCGGGGCCCGCCCTTTCGTTGCCCGGCAGGCTGCGCTATGCCTTTCTCAATCAGCAGGAGGAGCCCCATGTTCAAAGCCCTTGTCGTCACGAAAGACGAAACCGGCGCCACCCACGCCCAGCTCCAGTCGCTGCCTGATGACCGCCTGCCCGAGGGTGATGTCACGGTGGCGGTGGAATATTCGACGCTCAACTACAAGGATGGGCTTTGCCTGAGCGGCGGCGGCGGGCTGGTGCGCCACTATCCGCATGTGCCGGGGATCGATCTTGCCGGCACGGTGGAGCATTCGACCAGCCCGCATTTTCGCCCCGGCGACAAGGTTCTGCTGACCGGCTGGCGGGTCGGCGAACTGCATTGGGGCGGATATGCGACGCGCGCGCGCCTCAAGGCCGACTGGCTGGTGCCGCTGCCCGAAAGGCTGAGCACCCGTCAGGCCATGGCCGTCGGCACCGCCGGGCTGACCGCGATGCTGGCCGTTCTGGCGCTGGAGGCGCATGGGATGACGCCGCAATCGGGCGAGGTTCTGGTAACCGGCGCCGCAGGCGGCGTGGGCTCGGTGGCGGTGGCGCTGCTGGCGGCCACCGGCTATCAGGTCGCCGCCGTGACCGGCCGTCCTGAAACCGAACCCTATCTGCGCGATCTGGGCGCGACGCGCATCATCCCGCGCGCCGATCTGGCCGAGACCGTCAAGCGCCCGCTCGAAGCCGAAACCTGGGCCGGTTGCATCGATGCGGTGGGCGGGGCGATGCTGGCCCGCGCGCTGGGGCAGATGCGCTATGGCGCCTCGGTGGCGGCGGTGGGGCTGGCGGGCGGCGCGGCGCTGCCGGCGACCGTGGTGCCCTTCCTGTTGCGGGGGGTGAACCTGCTGGGCATCGATTCGGTGATGCGCCCTTACGCCGACCGGCTGCGTGCCTGGGAACGCATCGCGCGCGATCTGCCGATGGACAAGCTGGAGGCGATGATCCGCCCGGCGCGGCTGGCCGACCTGCCGGAACTGGGCGCGGCGATCCTCAGGGGGCAGGTGCAGGGTCGGGTGGTGGTGGATGTGAACGCCTGACGCCGGGCTCAAGGCCGGTCAGAGGCTGTGTTCGGTCATTGTCGGGCGGCTTTTCAGGAAGGCCAGGCTTTCCTCAAGATAACCCGGTGGCAGATCACGCCCGATCACCACGATGCGCGACACCCGCTCGCCACGCGGCCAGTGCGGCAGCGGCACCGGCGGATGAAACACATGCTGCACGCCGTGCAGCGCGAAAGGGTGCTCCATCCCCTCGACATGCACCACCGCCTTGAGCCGCAGAATATCGCGCGAGGCGCCGTTCATCAGCGTCTCCAGCCAGAGATCAAAGACCACCGGCGCGATCGGCTCGGCGATCTCGGCCGATTGCGAGGAGATGCGCCCGTCATGGCTGTGGCCTTGTGCGCCAGCGGGCCGGGCAAAGAGCCCATGGGCCTGCGGCAGCGAAAACGGGTTGGTCTGCGTCAGGCCGCTGAGCGGGGGCAGGCTGGCCTTGCGCGGGGGCGCATTGGCGGCCACCCAGCCCAGCGCCTGTGCCGGCGTGCTGTCCTGGCGTGGCGCCAGACCGAACAGCAGCGCCGGATCGATGCGCCCGTGATCGCCGCGCAGGCAGACCGCACCGGGGTTCAGGTCCGCCAGCCGCGCCTCAAGGGCCCGCACCGCCGCCGGCAGCGCCAGATCGGCCTTGGACAGGATCAGCCGGTCCGCCATCGCCACCTGCTGCACGGCCTCGAAATAGGCATCCAGCGTGCCCGGCCCGGCGACCGCATCGACCACCGTCAACACCCCGTCGAGCGCATAATCGTAGGTCAGTTCGGGGTCCATCACCAGGGTCTGCACGATGGGGCCGGGATCGGCGATGCCGGTGGTTTCGATCACCACACGGTCAAAGGCGATCTCTCCGGCGTCACGGCGCAGCTTCAGATCGCCCAATGTCTGCGCCAGATCGCCGCGCACAGTGCAGCACAGACAGCCCGATTGCAGCAGCACCATGGCCTCGGTGGCACTTTCCACCAGGTCATGATCAAGGCCGATCTGGCCAAATTCATTGATCACCACCGCGGTGCGCGCCATTGAGGGATCCCGCAGCAGCGCGTTCAGCAGGGTTGTCTTGCCCGCCCCCAGAAAGCCGGTCAGCAACGAGACGGGGATGGGATGGTTTGCGATCTCGGTCATCAGGGGGGGCTCTCAGGCAGGTCAGAGGCTGGCCAGAAATGCGGCCAGCAGGGGATTGAACGCAGCGGGTGCCTGCAAAAAGGGTGCGTGCCCCGCACCGGGCAGGCGCACCATACCCTGCGCCCAGAGGCTGGGCGCGTCCAGAGTATCGAAATAGTCATGGCGGATGAACGGGTCTTCGGCACCGTTGACCACGGCCAGCGGCACCTGCATCTGCGTCAGGATGGCGCACTCGTCCAGCGGCATGCCCGCGACCACCGCGCCGAACATGATCTCGCGGGCGCGGCCATCGGTGCGCTTGACCATCGCCAGCAGATGCGCATCGACCATCCCGCCGGTGCCGGCGGTATGCAGGGCATAGGCTTGGGCATCGGCATCGGTGAATTCGCGCTTGGCGGTCAGGTTCTCGGCCGCCGGGTCGATGTTGAATGCCGCCATCAGGCAGTCCATCGTCGGCGTCACGGGCGGGGTGCCGCTGATCATGATGCCGGAAAGATCGGCGCCGCGCCCCAAAGCCTCAAGCGCAACATGCCCGCCCAGCGACCAGCCAAAGACCGCCGGGTGCGACAATTCCAGCGCTTCGATCACCGCCTCCAGCGCCTGGGCATAGCCGGCGAAGGTATAATCCAGCTCAGGCGCGACGGCATCATCCGAGGCCCCGTGCCCCGGCAGATCAAAGGCCACGCGCCGGTATTGCGCCAGTTCGGGCGCGTCAAACTGGTGGGCGAAGACCTCCTTGCACGAGGAATTGCCATGGATCAGCACCAGCGCCGGGCCGGTGCCGCCGCTGTCGTGAACGGCCAGCATTCCGTGTGGCGTGGCGATGCGGGTCTGGCGGGCGCTGGGGCTCATGGGCGGTTCTCCGGCAATACGGGTGGCACGAAAACGAATGATGCCGCCAGCTAACCACGCCGGCGGCGGCTTTGCCAGCGCCGCGCGGCACGCATATCGCCGCGCGCGCGACCCTGAAGGCCGATGAGCGCCCAACCGCCAGCGCATTCGCCAACCCGCAGGAATGTGAACGCACAGGGCTTGCCCGATGCAAGCCCAAAAGGGTATTGAGCACACCAACACGCACAGAACCGATTGACCTGATTGACGGAGGGCTCCCTTGAAGCCAACCCTTCCCCTGCGCCGGCAGTTCCTGATCGGCGGCCTCGCCGCTCTGGCCACCCCCGCGCTGATCCGCCCGCTCCACGCCGAGGATTTTACCGGCGAAATCGACGATGGCCCGCAGGAACAGGCCCGCGTGCGCCATAATGCCATGGGCTTTCGCACGCATACCTGGCAGGAGCATTTCGACAATCTGCGGCTGGGCGCGATCCTTTGCGATACGCAATCGCGCGCGCTGCACTACTGGTCCGAGGATCAGAGCATCTATCGGCTCTATCCGACCTCGGTGCCGATGAGCGATGAATTCACGCGCCTAGGCTATACCGAGATCACCCTCAAACGCCGCAACCCGGTGTGGATACCCACCCCCAACATGCGCGAGCGCGACCCCTCGTTGCCCGAACGCGTCGAGGCAGGGCCACAAAACCCGCTGGGCACGCGGGCGATGAACCTGAGCTGGCAATTCTACCGCATCCACGGCATCGACAATGTTGCCAAGATCGGACGCCGGGCCTCGAACGGCTGTATCGGGCTCTTCAACCACCATGTCGAGGAACTCTTCGAGATGGCGCATGTGGGCACGCAGGTGCGCTTCATCTGAGCGCCGGCCATCGGATCGCCGCCCCCCGAACCCGCGGCACGTCCGCGGGTTTTTGCTGTCTGGATGTATCAGGCCCTGCCGCGGCGCATGGCGGCACGGAAATCGCTGAGCCGGAAGGCGCCGATCAGCGCCCCCAACCCGAAATAGCTGGCCGCCCCCAGCCCGATCAGCGCCAGAAGCGCCAGCGCGCGCCCGCTGCCATAAAGCCAAGGCTCCAGCGCCTGCGCGCCCAGCCACAGGCACAGCCCCATGAAGGCCGCGGCCAGCGCGATACGCCAGCCGCGATCGCGCATGCGGGCATCGGGGCGCGCAGCCTCGCCCATCGGCCGGGCACCACGCCACAACTGCCAGACCATCGCCCAGCCGGCAATGGTGGTGCCCCAGGCGGCGGCGATGAAGCCGACAAACGGCATCAGCCCCACCGCAATCAGCAGATTGACCACCATGGAATTGAGCGCGTAGCGAAACGGGCTGCGGGTGTCCTCGCGGGCAAAGTAGAGTGGCTGCAAGACCTTGTGCAGCACGAAGGCCGGCAGACCCAGCCCGTAGACCGCCAGCGCGAGCGCGGTGTTGAGCGTATCGGCGCGGGTAAAGGCGCCACGCTCGAACAGCACCGAGATCAGCGGCTGAGCGATTACCACCAGCGCCACCGCCGCCGGCAGCGTCAGGGCCAGCGAGAACTCCATGCCGCGGCTGAAGGCATCGCGGGCGCGCTCGGCCTCACCTTCGCGCAGGCGGCGGGCAAGTTCGGGCAGCAGCACCACGCCAACGGCAATGCCCACCACGCCAAGCGGCAACTGATAGAGCCGGTCGGCATAGGAGAGCCAGGAAATGGCGTTTTCGGTGAACGAGGCCACCTGCCGCCCCACCACGAGATTGATCTGCACCACCCCGCCGGCCAGGATCGCCGGCGCGGCAATCACCATCAGGCGTTTGAGTTCAGGGGTCAGCCGGGGCCGGCGAACCGGCAGCCGGAAGCCCGCGCGCCGCACCGCCAGCCAGACCACCACAAGCTGCGCGACGCCCCCCACCGGCACCGCCCAGGCAAGCGTCAGCCCGATCGGCCAGCCCAGATGCCCCGCCACAAGCAGCGCCAGAATGAACACCGCGTTCAGCAGCACCGGCGCCGCCGCTGCCGCGGCAAACCGGCCGATCGCATTGAGCATGCCCGACAGGAGAGCCGTCAACGAGATGAACAGGATATAGGGAAAGGCGATGCGCCCGAAGATCACCGCCAGATCGAAGCGCTGGTCCTGCGCAAAGCCCGCAGCCATCGCCCATACCAGCAGCGGCATCGCCGCCATGGCCAGAAGCGAAAAGCCGATCAGGAAACTGGCCATCAGCCAATAGGCATCGCGCGCAAAGGCCTCGGCATCGGCGGGATCGGCGCTGTGCTTGCGGGTGAACATCGGCACGAAGGCGGCGTTGAATGCACCCTCGGCAAAGAACCGGCGGAACATGTTGGGCAGCGAGAAGGCAACGAAGAAGGCATCCGATACCGCCCCCGCCCCCAGATAGCGCGCCATCAGGATATCGCGCCCGAACCCCAGCACGCGGCTGGCCAGCGTCCAGCCGCCGACGGTGGCAAAGCTGCGCATCAGGCGGATCGGGGTCATGCGCGTGCTGCCCGCTCGACCCCGGCCTCGATGGCCGCGCGCAGTTTTCCATCCAGCGCCTCCTGGCGCGATTTCGCATGCAGTTTCAAACCGAACATGTCTTTCACATAGAAGGTATCGACAACCTGCACGCCATAAGTGGCGATCACCGCGCTGGCGATGTAGATGTTGTTCGCCGCCAGCGTGCGCGTGAGGTCATAAAGCAGGCCCGGCCGGTCGCGGGTATCGACCTCGATGATGGTATAGATGTCCGAGCCATCATTGTCGAAGCTGATATTGGTGGGCACGCGGAACTGGCGCTCGCGCTTCTTTACCTTGTCGCGTTCGCGCAGCGCCTCGGTGGCGACCACCTCGCCGGCAAAGGTGCGCTCGATCATCCGTCGCAGCCGTGGCAGGCGCGCTTCCTCATAGGGATGGCCCTCAGCGTCCTGGATCCAGAAGACCGCCGTCGCGTAGCCGTCCTTCGAGGTATAGGTGCGCGCATCGACGATATTGGCCCCGACCAGCGCCAGCGCACCGGCCAGCCGCGAGAAGATGCCCGGATGGTCGGCCAGCGCGAAACAGGCACGCGTGGCGTCGCGGCCCTCGTCAGGGTGCAGATCCAGGCGAATCTCGTTATCGCCGATGCCGCGCAGCAGATGCGCGAACACCACATGCGCCTCGGTGGCCAGCGCCTGCCAGTAGGGGCCGTAATGGCGCGCGGTCTCGGTGCGCAGATCACCGCGCGGCCAGTCGCCCAGCACCTCGCGCAGGGCGCGCTTGGCGGCATCCTCGCGGTTGGAGCGGCTCAGCGCCTCGACGCCCTTTTCCAGCGCCTCGGCGGTATCGCGGTAAAGCTGGCGCAGCAGCATGGCCTTCCAGTTGTTCCATGTGCCCGGCCCCACGCCACGTATGTCACAAACCGTCAGCACCGTCAGCAGGTCCAGTCGCTTGCGGCTCTTCACGGCCTTGGCGAAATCGCGCACCGTGCGCGGGTCGCCGATGTCGCGCTTCTGCGCGACATCCGACATCAGCAGATGATTGCGCACCAGCCATTCCACGGTTTCGCATTCCTCGGTACTGAGCCGCAGCCGGGGCGCCACGCGCCGCGCGATCTGTGCGCCCAGCACGGAATGATCCTCGGGGCGGCCCTTGCCGATGTCGTGCAGCAGAAGCGCGACATAAAGCACCTTGCGATTCACGCCCTCTTCGAGGATGCGCGAGGCGATGGGCAGTTCCTCCACGAGTTCGCCGCGCTCGATCTGCGCCAGCGTACTGATGCACTGGATGGTATGCTCATCCACCGTATAGTGATGATAGACGTTGAACTGCATCATCGCCACGATCGGCTCGAACTCGGGCATGAAGGCCGCCAGCAGGCCCAGTTCGTTCATGCGCCGCAGCCCGCGCTCGGGGTTGCCGTGTTTGAGCAACAGATCCAGAAAGATCTGCACCGCCTCGGGGTTTTCGCGCATCTCGGCATCGATCAGATGCAGATTGCCGGCGATCAGGCGCATGGCATCAGGGTGCAGCAGCAACCCGGTGCGCAATGCCTCCTGAAAGATGCGCAACAGGTTCAGCGGATCGCCCAGAAACGCCGCCGGATCGGCGACATTCAGACGATTGAGATCGACCTTGTAGCCGGGCTTGACCTTCCTGCGCCGCCGCAACAGCCCCAGCAGCGCCGGCGCGCGCTTGACATGGCGCGCCTCCAGCGCCGTCAGGAAGATGCGCGTAAGCTCGCCCACCCGCGTTGCATGGCGAAAATATGCCTGCATGAAATGCTCCACCGCGCGGCGTCCGCCGTGATCGGCGAACCCCATGCGCTCGGCGACCTCGGGTTGCAGGTCGAAGGTCAGCTGATCGCTGGCGCGCCCGGTGACATGATGCAGATGGCAGCGCACCGCCCATAGGAAGGTCTCAGCCGCGCGGAACGCCTGATATTCGTCATCGGCAAAGAAGCCCAGCGGCACGAGTTCGGCGGCCTGTTCGACCCGGTGCAGGTACTTGGCGATCCAGTAGAGCGTCTGCAGATCGCGCAATCCGCCCTTGCCCTCCTTGACATTGGGCTCCAGCATGTAGCGCTGACCGCCCTGCTTGCGGTGGCGCTCCGCACGTTCGGCCAGCTTGGCCTCGACGAAATCCGATTGCGTGCCGCTGAACAGATCCTTCCACAGCCTGTCCTTGAGTTGCCGCCCCAGCGTTGCATCGCCGCACAGGAAGCGGTTTTCCAGCAGCGCGGTGCGGATGGTGTAATCCTCGCGGCCAAGGCGCAGGCAATCGTCCACGGTGCGGCTGGCATGGCCGATCTTCAACTTCAGATCCCACAGGATGTAGAGCGTGCTCTCGATCACGCTTTCAGCCCAGCCGGTCACCTTCCAGGGGGTCAGGAACAGCAGGTCGATATCGGAATGCGGCGCCATCTCGGCGCGGCCGTAGCCGCCCACGGCCATCACGCAGATGCGCTCGCCCTCGGTGGGGTTGGCGCGTGGATGCAGCCGCAGCCGGGCCACATTGAGCGCCGCCGTCACCACCAGATCGGTCAGCCATGTCTGGGCGCGCACATAGGCGCGCGCATCGCGTGGCGCGGCTTCAAGCGCGCCTTGCAGCACCGCATTGCCGCTGCGCAGCGCCTGGCCCAGCACCTCGACGGTGGCGGCGCGGATTGCACGGTCATCGCCGGGCAGGTCAATCGCCACCGCCAGCCGGGCGTTGAGCGCATCGCAATCGACGATGGTTGCCGCCTCGCAGATCAGCGGCTCGCGCGGCGGCGGGGGGCAGGCATAGGCCGGCACCGTCGCAACCGCGTCTCTGGGCGGAGCGGCCTGCGCCACGGGCGTCGCTTACGAGCCGGAGCCGACGAAGCTGCGCGGCGCGGAATCGAGGATCACCACCGCATTGTCGCGGATCGTCGCCACCGCCAGACCGCGCTCGTTGGTGCCATTGGGCAGGAGGCGGAACACCCCGTTCACCCCCACGAAGCCCGAACCCTGCGTCAGCGCGGCGCGCGACAGCGCGTCGGACTGCCCGGTCGCCAGCAATGCGCCAACGGCGGCGATACCGTCATAGGCCAGCCCGGCGATCGGATGCGGATCGCTGCCATGCGCGGCGCGGTAGCGTTCCTCGAACCGCGCGGTCAGCGAGGGGTCAGGCAGGGCGAACCAGCCTTCCTGAAGGCCGCGCAACTGCAACGTGGCGGGGGGAATGTCCCAGCGGGTCAGGCCCATGAACTGGAACTGGGGATGGGCAACGCGGTTATCAGGCAGAAGCTGCGCCAGGATCGGCAACGCACCGGCGGTGTTGGCCGTGAAGAACAGCGTCTGTGCCCCTGAAGACCGCGCCGTCGAGGCTATCGAGGACAGCGCATCGACAATGCCCTGCTGCGAGAAGGCATAGCTTTCGGTGGCCACGATCGAAGCACCGCTACGCGACGCCGCCGCGCGGATCGCGGCTTCGGCGATCTGGCCTTCGGTGGTGCGCTCGGCGATGATCATCACCTGCCCGCGGCCATTGTCGGCGGCATGCCGCAACAGCCGCCGGGCCGTGTTTTCAAAGGTTTGCCCCAGCACGAAGACATTGCCGCCGGCAATCGCGGTGTTGTTGGAGAAGGCCAGCACATTCACCCCTCGCGCCGCCACGGCAGCGCCCACGGCATTGGCCTCCTCGCCAAAGACCGGACCCAGAATGATGCGCGCACCATCCTCGACCGCCTGACGGGCCTGTTGCGCGGCGCGCTCGGGGTCGCCGGCGGTGCTGTAGACGCGCAGGTCGATCTGCACGCCCCGCAGATCGGCGACCGCCAGCCGCGCGGCGTTTTCCAGACTGTCGGCCAGCACCTGCCGCCCGCTGTCGGACGAGCCCGCCGGCACCAGAAGCGCCACCTGCACCGGTGCCGAAGTATCAACGCGCGGCCCCACCGCGGCGCCGGGAAAGGCGACCGGGCCGCAGCCAGCAAGCGCGGCCAGGCCGAACACGCCGAGCGCACGGCGCACCAGCCTGAGGTTGCCAAGGTGGCGAGCAAGGGTCAGAAGGGCGGGCATCGGGTTCCTCATTCAGTCTTGCGGGCGGATCATGCAGGCGCAACACTAAAGAGCAGGCTGCCCGAAGTAAACGCATGAGTGGAGCGCCAAGCCATGTCCAAGCCTGATCCCGCGCATCTGTTACCGGCCGGCGGCCCCCGGCCGGTAGCGCCCGGGTTGCACATGGTCTCCACGCCGATCGGGGCTGCGCGCGACATCACGCTGCGCGCGCTCGACATTCTGGCCGGGGCCGATGTGCTTGCCGCCGAGGATACCCGCAGCCTGCGCCGTCTGCTGGAGATCCACGGCATCCGGCTCGGCGAGCGCCCGCTGCTGGCCTATCATGACCACAATGGCGCGCAGATGCGCCCACGGCTGCTGGCGGCACTGGCGGCGGGGCAATCGGTGGCCTATGCCTCCGAGGCAGGCACGCCGCTGGTGGCCGATCCGGGCTACCAGCTTGCCCGCGCGGCCATCGCCGGGGGCCACCCGGTGCTGGCCGCGCCCGGAGCCTCGGCGGTGCTGGCGGCGCTGGCGGTTGCGGGCCTGCCCAGCGACCGGTTCTGCTTTCTGGGCTTTGCGCCCCCCCAGGCCGGTGCGCGGCGCGCCTTCCTGCACGAGGCCGCAGCGATCCCGGCGACGCTTGTCTTCTACGAATCGCCCAAGCGCATCCATCGCCTGCTTGGCGAGATGGCGCAGGCAATGGGCGGCGGGCGGGCCTGCGCGCTCTGCCGTGAACTGACCAAACGCTTTGAAGAGGTCATCCGCGGCACGCTCGATGAAGTCGCCACCGCCATCGAAGGCCGCGAGATCAAGGGCGAAGTGGTGCTGCTGGTGGACCGAGCCGCCCCCGCCATCGGCAATGATGACGACCTTGAAGCCGCGCTGCGCGCCTTGCTGGAGCGCCACAGCCTGCGCGAGGCGGTGGATATGCTGGCTGCCGCACGCAACCTGCCGCGCCGGCGGGTCTATCAACTGGCGCTGGCGCTGAGCCGCGACGCGCCGGAGCGCCCGTGAGCGGGGCCGAAAGCTACCGGGCGGGTCAGTCGGCCGAGGCCCAGGTGGCCCGCCACTATGCCGCGCGGGGCCTTGTCGAAGTGGCACGGCGCTGGCGCGGCAGGGGCGGCGAGATCGACCTGATCCTGCGCGAAAACCTGCCGGCGGGGGTTGGGCATGTCTTTGTCGAGGTCAAGAAAAGCCGTGACTTCGCCCGCGCCGCCGAGCGCCTGAATGCGCGCCAGATCGCCCGCCTGCAACGCGCCGCCGAGGAATTCCTGGCCGGCTTGCCCGGCGGGCTGGCCCTGCCCGCGCGCTTCGATGTGGCGCTGGTCGATGGGCAGGGGCAGATCCATATCATCGAAAACGCCATCTGGGGCTGAAGCGGAGCAATTGCATCCGCCCGCCGGCTGCGCCATCAAGGGGCAACGCGGCACGAACCCGGGCCGGCCAACCGACAGGAGCACGCATGGCGCTGCGCATCGCCTTCCAGATGGACCCGATCGAAACCGTCAATATCGACGCCGACAGCAGCTTTCGGCTTGCCGAGGAAGCCCAGGCGCGAGGCCACAGCCTGTTTGTCTATACGCCCGACAAGCTGGTCTGGAACGAAGGACGGGTGATGGCCCGCGCCCGTCCCTTCGGCGTGCAGCGCGTCAAGGGCGATCATGTGCGTTTCGGCGATGAGGAAATGCTCGATCTGGGCAGTGTCGATGTGGTCTGGCTGCGCCAGGACCCGCCCTTCGACATGAGCTACATCACCACCACGCATCTGCTGGATCTGATCCATCCGAAAACCCTGGTGGTCAACGATCCGTTCTGGGTGCGCAACCACCCCGAAAAGCTGCTGGTACTGCAATTCCCCGAACTGACGCCACCGACGATGATTGCCCGCAACCTGGCCGATATCCGCGAGTTCAAGGCCCGCCACGGCGACATCATCCTCAAGCCGCTCTATGGCAATGGCGGCGCGGGGGTGTTCCGGCTTGATACCGCGGATCGCAACCTCGCCTCACTGCACGAGATGTTCACCGGCTTCTCGCGCGAGCCGCTGATCGTGCAGAAATTCCTGCCGGCGGTGGCGAAGGGTGACAAGCGGGTGATCCTGGTCGATGGCGAGCCTGTGGGCGCGATCAACCGGGTGCCGGCCGAGGGCGAGACGCGCTCGAACATGCATGTCGGCGGCCGCCCCGAGAAGATCGGGCTGAGTACGCGCGACCGCGAGATCTGCGCCGCCATCGGCCCGCTCTTGCGCGAGCGCGGGCAGGTCTTCGTCGGCATCGACGTGATCGGCGACTGGCTGACCGAGATCAACCTGACCTCACCCACCGGCATTCAGGAGCTGGAGCGCTTCGACGGGGTCAATGTTGCCGGGAAGATCTGGCAGGCGATCGAAGCGCGGCGCGCGGCTTGAGCGATTGGCAGGCGGGGGGCTGTCTGCCCCCCTCTGGGCTGCGCCCATTCACCCCCCGAGGATATTTGCCGCACAAAGACGGGCGAGGGTCTCCGACCGCTCAGTTCGCGCGATCCGGGCCGAAGCTGAGCCTGAAGCTCACCGCCTCGGCCAGATGCGGTGTGCGCACGGCGGCACTTCCCTCAAGATCGGCGATGGTGCGCGCCACGCGCAGCACCCGGTGATAGCCGCGTGCCGACAGACCGAAGCGATCGGCAACGCGCGCCATGAGCGCGCGCCCCTCGGCATCGGGCGCGGCGATTTCCTCAAGCAGGGCGCCTTCGGCATCGGCATTGACGCGCGCGCCCTCATGTCCGGCGAATCGCCGCATCTGGCGCTGGCGGGCGGCGCTGACACGTGCAGCAACGAGGGCCGAGCTTTCGCCGCTGGCCGGCAGTTCCAGATCGGCATAGGCAACAGGGGGCACTTCGACGCGCAGATCGAAACGGTCCATCAGCGGGCCGGAGATACGCCCCAGATAGTCCTCGCCGCAGAGCGGCACACGGGCGCAGGCACGGGAAGGCTCGGCCATATAGCCACATTTGCAGGGATTGGCGGCAGCCACCAGCAGGAAGCGGCAGGGATAGCGGGTATGGGCATTGGCGCGCGCCACCACCACTTCGCCGGTCTCGATGGGCTGGCGCAAGGTTTCCAGCACGGCGCGGGGAAACTCGGGGAATTCGTCCATGAACAGCACGCCGTTATGCGCCAGGCTGATCTCGCCGGGGCGCGCGCCGCGCCCGCCGCCGGCAATCGCCGCAACCGACGCGGTGTGATGCGGCTCGCGGAAGGGGCGCTGGCGCGAGATGCCACCCTGCCCGAGCACCCCGGCAACCGAATGGATCATTGATGTTTCCAACGCCTCGGCCGGCTCAAGCGGGGGCAGCAGGCCGGGCAGACGCGCCGCCAGCATCGACTTGCCCGAGCCGGGCGATCCGACCATGAACAGATGGTGCCGCCCGGCGGCCGCGATCTCGAGCGCGCGTTTGGCGCGTTCCTGCCCCTTGACGTCGCGCAGATCGCGCAGGCTGTCCGTGGGGCTCAGTTCGCCCGGCTGCGCCCGCACCAACGGCGATTGCCCGGTGAAATGGCGGATCGCCTCCAGCAGGGTTGCCGGGGCAAAGACATCCGTGGCACCGACCCAGGCCGCCTCGGCGCCGCAGCCGCGCGGACAGATCAGCGCGCAACCCTCGCTCGCCGCGGCCACGGCGGCCGGCAAGGCACCCAGCACCGGCACCAGCCCGCCATCGAGCGCCAGTTCGCCCAGCGAGACCGTCTGCGCCAGGTCCTCGGCGGGGATGACCTCCAGCGCGGCCAGCAGCGCCAGCGCGATCGGCAGATCGAAATGCGAACCCTCCTTGGGCAGATCGGCAGGCGAGAGGTTGATAGTGATGCGTCTGGGCGGCAGCGCGATGGCGAGCGACCCCAGCGCCGCGCGCACCCTCTCGCGTGCCTCGGACACCGCCTTGTCCGGCAAACCGACGACATGGAAGGCCGGCAGCCCGTTCGAGAGCACGCATTGCGTTTCCACAAGGCGGGCCTCGACTCCATCGAAAGCCACGGTCCTGGCGCGCGCCAGCATGATTGCCCCCTTCGTGCGGTTCCTGCCCCAGAAAAGCCATCTTGCCTAAGATCAGGTTAACGCCGGGACGGCCGCTTGCGTCAAGGCGGCGGCGAAGGGGCGAAAGCAGCCAGCGCCGCGACATCGCCCCCCAGGATCGTCGGCAAGGCGGCCTCGATCAGGGCAAGCGGCCAGTCCCACCAGGCCAGCGCCAGCAGCGTCGCCACATCGGCGGCGGCAAAACGCATCCGCACCAGCCGCGCCGGATTCCCGGCCACCACGGCATAATCCGGCACGCGGCCCGCCACCACCGCACCGGCACCGATGATCGCGCCATGGCCGATCCGCGCGCCGGGCAGGATCAGCGCATCATGCCCGATCCACACGTCATGGCCGATCACGGTGTCCGGCAGATCGGAGAAACTGCCCATGAACAGCGGCAGTTTCGCCGGGTCAAAAATGGCGAAGGGATAGGTGGAGATCCCGCCCATCGCATGATTGGCCGAGGCGGTGATGAAGCGCACGCCATGGGCGATCTGGCCGAAACGGCCGATCACCAGCCGCTCGGGCGCGCCGGGGTAGAGATAGGGCGCCAGCCGCGCCGCCCAGCCTTCCGGCCCGGCTGGCGGGTCGAAGTCGTTGGCATAGGTAAAATCGCCGATGGCGATATTGGGATGGTCGATGGCGCGGGCCAGATGCACCATGGAGCGGTTTTCGCGCCCGTCGGCAAAACGCATCGGATGGGTCGCGGCGGCATTCAGAAAGGGGGCAGGCATGAACATTCCTTTATCTGACAAGGGTCGGGTCAGCGCGGAATGATCACCATGTCAGCCTCCATCGGTTTGCCAAAGGCAGTTGGCCGCCAGAGCAGGTGGCTGTCAATCACGAACCCGTGCAATGGGAAAGGCGCGCAGGGTTTTCCCCGCGCGCCCCGGTTCTTCCGGCGGTTTGCCTCACGCCGCCGCCGGTTACTCGATGATTTTCGACACCACGCCGGCGCCGACGGTGCGGCCGCCTTCACGGATGGCGAAGCGCAGCTTCTCTTCCATGGCGATGGGGGCGATCAGCTCGACCTCGAACTTCAGGTT
>JBKBMS010000017.1:0-17589 GCA_046295695.1 Pararhodobacter sp. | reverse complement strand
TTTGCCCATGTCAATGGCGCGGGCAACATCGTGCTGGATTTCGGCGCCGCCTCGACGGTGATCGAACTCGTGGGCTTTGGCAATCTCGGCGCGCTGGCCAACCAGATCGAAATCATCTGAGGCCGGCAGTCGTCTGGCGGCCGGTTGCCGCCCGCTAGCCCGCGCAAAGCGCGCGAAGCTGTTCAACCGCCTTGTCGTAGTTGCCGACATAGCGCCCGATCTCCAGCGAGTTCTGCCGCCGCGCCGCGCCAAAAACCCCCAGCCGGGGGTCGTTGGCCGCGATCGTCAGGCCCAGCCCTGCGGCGATCCGGCATGCTTTTTCGCGTGCGGTGGCCGGGCTTTGGTAGATCTCCTCGAAGACCAGCCATTCATGGGGGATCTGCCGGTTGCGCAGGAAGGTCAGGCACCGGCCCAGCAGGTAGAAGTCGGTCTTGACCTGGGTTTCCAGTGCCGACAGGTCGATCGGCGTGGCCTTGAGCGTGCCCTCGACGATCTGCGGATAGATCTGTTTCGCCTGTTCGGCAGCCCATGCGCCGGTTGCCATCGCCAGATAGAGCGAGGTCAGCCGCGCGGCCTCATCGCGCCGGGTCAGCAGCACGAAGCGATAGCCCAGCGCGTGACAGCGTTCGATCAGCGCGCGGGTCAGTTCCGGGCGGGCGACATCAAGGCAATGCTTGATGTTTGGCCGTTGTGCCAGCACCGAGCCGATCTGTTCATCCAGCCAGGCCAGATCATTGGATTTGCGAAACCCGCGGGTGATCCAGCCGAACTGGCGGTCGGGGTTGAACGGCTCATGCTGGATGCCCGAAAAGCGCGACACCGATTGCAGGAAGGTTGTCAGCGAGGTGCCCCCGGTGCGGCGCAGGCTCAACAGGATCCAGGGGCTCTCGCTCATGCTGTGGGCATCCGTCCTTGCGGCGCAGTCCGTCGGGCTTGGGTATATCGCCCCTCGGCTCGGCTTGACAAGCGCAAGCCTCTGGGGCCAGCTTGCCGGCGACAGGATGCACCAAGCCGGGGGCTCGAATTCACTGATGGCCGATCTCTCGCTGATCCGCTCCGCACGGGCCACGGCCATAGAGCGCATCCGGGCCCTGGTTCAGCGCGGCCCGCGCAAGACGTTCATTCTGGGCGTGGGCGCGCAGAAGGCCGGCACAAGCTGGTTGTTCAGATACCTTGACCGACACCCCGAATGCGCGATGGGGCCGATCAAGGAGCATGCGACCTTCAGCACCGCCTTCGGCGCTACGGACTGGCCGGGCTTCAGCCGCCAGAAACTGCTTGCCCTGCGCGAGGAGATCGACCGCCACCTCGCCGAACTGGAGCCACCCGAGCCGCCCGCGGCCTTGCCGGAGTCCGCGCGGCTGCTGGCGCTGCTCGATCAGGTTGCGCTGGAGCGCGATCCGTCCCGGCGCTACGTGCAGCATTTCGACCGTCTGCTGGCTGACAACCCCGCGTGCCATCTGACCGGCGATATCACCCCGGCCTATTCGATGCTCGATGCCGCAACCTTCGGGCGTATTCGCGCAATGCTGATTGCCGGTGGGTATCAGGTGCGGGTGGTGTTCTTGATGCGTGATCCGGTTGAGCGGTGCTATTCGATGGTGCGCATGGCTGATCGCAATGCCCGCAAGCGCGGGCGCAAACCGTCGCGGCCGGCGCATCTGCGCTTTGCCACCGAGGCCGTCGAGCCATGGTGCGAGGCACGCACCCGCTACGATCAGACAATCCGCGCCCTGGAGCAGGCTTTCATGCCGGACGAGCTGTGCATCCGTTTCTATGAGAGTTTCATCACCGAGGCGGGGATCGCCGACCTGACGCGCTTTCTGGGAATCAGCCATGCGCGGCCTGTGCTTGAACATCGCGAAAACACCTCCCCGCGAGAGGCCGAGCCATCCAGAGAGGCCATCGCAAGCGTGCGTGAATACTACGCGCCGGTCTATGATTATTGCATCGAACGCTTCGGGCTGGAGGCCGTGCAGGCGAACTGGTCGCATGCCGTTTCGCGCTGAACTCAACACCGCTGTCTGCCCGTCGCCCTGGGCAGGCGCGCCGAATTCGGGGGGCCAAGGATGACCGACAAACCCCAGTCACCGGGCTGGTTGGCGCGTCTGCGTGGCCGTATGCTGCGCCGCTGGCCGATGCGCGCGCCGCTGGTGTTTGATGTCGGCGCCAATCTGGGCCAGGATTCACGCTACTATCTCGACAAGGGGTTCAATGTCATCGCCATCGAGGCCGACCCCGCCCTGTGCGAAAAGCTGCGCAGCCGGTTCGCCGATGAAATCGCCCTTGACCGGCTGCGTGTCGTCGAGGTGGGCGTTGGCGAGGAGCCCGGCATCTTGCCATTCTATGTCAATGAGTTCAGCGAATGGAGCTCGTTCAATCCTGATACCAAGGCGACCAAGGAGTTGGAGCACCAGGTGATGCATCTGCCGGTTGTGCCGCTGAGCGAGCTGATCGCCCGGCATGGCCGGCCCTATTACCTCAAGCTTGATATCGAAGAGTTCGAACTGGCGGCCGTAACCGGGCTGGGCACCGGGCCGAGGCCACCCCCCTACATGTCCTTCGAGATCAACCGCCATTGGCAGGCGATCCTTGAGCGTCTGGCGGGGCTGGGCTACAGCGGTTTTCAACTGATCCGGCAGGGCAAGGATTTTCTGCCGCGGCCGCCGTCACCGGCGCGCGAGGGCGCCACGCATGTGACCCGCTTCACCAATGCCCATAGCGGCCCCTTCGGGCGCGACCTGCCCGATACCTGGTTGCCCCCCGCCGCCATCGAGGCGCATGTCCAGGCCGCGCTCACCGAGGCGCGACAGCGCGTCAATGCCGGCGAGAAACACGGCTGGTTCGATCTCCACGCCCGCCATGCGAAAGCGCCGCGATGAGCCATGGCGCAGCGGCAGCGCCGGCAATCTCGGTCATCGTGCCGGTTTATGATGTTGCTGCGCAGGTTGGCGCCGCCATCGCCAGCCTGCGCGCCCAGACCTTCCCCGATTTCGAGGCCATCATCGTCGATGACGGCTCCACCGATGGCAGTGGCGCCATTGCCGCGCGGGCCTTTGCGGGCGATCCGCGTTTCACGCTGCTGGTGCAGGAAAACCGCGGCCTCTCGGGCGCGCGCAATGCCGGGCTGGAGCGCGCGCGCGGGACATTCGTGGCCTTCCTGGACAGCGATGACCGCTTCGATGCGAGGTTTCTTGAGGGCCTGCATGACGCGCTGCGGGCGGATGGCGGCGACTGGGCGGCCTGCGCGATCCGGCTGTGTTATCCCGATGGCATGGAAACCGCGCATGCCGCCATCCATGGCGCCCCCGAACCCCGCGGGGTGACGCGGCGCATCGGGTTGCAGGACGCACGCGAGGTGGCCAGTCATTTTCCCTCGGCCTGGAACAAGCTTTACCGGCGTGCCTTCATCGGCGATCTGCGCTTCGATGAGGGCACATGGTATGAAGACCATACCTTCTTCTGGCAATTGGCGGCGCGTGGCGGGCATCTGCTGTACCTGCCGCAGCCACTTTATCTGCACAGCCGTGACCGCCCCGGCCAGATCACCACAGCCGATGATCCACGCGTGTTCGAGCAGTTCGACGTGCTTGAACGCGTGGCCGGGATGATCCTGCATTCAGACATGCAGCATCGCCACGAGGGGCTGGCGCGCCTTGCCACAAGGCTCCTGCATGAGCGCGCGCTGGTCGTGCGCGAACCCGCGCGACGGGCGGCCTTCCTGGAGGCGGCGCGTGGCTTTCTGTCTCGCCACGCATTGCCTTTCAGCGCTGAATGGGACCGCGAGATCAGCCGCGGGCTGGGTCTGGTGCTGCAAGGCGCGCGGCCCTTGAGCGTGGTCTTGCTGGCCGAGCCCGGCACACAGGGGGCCATGCGTGCCACGCTTGATGCGATGGAAGCGCAAAGCCTGCCCGATTTCGAGGTTCTGCTGGCCGGCGAGGCTCCGGGCCTTGCCCCGCTTCTGGCCAATGGCGCGCCGCTGCATGTGCTGGGGCCCTCGCCACGGCTTGGCAGCGCGCTGACCGCCGCCGCCAGGGCCGCCACGGGGCGCTATGTGGTGTTCCTGCGCCCCGGCGATCTGCCCGCACCATCGGCCTTTATGGTCTGGGTCAGCGGCATGGAGCGCGCAAGCGCCGCGCAGGCATGTGATCTGCTGGGTGTGTCCGGTTTCGAATCGGGCACCTGGCGGGGTGGCCATTTCCAGCCCGGCCTGCACGACCGGCGCGCCTTTGGTCAGGCCGCCGAGGCCGTACCACCGGCGGGCGCGGCGCTGCCCCTGGAACCGCATGGCGCGCTCAGCCTGCATGGCGAACCCGGCGCGCTTGTCTTTTCGCGTGGTTTCTTGCAGCGCGAAGCCGTACCGCTTGCAGCGGTGCTTGACGCCGCGCCGGCAGCACTTTGCGGGGCTGCACTGGCCTTGATGGCCGGGCTTCATACGCAGCGCATTGTCTGGTTTCCCTTCCCGGCGATTGCCCTGCCGCCGCGCGCCCTTCCCGCGCCGCATCGGCTGGGCGGCGCGGTCCGCGATCTGCGCGATGCGCTTGCCAGCGCCGCGCCGATGCCGGCCGCAACCCTGCCGGCAGGCTGGGAACGGGTGCTTCATGCACGGCTGGCACAGCGCCACGCGCAGGCGGCACGGGGGCGGCTGCGCCGTCTTTGGCGCGGCGCGCAGGCTGCGGCGCTGATGCGCGCCGCTGGCGCGGTGCCGCGCGCCGATATGGCCGATCAGGACCTCGCCCCCTGGCTGCGCCGCCTTCTGGGCCTGCCGGTACGGTGATGTTTCTTTGCCAAAGCCGCTGTGCGCCCTGCTCGCCGATTGCATCGTCGCGTGGCGTTCCGCATAACGGGGCAGCCCTGCCGAACCGGGAACCACGCTTCGCATGATCGCCTTTCAGACCCGCCGCACCGCGACGTTCCGCTGCCGCATCGATTTTTCGCTGAGCGAATACGGCACGGTGAATTTCCGTGATGCCTCGGGCAAACGGATCTTGCTGCATCTGTCGTTGCGCCGGCGTGAGGGGGTGGTGGTGATCAACCGCCACGACGCCAGCGGCTGGCGGCGCGAATGGCCCTTTGCGGTGCCCTTCGACCCCGAAGGCTGCGAGCTTGCCATAGCCTTCGGGCGATACCATGCGACGGTGCGCGTTGATGGCCGCCGACTGGTTACGCTTTCCGCGCTGCCGCGGCCGGATCGGGGCGGGCGATTCGGGCTGCGGCGGGGCTTTCCCCAACTGGCCGCCATCGCCTATGCCGAGCCGCTCGATGGCGTGGACATCAGCAGCCTGAAGCTGGAGTATCCGCTTTATCAGGACATGCCGCCGGGGCGCGGGCTGCGCCTGACCGACCGTCTGGAGATCGAGGCGCGGCGTATCGACGGCGTGCTGGTGGCCGAAATGCCGGGGCTGGAGGCACCCTTGCCGTTGCTGCCGTTGCGCCCGGCCTTCGTCAATGGCCGCGCCGGTGCAACCCCGCGTCTGCAGGCGGCGGTGGTGCCGGGGCGGGTCTGGCTGGCGGCGGATGGCGCGCCGGGGCAGGCACTGACCTTCACGGTGCGCGATGGCACCGGCACGGTTCTGGAAACCCTGCGACTGGATCGCGCCGGACTGATCGAACGGCTGGTGCGGCTGGCCGAAAGCGGTGCGCTGGAGCATGATACGCTGGCCGCGCTGCAAGCCATCGAGCATGTGCGCCATGCGCGGCTCTGGGCCGAACTGCCGGGCGCGGTGCACACCGCAATGCTCAAGGCGGCGGCCTTCTTCGGGTTGCGCGATTTCCTTTTCGCCGAACCGCTTGCCGATGGTTCCGCGCCCCCTGCCGCGCCCCCTGAAAACCTGTATGTGACGGCGCCGCATGATCTTTCGCGCGCTCGGTTCGCCGCCCGGATGCGTCTTGCCCCGCATGAGGACCCCGTTGCCCTGCTGCAAAGCCTTCTGGCCGATCCGGTGCTTGATGCCTATGGGCGCAGCCATCTGGTGCTTGGCCTGAGCGAATGGTTCGCCACCCATGGCGATCCGCGCGCGCTTCATGTGCTGGCCAGGGAGGGGCGCATCGGCCCCTATGGGCGCGAGCGGATCGCCTGGCAGGGCAGTGCCGCGCTGCCGTTTCGCTATTGCGATGGCGATTGGAGCGCGCTGGCGGCTGAACTGGCCGCGCTTGCCGCACCGCAGCCGGGCTGGCTGGTCACGCCGGCTATCGGCTGGGTGATGCAGGCGCTTGGCGAAGCCGCGCCTGACGGACAGGGCCGCCGGCCTGACCTGCGTTCACGCGGCGCGATGATCGAGGCGGTTCTGGCGCTGCTGGAGGGGCGTGGCGGAGAGTACTGGGACCGCACCGCCTGCGCGCGGCTGACAAGCGGCGCGGTCGCGCTTCTGGTGCGCGGCGATACGCTGCCGCACGCGCTTGCGACGCGGCTGGAGCAGGTGTTGCTGCGCGTCTATGCGCTTTCGCCGCGGTTCTGGTCGATGCTGGCCGATGCGCAGATCACCTGCGGCGTCACGCTTTCGCCGCGTCTGCGGCTGGCGCAGGAGGCATTCGAGCGGCTTGCATCGCTGCTCAACGAGGCCCCGCCGCCACCGGACAGAACCCGCGCGCTCGCCGATCTGCTGGCGCAGTTTCAAGCTCTGGGCACCTTCGACGCGCCGCGTTTTCGCCGCGAGCTTCTGGGCCCGGCCGAGGTGCCGGTCGTGCCCGGCGCATTGCCGCTTCCATCGGCGATTGCTGCCAGTGGCAGTGACCCGGCGCTGGCGCTGCTGCGCTGGATGGCCTTTCCTGCGCCCGCCCGCCCGGCGCTCGACACTGCTCAGGCCGCTCTTCTGGCCGATAGTGCCCGCGCCGTGTTGCCGGCGATCTGGGACAAGGTTCCGGTGCCGCCCTTCGCCGCGCTGATGGAGCGTCTGGGGCGCAGCGGATCCGCGCTGCTGATGGCCGATGCCGCGCCCGATCCTGCTGCTCTGGCGGCGCTGGCGCAGGACATGGCGCTGCTGTGCACGCCCGAGGCTGAGCATCTGGGCCTGGGCGTGGGGCTTTCGCTGATCGCGGGGTTGGTGCGGCAGGGCAGGGCCGATGCTGCCGAACCCCTGATGGCGGCCCTGGAAACCGCCTGCGGCCAGCTTGACCCCGTCGCGCGGCAGGATCTGGCTGCCGCCTGCGCCCCGGCCATGGCGCTTGACGTGCTGCGCGGGCTGGCGCAGGACTCCGGGCTTGTGGTCCGTGCCGAAGCGCTGCTGACCAGCCCGGCGGCACCCGCACCCGCACGCGCGGACCTCACCGCCGATCTGCGTGCGCGCGCCAACCCGCTCTTCGACACGCTGGTCTGCGTCTATTCCTGCCGCCCCAACCTGAAGGATCGCATTCCGGCGATGCGTACCGGCTGGCTGTCGCGGCTGGATGCGCTGGGCGTGCCCTGGCTGGTGATGGTGGGCGAGGGCGATGGCCGGCGCGAGGGCGATGTGGTCCATCTTGACGCGCCGGACGACTATGAGGGCCTGCCGCAAAAATCGCTGGCGATGGTGCGCTGGGTGCATGGCAACACCCGTTTCTCGCGGCTGCTGAAGATCGACGACGATTGCTTTCTGGACCCTGACATCTATTTCCACGGCCTTGCCGCGCTGGCGCATGATTACCACGGCAGGCCGCTGTCGCGGGTGCGCGGGCAGATGGATCGCAGTTGGCATATGGCCAAGTCGCGCTCGGATCGTGGGCGGCTGGAACTGGACAAATCGCCTGAACCGGCACGCTATGCCGATGGCGGCTCGGGCTACAGCCTGTCGCGCCGGGCGATGGCGGCGCTGATCGCGGCTGCCGACAGCACCGAGGGGCAGGCGCTGGCGCGGCTTTCCTTCATGGAGGACAAGCTGGTTGGCGATTTGCTGGCGATGCGTGCGATCGGCGTTTCCGGGCAGGGCTACCGGGCGGCGGTGCTGCGCCGTTCGCGCCCCGGCGGACCGCTGGTTTCGCAATGGGAAAACGGGTTTCTGCCCTTCGCCGGGGCCCCGATCGCGCTGGCGCATCTGGACGGGCACGAACGCCAGGCAGAGGTGCTGCAACAGGCTGGCCAGCCCTGGCCGCACCCGGCCAAGATCTGGCCCAGCTATCAGCCGCCCCGGCTTGGGGCGCAGTCAAATGCGCTCGATCTGCTGAGCGACCCGGCGCGGCTTGCCGGCATCGCCGATGCGCCGGTTGCGGTGGTGGCGGTGCTGCGCAACGAGCGGTTCATCCTGCCACATTTTCTGGCGCATTACCGCAAGCTCGGGGTCGGGGGCTTTCTGATTGCCGACAACGGCTCGGACGACGGCACGCTTGACTATCTGCTCGATCAGCCCGATGTGGCGCTGTTTTCTGTCGACACCGATTATCGGCGCGCGCATTTCGGTGTGGCCTGGCAACAGGCGCTGCTCTCGGCCTTCCGCGTTGGCCGCTGGAGCGTGGTGGCCGATGCTGACGAGCTGCTGTTCTGGCAGCTTGAGCAGCGCCAGACCCTGCCCGAACTGCTGGCCGCCCCGGAATTTGCCGATGCCGATGCCGCGCGGGTGTTCATGCTTGACATGTATCCGCAAGGCTCGCTGGCGCAGGCTGATTTCGCCAGCGGCGCGCCTTTCGACGAGGCCGGTTTTGTCGAGCGTGAACCCTTCTTGCGGACCTCGGGCAGCCTTGGCCCCTTCACCGATGCCGAGGTCCATACCAGCGCGCTGCGCCACCGGCTGATCCCCGGCCAGCGGGCGGAGCTTTTCGTGGCGCAGAAATTGGCGCTGCTGAAATACCAGCCATGGATGCGCCTGTCGGCGGGGCTTCACTTCGTCGCCGAGACCCGCCCCGCGGCACGCGACCTGCTGTTTGGCCATTTCAAGTATAATGCGGCTTTCCGCGCAAGGGCGATTGCCGAGGTCGCGCGCGAGCAGCATTTCAACAATGCCGAGGAATACCGCAAATACCTGGCGCTGGTTTCCGAGGGGCGCGAGGTGATCCATGACCCGGCGCATTCGGTGCCCTGGCGCGATTGCGCTTTCGTGCGACGGCTTTGCGCGCCGGGCGGCTAGCGCCCGCGGCGGATTGCCGGCTCAATCCTCTGGGAAAAGCCGCTGTGCCTCAGGGAAGAAATGCGCGCGGATCTGCCTGTCCGACCATTGCCGCTTGCGGCGCAGCCTGGCGCGTTGCAGGGCGCTCAGCTCCAGGCGCGTGCCGGGCTGGGGCAGGCGCCATTCCAGCAGGGCAATCGCCGCGCGATAGAGGCGGCTGGGATGGCCCGAACGGCCCTGCACCGGCAACAGCCGGTTCAGCCAGCGCCGTCGGGCGATCTGCTCAAGGGTGAGCGACTGGTTGACGCGTGGCACCGCCTTGAGCCCATCGCGTTCAATGCCAGTGCTGGCGCAGAAATCGTTCAGCAGCTCGCCGCCGATCAGATGCTCGGGCACAAGGCGTCGCACGATCAGCCGCTCGGGTCCGGCAACCGCCAGCCAGTGGCGCAGTCGTCGCCAGGGGTTGTCGTGCACATGCAGTTCGAAATGGGTGTCGAAATCATGCGTCGCGCCGCGGCGGATGGCCTCGGAATAGGCGCTGGTCAGAAACTCGGTGTTCGAGCGCAGATAAACGATATAGCGCACCGATTCGAAATACCGCGCCAGAAACCGGTCCAACGCGCCGATCTGTGCCGGGGTCCGCAGCCAGGCATAAAGATGCTCGCTTGAGGCTATGAACAGATCCCCGTCGCCCCATTGCGCGCTGTGCCTTTGCAAGAACCCGGTATAGGCGGCCGCATAGGCTTGCTGATCGGCGAGGCTGGCAAAGCGGAGCGTGCGCTGGGCGAAGGCTTCGGTAACGCTTTCGCCGGCCTCGATCAGGGCGGAAACCGGCAACTCATACTGGCTGCCAAAGGCCGGATCGAAACGTGCAACCCTGACGCTGCGCTCAGCCAGACGTGCGGCGTTCAGCGCCAGAAAATCCTGGATCGTCGAACTGCCGGCCTTGGGCATGCCGATATGAATGACAGCTTTCATGCGCAGCGGGTGTAGAGGTCCTGAAGGTGGCGCAGATGGGTCGGCATATCCATCGGCGTTCGGGCGCTTTGCCAGTAGTCGGCCGGGCGCAGCTGCCCGTCCAGCACCGCCGCCAGTGCGCGGGTGAAATCGGCGGTATCGCCGGCGCGAAAGGTCAGGGCCGGGCAGTTGCCCAGTTCGCGCGCGCCGCCCCGGTCCGAGCACAGAAGCGGGATGTGGCGGGCGTGCATCTCGATGGCCACCTGCGGCAGATTATCCTCCCACAGCACCGGCACCAGACCCATATCGATATCGCCCAGCAGCGCATCAAGGCCGGCATGGTTGTAGCCATCGAGATGGCGCAGGCTGGCCAGCCGGGAGCGCAGCGCCTCCAGCCGGGCCATCGCCGTGCCATCGCCGCGCCGCGCCGCGATGGTCAGGTGCAGCCGGCGGGCCATGGTGGGGGGCAGCGCCTCCAGCGCGTCGAGCAGAAAGAAGAACCCCTTGTCGGCGCGCATATAGCCCAGATAGGCCAGCCGCAGCGTTCCGTCCGCGCCCAGAAAGGCCGGGCGTGGGGCGGTCTGGTGCCATTTGGCCGCCTGATGGGTGCCGATGTAGCTGGTGTGCAGCAAAGCGTCGTGGATGCCATGCGCGCCGGCCAGTTGCCGCACCCGGTCCGAGACGCACAGCACCGCGTCACAATGGCGATTGATCAGGGCGCTCATCAGATGGCGGCGCGCGCCAAGCGCATGGGCCTGCCGAGCGGTTTCGGCAGTGGCCGGCGCCGCAGCACCTCCGGGCGTTCTGGTGCCGGCACGGTGACGACCCAGCAGGCGGCGCAGCCCGGCCCAGCCCTGCCGCAGCGCCGGACGAAAGCCCCGATCAAAGAAGGCCGTCCCCGGCCCCATGCCCAGCCGCGTCAGCCGCCGTTCCAGCGCATAGCTCAGCCGCACCGCACCGGGATTGGCGCGCAGGGGCAAGCATGTCGCGCAGGCACGGCCCTCCAGGAAATCATCGCAATGGCGCGCCTCGTTCTGCCACAGGTTCACCTGCGGGCAGAACGGGTAATAATTGTGCAGGCTCAGCACCACACGGGTCTGCGGCCAGCGCTCCCTGAGCGCCAGAACCGAGGCCGGCAGCCCTTCGAGGTTGTGAAAATGGATCACGTCATAGGGGCCGGTGCGGGTGATGAAATCGAAAAACACCGCTTCGGTGGGTGCATGGGTGATCTGCTCGGCACTGGCAAACTGGGCATGGGCCGGTGCAATCGGGCGGGCATTGACGATCTCGTAGCAGCAGGCGGCGCGGCCCTTTCCCCCCATCCGCTGCCAGCGCGGCGCAGCGGGGCGCAGATCATGCGCGAGCCCCGAGGCCAGAAACACCGGCGCGATGGCGCTTTCTGAGCCCAGCCCGTCCATCAGCGCTTTCAGATAGATCGAGACGCCGCCACCGCGACCCTGCCGGTCCTGATAATCGACCCAGTTGTAATACAGAATTCGCATGTTGCCCTTGTTCGGTCCGCCACACCGTCCTGACAGGCGTTTGGCATTGTGCGGCCAAAGGCGCAACCAGGCAGTCGCCGGTTCAGGCCATCAATACCTCGTGGCGCTGGATGGCTTCGTTCACATTGTCGAAGTATTCGAGCTTGCCCTCGTTGAGCAGGATTGCCGCCTCGCAGAACTGGCGCAGATCATCGGGGTTGTGGCTGACCATGATGGCGCTGGACTGCTTCATCCTTTCGCGGAACACCTCGCGGCTCTTGCGGCGAAAGCGGGTGTCGCCGACGGCGGTGACCTCGTCGATCAGATAGGTGTCGAAGCGGATGCCCATGGAAATGCCGAATGCCAGCCGCGAGCGCATCCCCGAGGAATAGCTGCGCGCCGGCATGTAGAAATGGTCGCCGATCTCGGCGAAATCCTCGACGAAGGCGACCAGCGCATCGCTGTCAACGCCGTAGGTGCGCGCCAGAAAGCGGGTGTTCTGAATGCCGGTCAGATCCAGATGCAGACTGCCGGCATAGCCTACCGGCCAGGAAATGCTGCCATCGCTGGTCATTTCGCCGCTGTCGGGGCGCATGGTGCCGGCGATGATCTTGAGCAGGGTGGATTTTCCCGCGCCGTTGCGCCCCAGCAGTGCCAGCGATGCGCCGGTCGGCAGGGTGGTCGTCAGATTGTCGATCACCACGCGGTATTCGTCACGCACCCAGAACCCTTTGGTGACGCCGTCCAACTGGATCATGGCGCATGCATCCGCACTCGATCCCTCCCTATCCGCGATCGCGCAGGCTGTAATAGACCAGCGCCAGAATACCCCAGATCATGCTCAGAAACAGCGCCGTCAGGCCGATCAGCATGATGCGCTGCGGGTATTCGGCGCGCTGCGCCAGGGTGGGGCGGATATAGGCGGCCAGATACAGGCTCTGGCGCGCCGAGTTGGAGCGCGCCGCGTCAAAGGCGGTCAGCGCCGCGCGATAGGTCTGTTCGGCGAATTCCTGATCCACGCGCAGGCTTTCATATTGTGCCAGAAGGCGCGGGTAATCGGTGTCATCCACCGTCACATCCTGCGAGGAGAAGTTGCTTCGTTCCTCGGCGATGCGGTCCTGGATCACTTCGATGCGCCGTTGCGCCTGACGCAGGCGCGGGTCATTGGTTTCGGTAACCTGCAACAGCAGATCATGGTCAACCAGTGCCTGGGCAAGTTGTTGCTGGAGGTTGTTGAGCACCCCCATGCGCCCCTGGATATCGGCCAGCGGATCGACGATCTGGGTGCGTGCGCGGAACTCGGCCATGGCCTCGCGCGCGGCGCGCAACCGCTCGACAGCGGCGGCCAGATCGCTCTCGGCATTGCGCATCGTGTCGCGCCGGGCGCCATCGTTGAGCATGTTGATCATCTCTTCGCTTTCCGAAACGATCAACCGGGCGATGGTCTGCGCGCTTTGCGGATCACGCGCGCGCACCTGCGCCATGATCAGCCCCGAGCCCTTGTCATAGGTGATGCGGACCATGCGTTTCCAGAACCATAGCAGGTCCTCGATGGTGGCGCCGGGCCAAATGGAAAATGCCGGATCTTGTGGCCAGGTCGCCGAATAATGCTCGATGAGATCGAAGCGGGCATTGACGCGCTCGACGATCTCCTGGCTCTGGATGAATTCGAACAGCACATCGGCATTGCCCGCCGTGCCGGAGCCGACGAATTGAGACAGCCCGCCCAGGAACTCGCTGGCCGAGCCGGTTTCCTCCTGGCGGATGGTGAAGCCGGTGGTCGAGGCGTATTGGTCCTGCGCGAAGACAACCAGATACAGGATGGTCGCCGCCAACGGCGCCACGATCAGCAGAAAGACGCTCAGCACCAGCCCCCAGTGGCGCCGCCGCATCGCGGCCGGGCCGGCGACCGGACGGATCGGCGCGGGCTGCGGGCCGGGCGCCGGCTGGGGCCGCGGTTTCGCCTCGGTCGTCGCTTGGGTATTCCCGGCGGCGGCTGCCAGAGGCTGCGCCGTTGCTGTGGCAGCGGAGTTGGCAGGTTTTCCAGTCACGCTTACGACCAATTCGGTTTCGTGATACGGTGTTTGATTCCGCACAGATTTTTCTACATAGTCGCGCCGGCAAATGCCAGCACTCGCATCAACCGGTGTTGAAATAGTGACCACCTCTTCGCCGACATCGCCGCCCCCCGGCGGCCCGCTTCTGCCCCAGGATGGCATGCGCCGGCGCAATCTTGCCGCCTTGCGCAGCATCATCGCGCTGGTTTTGCGTGAAATGTCCACCCGCTACGGGCGAACCCCCGGTGGCTACCTCTGGGCGCTGCTGGAGCCGCTGGGGATGATCATCATCCTGGGATTTGCATTTTCGCTCATCGCCCGCTCGCCGGGGCTTGGCACGTCATTTCTGCTGTTCAAGGCCACCGGCTTCATGATCCTGCAGATCTTCACGGTGCTGGGCAACCAGGTGGGGCGGGCGATGAACTTTTCCAAGCCGCTGCTGTTCTATCCGCGGGTGGTGTGGCTTGATGCGCTGCTGGCACGGTTCTTGCTTAATGCGCTGGTGGTGATGCTGGTTACCGTGCTGATCCTCGCCGGCATCATCGTCTTCGAGGGCATCCGCACCGTGCTGGATTACAACAAGATCCTGTTGGCCATCGGGCTGGCGGCGGGGCTGGGTTTCGGCATCGGCTGTCTGAACTGCTATCTCTTTCAGCGCGCCCCGGTCTGGGATCAGATCTGGGGCATCATCACCCGTCCGCTGTTTCTGATCTCCGGGGTGATCATGACCTATGAGGATCTGCCGCCCCTCGCCCAGAAGGTTCTTTGGTACAATCCGCTGCTGCATGTGAGCGGCATCATGCGCGACGGCTTCTATCCGATCTATCGGCCGGATTATGTGTCCTTGGTCTATATCGGGCTGTGGATCCTGGTGCCGATGCTGGTGGGGCTGCTGCTGTTGCGTCGCTTCCACCGCGAACTGCTCAATCGATAAGGCGCGGCTGGCGCTTGCCGGGCGGCGTGCCGGCCCGCGCAAGCACGCTGGCATGGTCGATCCTCACGCGCCGGCGCAGACCGTCACGCACCGCATCCCACAGCAGGCGCAAGAAGGCGCGCCTTTCGCCACGATGACTGCGCAACCGCATGAGCCAGCGCGGCAGCACCACCAGCAGCACAGGCCAGAACAGCCATCCGGCCGCCATCCGGTAAAGGATCAGCAGGTTGCGGTGGTAATAATAGACCTTCCACAATGGTCGGAAGCGGCCGTCATCGGCGCCCAGCGTCTCGCTGTCATGGGAAAAGCGAATGGCCGGGAAAAAGCCGATCCGCTCGCCCGCGGCCGTCAGGCCCAGCGTGTAGATCGCGTCATCGCCATAGACGAACAGCGCCGCGTCCGGGTAGCCGGCACGCTCGATCGCCCCGCGTGACAGGAACAAGCCCACGAAAGAGGCCCCGTCCACCGCCCGCACCGGCGCTTGCCGGGAATAGGCGCGCGCGCCCAGATGAAAGGCGCCCCGCCCGCCGCCCAGTGCCGTGCGCAGCAGCACGCCGAAGTGCCAGAACGGGTTGAGCGTGGGGCGGTTCATCTGGCAGATGCGTCCGTCCGGGTGATAGACAGCCGCCGCCGCCGCGTCCCAACCGGCCAGATCGGCGGCATGAAACGCGGCCAGCGCGCCGGGTTCAGGGTGGGCGTCATCATCCATGACGACGATCCAGTCAGGATCGAGCACCTGTATCGCGTGGCGCATCCCGGCCTCGAACCCGCCGGCACCGCCCAGATTGCGCGGCATGCGCAGAACGCACAGGCGCGGTGCATCCAGCCCGTCAAGCCAGGCCCCGGTGCCATCGTCCGAGGCATTATCCACCACCAGCACCGCTGCCAGATTCTGCGCAGGCTCCGCCAGAAGTGCTGCCAGTGTACGCTCAAGCTGCGCCTTGCGGTTGAAGGTTACAACCACCGCCACCAGCCGGATCACCGGTTCATGTGTCTGAGCGTCCGACGGATCGGCGGTTTCGATGGCGTGAGTGTGGTTCATGGCGCGCCTTGGCATCGGGTCCGGCAATCGCTGCAACTTGGCTAAAATGCAAGGCATTCTCCAGCACTTTCATGATGTGGATAACCCGTTGTTAGGGAGGCGCCCCTAAAACAAAGAGAACATTAAAAGAACATAGAGGCTCCCATGCAACTGCTGTTGCGCGGCCGCGTTGCTACGGGCGACGCGCTGCTGGATATTGGCATCGACAATCTGGCCGTCGTCGAAACCGCGGGCGGGGTGTTCGTCATCTCCACTTCGGGGAGTGGCGGGGGGATGGTCAGCTACCGGCTGGCCGGCGATGGCACGCTCAATGTGCATGATGCCCGTCCCTATGGGCCCAATGTCGCCGGGGCAATGAGCGACCGGCTGTCAGTCGCGCAGGTCGGTGGGCAGACGGTGGCGTTTTTTGGTTCCAACCCTGCCGAACTGGTGGGCTACACCTTCAACGCCAATGGCACTTTCGGCGCGGTTTCGCGCCATGCTGTCGGGGGTGTGGAGAGCGCCATTCTGGCCGGTCACCGGGGCTATCTTGAGGCATGGGCCCATGTCACCGACCTTGCCCCCAGCCTGTTGCCGGGGGGCGGCTGGCAATCCGATACGGTTGATCTGCACAACATCACGCTTGTCGGGCAGCGCTATGTATTGGCGCTGGGTGCGCAGGAAAACGCGCTCAGTGTTTTTGCCGTGCAGGGCACGCAGGCGGTGCTGACGGCGCGGGTCGGTGCCGGTGAGGGGCTGGGCATCGCCGCGCCCAGCGCGTTCGAACTGGTGCAGGCGCATGGTTCGGCCTATGCGGTTGTGGCGTCCAGCGCCACACATTCGATCAGCGTGATGGAACTGCGCGCCGACGGGGCGCTGATTCCGCGTACGCAGATCATCGACACCGCCAGCACGCGCTTTGCCAATGTTCAGGCCCTGGCGACGGCGGTTGCGGGGGATCATGTCTTTGTCGTCGCGGGTGGCGGCGATCACGGGTTGAGCCTTTTTGCATTGTTGCCGGATGGCCGGCTGGTCTGGCTGGATACCGTGGCCGACAGCGCCCAGACGGGGCTGCACAATGTCTCGGCGCTCAGCGCGGTGGTTCAGGGCGACGCGCTGCATGTCATGGCCGGATCGCAGCGCGACGCCGGGCTGAGCTGGTTTTCGGTGCCGCTGGGCAATCTGGGCGCTCTGATCGAAGGGCATGGGGGCCAGACACGGCAGCTTTTCGGCAGTGCCGGGCATGATATCCTCATCGCGCGCAGCCATGGTGACACACTCGATGGCGGGGCAGGCAACGACATTCTGGTCTCGGGGCCTGGCACCACCTGGATGCGCGGCGGCGCGGGGGCCGATACCTTTGTCATCCTTGCCGACAGCGGGGTGACGCGGATCCTCGATTTCCAGCCGGGCATCGACCGCATTGACCTGAGCGACTGGCCGATGTTGCGCAACGCCGGCCAGCTTGCCATCACCTCCACGGCGCAGGGCGCCCGCATCGACTATCGCGGCAATACCGTGCTGATCACCAGCGCGAGCGACACGCCGCTGAGCGCCGAGATGCTTTTTCCACAGGGCCTGTTCGGGCCTGACACCCTGCCGGTGAGCTGGGACATGTCCGATCCGGGGCCACACCCGCTGCACGATCCGCCCCCGCCCCCCCCGCCCCCGCCGTCGCCGTTTTTGCCGCCACTGCCGCCGCCGCCTCCGCCTCCCCCACCGCCGCCTTTACCGCCGGGTGAGTCTGGTGTGGGACGCTATGTGCTGGGCACCATGGGCCATGACACGCTGGTTGGTGGCTCGGGCAATGACACGCTCAACGCGCTGGCCGGGGATGATCTGATCTTCGCCACCGGCGGCAACAACGTCATCTGGGGCGGGCGCGGCGATGATACGATCTGGGGTGCGGACGGCAACGATACGGTTGGGGGCGGTCTGGGCGATGACCTGATCTATGGCGTTGCCGGCAACAACATGCTCTGGGGCAGTGAAGGCAATGACACTGTCTATGGCGGCACCGGCAACGACACGGTGGGCGGCGGCACCGGCGATGACCTGATCCATGGCCTTTCGGGGCGTAACGAGCTTTGGGGCGGGCGCGGCAATGACACGGTCTATGCCGGCG
>JBKBMS010000016.1:0-25915 GCA_046295695.1 Pararhodobacter sp. | reverse complement strand
GGCCCTGACGGGGTTGTTCACGGCACGCCTGGGGATGATCTGATTGACGCCGATTACATTGATCCGCAGGGTGATCAGGTTGACAACCCTGATCAGGACTGGCCTGGTCGCGGTCCGCTTGATGACATCATTCTTGCCGGCGATGGCAATGACACGGTGTTTGCGGGCGCGGGCGACGATACCGTGATGGGCGGCGCGGGCGACGATCTGATTTATGGCGGCTCGGGCGATGACACGCTTTTTGGCGAGGCCGGCAACGACACGCTCTTTGGCGAGGAGGGCGATGACAAGCTGGTCGGCGGGACGGGCGATGACCTGCTGATCGGCGGCTCGGGCAACAACCGCATGTATGGCGACAGCCTCGATTACGACACCGGCGGGCTCAGCCCCGAGGATCCGCCCGAGCCCGGCTTTGGCAATGACACGATGATCTCGGGCACCGGCGACGATTCGATGTATGGCGGCGGGGGCGACGATGTCTTTGTCATTCATGACGATTTCGGCAACCACCTGATCGTCGGCGGCGAGACCGGCGAGGTCGAGGGCGACCTGATCGACGCCGAGGCCATGGATCAGGCGGTCAATGTCACCTATGCCGGCGACGAGATGGGCACCATCACCCGCGGCGATGGCGCGGCCGGGATCAACTTCTCCGAGATCGAGCGCATTGCGCTGGGCCGGGGCGATGACCATGTCACCGTCGAGACCTCGACCACCGGCCATGTCAATGGCGGCGACGGGTTTGACACGCTGGTTCTGCCCGATCCCGAGCCCGGCGAGGACGCCCCGCAGGTCTTCATCACCAACGAGATCGACAACGGCGACGGCACCAGCTCGAAGGACGGCTATGTGCTCTTCCCCGATGGCTCGCGGCTGGATTTCGAAAGCTTCGAGGAGATCATCTGCTTCACCCCCGGCACGCTGATCGACACTGCGCGCGGGCGCGTGGCGGTCGAGGATCTGGCGCCCGGCGACCGGGTTCTGACGCGCGATCACGGCTATCAGCCGCTGGTCTGGACGGGCCGCAAGGATCTGGATGCGACGCTGGTGGCGGCGCATCCCGGCCTGGCGCCGGTGCGCATTGCCGCCGGAGCGCTGGGCGCCGGCCTGCCGGAGCGCGACCTGATGGTCTCGCCGCGCCACCGGATGCTGGTCAGCGGGCCGCGCGCCGAGCTGATGTTCGGCGTGCGCGAGGTGCTGGTGGCGGCGGTGGATCTGCTGGGCCAGCCCGGCATCACCCGCGCCGCGCCGCAAGGGGGGGTGAGCTATGTGCATGTGATGTGCGCCAGCCACGAGATCCTGCGCGCCGATGGCGCCTGGAGCGAGAGCTTCCAGCCCGGCGAAGGCGTGCTGCGCGGGCTCGATGCGGCGGCGCGTGCCGAACTGCTCGCGCTCTTTCCCGAACTGGCCACGCCACAGGGCCAGGCGGCCTATCGCGCCGCGCGCGCCGCACTCACCCCGACCGAGGCCCGCGCCCTCTTCGCCGCCTGAGCCACCACGCGCGGCCAAGCGCAACCGCGCCCAACCCCGGCCAGACCTCAGGGCCGCCCCACCGGGCGGCCCTTTGCCGTGCAGCCCGTCTTTGTGCACAAAATATCCCGGGGGGAAGGGCCAGAGGCCAGAGGGGGGCAGCGCCCCCCAAAACAGCCCAGCGTCAGGCGGTCGGCAGAATGTACTCCCTGAACTGCTCGCGCAGCTTGTTCTTCTGCATCTTGCCGGTCGCGCCCAGCGGGATGTCATCGACAAAGACCACATCGTCGGGCATCCACCATTTCGCGATCTTGCCCTCGAAACTGGCCAGAAGCTCGTCGCGCGTCACCTCACGGCCGGGTTTCTTCATCACCAGCAGCAGGGGGCGTTCATCCCATTTTGGGTGATGCGCGGCGATGCAGGCTGCCATGGCCACCGCCGGATGCCCCATGGCGATGTTTTCCAGATCGATCGAACTGATCCATTCGCCGCCCGACTTGATGACATCCTTCGAGCGGTCGGTGATCTGCACGAAGCCCTGCGCATCAATGGTGCAGACATCGCCGGTGGGAAACCAGCCGCGCCCGGCCTCGTCGTGCACCAGCGGGTCGGCATCATGGTTGAAATAGCGCTCCAGTATCCAGGGGCCCGAAACCAGCAGATCGCCCGCGGCCTTGCCGTCCCAGGGCAATTCCTGCCCGGTCTCATCGACGATCTTGAAATCCACCCCGAAGATCGTGCGGCCCTGCTTGGATTTCACCGCCAGTTGCGCTTCCCACGGCAGCGCCTCCTGGCCCGGCTTGAGGGCGCAGACCGTGCCCAGCGGCGACATCTCGGTCATGCCCCAGCCATGCAGCACCTGCACGCCGTATTTGCGCTCGAACGTCTCGATCATCGCCGGCGGGCAGGCCGAGCCGCCGATCACCGTGCGGTTCATGCTGGAAAAGCGCAAGCCCTGCTCCTCGACATGCGCCAGGAGCCCCTGCCAGACCGTCGGCACCCCTGCCGAGAAGGTCACCCCCTCGGCCTCGAACAGCTCATAGAGCGATTTGCCGTCCAGTGCCGGACCGGGGAACACCATCTTGGCGCCAACCATGCAGGCGGTGTAGGGCGTGCCCCAGGCGTTGACGTGAAACATCGGCACCACCGGCAGCACCACATCGCGCGCCGACAGGCCGGTGGCATCGGGCAGCGCCGCGCCATAGGCGTGCAGGATCGTCGAGCGGTGCGAATAGAGCACCCCTTTGGGGTTGCCCGTCGTGCCCGAGGTATAGCAGAGGCTTGAGGCGGTATTCTCGTCCAGCAGCGGCCAGACATAGGCATCGCTCGCGCCCTTGATCAGATCCTCGTAGCACTTCAGGCCGGGGATGGCGCTTTGCGCCGGCATATGGGCCCGGTCGCACATCAGCACGAAATGGCGGATGGTGGCAAAGCGCCCGGCCGTCGCCTCTAGCAGCGGCAGGAAGGTCAGATCGAAGAACAGCACCTGATCCTCGGCATTGTCGGCAATCCAGACCAGTTGATCGGGGTGCAGGCGGGGATTGAGCGTGTGCAGCACCCGCCCCGCGCCCGAAGCCGCGTAGTATAGCTCCATGTGTCGGTAGCCGTTCCAGGCCAGGGTTCCCACGCGCGCGCCGGGCTCCACCCCCAGTTCCTCCAGCGCATTGGCCATCTGCCGGGCACGCCGCGCCATGTCGCGGTAGGTGTAGCGATGAATATCGCCCTCGGTGCGGCGCGAGACCACCTCGCGGCTGGCATGGTGGCGTTCGGCATGAATCAGCAGGCTTGAAATCAGCAGTGGCTGACTCATCATCTGGCCAAGCATCGGCGTCCTCCCTCTTTGCTGTAATGGGTAGCCGATATGCCCCGTCCGTCAAGCGCCGCTTCCGGCACCGTCCTGCTGTTGACCCAGCGTCACCCGGCATTGACGCAGCCCGCGTGCAGCGCTCTAACTGTCGCGGCAAAGGAGGAGCGCCATGACCGAAAGCCGACCAATCCTGTGGCAACCAAGCCCCGAGCAGGCGCAGGCAACCCGAATTGCCGCCTTCTTGCGCTGGCTGAAAGCCGAGAAGGGCCTGGAATTCGCGGATTACAACGTGCTTTGGGAATGGTCGGTCAGCGATCTTGACGGGTTCTGGAGCGCCATCGTCGAGCACTGCGCGCTGGAGATCGCGCCGCGTGGTCCAGTGCTGGGCCATCGGACGATGCCGGGGGCGCAATGGTTTCCCGGCGCGCAGACTAGTTTTGCGCATCATGTGCTGCGCCATGCCGCCGGGCGGCCTGATGCGGTGGCGCTGGTTTCACAATCCGAAACCTTTGCCCGGCGGCAGCTATCCTGGGCCGCACTGGCCGATCAGGTGGGGTGGGTGGCGGCCGGGTTGCAGCGCCTTGGCGTGGGGCGGGGCGACCGGGTGGTGGCCATCCTGCCCAATGGTCTTGAGGCGATGGTGGCGTTTCTGGCCACCGCCAGCCTTGGCGCGATCTGGTCGCTGGCCGCGCCCGATATGGGCCCGGTGGCCGTGCTGGACCGGTTTCGCCAGATCGGGCCGAAGGTGCTGATCGCGCAGCATCGCTATGTCCATGCCGGCAAATGGATCGAGCGCGGCGCGGTGATCGAGGACATCGCTGCGGGCCTGCCGGAACTGGCGCATCGGGTGCAGGTTCCGGCTTCGGCGGATGTGGCCGAGGGCTGGCAGGATTGGGCCACGCTGCTCGCCGATCCCGGTCAGGTTGCGCCGTGCCGGGTGCCTTTCATGCATCCGCTGTGGATCGTCTATTCCTCGGGGACGACGGGCAACCCCAAACCCATCGTGCACGGCCATGGCGGGCTGGTGCTGGAATGCGCCAAGGCGGCGCTGCATCTGGATCTGGGCGCCGATGACCGGTTCTGCTGGCTCACGTCATCGGGCTGGATCATGTGGAACGCGCAGTTCTATGCCTTGACGCAGGGGGCAACGGTGGTGCTGCATGACGGTGCGCCGGGCCACCCGGATCTGCTGTCGGTCTGGCGCATGGTGGCCGAGGAACGGCTGACCTCGTTCGGCGCGGGGGCGGCCTATTTCATGGGCTGCCAGAAGGCAGGGCTGAAGCCGGGCGAGGTTCTGGATCTGTCGGCGCTGCGCGCCCTGGGCTCGACCGGCTCGCCGCTCAGCCCGGAAGCCTATGACTGGATCTACCGCGCCGTGAAGCGCGACCTTTGGCTGGCGCCGATCAGCGGCGGCACCGATATCGCGGGGGCGTTCGTGGGCGGCAACCCGATGCTGCCGGTGCGCGCCGGCGAGATGCAGTGCCGCGCGCTGGGCAATGCGACGCGTGCCTTCGACGAGGCCGGGCAAGAGGTGATCGGCCAGGTGGGCGAGCTGGTCTGCACCGCGCCGCTGCCCTCGATGCCGCTGGGCTTCTGGGGCGACGAGGACGGCAGCCGCTACCGCGACAGCTATTTCGATACCTGGCCCGGCATCTGGCGCCATGGCGACTGGATCGAGATCACCCCCGAGGGTGGTGCGGTGATCTATGGCCGCTCGGATGCCACGATCAACCGCCACGGGCTGCGGCTGGGCTCATCTGAGATCTATCGCGCGGTCGAGGCGCTTGACGAGGTACTCGATTCGCTGGTCGTCGATCTGGAATATCTGGGGCGCGAGAGCTTCATGCCGCTCTTCGTGGTGACGGCACCGGGCATCACGCTCGATGACGCGTTGCGCGCGCGCATCACGGCGCGCATCCGCGCCGATATATCACCGCGTTTCGTGCCCGATCTCATCGAGGCGGTGCCCGAAGTGCCGCGCACGCTTTCGGGCAAGAAGCTGGAAGTGCCGGTGAAGAAGCTGTTGCTGGGTGGCGATCCGGCGCGGGTGGTCAATCGCGATTCGATGGCCAATCCGGCGAGTTTCGATTGGTTCGTCGGCTGGGCCGCGCGCAGGGCGCGCAATGCACAAACCGCTTGAGCCGAACCGCGTGCCTGCTATGACAGGGCAGGGCCGCTTGCTGGAATGGTAGACAGACCGGACTTAAAATCCGTTGCCTGAATGGGCGTGTGGGTTCGAGTCCCACAGCGGCCACCATCGCGCAGATGCGCCCGATCCGGTGGCGCTGGTGTACTGCCCGGCGCTTCCTGATTCTTGGCATTTTTCCCGCATGTGGAGCCGCTTATACCCTTGCCCCGCAGGGTGATATCGGTCAGCATCGCGGTGCCTGCGGTTCCCTGGGCTCTCCGGGGAAGGCGGATTGGTGCAGTAACAAGGATGATGACACGTATGTATGGAAACATTCGATCGGCATTGGCGCTGAGCGCGAGCGCGTTGTTGCTTTCGGCCTGCATGGCCGATCCGCAGCTTCTGCGCGTGACCGAGATGAGCGTTGGCGTTGGCGCGAACGACGTCACCTTCATCGAGCCGCCAATGCCACGATTCACCGAGGCGCAGGTTCAGGCGCGGGCCGATGACATTTGCCGCCGCGGCATGGGCCGCAGCGGGGCCCAACGGGTCTATTCGACGCCACTGCCGGCCGGCGAGGGCACCGAGCATCACTTCCGCTGCACCTGACCCGGCAAATGCCGCGCGCCGGTCAAGCTGACGGTGGCAGGGTTTCGGGCGCGGCATTGCCCAGCACGAGCACCAGCGCCTGATTGACCAGCGCGTCGGGTGTCAGGCTGCCGCTCGGGCGATACCAGAAGCTCGTCCAGGCCAGCGCGCCATGCAGGAACTGGCGCAGGATTTCGGGTTCCATGCGGGTGAGGCCGGCATCACGGGCCTCGCCCAGAACGCGCTCCCATTCGCCGAAATAGGCGTTGCGCCCTGCCAGAAGCACGGCACGGCGCGCCGGCGAAAGCGCGCGCCATTCGTGAAACAGCACTGCCGTGGCATCGCTTGCAGGGCCGTGCAGATAAGCCAGTTCCACCGCCAGCAGCGCCCTGATCTTCGCCCGGCAATCGCCCGCGCGCGTCAACTCGGCCGCCAGGTCCTGGCGCATGGCGGCGATCACCGTTTCCATGACGGTGAAAAGGATCTCTTCCTTGCTGCGGAAATGGTAGAACAGGCTGCCAGAAAGGATGCCGGTCTCGGCACCGATGTCGCGCACCGTGGTTGCGGCATAGCCCTTGGTGCGAAACAGCCGCGCCGCCGCCGCCAGCAGCCGCCCGCGGGCGCTCTCGGAGTCGAAGATCGGAGGGGTCTGCGCTATCGTGGCCATTGCTTGTGCCGATGCTTGCTGTGCCGGGGCCGGGGCAGGATAGGCATTGACGCCGCGGAAAACAACCAAGCGCTTGCTTGGCTCTTGGTTTGCCGCTACGCTTTTTGGGCAGCCGGGTTGGGAAGCGGCGGTTGCGGGGAGGGGATGATGACGGTTTGTGCCGACAAGGCGGTGATCACCTGCGCGCTGACCGGCGTGCTGACCGATCCGCGTCAGCATCCGGTGCCGGTGACGCCGGCGGAGCTGGCGGCCTCGGCGCGCGAGGCTTATGAGGCGGGTGCCTCGTGCATGCATGTGCATTTTCGCCAGCAGGTGCCGGGCAGGGGGCATCTGCCCAGTTGGGAGCCGGCGCTGGCGGTGCAGGTTGCGCAGGCCATTCGCGCCGCCTGCCCCGGCGTGATCCTGAACTTCACCACCGGCGTCATGGAGCGCGATCAGTCCGGCCCCATCGCCTGCCTGCGCGCCGCGCGGCCTGAGATCGCCGCCTGCAACGCGGGCAGCCTGAACTACCTGAAGGTGCGCGCCGATGGCGACTGGGCCTGGCCGCCGATGCTGTTCGCCAACCCCGTCGAGAAGATCGAGGAGTTGCTCGGCGTCATGGCCGAGACCGGCACGCGGCCTGAATTTGAATGTTTCGATATGGGCATCCTGCGCTCGGTGGGCATGTTCGCCCAGGTGGGGCTGGTGGCAAGGCCGCAATACAATCTGGTGATGGGGGTGGCTTCAGGCATGCCGGCGGATGCTGAATTGCTGCCACTGGCACTGAAATACCTGCGCCCCGGATCACCCTGGCAGGTCACGGCGATCGGACGGGCCGAGATCTGGGCGTTGCATCGCCGTGCCGCCGAACTGGGCGGCCATCTGCGCACCGGGGTCGAGGATACCTTCTATCTGCCCGGTGGCGCGCGGGCCTCGGGCAATGGTGCGCTGGTGGCGGCGCTGGCGCGCATCGCCGAGGAGGCCGGGCGCAAGGTGGCCAGCCCCGCCGAGGCGCGCGCTCTTCTGGGTCTGCCCGCGGAGGGTGCGCCATGACGCCCCTGCCCAGCATGATCAACCCGCACTCATCGGAATTTGCCGCCAATTCTGCCCGGCTGGAGGCCGCGCTGGGCGAGGTGCGCGCCATCGAGCAAGCCGTCGAGGCCGCCGCCGAGGCTCAGCGCGAGCGCTATTCCAAACGCGGCATGCTGTTGCCGCGCGCCCGGCTGGCACGGCTGCTTGATCATGGCGCACCCTGGCTGGAGCTTTGCGCTCTGGCCGGCTGGAAACGCTACGGCGACAAGGACGGCACCGGCGCGGGCGCCGGGGCGCTGGCCGGGATCGGCTTTGTCAGTGGCGTGCGCTGCGTGGTCGTGGTGGACAATTTCGCCGTCAAGGGCGGCACCGTTACCCCGGACGGTCTGGCCAAGAAGTTGCGCTTGCAGGAAATCGCGCGGGAAAACCGTTTGCCGCTGGTCTCGCTCAGCCAGTCGGGCGGGGCCAATCTGGAATATGCCCATGAGGTCTTCATTCCCGGTGGGCGCGGCTTTGCCAATCAGGCGCGGCTCTCGGCGCTGGGCATCCCGCAGATCACCGTGGTGCATGGCTCGGCCACGGCGGGCGGCGCTTATCAGCCGGGGCTGTCGGATGTCACGATCATGGTGCGCGGTCAGGCGACGATGTATCTGGCCGGCCCGCCGCTTCTGAAGGCCGCCACCGGCGAGGAAGCTACCGACGAGGCCCTGGGCGGCGCCGAGATGCATGCCCGTGTTGCCGGCACCGCCGATCATCTGGCCGAGGATGACGCCGATGGCATCCGGCTGGCGCGCGCGGTGATGGCCGCATTGCCCTGGCGTGACGCGCCGGGCCCAGCCCCGTTGCCATCCTTCGAGCCGCCGCTCTATCCGGCCAGCGATCTGCTGGGCATTCCCCCCGCCGACCTCAGGAAACCTTATGATTGTCGTGAGATTGTTGCGCGGCTGGCCGATGGCTCGGCGTTTCTTGAATTCAAGCCTGAATACGACGGCGCCACCATTTGCGGTCAGATGCGCATTGAGGGCATGGCCTGCGCGGTGATCGGCAACAATGGTCCCATCACCGCCGAAGGGGCGGCTAAGGCGGGGCAGTTCATCCAGCTTTGCGATCAATCCGGCACGCCGATCCTGTTTTTGCACAATACCACCGGCTTTCTGGTCGGCACCGAACCCGAACGCGCCGGCATCATCAAGCATGGCTCCAAGATGATCCAGGCGGTGGCCAATGCCCGCGTGCCGAAGATCGCCATCGTGGTCGGCGGTTCGTATGGCGCGGGCAATTACGCGATGTGCGGGCGTGGCTTTGACCCGCGGTTCATTTTTGCCTGGCCGGGCAGCCGCACCGCGGTCATGGGCGGCGCGCAGGCGGGCATGGTCATGCGCATCGTTGCCGAAGCCAAGATGCGTGCCGCCGGTCCTGTGGATGCAGAGCGGCTGGCGGCGCTGGAGCAGGGCACGGCCGCGATGCTGGAGGCGCAGACCACCACGCTGATGTCCTCGGCCCGGCTGGAGGATGACGGCATCATCGACCCGCGCGACACCCGCGAGGTGCTGGCCTTCGTGCTGGAAACCTGCCGCGAGGCCGAAGCGCGCCTGCTGCGGCCCAATACCTTCGGAGTGGCGCGGCTATGAGTTTCGATACGATCCTCATTGCCAATCGCGGCGAGATTGCCTGCCGCATCATCCGCACGGCGCACGCCATGGGGTATCGAACGGTGGCGGTGTTCACCGATGCCGATGCCGGTGCGCCCCATACCCTGCTGGCCGACCGTGCGTTGCGTCTTGGCCCCGGTGAGCGGGCCACATCCTATCTGGATGCGGCAGGGCTGGTGCAGGCCGCGCGCGCTGCCGGCGCGCAGGCGGTGCATCCGGGGTATGGCTTTCTGGCCGAGGATGCCGGTTTTGCCAGGCTCTGCGCCGAGGCCGGGCTGGCGTTCATCGGTCCTGCGCCCGAAACCATCGCCATGATGGGTGACAAGGGCCACGCCAAGGCGGCAATGGCGGCGGCGGGGGTGCCGTGCCTGCGGGGCCATGAAGGGGCAGGGCACGATGACGCGGCACTGATCGAGGCTGCCACAGGTATCGGCTTCCCATTGATGGTCAAGGCCGCGGCCGGGGGCGGGGGCAAGGGTATCCGGCGGGTCGATGAGGCGGCCGATCTGCCCGAGGCAATCGCGCGCGCGCGCTCCGAAGCCGAGCGCAGCTTTGGCCGGGGCGATCTGATCCTTGAGCGCGCGCTGATCGCGCCACGCCATATCGAGATTCAGGTGCTTGCCGATGGCCATGGCGGTGTGGTGCATCTGGGCGAGCGCGAATGTTCGATCCAGCGCCGCCACCAGAAACTGCTGGAAGAAGCGCCCTCACCCTTTCTCACGTCCGATCTGCGCGCGCGGATGGGGGCGGCGGCGGTGGCGGCGGCGCGCGCCTGCGGCTATGTCGGGGTCGGCACGGTGGAGTTTCTGGTCGATGCGGCGGGCGATTTCTACTTTCTGGAAATGAACACCCGCCTGCAGGTCGAACATCCCGTGACCGAGGCAATCCATGACCTTGATCTGGTGGAGTGGCAGATCCGCGTGGCGCGCGGCGAGGCGCTGGGGTTCACGCAAGAGGCCCTTCAACCGCAGGGTCATGCGATCGAATTGCGCCTTTGCGCTGAAGATCCCGCGCAGGGCTTCCTGCCGCAGACCGGGCGGGTGCTGCGCTGGCAGCCGCCAGCCGGGCTGCGCTGCGATCATGGCATCGCCGAAGGCGGCGAGATCGGCGCGCAATACGATTCCCTGCTGGCCAAGCTCATCGCCCACGGCCCCGACCGCGAAACCGCGCGCCGTCGCCTGCTGGCCGGGCTGGAGCGGATGGTGTTGCTGGGCGTGTCGCACAATCAGGCGTTTCTCGCCGCGTTGCTGCGCCACCCGGCCTTCATCGAGGGGCGCACCACCACCGCTTTTCTGGAAGCCGAGTTCGGCGCCGATCTCGGCCTTGAACCTGCCGCCGCGCCGGATTCGGCAATGCTGGCGCTGGGCGCGCTTCTGTTTGCCACGCGCGGCGCCGACCCGCTGCCGCACCGCCTTGGCTGGTCAAATCGCGGCGCGCTGCCGCTGATGATGCTACTGATGGCGGGCGAGGCGGTGTATGAGGTGGCGCTGCGCCTGCGCCCCGGCCCCGAAGCCGTGCTGGAAGACGGGCGCGTGCTGCGGCTGATCGGCTGCTCCGGCGGGCTTTGCCGCTACCGGATCGACGGCACGGAGTGCAGCGTGCCCTTCGCGTTCGATGGCGCGCGGCTTTTCCTGCCCGGTCTGGCGCTCGACGATCGCACCCATGCCCCTGCGGCCCAGCGCGCTGCCGAAGGGGATGGGCAGGTGCTGGCGCCGATGGCGGGTGCGGTGGCGGCGGTGACGGTCGGGCCCGGTGAGCGCGTCGCGCAGGGGCAGACGGTTGTCGTGCTGGAAGCGATGAAGATGGAACACCCGCTGCGCGCGGCCCTTGCCGGCCGGGTGCGCCATGTGACGGTCGCACCCGGCGCGCAGGTCAGCGCGCGCCAGTTGCTGATCGAGATAGAGCCTGAAGAGGAATGACCATGGAGCTATGGCACTGCAAGGATGCGCGCTCGCTGCGCCCGCTCTGGGCGCTGGAGGAACTGGGCCTGCCCTACCGGCTGCATATGCTGAGTTTTCCGCCGCGGATCAGCGATCCGGCCTTCACCGAGATCAACCCGCTGGGCACCGTGCCCTATCTGGTCGATGGTGAAACCCGCATGACCGAGTCGAGTGCGATCTGCCACTATCTGGCCGCCCGCCATGGCGACGGCCAGCTGGATGTCGCGCCCGACCACGCCGAATACGGAGCCTACCTGAACTGGCTCTACCATTCCGATGCCACGCTGACCTTCCCGCAGACGCTGGTGCTGCGCTACGGGCGCTTCGAGCCGAAGGCGCGTCGCCAGCCGCAGGTCGTGGAGGATTACACCCAATGGTATCTGGCGCGCCTGAAGCTGGTGAACACCCGCATCGACGGACATGAATGGCTGTGCGACAACCGCTTCACCATGGCCGATATCGCCGTGGGTTACGCGCTCTATCTCGGCCATGTGATCGGCTTGTCACAGTATTACAAACCCCAGACCGCTGCCTATCTGGAGCGGCTGATGGCGCGTCCGGCTTTCGCGCGCGCCAATGCCCATGGCAAACCCCTGTTCGGCTAGCCCAGATCGGAGTCCGTGATGCAGTTCTCCCTCACCGATGCCCAGCGTGCCATCCATGACGCCGCCTTTCGCTATGCCGAGGCCGAGCTGCATCCGCTGCTGGCGCGCATGGACGATGACGACTGGTTCCCCGATCATCTGATCGCGAAACTGGGTGCGGATGGCTATTGCGGCCTGACCGTGCCCGAGGCGCTGGGCGGCGCGGGGATGGATCTGTTTAGCGCCGGGCTGGTGGCCGAGGCTTTCGGCTACTGGAACACCAATGCCGCCTTCATCTGGGGGCCGCATGAAAACCTGTGCCTCAACAACATCCTGCGCAACGGCACCGAAGATCAGATCGCGCGCTTCATTCCCGACCTCTGCGCCGGGCGGAAGATCGGCGCGCTGGGGCTGACCGAGCCGGGTGCGGGATCGGATGCGCTGGGTTCCATGGCGCTCAAGGCGGTGCGCGATGGCGATGACTATGTGCTCACCGGGCGCAAGATGTTCATTTCCAACGGGCCGGTCGCCGATCTGGTGCTGACCTATGCCAAGACCGCGCCGGAGCGCGGCGCCAAGGGCATTTCGGCCTTCATCGTCGAAACCGGCACGCCGGGGTTTTCGGTGGCGCAGACGCTCAACAAGATGGGCTGGCGCGGCTGCCCCACGGGTGAGCTGGTGTTCGACGGCGTGCGCGTGCCGGCGCGCAACCTGCTGGGCGGCGAGAACATGGGCGTGGCGGTGGTGATGAGCGGGCTCGATATCGAGCGCGCCTTTCTGGGCCTGCCCTATATCGGTGCCGCGCAGCGCTGCCTTGATCTGTCGCTCGACTATGCTGCCATGCGCCGCCAGTTCGGCCGGCCGATCGGCAGTTTCCAGATGGTGCAGGCGCAACTGGCCGAGATGTATGCCCTGATCGAAGCGGCGCGCAATTTCGCCTACCGTGCGCTGGCGGCCTGCGATGATCTGGTGCGCGGCGAGGGCGGGCGCGGCGAGATCCACAAGCTTTGCGCGGCTTCGGTGCTGTTTGGCGCCGAGATGATCGCCAAGGTGACAGATATGGCGGTGCAGATCCATGGCGGGTCAGGCTTCGTGTGGGAAACCGAGGTCAATCGTCACTATCGCAACGCCAAGATTGCCTCCATCGGCGGCGGCACCAACGAGGTGCGCCGGCTGATCATCGCCGAAGAGCTGTTTCGCAGCCGCGGGTTGAGCCTGGCCTGAGGCCGGCGGCGGGTTGATCCGGTTGCGGGGCTGGCGCGTAACAGACGTGATGCTTGCCGCACCGGAGGATCCCATGCCCCGTTTTCTTGCCCTGGCCCGCCCGTTTTTCCGCAACCTGTGCCTTGCGCTGGCTCTTGCCCTGCCCACCCCGGCGCTTGCCCAGCAGGATGTGCCCACCGAAGCCGCCGCGATAGAGGATGTCATCAACCGCCAGATCGCCGCCTTCGAGGCCGGAGATTTCGACACCGCGTTCGGCTTTGCCAGCCCCGCGCTTCAGCGCTTCTTCGGCACACCCGAGCGCTTCGGCACCATGGTGCGCCAAGGTTATCCGATGGTGCTTGGCCCCGAAACTCTGCGCTTCCTGCAACAGCGCGCGCAGGGCGACTTCCTGCTGCAACGGGTGATGATCCTTGACCGGGAAGGGCGGCTGCATCTGCTGGAATACCAGATGCTGCCCGATGATACCGGCTTCGTCATCAACGCGGTGCGGCTTCTGAGTGCCGCCGCGCCCGGCGCCTGAGCGGCGTTGCCTGCCGGCCGATGGCCAGCGCGCGCTGGTCTCAAGCGGCCTTAAACCTTGCCTGCTAGCTCTTGTCGCCTTCTGCCGGGGGCGGGTTGCGTGTTGGCGCAGCCCTGCCGGCGCGCCGATGGCAAAGACGGGGGTGTTTGATGAACAAGGCAGTCACCGAGGGCTTGATCCTGATGCCGCCGCCCTTCGCGGACGGGCTCGATGTCTGGTCGAGCGGCAATGGCACGCCGGGATCGCCGACATATGACGGTGCGGCGAATGCGGCCTTCGTGCCCTCGGACCCTGATTTCGGCGGCTGCCTGGAGCTTCAGAAAACCAGTGCCACGCAACGGCTGCGCTGGATGGGGCAGGTGCCGATCCTGCCGGGGATGTATCTGCAGGTGAGCGCGCGCATCAAGGTGCTGGGTGGGGCGTTTCCCAATGTGCAGGTCGCAGGCTATGCGGCCAACAGCAGCGGCGGTCTGATTGGCTCGGTGCCGGCCACCGCCGCGGCGATCCAGCTTGATGAATACGGCAAGATCTTCACGGTGCGCGCGATCATCGGCACCGGCCCGCGCGGTGGCGTCGATATGAACTGGAACGGCGTTGCCTATGGTCATCTGGGGCTGGATTTCACCGGTCCCGATGGCGGGGTGGTTCGCATCGACGATCTGGTGATCGAGGATGTCACCGCCTTCTATCTGCGCGACATGATGGACTGGGTGGATGTGCGCGATCACGGCGCGGTCGGGGATGGCGCCACCAACGACCGCCCGGCCTTTGTGTCCGCCGCCGCCGAGGCCGCCGCCACCGGCCGCGCGCTGCTGGTTCCCGAGGGCAGCTATTTCATCGCCTCGACGCTGGCGATCGAGGTGCCGGTGCGGTTTCAGGGAACGCTGGTCATGGCGCCGGCGACGCGCCTTCAGCTTTCCAGATCCTATGATTTTCCCACCTATGCGGCGGCGTTCGGCGACGATGACGAAGGCTTCCGCAAGGGAGTGCAGGCGCTTTTCCACTTCACCGATCATGTGGTGTTCGATCTGCGCGGGCGGCGGGTGAAGATCGAATCGCCTGTCGATGTGGCCGCGCTGGCTGGCCTTTCGGCCTATGCCCAGCGCCGCCAGATCGCCAATGGCCAGCTTGATCTGGTTTCGGGCCCGGTGTGGGCCAATCAGGTGGTCAATGCCCAGGCGACCTATAATGTCGCCCAGCCGCTGCAACTGAGCGCAGTGGCCAATATCGCCAATGTGCCGGTGGGCGCGCGGGTTTCAGGCACCGGCGTCGGGCGTGAGGTTTATGTCAAGGCGCGCAACATTTCGGCCGGCACGCTGACGCTGAGCAAGCCGCTCTTTGGTGGCTCGGGCACGCAGACCTTCACCTTCACGCGCTTCCAGCACATGCTCGATTTTTCGGGCTTCGCCACGCTTGACCGTTTCGAAGTGGAGAATATCGAGTTTCTGTGCAAGGGCGAGGCCAGCACCATCAGCCTGCCCACCGAGGGCGCGATCTTTACCGCCCGCGCCTGCACCTTCAACCGGCCGCGCGACAAGGCAATCACCTCCACCGGCGACGGCTGTCAGGGAATGATCGTCGATCACTGCCAGTTCCTGTCGAACGAGATGGCGCTGCCGTCGCAGGGTCGCAACTCCATCGCCATCAACACCAATGCCAATGACGTCAAGCTGCGTAACAATCGGGTGGTGCGTTTCGCGCATTTCGCGGTGTTGGGCGGGACCGGAAACATCGTCATGGGCAACCACTTCTTCCAGGGCGACAATCTGCCCAATGCCACCCGCACCGCCGGCATCGTGTTCACCCGCATGAATCTGCTCAGCACGCTCAGCGGCAACTATATCGACAACTGCTTCATCGAACTGACCAACGAACACAGCCAGAGCCCGGCCTGGAGCGGGGGCTTCTCGTTCGGGGGATTGACGATGACGGGCAATTTCTTCCTGTGCTCGAATGTCGGCGCATGGTTTCGCTTCTTCATCATCAAGCCCTTCGGGCCGGGGCATTTCATTCAGGGGTTGCAGGCCAATGGCAATGTGTTTCGCTCGCTGGGTGGCACCATCACCCGCGCCGAAGGCGTGGACACCACCCATGCCGGGCTGGATTTTGGCCGCTTGCGCAATGTGATCTGGGAAAGCAACGCCTATAACAACATCAATGTCCAGGCTGAAAGCCCGCTGGTGCTGCGCCATGACCAGGGCACGGCGGCCAACAACTGGATGATCCAGACCGGCGGCAAGCTGCCGTTTCAGGGCTGGGCGCGCACGGTTGCATCCTTCGTCATGGAGGGCGCCCCCAACGGGCCGGGTAATGAGGTGCGCACCGCCATGCCCTATGCGATGGTTCAGCAAGGCGCCAACAACGATCAGGTGCGCCTGACCTGGCCCAGCGCCACGCGCGGGCGGGCAGTGGTGACAGTGCGGGTGGACAACCCGCTTTGAGATCCGCGCGATGCAATTGCGGAGGGGGAGGAAGGGCCGGCGCCGAGAGGTGCCGGCCCTTTCGCATGGTGGTGCGAATCACCTTTGTCGCGCGGCGCGCTGTTAGCGGTAATGTCTGCCGCCTGGTTGACGGGGGGCAAGAGCCCTGACGGGTCGCCCCGTGGTGCAGACCCGTCTGGCCGATGCCCATGCCGCTGCCGGTGCCGGTTTGTCGTGACGTGGCGTCATTTTTCTTGACTTCCGGTGCCTCCCCAGCGCGCTGAAAAATATGACAGAAATGTGAGACAGCCGCGATAATTTACAGATTATGCGATTGCAGCGTCAAGAAAATTACAAAAAAATACTTATGAAAAAAAGACTTACGAAAAAATTAACTGATGCGCTAAGATGTGCGCAGGATGGAGGAGGTGCGCTGGTATCGGCCCGGTTGGTGTCGTGGCCCGGTGCGCCGCACGACAGGAGGAGCACCCATGGCGGAACAGGCGCAGCCGGCGAGTTATAACCCATCGGCAGAATTTGTGGCGCGGGCGCACGTGGATGCGGCGAGCTACGCGTCGCTTTATGCGGCGTCGGTCAACGACCCCGAGGGGTTCTGGCGCGCCCATGGCCGCCGGATTGACTGGATCAAGCCTTATACCAGGGTCAAGGACACCAGCTTCGAGTTCGGCAAGGTTGACATAAACTGGTTTGCCGATGGCACGCTCAATGTTTCGGCCAATTGCATCGACCGCCATGTGGTGACGCGCGGCGAGCAGACCGCGATCATCTTCGAACCCGATGATCCCGAAGCCCCGGCGCGTCACATCAGCTACCGCGAACTGCTGGAGCAGACCAGCCGTATGGCCAATGTGCTCAAGGAGCATGGCATCGGCAAGGGCGACCGGGTGGTGCTTTACATGCCGATGATCCCCGAGGCCGCCTATGCGATGCTGGCCTGTGCGCGCATCGGCGCGGTGCATTCGGTGGTCTTTGGCGGTTTCTCGCCCGATGCCCTGGCCAACCGTATCAACGACAGCGAGGCCAAGGCCGTCATCACCGCCGACACCGCCCCGCGCGGCGGACGGCGCACGCCGTTGAAATCGAATACCGACAAGGCGCTGCTGGATTGCGATGACAAGGTGAAATGCTTCGTCGTCAAGCATACCGGCGACCAGACCACCTGGGTTGCCGGGCGCGACATCGACCTGAAGGCCGAGATGGCCGAGGCCAGCCCCTATTGCGCCTATACCGAAGTGGGCGCGGAAGATCCGCTGTTCATCCTCTACACCTCGGGTTCGACGGGCAAGCCGAAGGGCGTGGTGCATACCTCGGGCGGGTATCTGGTTTTTGCGGCGATGACGCATCAATACACGTTCGACTATCACGACGGCGACATCTTCTGGTGCACCGCCGATGTCGGCTGGGTGACGGGGCACAGCTATATCGTCTATGGCCCGTTGGCCAATGGCGCCACCACGCTGATGTTCGAAGGCGTGCCCACCTGGCCCGATGCCGGGCGCTTCTGGGCGGTCTGCGAAAAGCACCGCGTCAACCAGTTCTATACTGCGCCCACCGCGATCCGCGCGCTGATGGCCTTTGGCCCCGATCCAGTGGCGAAATACGATCTGTCCAGCCTGCGCCTGCTGGGCACCGTGGGCGAACCGATCAACCCGGAAGCCTGGAACTGGTATAATGATCATGTCGGCAAGGGGCGCTGCCCGATCGTCGATACCTGGTGGCAGACCGAGACCGGCGGCCATCTGATCACCCCGCTGCCGGGTGCCATTCCCGCCAAGCCGGGCTCGGCGACCAAACCCTTCTTTGGCGTCAAGCCGGTGATCCTGCATCCCGAAAGCGGTGCAGAAATCACCACCGCCGAAGCCGAAGGCGTGCTTTGCATCGCCGACAGCTGGCCGGGGCAGATGCGCACCGTCTGGGGCGACCACCAGCGCTTCCAGGAAACCTATTTCCAGCAATACAAAGGTTATTACTTCTCGGGCGATGGCTGCCGGCGCGATGCCGACGGCTATTACTGGATCACCGGCCGGGTGGATGACGTGATCAACGTCTCGGGCCACCGGATGGGCACCGCCGAGGTGGAATCGGCGCTTGTGGCGCATGAGGTTGTCGCCGAGGCCGCCGTGGTAGGCTATCCGCATGCCGTCAAGGGGCAGGGGATCTATGCTTATGTCACGCTGATGAACGGCATCGAACCCACCGAAGATCTGCGCAAGGAACTCGTGAAATGGGTTCGCACCGAGATCGGCCCCATCGCCAGCCCCGATCTGATCCAGTGGGCGCCGGGCCTGCCCAAGACGCGCTCGGGCAAGATCATGCGCCGCATCCTGCGCAAGATCGCCGAGAACGACTATGGCGCGCTGGGCGACACCTCGACGCTCGCCGACCCTTCGGTGGTCGATGACCTGATCGAAAACCGCATGAACCGGGCATGAGCACGATGGCCGGTCCCGCTGCCGATACGCTCACTCGCCCCGCCGTGCTGATCCTGCTGGGGCCGCCGGGGGCGGGCAAGGGCACGCAGGCGCGACTGCTGGAGGCGCGTTTCGGGCTGGTGCAGCTGTCAACCGGTGATCTGCTGCGCGCGGCGGTGGCGGCAGGCACCGAGGCCGGCAAGGCCGCGCAAGCGGTGATGGAGGCCGGCGGCCTGGTGCCTGACACAGTGGTGCTGGAGATCCTGCGCGACCGTCTGGCCCAGCCTGACACCCGTGCCGGCGTCATTCTTGACGGATTTCCCCGCACCGCCGGGCAGGCCGAGGCGCTCGATGCGCTCTTGAGCGCGCAGGGGCTTGGCATCAGTGCCGTGGTCTCGATGGAGGTTGACGACACGGCAATGGTGGCGCGCGTCGCCGGGCGCTACAGCTGCGCTTCCTGCGGCGAAGGCTATCATGAGTCATTCAAGCAGCCCCGCCGGCCGGGTGTCTGCGACCAATGCGGCGGCACGGCGTTCAAGCACCGCGCCGACGACAACGCCGAAACCGTGCGGGCGCGTCTGAGCGCCTATCACGCACAGACGGCACCACTGATCGCCTATTATGCGGGGCGCGGGGTTCTGCAAACGGTGGACGGGATGGCAGCCATCGACGCCATCGCCGCAGAGCTTGGCGCCATCGTGCAAACGGCGACGGCGTAACCTGTCGCCCCGGCTGCAACCCGGGGCGACAGCACCAAAAGGCAGACATCCCCTGAGGGGGGTGTCCGCAGGAGGCAACCCGGGAGGATACACATGTCTGACAAATCCGCCAGTGCCTACTGGGCGGCGAATGTTCGGATCATCACCATCTGCATGGTGATCTGGGCACTCGTTTCGTTCGGTTTCGGCATCATTCTGCGCCCGCTGCTTTCGGGCATCCCCATCGGTGGCACCGATCTTGGTTTCTGGTTCGCGCAACAAGGCTCGATCCTGACCTTCATCGTGCTGATCTTTTTCTATGCCGCACGCATGAACCGCCTCGACCGCGAGTTCGGCGTGGACGAGCAATAAGGGGGCAACGGAGAAATGGATCAGTTTACCCTGAACCTGCTGGTGGTGGGGGCGTCGTTCGCGCTCTATATCGGCATTGCAATCTGGGCCCGCGCCGGCTCGACCTCGGAATTCTACGCCGCCAACCGCGGCGTGCATCCGATCGTCAATGGCGCGGCCACCGCGGCCGACTGGATGTCGGCGGCCTCATTCATCTCGATGGCGGGCCTCATTGCCTTCGTGGGTTATGGCAACTCGACCTTCCTGATGGGCTGGACCGGCGGCTATGTGCTGCTGGCGCTACTGCTTGCACCCTATCTGCGCAAGTTTGGCCGCTACACCGTGCCGGATTTCATCGGCGACCGCTTCTACAGCCAGACCGCCCGCATCGTGGCGGTGATCTCGCTGCTGGTGATGTCGATCACCTATGTGATCGGGCAGATGACCGGGGCGGGCGTGGCGTTCTCGCGCTTCCTTGAGGTGCAAAGCTCGACCGGCCTTTATATCGCCTCGGCGGTGGTGTTCTGCTACGCCGTTCTGGGGGGCATGAAGGGCATCACCTATACCCAGCTTGCGCAGTATTGCGTGCTGATCGTCGCCTATACGATCCCGGCGGTCTTCATCTCGCTGCAACTGACGGGCGTTCCGCTCCCGCAACTGGGCCTGTTCAGCACGCATGTCGAATCCGGCCTGCCGCTGCTGACCAAGCTGGACCAGGTGCTGGTGGAACTGGGCTTCCGCGACTATACCGGCCATCACGGATCGACGTTGAACATGGTGCTCTTCACCATGTCGCTGATGATCGGCACCGCCGGCCTTCCGCATGTGATCATCCGCTTCTTCACGGTGCCGAAAGTGTCGGATGCGCGGGCCTCGGCGGGCTGGGCGCTGGTGTTCATTGCGCTGCTCTACACCGTGGCGCCGGCCGTGGGTGCAATGGCGCGGCTCAACATCATCACCACGATCTATCCCAACGGCACTGCAGCCGAGCCGATCTCCTATGAGGCGCGCCCCGACTGGATGCGCAACTGGGAGCAGACCGGCCTGCTGCGCTTCGAGGATGTCAACGGCGATGGGCTGATCCAGTACTACAACGCCGCCAACCCCGCATTCGCCGCCATCGCTGAAGAGCGCGGCTGGGCGGGCAACGAGATGGTGACCTTCAACCAGGACATCCTGGTGCTGGCTAACCCCGAAATCGCACAGCTTCCGGGCTGGGTGATCGCGCTGATCGCCGCTGGCGGTCTGGCGGCGGCGCTCTCTACCGCGGCGGGGCTGCTGCTGGCCATCTCCTCGGCCATCAGCCACGATCTGATCAAGTCGGTGTTCAACCCCGGCATCTCGGAAAAGGGCGAGCTTCTGGCCGCGCGCATCTCGATGGCCTTTGCCATCGCGCTGGCCACCTATCTGGGGCTCAACCCTCCGGGCTTCGCGGCCCAGGTGGTGGCGCTGGCCTTCGGTCTGGCGGCTTCGTCGCTGTTCCCGGCCATCATGATGGGGATTTTCTCGAAGCGCATGAATGCTTCCGGGGCGATCGTCGGCATGCTGGTTGGCCTGATCTCGACGGTGCTTTACATCTTCACCTATCTCGGCTGGTTCTTCCTGCCGGGCACCAACATGCTGCCCAACACGCCGGATAACTGGCTGTTCGGCATCTCGCCGCTGAGCTTCGGCACGGTGGGGGCGATCCTCAACTTTGCCGCCGCCTATCTCACGCTGGCCTTCACCAAGGAGGCACCGGCCGAGATCCAGGAGTTGGTGGAATCGATCCGCGTGCCACGCGGTGCGGCTTCCGCGCAGGCGCACTGACAAGGGTGCACCGATCATGCCACGGGCGGGGGGCGTTTGCGCCCCTCGCCATCCGGCCCCGCCAAGGGGCCATGCAGCAGGGGGGTGGCCATGGACAGCCGGGTTTCAGCGATCACGGCCTTTCTGGAAAGCGTCCATCCCTATGACAGCCTGCCGCGGGACGAACTGGCGCGGGTCGCCGGTTCCTTGGGCCGCAGGGAATTTCCATCGGGCAGCGAGATCTATGCCGCCGGCGAGCCGCTCAAGGGGCTTTACCTGATCAAGCGCGGCGCGGTCGAGGTGACCGACCGCAATGGCGAGCTGGTCTCGCTTCTGGGGCCACGCAATTCGTTTGGCGAACGCGGACTTTTGCGCGACGGGCTGGCACTGACCAATGCGCACGCCACCGAGGATAGCGTGATCCTGCTGCTGCCCGAGGCCGAGCTGCACCGCCTGATCGCAGCCTCGCCGGCCTTTTCGCGCTTCTTCAACCGCTCGCGCGGCGCCGAATACCGTGAAAGCGATCTGAGCACCCTCAAGGTGGCTGATCTGATGGCCCGCAACCCGATCACCATCAGCCCCGATGCCACGGTGCGCGAGGCCGCGGAACTGATGCGCGACAAGCATATCTCCAGCCTGGCGGTGGTTGATGGGCAAGGGCTGCGGGGCATCGTCACTACCCGCGATCTGACCGCAAGGGTGCTGGCCGAGGGGCGCAGCGGCGATACCCCCGTCGAGGCGGTGATGACCCATGACCCGCTGACCCTGACACCGGATTCGCTGGGCTCGGACATTCTGCACACCATGCTGGAGCGGCGCATCGGCCATCTGCCGGTGGTGCAGGACGGCGAGGTGAAGGGCATCATCACCCAGACCGATCTGACGCGCTTTCAGGCGGTCAGTTCAGCGCAACTGGTGCGCGATGCCAGCGCTTGCGAAACCCCCGACGAGATGGCCGGGGTGACGGCACGCATCCCGCGGCTGGTGATGCAACTGGTGGCGGCAAACAACGCCCATGAGGTTGTCACCCGGCTGATCACCGATGTCGCCGATACCGTCACCCGCCGCCTCTTGCAGATGGCCGAGGCCAAGCTGGGCGCGCCGCCGGTGCCCTATCTGTGGCTGGCTTGCGGCAGCCAGGGCCGGCAGGAGCAGACCGGCATCTCCGATCAGGACAACTGCCTGATCCTTGATGACGCGGTGCGCGACGATGACATGGATTATTTCCGCGCGCTGGCGCGGTTTGTCTCGGACGGGCTGAATGCGGCGGGCTATTTCTATTGTCCCGGCGACATGATGGCCACCAATCCGCGCTGGTGCCAGCCGCTGGGAAAATGGCGCCGCTACTTCTACGGCTGGATCGAAACCCCCAGCCCCGAAGCGCAGATGCTGGCCTCGGTGATGTTCGATCTGCGCCCGATCGGCGGCACGGTGGGACTGTTTCGTGACCTTCAGGCCGAAACACTGGAGGCGGCGTCGCGCAATTCGATCTTCGTGGCGCACATGATCGCCAATTCGCTCAAGCACCAGCCGCCGCTGGGCCTCTTGCGCGGCTTTGCCACGATCCGTTCGGGCGAGCACAAGAACCATATCGACATGAAGCTCAACGGCGTGGTGCCGGTGGCCGATCTGGCGCGGGTCTATGCGTTGCAGGGGCGGCTGAGCATGGTCAATACCCGCGCCCGGCTGGAGGCGGCCGAACATGCCGGCGTGATCTCGGTCTCGGGCGCGCGCGATCTGATCGAGGCCTATGACCTGATCGCCCGGCTACGGCTGGAAGGGCAGGCGGCGCTTGTGCGTTCAGGGCGCAAGCCGGACAATTATCTGGCCCCCTCCGATCTGAGCGATTTCGAGCGCAGCCATCTGCGCGACGCCTTCGTGGTGGTGCGCACCATGCAATCGGCGCTTGGCCACGGGCGCGGCGCGCTGGGCTGAAGCGGGCAGGAAAGGGAACATATGCTGCTGGAATTCATCGCTGCGCTTGCCTCGGGGTTTGCCGTTCTCGGCTTGCTACTGATGCTCAACATGCTGACCGGGCGACGGCTGGCGAGCTGGGTGTTCCCGGCCGGCGCCGGGCTGGGCATGCTGCTCTATTCGATCTGGTCCGAATACAGCTGGCCCGAGCGCGTCATCGTGCCCGGCTCGCCCTATGTCGAGGCTTCGCGCAACGAGGCGCGCTTCTGGTATCGGCCCTGGACCTATATCTGGCCGCAGTCGAACCGCATGATCGCCATCGACCAGCGCTTCAGCCGCAGCCATGCCGAGGCTCCGCATCTGGTGCAGACGCGCGCGGTCCTGCTGGCGCGCTGGACGCCGGAATACAGCTATCTGGTGGTATTCGATTGCGCCGCGGGCGCGCGCGCCGATCTGTTCGAAGGGGTCGAACTGCAGGCCGATGGCACGGTGGCGGGCGCCAACTGGGTGCCGCTTGCCGGTGACGATCCTGTGCTGCGCACGGCCTGTCAGGCATGGGAGGGGCGCGATGGCAGCTGACGCAAGCCCACGCAAACGCATCCTTGTCATCGAGGATGAAGACAACATCGCCATCGCGCTGGATTATCTGATGACGCGCGAGGGCTATGAGCAGAAGCGCATCGCCAGCGGTGCCGGTGCGGTCGAGCTGATCCGCGCGCTGCGCCCTGATCTGGTGTTGCTCGACGTCATGCTGCCAGAGGTTTCCGGCTATGAGATCTGCCAGAAGGTGCGCCTTGATCCCGATCTGGTGGCAGTGAAGATCCTGATGATGACCGCGCGCGGCTCGGCGATGGAGCGGCGCAAGGGGCTGGCCATGGGGGCGGACGGGTTCATCTCCAAACCGTTCGAGCTGAAGGCATTGCGCGCCGAGGTGCGCCGCATCCTTGCCGGCGAGCCCCTGCCCGGACCGGCCGATGATGCCGAAACCGGGCCAGGGGGCGCCAGGCATGGTTGAACGCCTTGGGCTCAGGCTGCGGATCGCGCTGTTTTTCGCGCTGCTGGCTCTGGGCGCGGGTGTGCTGATCGGCCTGGCGCTGTGGTGGGCAGGGCATCGGGGGGGCGCGTCGCTGGCCGGGCTGGGGCCGGTTATGGTACAGGCGGGGGTGGTGGCCGGGCTGGCGGTGATGGGCCTGGTGGTCTGGGTGTGGTATCTCTTCGACATGCATGTGGCGCGCGCCATCGACAGGCTGGCCGGGGCGATCCGCGCGCGTGCGCATGCCGAAATCGCCGTCGATCTGACGCGCGAGGCGGCGGGTGCGCGCTATCTGGGGGATCTGGCGCCGGCGGCCTCGGCGCTGACGCATAGCCTGGCCACCACGCGCGTGGCGCTGGCTGATGCCGTGGTGCGCGAAACCACCCGTCTTGAAACCGAGAAATCGCGCCTTGAAACCCTGCTGGCCGATGTGCCGGTGGCGGTGCTGCTGTGCACCGCCGACCATCAACTGGTGTTCTATAATGGTCAGGCGGTCGAATTGCTGGGCGCGGGGCAGGCGCCGGGGCTTAACCGCAACCTGCTGGAATACCTGCGCGAAGGGCCGGTGCGCCACGCCTATGCCCGCCTCGCCGAGGTCGGCGACCCCGATCTGGCCTCGGATCTTCTGTGCGCCACGGCCAATGGTGGGCATATCCTGGCCGGACGCATGCGCGTGCTGCGCCGCCGCTCGGACGCCGGCGCGCCGGGCTATGTGCTGACGCTGCGCGACGTCACCGCCGATATTGCCGCCCACACCAGCCGCGACGCGTTGCTGGCAGAGGTGTTTGACCGGGTGCGCCGCCCGGCGGCCAATCTGCAAACGGTGATCGGCGTGCTGTCAGAGTTGCAGGACACCCCCGGCGCGCGGGGCGATCTGAACACTGCGCTGCTCGATGAGGTGCAGAGCCTGACGCGGGCAATCACCGAACTGGGCGCGCGTTTCGATGCCGTTCAGACCGACTGGCGCCCGCTGGCCCAGACCCGCAGCGCGGATCTTATGGACAGCCTGCATGCGCGTTTCAGCGCCGAGGGTCTGGGGCTGGAATGCCTTGGCCCCGAACTGATCGTGCAGATCGACGGCTTCGAGATCGTGGCGTTCCTTGGCTGGCTTGCGGCAAGGCTGGACGGGGCCGGTCATGCGCGCGCGTTTCGTGTCGTGCTGACCGAGGAAGATGGCCCCGGTGCCGTGTTGCGGCTGGAATGGCGCGGCCCGTCGCTGGCGGTGGGGCAGCTCGATCAATGGCTCACCGAGCCGATGGGGGCCGAAACCGGCGAGTTGACCGCGCGCGCGGTGCTGCAAACCCATGGCACCGAATGTTGGCCCGAAACCCTGCCTGACGGGCACTGCGCCGTGGTCATGCCCATCCGTTCGGCGCGCCGCGCAGGGCGCCGCCCGCCACCCATTGCCCGCGCCGTGGTTTATGATTTCGATCTGCTGTCCAAGGCCCGTGCCGGGGCGGTGGCCGATGCCCGGCTTGACGATCTGACCTATGTGGTTTTCGATACTGAAACCACGGGCCTTGACCCCGAGCGCGACGAGATCGTGCAGCTTGCGGCGGTGCGGCTGGTCAATGGCCGGCGCGTCGAACGCGAGGTCTTTGAAACGCTGGTCGATCCTGCGCGCGCCATTCCGCCCGGCTCAACCGATGTTCATGGTATCACCGAGGCCATGGTGCGCGGCGCGCCCC
>JBKBMS010000015.1:36718-59935 GCA_046295695.1 Pararhodobacter sp. | reverse complement strand
CCGCGCCGCCGTAAAGCGTGTCATTGCCCACGCCGCCGATCAGCAGGTCATCCCCGGCATTGCCGCCCAGCGAATCGCCGCCATCGCCGGCATAGACCGTGTCATTGCCGCGCCCGCCCCAGAGCTGGTTGTGCCCGCCACCGCCATATAGCAGGTCATCGCCGGTGCCGCCGCCCACCGTGTCGTTGCCGGTGCCGCCATAGACAGTGTCATTGCCTTCACTGCCCCAGAGCATGTTGTTGCCGCCGACCCCGTGTATGACATCATCGCCCAGACCGCCGCCCACGGTGTCGTTGCCGTTAGCGCCCCAGATCGTATCATTGCCGCGCCCGCCCCAGATGACGTTGTTGCCGCCGGTGGCGAAGATCAGATCATCGCCCCTCAGCGCGTTGAGCGTATCGTTGCCCATGCCGCCAACCATGGTGTCATGCCCCATGGTGCCGGTCAGCAGGCGCGGGTCGGTGCCGGGCAGACCGGTGGGCGGATCGGACGGGCGGGTAGGCAGACTGGGAAGTTCCTCGATCTCGTGGAAATAGAGCCGTGCACCATTGGCATAGGTGACAAAGCCATCCACCGAGCGCCCGTTATGGGCGGTGATCGTCATGTGCAGTGCCGCCGGGCCGCCGCTTTCCAGGACCAGCCGGTCGCGCCCCGCGCCGCCATAGACGGTATCGCCACCGCCGGCGATGATGGTGTCGTTGCCGGCCCCGGCGCGGATCAGGTTGTTGCCGCCGCCGCCGATCAGCAGATCATTGCCGGCCCCGGCGATGATCACGTCATTGCCCGTGCCGCCGTTGATGGTGTCGCCATGGTTGCCGCCCCAGATGGTGTCGTTGCCCGCGCCGCCATGCAGGAAATTACGCCCCCCGGCGCGGGCATCAATGAAATCGAACCCGTTGCCGGCCCAGACGGTATCGTTGCCGGTGCCGGTGAAGATCCGGTCAGCCCCGTTGCCGGCCTCGACGGTATTGTTGCCGTTACCGGTGCGGATCACGTCGGCGCCCGCGGTGCCGTTCAGCCGGTTGTTGCCGTCATTGCCGTTGATGACATTCGCGTTGGGCGAGGTGGTGGGCATACCCAGTTGCACGACCGGGTAAAGCTCGTTGGCGTCAAGATCCAGCTGCCAGTCGAATTCCCAGCCGAAGCTGCCGTAAACCAGGTCAGGGATGCCGTCGCCATTGACATCGGCGATGATCGAAAGGGTCGAGCCGGGGAAATCGCTGGTATCGAGCTGGGTGAAATTGCCGTTGCCGTCGTTTTCCAGCAGCAGCGTGTACCGCTCGGTGAAATTGGTGTTCCAGCGAGTGATCAGGATATCCAGATCGCCGTCGCCATCGAAATCGACCAGATGAAAGAGGGGCGCGCCAGCGATCCCCGGCAGGCCGATGCCGCTCTCCTGCCCCTCAATGCGGAAGGAGACATCGACAAAACCCGCCGCGCCGCGGTTTTTAAGGATCTGAAGATAGAACACATCGGTATCCGGCCCGTCCCAATAGACCACCAGATCCATCAACCCGTTGCCGTTCAGATCGCCGGCATAGGTGGATTCGGCGGCGATATCGCCACTGCGCCATAGATGGGCCGGCAGGTTGGGGGCCAGGGCATCATCGAAATGCAGCGTGAAGTTGCCATTGCCGTCATTGAGCGCCACGGCGAATTGCTGATGCGTGGGCGCATGGTCCGGGTCGCCGATATAGGTGACGAAGCCCATGTAGATATCGGGGATGCCATCGCCGTTATAGTCGAAAAGTTCGGCATGATAGGACGAGGTGAAATTATCGAAATCGGCGCTGAACAGGCTGGAGCGCGTGAAGCCGGACTGGGTATGCATGAAATGCGGCGCCGAGAACCCGCCCTGGCCATCGCCCAGCAGCAGATAGCTGGGGATCACTTCGTCATCGGCCAGGTTGTTGACGAAGATATCCAGATGGCCGTCGCCGTTGAAATCAGCCACCACCGCGCCATGGCTGAAATCGGTCAGGCTGGGCAGGGCGCCGGTGCCGTCGATGAAGCCGCCCCGGCCATCGTTGATCAGCAGTTGGTTCCGCTCACCGGGGAAGGGCCAGAAGGCTTCGGTGCCGTGGTTGTTGAGAAAGAGGTCCGTCAGGCCGTTGCCGGTGAAGTCGCCGACGACGAAATTGCGCATGATGGAGCCGCCGATGGGGCCGGGCATAACATCCTGGGTGATGTCCACCAGCCTGCCATCGCGGAAGGCATAGACGACCAGCGGGCTGGCCTCTACCGGGCGGTCGTTGCCGCCGGTGGGGGTAGTGGAAAAGATGATTTCCATCACCCCGTCGCCGGTGATGTCGATCGCCAGCGGGCGCTCACCCTGAAGCCGCGATATGCCCCACGCGCTGCCCATCGGATCGGTCAGGAAGATCGGATCGGTATAGTCTACTGCGAGCCGGCGTGAGGACATACTGGTGCTCTTGTCACTTTTACTGAACAGGAAAATTTTAGGTGTTAAATTTCCAGTATAGCAAGCACGAACTACTGCCGCGAAGGCTTTTTCTGCCTGATGCCGCCACGAATCGCACCTCGCAACTTCGGACAGGGACCTGACTGAAAAGCACCCCGCCGCGCCCTGAGAAGGTTCCGCGCGCGTCGGTCATGAATGGCTGGTGGGTGATGACGGACTCGAACCGCCGACATCTTCGGTGTAAACGAAGCGCTCTACCAACTGAGCTAATCACCCCTGCGCGGGTCATAGCGCAAGGCGACAGGGGCAGGCAATAGGCGGCGAGCATCTCCGACCGCGCCGGCGGGGTTCGCATCAGTTCAAGGCGGGGTCAGTCCAGAAATACGCGCAGCGTCTGCTCGAAGGGCCGTGGTGCCTCGGCATGCAGCCAGTGCCCGGCACCGGGCAGCTTGGCCATGTGCGCAAGCGGAAAGAGCGCACGGATCAGGGGCCGGTGCTCGGGGCGCACATAGTCGGAGGCACCGCCGCTCAGAAACAGCGTGCTGCCGGCAAAGGGCGTCAAGCCAGTGGTGTCGGGCCATCCGGTGATGGCGTCCATCTCGCGCTCCAGCACATCCAGATTGAGCCGCCAGCGCGGTGGTCGCGCCTTGAGATCGAGCGATTGCAGCATGAAGGCGCGCACGGAGGGTTCATCCACCAGCACTGCCAGCCGGCGGTCGGCTTCGCTGCGGCTTTCGAGCCCGTCGAGCGGCAGCGCGCGCATGGCCTCGATATAGCGGGTCTGGCTATGAGTATAGGCGACCGGGGCGATATCGGCCACCACCAGCCGGTTGACAAGCTCAGGCCGCGTCAACGCCAGCATCATCGCTGCCTTGCCGCCCATCGAATGGCCCAGAACATCCATCTGCGCGGCGTCGGCGACGGGGGCTTCGGCGGCGATTACCTCGGCCAGATCGGCGGCCAGATCGGCATATTGATGCGCGGGCAGAAAGGGGCTGGCGCCGTGGTTGCGCATGTCCACGCATACCACCAGCCGGCTGTCGGAGAGCCGCTTGGCAATCGCGCCCCAGTTGCGCGCCGAGCCGAACAGCCCGTGCACGATCAGCAGCGGTGGCTTCGCACCGGGTTCGCCATGGCGGATGAGATGCAGCATGGGGCCTTCCTGATCGGCATGGTCGGTGCCCTAGCGATAGGCGCTGGCCGCGCGCTGTGCAATGCCGCGCGCGCATCGCGCCATCAGGGCGGCCGATGGGTGCCCCGCCCGGCTTCGTTGCGGATCGGGTGCGCGCATATTAAGACGGTCCGCAGCCACGCGAACCGATCCCTCGGGGCGCACCGCAAGGAGCCCGCCTGCCGCATGACGATGATCCACCTCCGGATGTCCGACAAGATCTATATCTGCCCCTTCAAGGCAAAACGGTTCGGGGTGGAGAACTGGGGGATCTACAACAGCTTCGACCAGATCATCGAGGAAGACGTGGGCCGTGGCGACCTGTTCGAGCAGACGCCGATCTATGTGTCGTTTCGCAGGGTTTTCTCGTTGGGGCATCAATGGGAGGATACGCCTTTCTTCAGGCAGAATGCCCGCAAGATCGAACAGGGCGTGCCGCTTTGGCGATGCACCAGCCGCGAGGAACTGCTGCACCGGCTGAACACCGATATCCGGGGGCTGCATGCGTCGATGAAGCAATTCGGTTTTCTGAGCCAGGCCCGGATCGAAGAGCTGGCCGGGCGCGATTCTGTCGAACGCGAGACCCTGCTGCCTTTCCTGCGCCCGGATTACCCGGCACGGCTGAAGCCCTCGCATGAGATCAAGATCGGTATCAACGAGCTTGGTGAACTGCTGTTTCTGGACGGCCGCCACCGGCTGAGCATTGCGCGGGTTCTCGGCATCGAGGACATTCCTGCGCGCGTCGTCTTTCGCCATTCCAAGATGATCGCGGTGCGCGAACAGCTTCAACAGGCAGCCCTGGCGGATCTTCCGGGTGATCCGCAGTATCGGCCAACTCACCCCGATCTGCGGGCCTGCGGCCTCTCGGCGGCGTCGGTTGAAAGCGTCTCCCGGCGGCTTTCGCAGGCAGGGTTGCCGGTGCCGGGCTTCGAGGCGGTGCCGGCCTAGCTGTGGAGAATGCCAAGTGTCGGCTTGACCTTGCCCCCGCTCTGGCGACAAATCGGTTCCTGCCCTTCCCCCGCCCTTTCATTCGGCTGCCATGCCCCGACATGACATTCCTGACCTTGCCCGCGAAGTGACGCAACTGATGCAGCAGCGGCTGGGGGCGAGCGCCGGGGATCTGGCGGGTGCGCTGCGCCAGCGCGGCAGACGGTTGCCCAGAAAGGTGCGCCGCGCCGCGCAGGAGCTTGCCGAGGCGGCGCAACTGGCCGAGCATCCGCAACTGCGCATCCGTGTGGATGAGCCGCGCGCCGAACGGGCCGGAGCGCAGGTGCTGGGCTATCTGGCCCCGCTGGGCCGCGCCGAGCGCCGCCGGAAGCTGGCGCTGAGCGTGCTGGGCTCGCTTGCCTTCGGCCTGCTGGGCACGATCGCGCTGGTTCTGGGGCTGCTTTTCTGGCGCGGGTTCCTGTGAGGGGCGCCGCCCCCCACTGAAGCCTCGGCGGCGTGTGGGGTTTACAGGCCCGGATAAAGCGGGAAGCGATCGCACAGCGCCTTGACCTTGGACCTCACGCTCTCCTCGATCGCACCATTGCCGTCTTCGCCATTGGCGGCGAGCCCGTCCACCACCTCGACGATCCAGTCGCCGATCTGGCGGAACTCCGCCTCGCCGAAGCCACGGGTGGTGCCCGCCGGCGTCCCCAGCCGCACGCCCGAGGTGACGGTGGGTTTTTCCGGATCGAAGGGGATGCCGTTCTTGTTGCAGGTGATATGCGCGCGCTCCAGCGCCTTCTCGGTGGCATTGCCCTTCACGCCCTTGGGCCGCAGATCAACCAGCATGACATGGGTATCGGTGCCGCCGGTGACGATATCCAGCCCGCCCTTGCGCAACTGATCGGCCAGCGCCTGGGCATTCTTGATCACCTGCGCGGCGTAGTGCTTGAACTCGGGGCGCAGGGCCTCGCCGAAGGCCACGGCCTTGGCGGCGATGACATGCATCAAGGGGCCGCCCTGGATGCCCGGAAAGATCGCCGAATTGACCTTCCTGGCGATGGTCTCGTCATTGGTCAGGATCATGCCGCCGCGCGGGCCGCGCAGGGTCTTGTGCGTGGTGGTGGTGGCGACATGGGCATGCGGGAAGGGCGAGGGATGCGCGCCCCCGGCCACCAGCCCGGCGAAATGCGCCATATCGACCAGCAGCAGGGCGCCCACCTCGTCGGCGATGGCGCGGAAGCGGGCGAAATCGATCACCCGTGGAATGGCCGAGCCGCCGGCGATGATCAGCTTCGGCCGATGCGCCTTGGCCAGCGTCTCCACCTCATCATAGTCGATGCGCTGATCTTGCTGGCGCACGCCGTATTGCACCGCGTTGAACCATTTTCCGGACTGGTTGGGCGCCGCGCCATGCGTCAGATGCCCGCCCGAGGCCAGGTTCATGCCCAGGATCGTATCACCGGGCTGCAACAGCGCGTTGAACACGCCCTGGTTCGCCTGGCTGCCCGAATTGGGCTGCACATTGGCAAAGGCGCAGTCAAACAGCGCGCAGGCGCGCTCGATGGCGAGGTTCTCGGCGATATCGACATACTGGCAGCCGCCATAGTAGCGCCGCCCCGGGTATCCTTCGGCGTATTTGTTGGTCATCACCGAGCCCTGCGCTTCCATCACGGCGCGGCTGACGATATTCTCCGAAGCGATCAGCTCGATCTCGTCGCGCTGGCGGCCAAGCTCCTGGCGGATGGCCTGAAACAGGTCCGCATCGCGGCTGGCCAATGGTTCGGTGAAAAAGCCTTTGTCGGTGGTGCTCATCCGGATCTCCCGCGCCGAAATGGTTGGTGGCGCTGTTTAGCCCATGCCGGGCGGAGCGGAAAGCGACGAAAACGCCGCAATCCTCGTCAGATGCGAATTACCGCTGCCAATGCGCGCGGCCGGGCGCTTTTGTGAAACCTGCTGGCCCGCCGATGCCTTGCCCGCCAACGCGCGCGCAGGGCTGCGCAGGGCTGCGGTGGGCGAGAGGGGGCCTTGTCAATTGTCGCGTGGCGGGCATGATGGGCGGCAGCAGGTTGGGCAGTGGGACGCGTGGATGCGAAAGATCACCTTTCTGGCAAGCCAGGTAGCGCCAGCCCAGCAGGCGCGCGACGGGTTGATCGCGCGCTATGGCGATGCCGCGCTCGAAGAGGCCGAGGTGATCGTGGCGCTGGGCGGCGACGGTTTCATGCTGCAAACCCTGCACGCAACCCAGGCACTGGAAATTCCCGTCTATGGCATGAACCGCGGCACTGTCGGCTTCCTGATGAATGCCTATACCAAGGGCGGTCTGCTGGAGCGGCTGGAGGAAGCGCAGGAAACCGTCCTCAACCCGTTGGCGATGCGCGCCACAACCACGGAAGGCGAAACCCGCAAGGCGCTGGCGATCAATGAAGTGTCACTGCTGCGCGCCGGGCCGCAGGCCGCCTGGCTGCGCATCAGTGTCGATGACAAGGTGCGCATGGATGAACTGGTTTGCGACGGCGCGCTGGTGGCCACGCCGGCGGGCTCGACGGCTTACAACTATTCGGCGCATGGGCCGATCCTGCCGATCGGTGCCGATGTGCTGGCGCTGACGGCGATGGCCGCCTTTCGGCCACGGCGCTGGCGCGGTGCGCTGCTGCCGAAATCGGCGGTGGTGCGCTTCGATGTCCTGGATCCTGAAAAGCGCCCGGTCATGGCCGATGCCGACGCCAAGCCGGTGCGCAATGTGCTGTCCGTCGAGATCCGTTCCGAGCCGGCAATTCGCCATCGGCTGCTGTTCGATCCCGGCCACGGGCTGGACGAACGGCTGATCCGCGAACAGTTCTTCTAGGCGCTGCGGGCGCGCGCTTCAGCCGCCGTGGCTGGTCAGGATGCGGTAGGTTTCCGGGCGGCGGTCGCGCCAGCTTCCCCAACTGCGACGAAATTCCTGCAAGGCGTCAAGGTCGAACTGCGCCAGAATATGTGTCTCGCTGCTGCGATCGGCCGAGGCGACAATGGCGCCGGTGGCATCGGCGATAAAGGACGTGCCATAGAAGGTGACGGGGGTTTCGCCCTCGGTTTCCTTGCCGATGCGGTTCGAGGCCACCACCGGCATCATGTTGGCCGCCGCGTGCCCCTGCATCACGCGCCGCCAGTGGCCGGAGCTGTCATAGCCCGGATCGGCAGGTTCGGAGCCGATGGCCGTGGGATAAAGCAGCAGCTCCGCCCCGGCGAGGGCAAAGGCGCGTGCGGTTTCGGGGAACCACTGATCCCAGCAGATGCCGCAGCCGATGGTGGCATAGCGGGTGCGGAAGGTGGTGAAACCGCTGTCGCCGGGGGTGAAGTAGTATTTTTCCTCATAGCCGGGGTTCTGGGGGATATGGGTCTTGCGATAGGTGCCCATGATCGTCCCGTCGGCGTCGATCATGGCAACGCTGTTGAACAGCGCCGTGCCCGCGCGCTCATAGAACGAGACCGGCAGAACCACGCCCAGTTCGCGTGCCAGGGTCGCGAAATGACGCACCGCGCGATCCTCGGCGAGCGGATGCGCCAGCGACAGGTGGCGGGCATGCTGCTCGGCGCAGAAATAGGGCGTCTGGAAGAGTTCCTGCAACAAGATGATCTGCGCGCCATCGGCGGCGGCGGCGCGCACCAGCCCTTCGGCACGCGCGATATTGGCGCCGATATCCCAGGTGCAGGCGAATTGTGTGGCGGCGAGGGTGATCTGGCGCATGGCGGGCTCCTTTTGGCTGAGCCTAGGAGCGGGCTGCCTTTTCGGCAAGCTTTGCTTCGTTCCAAAGCGCATCCATCTCCTCAAGGGTGCTGTCCTGCGGCCTGCGGCCGGCGGTGGCCAGCGCGGCTTCGATGGCGCGGAAGCGACGGGTGAACTTTTCGTTGGCGGCGCGCAGGGCGGCTTCGGGGTCGATCTCCAGATGGCGGGCAAGGTTGGCCATGACGAACAGCAGATCGCCGAATTCCTCGAATGTCTCGGCCGGGTTGCGCCGCTCGCGGGCCTCGGCCAGTTCGTGCGCCTCTTCGATGATCTTGTCCACCACGGGTCCGATACCCGGCCAGTCAAAGCCCACTCGCGCGGCGCGCTTTTGCAGCTTCACCGCCCGCATCAGCGCCGGCAGCGCCAGCGGAACATCATCAAGCACGCCGGTCTGCGCACGCGCGGCACGCTCGCGGGCCTTTTGCGTTTCCCAGGCGTCGGTCTGGGCGGCGGCATCGGCGATGGTGCTGTCGCCAAAGACATGCGGGTGCCGTGCGACCATCTTGTCGGCAATGGCGCGCACCACGTCATCGAGCGTGAAATGCCCCGCCTCACGGGCCATCTGCGCGTGATAGACCGCCTGAAACAGCAGATCGCCCAGTTCGCCCTTCAACCCCGCCCAGTCGCGCCGGGCAACGGCATCGGCGACCTCATAGGCTTCCTCGATCGTATAGGGGGCGATGGTGTCGAAATCCTGCTCGATATCCCAGGGGCAACCACCCTGCGGCGCGCGCAGCCTTGCCATGATCGCCGCCAGTCGCGCCAGCCCGCCCTGCGGGTCATGGATCAGCGTGTCGTCCTGTATGCCATCGGCCATTGCGCCCGCCCCGTTTTCGGTGATGATGCCCGGTATTGCGCAAGCCCAAGCCGGAGTCCACCATGCCTGTCCTCAACCGCATTGCCGAATTTGCCACCGAGATGACCGAATGGCGCCGGCATCTGCACCAGCACCCCGAAACGCGGTTCGACTGCCATGAGACCGCGGCCTTCATTGCGGCGCGGCTGCGCTCTTTCGGCGTGGACGAGTTGCATGAGGGCATTGCCCAAAGCGGCATCGTGGCGATCATCGAGGGGCAGGGCGAGGGACCGGTCATCGGGCTGCGGGCCGATATCGACGCGCTGCCGATCACCGAGGAAACCGGCTTGCCGCATGCTTCGGTCAATCCCGGCAAGATGCATGCCTGCGGTCATGACGGGCATACCGCGATGCTTCTGGGCGCGGCGAAATATCTGGCCGAGACGCGCAATTTCGCCGGGCGCGTGGCGCTGATCTTCCAGCCCGCCGAGGAATGGGGCGGCGGTGCCGGGGTGATGGTGGACGAGGGCATCATGGAGCGGTTCGACATTGCCCAGATCTATGCGCTGCACAATACGCCCGGTATCGCCGAAGGGCGCTTCGAGGGGCGCGCCGGGCCATTGATGGCGGCAGTGGATACGCTGAGCGTCACCGTGACCGGGCGCGGCGGGCATGGCGCCCATCCCGAGGATGCGGTGGATCCGGTGGCGGCGATCGTGGGCATGGTCTCGGCCTTGCAGACCATCGTCAGCCGCAATCGCAAGGGCACCGATGCGCTGGTGATCTCGGTGACGCAGATCCATACCGGCAGCGCCGACAACATCATCCCTGAAACCGGTTGGTTCTGCGCCACGATCCGCACCTATGACAAAGCGGTGCAGGCGATGGTCGAGGCGCGATGCCGGGCGATTGTCGAGGGGGTGGCGCAGGCGATGGGGGTTCAGGCCGAGATCAGCTATGAGCGCGGCTATCCGGCGACCGTGAACCACGAGAACGAGACCGGATTTGCTTTTGATGTCGCCGCCGAGGTGAGCGGCGATGCCGGTGAATGCGCGCCGGTCATGGGGGCGGAGGATTTCGCCTTCATGCTGGAGCGCCGGCCCGGCGCCTATCTGTTTCTGGGGCAGGGCGAGGGGCCGAGCCTTCATCACCCGCGCTACGAGTTCAACGATGCCATCGCCCCGGTTGGGGCAAGCTTCTTTGCCCGGCTGGTGGAGCGCGCCCAGCCGCGCTTGTGAAGGGGGCGCTGCCCCCTCTGGGCTGCGCCCATTCACCCCCGGGATATTTGTCGCACAAAGACGGATGCGGCGGCGTTTCGGACGATCTGTGCTGACGCCAAAGGCAAACGCCGCCCGAGGGGCGGCGTTGCAAGGATCGGTGTGCCGGATGGGTCTCAGCGGCCCTCGACCTCGGTATAGTCGCGGCGCGGCTTGCCCATGTAGAGCTGACGCGGACGGCCGATCTTCTGCTCGGGGTCGGAGATCATTTCCTTCCACTGCGAGATCCAGCCGACGGTGCGCGACAGCGCGAAGATCGGCGTGAACATCGAGGTGGGGAAGCCCATGGCCTCCAGGATGATGCCCGAATAGAAATCGACATTCGGATAGAGCTTCTTTTCGATGAAATACGCATCCTCAAGGGCGATACGCTCCAGTTCCTTGGCGACCTGGAGGATTTCGTTGTCCTTGATGCCCAGAAGGCCCAGCACCTCGTCGGCGCTTTCCTTCATCACCTTGGCGCGCGGGTCGAAGTTCTTGTAGACGCGATGGCCAAAGCCCATCAGGCGGAAGGGATCGTTCTTGTCCTTGGCGCGTTCGATGAATTCGGGGATGCGGTCGACCGAGCCGATCTCGCGCAGCATTTCCAGGCAGGCCTGGTTGGCGCCGCCATGCGCCGGACCCCAGAGGCAGGCGATGCCGGCGGCGATGCAGGCAAAGGGATTGGCGCCCGATGAGCCTGCCAGACGCACCGTCGAGGTGGAGGCGTTCTGCTCGTGATCGGCGTGCAGCATCATGATGCGGTCCATCGCGCGGGCGAGGATCGGATCGACGATATAGTCCTCGGCCGGGACCGAGAAGCACATATGCAGGAAGTTGCCGGCGTAATCGAGCGAGTTCTTTGGGTAAACGAAGGGCTGGCCGATGGAATACTTGTAGGCCATGGCCGCGATCGTCGGCAGCTTGGCGATCATGCGGATCGCCGCGACCTCGCGCTGCCAGGGATCGGTGATATCGACCGAATCGTGATAGAAGGCCGACATCGCCCCCACCACGCCGACCATCGTGGCCATCGGGTGGCTGTCGCGCCGGAAGCCGCGGAAGAAATAGTGCATCTGTTCATGCACCATTGTGTGCCGCGTCACGCGGGTTTCGAAATCGAGCAGTTGCTGGGCATTGGGCAGTTCGCCGTAGAGCAGCAGAAAGCATACTTCCAGATGGTGCGATTTCTCGGCCAGCTGTTCGATCGGATAGCCGCGATAGAGCAACTCGCCCTTGTCGCCGTCGATATAGGTGATGGTCGATGAACACGCCGCGGTCGAAGTGAAGCCCGGATCATAGGTGAACACATCGCCCTGGGCATAGAGCTTGCGGATATCAATCACGTCCGGCCCGACGGAGGGGGAATGGATTGGCAGCTCCAGCGTCTTGTCGCCGATCACCAGCTTTGCGGTTCCCTTCGATTCAGCCATCGATTCCCTCACTTTCATTGTCTAGTGCCGCCGCCGGTGCGCCATGTGGTCAGACCGTGCTGCCGCAGGCATCGGCGAGGCGCGCCAAGGTTTCTTCCCGTCCCAGAATCAGCATCATGTCGAACACGCTTGGTGAAACCATGCGCCCGGCAAGAGCGGCTCGCAAGGGCTGCGCGAGTTTTCCCAGGCCCAGGCCATGCGCCGCCGCACATTCGGTCACGATTGCTTCAAGTCTCTCGCGATCCCAGCTAGCATTTTGCATCTGCGGCGTCAATTCGCGCAGTATACCACGGGATACATCGTCCAGGGCGGCCGCGGCTTTCTGGTCAGGAGCGAGGGGGCGCGCTTCAAGGATAAAGTGAGCCTTGTCAAGTATTTGGCCAAAACTCCTGGCCTTCTCCTTGAGCAGTGGCATGGCCTGCGTCAGGCCATCGCGCTGGGCCTCGGAGAGGGGGGGGGCGCCGGTTGCCGCAAGGTAATCCTGCAATTCATGCAGCGCTGCGGCATCGTCCATGGCGCTGAAATGCAGGCTGGTCAGATGATCGAGTTTCTTCAGGTCAAGCCGCGCCGGGGCACGGTTGATGCCACCCAGATCAAACCAGTCGCGCGCCTGTTCGTCGGTGAAGAACTCGTCGTTGCCATGGCTCCAGCCAAGACGCGCCAGATAGTTGCGGATCGCCGCCGCCGGATAGCCCATGCGCTGGTAATCCTCGACGCCGAGCGCGCCGTGACGCTTGGAGAGCTTCTTGCCGTCCTCGCCATGGATCAGCGGAATATGCGCCCAGACCGGGACATCCCAGCCCATCGCCTGATAGACTTGGGTCTGGCGCGCGGCATTGTTGAGGTGGTCGTCGCCCCGGATGATATGTGTCACTCCCATGTCATGGTCATCGACAACCACGGCCAGCATGTAGGTTGGCGTACCATCGGAGCGTAAACAAACCATGTCATCGAGCTGGTCGTTGCGAAACACCACGCGGCCCTGCACGGCGTCCTCGATGACCGTTTCGCCCTCGCGCGGGGCTTTCAGCCGGATGGCATGGGGAGCATCGGGATGGGTGGCGGGGTCGGCATCGCGCCATGGGCTTTGAAACAGTGTCGAGCGGCCCTCGGCGCGGGCGGCTTCGCGGTAGGCCTCGATCTCGGGCTGGGTGGAAAAGCACTTGTAGGCATGCCCGCGCGCCAGCATTTCCCGCGCCACTTCGGCATGGCGTTCGGCGCGGGCAAACTGGCTGATGGCCTCGCCGTCCCAGTCCAGCCCCAGCCATCGCAGCCCGCTGAGGATCGCGGCGGTGGCCTCAGGGGTGGAGCGGGCGCGGTCGGTATCCTCGATGCGCAACAGGAACCTGCCACTGCGCCCGCGGGCATGGAGCCAGTTGAACAGCGCCGTGCGCGCTCCGCCGATATGCAGGAAACCCGTGGGCGAGGGGGCAAAGCGGGTGACAACGGGTGCGGCGGGCGCGGCTGGTGCGGGCATCAGTATTAACCTTTCGGAAACCAATCTGCGTCAAGGCATGCGCATGCTCTAGGCAATGACGCAGGCGAGAACAAGTGTTGAGCCTTGCTACCCTCAGGCCGGCTCCCGTTCCGGGGGGCTGGCGGGCCACGGCCCTCGCGGTGCGCGATGCCCCGCTCGACGCGCTGGCCGGTGCGCGGGGGCATCTGTTTCCGTTTGTGCCGGTGTTTCTGGGGCTGGGTATCGGGCTGTATTTTGCGTTGCCGGCGGAGCCGGGCGCGCGGCAGTGGTTCGGTCTGGCGGCGGGGGCGCTGGTTGCCCTGGGGCTGGCGTTGCGCGGGCCAGAGCGCTGGCAGCCCGTGGCGCTGGCGCTGGCGCTGGTGGTGGCGGGGGTGATGATGGCGGGATGGCGCGCGCATTCGGTGGCCGCGCCAGTGCTGGGCTGGCGTTACTACGGCCCCGTCGAGGGGCGCGTGGTGGCGGTGGATCGCTCGGTCTCGGATGCGTTGCGGCTCACGCTTGATCAGGTGGTCTTGCATGATGTGGCGGTGGCGCGGGTGCCGGCGCGGGTAAGGGTGTCGCTGCATGGCGATGCGCCGTTGGTTGATCCGGTGCCCGGCGCATGGGTGATGCTGACCGGGCATCTGGGCCCGCCCGGCGGTCCGGTCGAGCCCGGCGGGTTCGATTTTCGTCGTATCGCCTGGTTCGACGGCCTGGGGGCGGTAGGCTACACGCGCAACCCGGTCATGACGGTCGCCCCGCCCGAGCCGGGGCTGGCGTTGGCGGTTACGCGGTTGCGCATGCGTATGAGCGCAGGCATCCGTGCCGCCATGCCGGGCGAACCGGGGGGCTTTGTCGCGGCAATCCTGACGGGCGACCGTTCCGGCGTGGGGCAGGCCACCACCGAGGCGTTGCGGGGCTCGAACCTGGCGCATCTGCTGGCCATTTCCGGGCTGCATATGGGTTTGCTGACCGGGGTGGTCTATGGTGCCCTGCGCGCGCTTCTGGCGCTGGTTCCGGCGCTGGCCTTGCGCTATCCGATCCGCAAATGGGCGGCCTTGGGCGCGCTGGCGGCGGCCAGCTTCTATCTGCTTCTGTCGGGCGGCAATGTCGCCACGCAGCGCGCTTTCATCATGGCGGCGGTAATGCTGGGCGCGGTGCTGGCCGACCGGCGGGCGCTGAGCCTGCGCTCGGTGGCGCTGGCGGCGGTGGTGATCCTGCTCTGGCGGCCTGAGGCGCTGCTGTCGGCGGGTTTCCAGATGTCCTTTGCCGCCACGGTGGCGCTGGTGGCGGTGTTTGGCGCGATGCGCCGGCGCCGGCAGGAACGGTTTCGCAATCCGGTTCCGGGCAAGGCACCGCCGCGGCGTTGGCCGGGATGGCTGCGCGGGTTGGGGGGCGTGGCGCTGTGTTCGCTGGTGGCGGGGCTGGCCACCGCGCCGATTGCCGCGGCGCATTTCCACCGCATGGCCGATTACGGGCTTCTGGCCAATATGCTGAGCATGCCGCTGATGGGCACGCTGGTCATGCCCTCGGCGGTGCTGGCGGCGGCGCTCTGGCCGCTGGGGCTGGAATGGGTGGGGCTGGCGCTGATGGAGGCCGGCACGCGCTGGATCCTGGGCGTGGCGCATTGGGTCAGCGGGTTCGCGGGCGCGGTGCGTCCGGTGGCCGCGCCGCCGGCCTGGGTGCTGCCGGCCATGGCGCTGGGCGCGCTCTGGCTGGTGCTCTGGCCGGGGCGGGCGCGGCTTGCCGGGGCGGGTGCGGTGATGCTGGCACTGGCCGGCTGGGGGCAGGCGCCGCGCCCGGCTATCCTGATTGCCGAGAGCGGCGCGATGATCGGCGTGATGGGCCACGAAGGCCGCGCGGGAGGCCGCGTGCTGAGCCGCCCGCGGGGCGAGGGTTTCGTGGTGCGCAACTGGCTGCAGGCCGATGGCGACATGGCCAGCCAGACCGAGGCCGCCGCCCGCCCGGGCATGATGCCCGGCGAGGGGGGCGCGGTCTTCTGGCTGGCGGGCGAGCGCTGGGTGCATCTGACCGGCGGCGCCGCGCCTGAAGCGCTGCCCGATGCCTGCGCCGGCGGCGGGGTGATCGTCACCGACGCGCGCTGGCCTGGCCCGCCTCCCGGCCCCTGCCGGCTGATCGACGCGACCGCGCTGCGCGCAAGCGGTGCGCGGGCCGGCTATCTGAACGGTGGCGGTATCGAATGGCGGCTGGCGCATGCCGTGGCCGGCGCCCGCCCATGGACGACCCGACGGCGCGGGCGCTGATGGCCGCCGGGAGACCGGTTGAAGGAACGGTTCATTCAGCCCTCAAAGATGCAGGGTCTTCAGTTCCAGAAATTCCTCCAGCCCCGGCAGGCCGCCCTCGCGCCCGTTGCCCGATTGCTTGTAGCCGCCAAAGGGGCTGCCGTATTGATGCCCGGCGCCATTGACATGGACCATGCCGGCGCGCAGCCGCGCCGCCACCCGTTCGGCGCGCGCGCCATCGCCGGTCTGGATATAGGCGGCCAGCCCATAGGGCGTGTCATTGGCGATCTCGATGGCCTCTTGCTCGGTGTCAAAAGGGATCAGCACGGCGACGGGGCCGAAGATTTCCTCGCGCGCGATGGTCATCTGGTTGTTTACATCGCCAAAGACGGTGGGACGTACGAAATAGCCGCGGTTGAAGCCCTCGGGTCGGCCGGGGCCGCCGGCGAGCAGGGTTGCCCCCTCGTTGATGCCGGCCTCGATGAGCGCCTGCACCCGGCCGAATTGCAGCGCGCTGACCAGCGGGCCGATGTGATCGCCCTCCTGCGTCGGGTCGCCCACGGCCTGCGCCTTTGCGGCCTCGGTGGCGAGTGCCGCGACATGGTCATAGACCGAACGTTCCACCAGCAGCCGGGTAGGCGCATCGCAGCTTTGCCCGGTATTGTTGAACACCTCGGCCAGACTGGCCGGCACGCGGGCCTCCAGTTCGGCATCGGCAAAGATCAGGTTGGGGGACTTGCCGCCCAACTCCAGCGCCACCCGCTTGACGCTGGGCGCGGCGTCGCGGCTGACCGCCACGCCGGCGCGGGTGGAGCCGGTGAAGGACATCATCGCCACATCCGGATGGCGTGAAAGGGCTGCGCCCACCTCTTCACCCGCGCCGTTGACCAGATTGAACACGCCGGGCGGGAAGCCCGCCTCGTGGATCATCTCGGCGTAAAGCATGGCACTGAGCGGGGTCAGCTCCGAGGGTTTGAGCACGCAGGTGCAGCCCGCCAGCAGCGCCGGAATGACCTTCAGCACGATCTGGTTGACCGGCCAGTTCCACGGCGTGATCAGCCCGCACACACCGATCGGCTCGCGCAGCAAAATGTCGCCATTGTCCAGCCGCTCACGCCATTCAATCCGGTCAAAGGCGCGCAAGAACCCCTCAAGATGCCCCACACCGACATCCGCCTGCTGCGCGCGGCACATGCTCAGTGGCGCGCCCAGTTCCAGCGTGATCGCCTGCACCATTTCCTCGTAGCGCGCGCGGTAGATTTCCAGCAGACGCTCGACCAGGGCACGGCGTTGGGCGGGCGGCGTGATGGCCCAGGCGGCGAAGGCGGCGCTGGCGGCATTCACCGCGCGGTCGACGTCAGCGGCGCGGCCCATCGAGATCACCGCCACGGGCTCTTCAGTGGCGGGGTTGATCACCGCATGCTCATCGGGCGCGGTCGGCTCGACCCATTGGCCGTTGATATAGAACTGGCGTTTTTCGATCATGCCCGAACCTCCTTTTGCTTCAGCCATTCGGTGATGATCTGGCGATGGCGTTCGCCCGAATAGCTGGGGAAATGCCCACCATGGACCATGCGCACCGGCAGCGCCAGCAGCCGTTCCATGCTGGCGATGTATTGTGCCTGCTCTTCGGCGCCGGTGCCTTCGATCAACTCGCCATCATAAACGATATCGCCGGAAATCAGCAGGCCGGTGGCGGCTTCCCAGAGCGCAATGCCGCCGGGTGAATGGCCCGGGGTATGGATCACCTCGAAATGGCGATCGCCCAGATCGATGACATCGCCATCGTGCAGGATGCGCGTGGCGGGGGCGGCTTTCACCGCATAGCGCGTAGACTGGTAAGGCGCGGGCGGCAGGGCGGTGAAGATGTCATCGCGCACATATTTGTCGGCGAAGGTGTTTTCGCGGGTGGGATGCGCCAGCAGATCGGCTTCGGCGGCGTGGCATAGCCGGCTGGGAAATTCATGGTGGCAGCCGATATGGTCGAAATGGGTGTGACTGGCCACGGCATCGAGCGGGCGCTCGCTGACCAGCGGCACCCATTCGCGCAAGGAAACCACCCCCATGCCGCTATCGACCAGCATGTCGCGCGTACGCCCGCGCACATGCCAGATGTTGCAGCGGTAGAACTCCGCGATATGTGGCTCGTCGATCCAGGTCACGCCGTCATCGAGCTTGCGGATGCGATACCATTCGTTGGCGCCGACGCGCACAAGCCCGCTCATCGCCGGCACCCCGGCGCGACAGGGCTGCACGGGTGCGCCAGGGCCGCACGGGGTGGGGCGGGATCCTCGATGCGGTTGGCTAGGGCCATGGTATCTTTCCAGTTACGGGCGGCAGGCAGGGTGGTCACGCCGGGACGGCGCTGGCCCAGCTTGTCACGGGAGCGCGCGCGGTAACAGTCCCTGCGGGCCTGCCGTCGGTGCTGCCGGCCCTGTGGTTTTTGTGCACCGGCTTGATCGCAGCCGGGATTGCCCGCAAACTTGTGGCGCGCCGGCATGTGCCGGGGCGGGGGCCGGACGGGGGCGTGAGGGCCGGGAGGGCGCGATGAAGGTGCTGATCGTTGGTGCCGGACCCACCGGGCTGACCGCTGCGGTGGAACTGGCGCGCCGCGGCATATCCGCCGATCTGATCGAGCGGCGTGCGGGGCCGTCGCAATTGTCGCGCGCGGTGGGGATCTTGCCGTCGAGCATGGATATTCTTGTGCCCTCAGGGGTTGCCGCCGAGATCGACGCGCAGTCCGTGCACCCTGCCGGGGTGATCTTTCATGATGGCGCGGCACCCCTGGCACGGATCACGCTGCCGGCGCAGGGCCGGGCGCGGATCTGGGCGCTGGCCCAGGATCGCACCGAGGCCATTCTGGCCGCCGCGCTGGAGCGCCATGGCGGCAGCCTGCGCTATGGCGAGCGGTTTCTGGGCCTGGAACAGCATGCGGGCGGCGTTCAGGTGCGCACCAGCCGGGGTGAGGCGGTCTATGATTACGTGGTCGGTGCCGATGGTGTGCGCAGCGCGGTGCGGGGCGCGCTGGGCCTGCCGTTCGAGGGCATTGATCTGCCCGGCGAATGGTCGATTGCCGATGTCGAAAGCGATGCCTGGCCAGATTGGAACTGGTTCAAGGGCTTCTTGTTGCCGCAGGGGCAGGTGGCGGTTGTGCTGCCGCTGAGTCCGGGGCGGTTTCGTGTGGTTTGCAGTTTGCCCGATGCGCTCGCCGCCTTGCCGGTTGCCATGCCGGTGCGACGGCTGATCCGGGCAGATCGCTTCACTATCGCGGTGCGGCAGGTGCCTCGCTATGCGCTGGGCAGGGTGTATCTGGCCGGCGATGCCGCGCATTGCCATTCGCCGGTCGGCGGGCGCGGGCTCAATCTGGGGGTGGCCGATGCCGCCGATCTGGCGGCGCGGCTGGCCGGCGAACGCGGCGGTCTGGAGGGCTATCACGCCGCGCGCCATCGTGAGGGCCGGCGCGTCATCGCCTTTTCGGAGCGTGGCCGCAAGGTGGTCCAGTCCCGCTCGGTGCCGGTGCGAATGCTGCGAAACGGGATGATCCGGTTGGCGGGCAGCATTCCCTGGCTGGGGCGCGCCATGCTGCGCGATGCCCTCGACGCCTGAGGGGCTGCATCAGCGCGCGCGCGGCAAATGCGCGCGGATCAGTTCGGCACGGTGGCGGAACACCGCCTCATCGGTGAAGGGCGCGCCGTCGCGCGCCGCGGCCGCGATCAGCCCCGCAAGGTGGTTGCGCTCGCCTGCCAGTCTCGCCAGCGCATCCGCCAGCGCCTCGGTGTTGCCAGGGGGTGTCAGCCAGCCGCCACCATGGCCGGCAATCAGATCGGCAGGAAAGGCGCTGTCATGGCCGATGATCGGGCAGCCCGAGGCCAGCGCCTCGATCAGGCAGCGCGGCGATTCGGGCGTCTGGTGACAAAAGAGCATCAGATGCGCCGCGCGCAACGCTTCCAGAACCGCGCCGCGATCACGCACGAAACCCGGCAGCTCCACCTTGCCCGCCAGTGGCCCCGCTGCGATTCGCGCGCGCATCATGGCCAGATCCGGCCCGTCGCCCAGCCAGCGGGCGCGGAAATCGACCCCGCGTCGCGCCAGCGCCTCCAGCGCCGCCAGCCAGTCGCCCGTTCCCTTCATGGCATCGGCGCGCCCGGTATAGACGATGCGCAGCGGTCCCGCGTCGGCCTTGGAGATTTTTTGCGCCAGCGCATCGGGGGCAATGTGATCGGCGGGTTTCAGATGGATGTCATGCACCAGTTGCGGATTGCGGCAGTGCGGCGCGTAGGTCTCGAAGGTCTCGCGCCCGTGAAACAGCCCCAGCGCCGCGCGCCGGATCAGTGCGCGCTCCAGCGCCGCCATCGGCCGATGCTCCAGCCGCGCGCGCAGCCGTCGTCGCCAGGGCAGGCCGGGTGCCAGCCGGGCATCTCCCAGCCGGCGCACCACCTCCGATTCCACCCGGTCGGTCCAGATATAGAAGGGCTTGCCCATTCGATGCGCCTGCCAGGCGCCCAGCGCGCCCCAATCGCCGAACAACCCGCCAATGGCGAAGCCCAGATAGTCGCACCGCTCGATGGCCGCGCGCAGGCGTCGGCGTCCTTCCGGCACCGCGCGCAAGAAGTGGTCAGGCCGGTAGGCCCAGGGCATGGTGATGAATTCGATGCGCGCGAGCGTCGGGCCGAGGCCCGAAACCGGCACCCAGGCCGGCGGTGGCGGTGCGGGATTGAGCGGCATCACCACCAGCAATCGCTCGAAATGATCGGCCCAGAGCCGCAGCCCGTTGCAGGCCTGATCCTCCAGTAGCAAGGCGCCATTGGTCTGGTGCAAGGCGACGGGGGCATGAAGCAGCAGGGTATCGGGCATGGGGTCTCCGGGTTCGGCGGATCATCCCGCCGCGCCGGGCCAAGGTCAACGCCCGATCAGGAGCCCCGATAGGTTGAATAGCCAAAGGGCGACAGCAGGAGCGGCACATGGTAATGCGCCGCGCCGTCGCTCATGCCAAAGCGGATCGGCACCTCATCCAGAAAGAGCGGCTCCGCCCCCGCCTGGCCCGTGGCGCGCAGATACTCGCCGGCATGAAACACCAGCTCATAGCGGCCCGGCGCGAAATCTGCCTGCGGCAGAATCGGTGCGTCGGTGCGCCCGTCGGCATTGGTGGCGGTTTCGGCAAGCAGGCTGCGCTGCGTGCCGTTCAGCCGGTAGAGCGCAATTTTCAGCCCCGCTGCCGGCAGGCCTCGCGCGGTGTCCAGAACATGGGTGGTCAGGTATCCTGGCATTGCACTCTCCTTCGCCGGTTGCGGCCATTGTGGCGCAATCGCGCGCAAAGGCCAGCCTGAAGACGCTGGAAAGGTCTTTCATGGATATTTTGAAAAAACGGAGCCATTCTTTCGGCTAGATTGAAGGCGTGCGCCCTGCGTTGCGGGGGGCTCTCTGATTTGCCGATCACCCAAGCAGCAGGTTCAAGCGTGCAAGATCCCCCTCGTTATCCGCGCGATTTCACCGGCCATGGCGCCCATCCGCCGCAGGCCGACTGGCCCGGCGGCGCGCGCGTCGCCATCAGCCTGGTGCTGAATTATGAAGAGGGCGGCGAGAACTGCCTGCTGCATGGCGATGCCCAGTCCGAGGCATTCCTCTCAGACATCGCCGGGGCCCAGCCATGGCCGGGACAGCGCCACTGGAACATGGAATCGCTCTATGATTATGGCGCACGGGCCGGGTTCTGGCGGCTGCATCGGCTGTTCACCGCCCGCGCCCTGCCGGTGACGATCTATGGCGTGGCCTCGGCGCTGGCGCGAAACCCCGCGCAGGTGGCGGCGATGAAATCCGCCGGCTGGGAGATCGCCAGCCACGGGCTGAAATGGGTTGAACACCGCGACATGCCCGAGGACGAGGAGCGCGCCCAGATCATTGAGGCCGTGCGCCTGCACACCGAGGTCGTGGGCACCCCGCCGCGCGGCTGGTATACCGGGCGCTGTTCCATGAATACCGTCCGCCTGACCGCCGAGGTCGGTCTGTTCGACTGGATCTCCGATACCTATGACGACGATCTGCCCTATTGGCGCGAGGTCGGCGCGCGCGACCAACTGGTGCTGCCCTATACGCTTGAGGCCAATGACATGCGCTTCGCCACCGCGCCGGGTTATATCGAGGGCGAGCAGTTCTTCCGGTATCTGAAGGACAGTTTCGACGTGCTCCATGCCGAGGGCGGGCGGATGTTCTCCATCGGGCTGCATTGCCGGCTCATTGGCCGCCCGGGCAAGATCGCCGGGCTGATCCGCTTTCTGGATCATGTCGCGGAAAAAGGCGGCGCCTGGTTTGCCACCCGCGGCGAGATTGCCGCGCATTGGGCCGCGCGCCATCCGCATCGCCGGCGCGAGCGCCCCTCGGCGCTTGATCGCGAAACCTTTGTGGCGCGCTTCGGTGGCATTTTCGAACATTCCCCCTGGATCGCCGAACGCGCCTGGGCACTGGAGCTTGGCCCCGCGCATGACAGGCCGGGGGGGCTGCACAATGCGCTGTGCCGGATGTTTCGTGCCGCCAGCCGGGAGGAGCGGCTTGGGGTGCTGCGCGCTCATCCCGATCTTGCTGGCAAGCTGGCGCGGGCGCGCAGGCTGACCCCGGAATCCACCCATGAACAGGCCAGCGCCGGGCTTGATGCGCTGACCGACGAAGAGCGCGCCACCTTCGAAGCGCTCAACACCGCCTATGTTGCCAAACACGGCTTTCCCTTCATCCTCGCCGTGCGCGACCACGACAAGCAAGGCATCATGGCGGCCTTTCACGCGCGTCTTGCCAACGACACCGAAACCGAATTTGCCACCGCCTGCACGCAGGTTGAACGTATTGCCGAACTCCGGCTTCAGGACATGCTGGCATGAGTGCCTATTACACCCCCCCCGGCGGGCTGCCGCCACAAACCGCGCTGATGACCCAGCGTGCGGTTTTCACCGAAAGCTATGCCGTCATCCCGCGCGGCTGTTTTTCCGATATCGTCACCAGCCATCTGCCCGGCTGGCGCAAGACCAGGCTCTGGGTGCTCGCCCGCCCGCTTTCCGGCTTCGCCGAGACCTTCAGCCAATATGTGATGGAGGTTCAGCCCGGCGGCGGCTCCGATGCCCCCGATGCCGAGGCCGGCGCGCAGCATGTGATCTTCGTCACTGCCGGGGTGCTGACGCTCACCATCAACGGGCAAGGCCATGAACTTGACGCCGGCGGCTATGCCTATATCCCCGCCGGCAGCCGCTGGACGCTGCTTGCCGAGGGGCGCGAGCCGGCGCGGTTTCACTGGTATCGCAAGCTCTGGGAAGGTGCCCCCGGCATCGAACGCCCCGAAGCCTTCGTCACCAATGAACGCGTCATCCCCCCCATCGCCATGCCCGATACCGAAGGGCGCTGGGCCACCACCCGCTTTGTCGATCCCGCCGATCTGCGCCATGACATGCATGTCAATATCGTCACCTTCCAGCCCGGTGGCGTGATCCCTTTCGAGGAAACCCATGTCATGGAGCATGGGCTTTACGTGCTTGAAGGCAAGGCGGTCTACAAGCTCAACCGCGACTGGGTCGAGGTCGAGGCGGGCGATTTCATATGGCTGCGCGCGTATTGCCCGCAGGCCTGCTATGCCGCCGGCCCCGGCCCGTTCCGCTACCTGCTCTACAAGGATGTCAACCGTCACGCCCATCTGCGCGGGCCCTGGTCGGCCTAGGCACCGCGTCCGTCTTTGTGCCGAAAATATCCCGGGGGTCCGGGGGCA
>JBKBMS010000015.1:0-36708 GCA_046295695.1 Pararhodobacter sp. | reverse complement strand
GCCCGCGCCCGGGGCGGCGGCGGCCCCCCCCCCCCCCCCCCCCCCCGTGCCACAGGAAACCCAGCATGATCCGAACCCTCCGCACCCGAACCCTTCGCACTGAGCCGCTCACCGCCGCCACATTTGCCCCTTTCGGCGATGTGCTGGAGGCCCGCGGCACCCCCGACCGGCGCATCAATCAGGGGCTTTGCGGGCGCTACCATGACCGCGCCCGGCTTGATTTCGGCGCCGGGACATCCCCGCCGGGTCGTGCCGGGATCTCGGTCTTTCTGGCCGAGCCGCGCGCGCTGCCCTACCGGCTGGAGATGATCGAGCGTCACCCTGAGGGCAGCCAGGCGTTTGTTCCAATGACGCAACATCCCTTTCTGGTGGTGGTCGCCGAGGCCCCGGCCGTGCCGCCGCGCGCCTTTCTCACCGATGGCGCACAGGGCATCAATCTGCACCGTGGCATCTGGCATGGGGTGCTTACGCCGCTGGCCGCGCCGGGGCTTTTCGCGGTGGTCGACCGCATCGGCACCAGCGCCAATCTGGAAGAACACTGGTTTGAAACCCCCTGGACCATCGAGCGGCAATAGCCCGGCAGGGGGGCGGGCCGGGGAAAGCACAGCGGGCAGGCGCCCGAAGCAGGAAAGGACCAACCATGGCCACCCATTCCATCGGCACGCCCGCGCAATTGCGCGACCCGGATTACATGCCGCCGCTCCATCAGGCTATCCCGCTGGGGATTCAGCATGTTCTGGCGATGTTCGTTTCCAATGTGACGGTGGCGATTATTGTCGCTGGCGCGGCGGGGTTCGGCTTCGGTTCCGATCAGGCCGCTGCCGGCTTCCCCGACCTGACCTACATGATCCAGATGTCGATGCTCTTTGCCGGGGTGGCGACGCTGTTGCAGACCATCGGTGCCGGGCCGGTCGGTGCGCGGCTGCCGATCGTGCAGGGCACCTCCTTTGCCTTCATCCCGGTGATGATCCCGCTGGTGGCGGGAAAAGGCGTCGAGGCGATGGCGATGATCACCTGCGGGGTGCTGGCGGGCGGATTGTTTCATGCGGCGCTGGGCCGGGTGATCGGGCGCATCCGCTTCGCCCTGCCGCCGCTGGTGACGGGGCTGGTGGTGCTGATGATCGGGCTGGCTCTGGTGCGTGTGGGCATCCAGTATTCGGCCGGTGGCGTGCCGCGTATCGGCACGCCGGAATACGGCAATGCGCAAAGCTGGTCGATCGCGCTGGTGGTGATCCTGGTCACGCTGGGGGTGAAGTTCTATGCCCGTGGCATGTGGGCGGTGGCGGCGGTGCTGATCGGGCTGCTGGCGGGCTATGCCTATGCCTGGCTTCTGGGTGTAGTCAGCTTCACCCCGGTTGAGCGCGCCGACTGGCTGGCGGTGCCGCAGCCCTTGCGCTTCGGGTTCGAATTTTCGGTTGCGGCGGTGATCGGGTTTTGCCTCATGGCCTTTGTTTCGGCGATCGAGACGGTGGGCGATGTCGCGGGGATCACCAGGGGCGGCGCGGGTCGCGATGCCACCGACCGCGAGATCACCGGCGCCACCTATGCCGATGGTTTCGGCTCGGCGCTGGCGGGGCTGTTCGGCGCGCTGCCCAATACCTCGTTCAGCCAGAATGTCGGGCTGATCGCCATGACCGGGGTGATGAGCCGCCATGTGGCGACCATCGGCGCGTTGTTTCTGATCCTGTGCGGTTTTGTGCCCAAGATCGGCGCGGTGGTGGCCTCGGTGCCGATCGAGGTGCTGGGCGGGGGTGTGGTGGTGATGTTCGGCATGGTCTGCGCGGCAGGGATCAACATGCTCTCAGATGTGCTTTGGAACCGGCGCAACATGGTGATCTTCGCGGTCGCGCTTTCGGTCGGCTTTGGCCTGCAACTTGAGCCCGGCGCCCTTCAGCACTTGCCCGACACACCGCGCGTGCTGCTGTCAACCGGGCTCTTGCCGGCGGCATTGATCGCCATAGTGCTCAATCTGCTGCTGCCCAGGGAACTGGCCGCTGAAGCCACCGAAGAGGTGGCCGGGGGCATGCAGGGGCAAGGCAAGGGGCTGAAAACCGACTGAAAAACCGGCGCCGCCGGGGGGATGACGGCGCCGGGATGGCGGTTGGTGCTGATAGTGCGCCGGTTTGGCGCGTTCAGCCTTCGGCAACGCAATCGACGATGGCCTGCGCCATGGAACGCATCAGCGTCTCGTAGAGCATGGCACCGGGCTCCAGCATCACGCCTTCCGGGTCGAGCGCGGCGCCCACCCGCACCGAGGCTCCCTCGCTGACCAGCGCGATATAGGCATCGGGGTGATTGACCTCGGGGAAGATGCAGACCGCCCCGGATTGCTCAAGGCTGGCGCGGATCGCGCTGAGCCGGGCGGCGCCGGGATCGACGGCATCGCCAAGCGCCACGGTGCCCAGCACATTGAGCCCGAAGGCGCTGGCCAGATAGCCATAGGCATCGTGATACATTACCAGCCCGGCATCGCCGAGAGGGGCGAGCATGGCCGCAAGCTCGGATTCCAGCGCCTCGATGCGTTCGGCTGCGGCTGTGGCATTCGCGGTGTAGGTCTCGGCATGGGCGGGATCCATCGCCGCCAGCCGTGCCCCGATTGCCTGCACCCAGATCTCGGCGTTGTGGGGGTTCATCCAGGCGTGCGGGTCGAAATCGCCGTGGTGGTGATGCCCGTGGTCGCCGTGCCCATGCCCATGCCCGTGATCGTCATGCCCGTGATCATCATGCCCATGATCATGGCTGTGGTCCTCATGCTCATGGGCGTCATCATGGTCATGGTCATGGTCATGGTCATGGTCATGGTCGTGGCTATGCCCGTGCGCATGATCGTCGTGCCCGTGCTCATCATGTTCATGCCCGTCGTGCCCGTGATCGTCGTGCGCATGATCATCATGCCCGTGATCGTCGCGCCCATGGTCATCATGGTCGTGGTCATGACCGTCATGGTCATGCGAATGCCCATGCCCATGGCTGTGCCCGTGCTCTGCGGCGGCGCCGGTCAGGCGCGCCTCGGCATAGGGCTGCAACTCGATGCCCTCGGCATCAAGCAGTTCCATCACCGCGCCGGTGGCAAGCGAACTGACCGCGCGGGCCATCCAGGGGGTGAGATCCTCGCCCATCCAGACCACCAGATCGGCCTGCGCGACGGCGCGGGCCTGCGAGGGCCGCAACTGGAAACTGTGTGGATCGGCGCCCCGCTCCAGCAGCAGCTCCGCCCGGCCCAGATCGCCCAGAACCATCGAAACCAGCGAATGGGTGACCGGCATGTCGGCAACGATGCGCGGCGTATCGGCCAGTGCCGGATTGGCCGAAAACGCGGTGACGAGGGCGGCGAGGCTGGCGCCATGGCGCAGGTTGGGGTATCGCATTGGGTGCTCCGTGGATCACTTGAAATCTGAGGGCTAAGTAACGTTATATTATATCATGTCAACTGCGCAACCCATGAGTCCTGCCATGCCGAGTGCCGCCTTTCACCCCCATGACCACGGACATTGCGTGCAGACCACCCTGCGCGAGGCCGAGCGGGTGATCGCCGCACGCGGGTTGCGCCTGACCCCGGTACGACGGCGCACGCTGGAGATCTTGCTGGAACGCCATGGCGCGATGGGCGCCTATGAGGTGCTTGAGCGGCTGGCCGAAGAGGGGTTTGGCCATCAGCCGCCGGTGGCCTACCGCGCGCTCGATTTTCTGGTCGAAAACGGGCTGGCCCATCGCATCCGGCGGATCAATGCCTTTGCCGCCTGCGCCCATCCCGGCGAGGAGCATCACGCCGCCTTCCTGATCTGTCGCGCCTGCAACGCCGTGGCCGAGATCCCTGCCGGTGCCTTGCGCGCCGCGCTTGACACCAGCGCCGCAGCCACCGGCTTTGTCATCGAACGCGCCAGCATCGAAGCCGCCGGTCTGTGCCCGGAATGCCGCGCGAGCGGCGAGCCGGCATGAGCGGCGCGCTGATCACCGCCGCGCAGGTGAGCGTGGCCTATGGCGCCGCGCCGCCGGTGCTGAGCGGCGTGAACTTTACCATCCAGCCGGGCGAGATCGTCACCATCGTGGGGCCGAACGGAGCCGGGAAATCGAGCTTCCTGCGTGCCGTTCTGGGCATGGTGCGGCCCCGAACCGGGCGGGTGCAGCGGCGTGCGGGGCTGCGTATCGGCTATGTGCCGCAGCGGCTGCATCTGGACCCGAACCTGCCCTTGAGCGTCGGCCGCTTCCTGCGCCTGCTGCAACCGCTCGACGGCGCGGCGATCGAGGCGCTGCTGGCACGCGTCGGGGTGCCGGGGGTGGCCGAGCGACCGATGGGCACGCTGTCGGGCGGGCAGTTCCAGCGCGTTCTGCTGGCGCAGGCGCTGGCCGGCAAGCCGCAACTTCTGGCGCTGGACGAGCCGACCCAGGGGCTGGACCAGCCTGGCATTGCCGCCTTCTATCGCCTGATCGAGGATGTGCGCCGCGAGATCGGCTGCGCGGTCTTGTCGGTCAGCCATGACCTGCATGTGGTGATGAGCGCCTCGGACCGGGTGATCTGCCTCAATGGTCATATCTGCTGTGAGGGCGCGCCCAGCGTCGTCTCCAACGCGCCGGAATACCGCGCGTTGTTTGGCCTGGGCACGGGCGGGGCGCTGGCGCTTTATCAGCACAACCACGATCATCAGCACGACCACGACCACGACCACGACCATCACCACGACGACCGGAAAAACCACAGCCACGACCATGCTCATTGATGATTTCATCCTGCGCGCCGGCCTGGCGGGTTTCATGGTTGCGCTGGCGGCCGGGCCGTTGGGCTGTTTCGTCATCTGGCGCCGGATGGCCTATTTCGGCGATGCCACGGCGCATGCCGCGATCCTGGGCGTGGCGCTGGCGCTGGCGTTTTCGGTTTCGGTCTTTGTCGGCACGCTGGTTACGGCGCTGGCCATGGCGGTGCTGGTTTCCACGCTGGCCGGGCGCGGCTGGGCGATGGATACCACCCTTGGCGTACTGGCCCATTCAGCGCTGGCGCTGGGTCTGGTGGCGGTGTCGTTCCTGCCACGCGTGCGCGTCGATCTGAGCGCCTATCTGTTCGGCGACATTCTCACCGTCACCTGGGGCGAACTGGCGCTGATCGGGCTGGGTTCGGCGCTGGTGGCGGGGCTGATGCTGTGGCGCTGGCGGGCGCTTCTGGCGGCGACGATCAGTGAGGAACTGGCGCAAAGCGGCGGCATCGAGCCGGCGCGCGAACGGCTGGTGCTGGTGGTGGCGTTGGCGCTGGTGGTGGCGGCGGCGCTGAAGGTGGTGGGGGCGCTGCTGATCGCCGCGATGCTGCTGGTGCCGGCGGCGGCGGCGCGTGTCTATGCCCGCACGCCCGAAGGCATGGCCGTTCTGGCGGTGGCGCTTGGCGCTGCGGCCGTGGTGCTGGGGCTGGGCATGTCATTGACGCTGGATACGCCCGCCGGGCCCAGCATCGTGGCGGCGGCGGCGGCCTTCTTTGCCGGCTCGGTCGGCGGGGCGGGGCTGGTGCAGGCGCTGCGGCGCTGAACCACCCGTTTCTTGGCCTGCTCAGTACCCCGCCGTGCGATCAACAAGATGCAGCAGCGGCTCGCCGGCCAGAGCGCGGCGCACATTTTCGGCGATCACGCGCGCGGCGCTGGAGGGGCGGGTATCGGCGGCGATATGCGGTGTCACGGTTACGCACGGATGCGCCCAGTAGGGATGATCGGCGGGCAGCGGCTCGGTGCGGAAGACATCGAGCGTGGCATGGCCCACCTGCCCGCGCTCCAGCGCCGCCAGCAGCGCCGCATCCTCGATCAGCGTGCCGCGCCCGGGGTTGATGATCGCCGCGCCATGGGGCAGGCGCGCGAGCGCGGGGGTATCAAGCAGGTTCTCGGTATCAGCGGTGGCGGGCAGCAGCGTCACCACGATCTGTGCGCGCTCCAGCACCGTGGCCAGCCCGGTCGCGCCATGGTGGCAGTCGATCCCGGGCAGCGCCTTTGGCCGCCGGCTCCAGCCCATGACCGGAAAGCCCAGCCCGGCGAGTGCCTGCGCGCAGGCCGCGCCCAGTGCGCCCAGCCCCAGAATCGCCACCGGGCGCTCGCTGGCCAGCGGCGGGATCACCTGTTTCCAGGCCCCGCCCTGCGCCGCCAGCACCGCATCAAGGCCCAGATGAAAGCGCATCGCATGGCCCACCACATATTCCACCATGCCCTGCGTCAGGCCGGGATCGACCATGCGGCACAGTGGCTGGGTGAGCGTGGCATTGCCGACGATACGCTCGACTCCGGCCCAGAGGCTGAGCACCGCCTTGCAGCGCGTGAAGGGCGTGAAATCGGCAGGCGTATCGCCACCGGGCGCGTAGATCATGAAATCCACCACCTCGGGCGCGGCCTCGGTAACCAGGCGCGCGTCCACCCCGGCCGCGCTCAGCGCCGCTTCAAGTGGCGCGCGCCATTCGGGCCAGTTGCGGGCACCGGCGGCAAACAGGATGATGGCGGTCATGAGCGCTCCCTTGGTCTGTGGACGCAGGCACTTTGCACCAGGCCAAAGCCAAGCAGGATCATGATCATCGCCGAGCCGCCATAGGATACCAGCGGCAGCGGCACGCCGACGACCGGCGCCAGGCCCATGACCATCGCCATGTTGACTGCAAAGTAGAGAAAGAAGTTGCCGGCAATACCCAGGATCAGCAACGAGGCAAAGCGGTTGCGGCTTTGCAGCGCCGCGACGACGCAGGTGATGATGATCGCCAGATAGAGCACCAGCAACGACACCCCGCCGATGAAGCCGAACTCCTCGGCGAGCGTGGTGAAGATGAAATCGGTGTGCTTTTCAGGCAGGAAGTTGAGCCGTGATTGCGTGCCCTGCATGAAGCCGCGCCCAGACCAGCCGCCCGATCCCATGGCGATCATTGCCTGGTTGATGTGATAGCCCGCGCCCAGCGGATCGAGCGAGGGGTCCAGAAAGCTGTCGATACGGCGAAACTGATAGTCCTTGATCAGTTGCCAGTCGGTGCCGCGTGAGGCGATGATCAGCGCCACCAGCCCGCCGCCGGTGGCCAGCACCACGCCAAAATACCAAAGGCTGACCCCGGCAAAGAACATCACCAGCCCGCCCCCGCCCAGGATCAGCAGCGCCGTGCCGAGATCGGGCTGGCGCAGCACCAGAAAGGCCGGCAGGATGATCAGCACCACCGCCACAAGCACCCACAGCGGATGCGAGCTGCGCCGGATATCGAGCCAGTCGTAATAGGCCGCCATTGCCATGATCACCGTGATCTTGGCCATTTCCGAGGGTTGCAGCCGGATCGGGCCCAGTTCCAGCCAGCGCTGGGCACCCATGCCGACCGAGCCGAAGAACTCCACCCCCAGAAGCAGCAGCACCGAGACCGCATAGGCCAGCCCGGCCATCGAACGCCAGAACCACAGCGGCACGAAAGCCACGAAGAACATCAGCCCCAGCCCCAGCGCGAAACGGCGCATCTGGGTTTCAGCCCAGGGCGAAAGCGCACCGCCGGCCACCGAATAGAGCATCAGGAAGCCCACCGAGGCCACCGCCGCCAGAAGCAGCACCAGCGCCCAGTTGACATAGAGCACCTTGGCCAGCCCGCTCGGGGTGTATTTGACGTTGTATTCCAGATAGCTCATGCCCGGCTCCGTTCCGCGCCCGGAGCGTCGAGCGGACCGATGCGATCGCTGATTTCGCGGATCATCGCCTCGATCCGGTTGCGCTGCGGTTGCGGATAGGCGTCAAGCGGGGGCAGCCCGCCGGCCTGCGTCGCCAGGATGATGTCGCGGGCGATCGGGGCGGCCACCGTCGAGCCGCCACCGCCGTGCTCGACGATCACGGAAACCGCGTAGCGCGGCTCGGTTTCCGGGGCATAGGCCACGAAGAGCGCATGGTCGCGGCGGTTCCAGGGCAGTTGATCCTGCCGGCGGATCCCGGCCGCGCGTTCGGCGGCGGTGATCGAAAACACCTGGCTGGTGCCGGTCTTGCCGGCCATGCGCATCTCTGCCGCCACGATGCGCGAGGAATAGGCCGTGCCGCGCGTATGGTTGGAACATTCCCACATGCCGCGCCGGATCAGGTTCAGCGCATTGGCGGCCAGATTGAGGGGGGCGAACTCGGGCACCGGCTGTTCGATTCCGTCGATGGCGCGCACCAGACGCGGCAGCACCGCGCGGTTGGTGGCCAGCCGCGCCGTCATCACCGCAAGCTGCAAAGGCGTGGACAACACGAAACCCTGGCCGATCGAGGCATTGATCGTGTCGCCCACCAGCCATTCCGCGCCGCGCCGCTCACGCTTCCATTCGCGCGACGGGTTCAATCCCGGCGACATGCCTGAAAGCGGCAGATCATAGCGCAGCCCCAGCCCCAGCCGTTCGGCCATGGCGTTGATGCGGTCGATGCCGGCGCGCTGGGCCAGTTCGTAGAAATAGACGTCGCAGCTTTCCGACAGCGCCGCCACCAGATTGACCCGCCCATGCCCCGAGCGGTTCCAGCAATGGAAGCGGCGGTCCGACACGTCCAGATGGCCGGGGCAGAAGATGCGCTCGTCCGGGGTGACGAGGCCGGCTTCGAAAGCCGCCAGTGCGGTGACCATCTTGAAGGTCGAGCCGGGCGGATAGGCACCCTGAACCGTCTTGTTCGACAGCGGGCGGAAGGTGTTTTCGCGCAGCTCGTTGAAATCGGCGACGGAAATGCCGCGAACGAAGAGATTTGGGTCAAAGGAGGGCGCCGAGGCAATCGCCAGGATGTCGCCGGTGGCCACCTCCATGACCACCGCCGAGGCGCTGTGCCCCTCCAGCCGCGCCTGAGTGAAAGCCTGCAGCGCGCGGTCCAGCGTAAGCTGGACATTCAGGCCCGGATCGCCCTCCTGACGGTCGAGTTCGCGCATCTCGCGGCCCACGGCATTGACCTCGATGCGCCGGTGCCCGGCCGAGCCGCGCAGGCTTTCCTCCAGTTCGCGCTCCACGCCCACCTTGCCGATCTGGAAGCGAGGGATCATCAGCAGCGGCTCGGGCGTTTCGCGCGCTGCCAGATCGGCCTCGGAAACCGGGCCGACATAGCCGACGATATGCGCGAATTCGTGCTGGAACGGGTAGTGGCGGGAAAATCCGACCTCGGGCGTGACGCCGGGAAGCGCCGGGGCATTTGCCGCCACGCGCGCAACCTCTTCCCAGTTCAGCCGGTCGGCAATGGTGACCGGCACGAAGGGGCGATGGCGCATGATTTCACGAACGGCGCGGTCTATCTCGTCGGTGCTCAGCGGAATCAGCCGCGCCAGCCGTTCCAGTGCGGCGCGCGGATCGCCGGCATCCTCGCGTACCACAACCACGCGGTAGTTCTGCACATTGCCGGCCAGCACCGTGCCGTTGCGGTCCTGGATCAGCCCGCGCGCGGGTGGCAGCAGACGGATGTTGATGCGGTTTTCCTCGGCCATGAGGCGAAACTGGTCGGCCTCGGTGACCTGCATCTTGCGCATGCGCAGCACCAGAGCGCCGGCGAATACCAATTGCACACCGCCCAGCAGGGCAGCGCGGCGCGAGATCGTGCGCACGCTCTCGGCGGTGTCCTTGGCGGGGCGTTTCATAGGCGGCGTCCCAGTTCGTCAACCTCGCCGGTGGCGGGTTTGCGCACCCGCAGCACGAAATGCAGCACCACAACCACCAGCGGATAGGCCGCTACTGTGAAGGCAAGTTTGATCAAGCTCAAGTCCAGCGGTTGCTGCGGCACCATCACAATTGCCAGAACCAGCCGATAGGCCAGTGTCATGGCCACCATCACCACGGCCACCATCGCCCATTCCAGCGCCAGGTTGATTTCGCGCACGACGGCTTCGCGGCGGCGCAGGAACTCGGTGCCCAGCAGCACGCTCAGCGCCCATAGCCCCGGCGGGCGCAGGGTGAAAAGATCCTCGACCAGAAACACCAGCCCGATCACCGGCGCCGGCAGATGCGCCGGGCGGCGCAGCAACCAGCCCATCGTCAGGCACAGCAACAGGTCCGGGCCCGGCAAGCCGCCGCCGGTCAGATCGAGCGGCAGCAGGCGCAGCAACATCGCCAGCGCGGCAATCAGCAGATAGAGGCCCAGAAAGGCCAGCGTGTCGAAGCGCAGCCCCTCATTCATCGGCGGTGCCATCGGGCGCGGTGCCATCGTCATCCGGCGCCGCGCCCGCGACCGGATCGAATGGCATGCCGGTGGCGTCGAGCGGGCGCAGCAAGGCGCCGGATTGCCCGATGCGTTCGGCAGGGCGCGAGCGCAGCACGCGCAGAAAATCGAGCCGTCCGAAATCGGCCGCCAGGCGCACGCGCAACCGCCGGTCCGAGCCCTGCAATACCTCGCCTACCAGCAGTCCTGGGGGAAATACCCCGCCGTCCGAGGCACTGACCACCCGGTCGCCGGGGCGGATGTCATCGGGCAGTTCGATGAATTCAAGCACCGGCATGGCGCTGTTGTCGCCGCTCAGCAGCGCGCGTTGGCCCGAAGGTTGCAACAGCACCGGCACGCGGCTGTTGGAATCGGTCAGCAGGATCACCCGCGACGAGCGCTGCCCCACCCCGGCGATGCGCCCTGCCAGCCCCAGCCCGTCCATCACCGCCCAGCCGTCGATGATACCGTCGCGCGCGCCAACATTGATCAGGACGGATTTGCGATAGGGCGAGCCGGCATCGGCCATCACCACGCCGGTGACATGTGTAAGCTGCGGATCAAGGCGCACCTGCGCCATATCCAGCAGTTGCGCATTGCGCTGCTCAAGCTGCAACGCAGCCTCGCGCCAGGCGCGCATCTGCTGCAATTCACGCCGCAATTCCTGGTTCTGCTCATAGATCCGCGCATAGGAGCGGAAATCCTCGATCATCCGGCTGGCGCGGGTGAGCGGGGCCATCGCCCAGTCCATATTGGGCACCACCGCATCGACGAAGGCCATGCGGAAGCGTTCCACGCGCGGGCTGTCGATGCGCCATACCAGAAACATGCCCCCCAGAACCAGCACCAGAACGGCCAGCACCAGACGCCGCACCGGGCGGACATAATCGGCCTCGTTTGTCCGGTCGCTGGGCACGTTCGGGCCTCGGGTCAGGGTTTGCGTCAGCTTTCGTAGTCGATGGCGTGACGCAGCTGTTTTTCGTATTCCAGCGCCTTGCCGGTGCCGAGCGCCACGCAGTTGAGCGACTGGTCGGCGACGGTGATGATCAGCCCGGTCTGCTCGCGCAGCGCCAGGTCCAGGTCGCCCAGCAGCGCGCCGCCGCCGGTCAGCATGACACCGCGATCAACGATGTCGGCAGCCAGATCGGGTGGCGTGGTTTCCAGCGCGATCATCACTGCCTCGCAGATTGTCTGCACGGTTTCGCTGAGCGCCTCGGCGATCTGGCCCTGGGTGATCTCGATCTCCTTGGGCACGCCGTTGAGCAGGTCGCGCCCGCGGATCTGCATGGTCTGGCCGCGCCCGTCATCGGGCATGCGGGCGGTGCCGATCGTGGTCTTGATGCGCTCGGCGGTCGATTCGCCGATCAGCAGGTTCTGGTGGCGGCGCAGGTAGGAGATGATCGCCTCGTCCATGCGGTCACCACCCACGCGCACCGAACGGGCATAGACGATATCGCCCAGGCTGAGCACCGCAACCTCGGTGGTGCCACCGCCGATATCGACCACCATGTTGCCGGTGGGATCGGTGATCGGCATGCCGGCCCCGATGGCGGCGGCGATCGGCTCCGAGATCAGCCCGGCACGCCGTGCACCCGCCGACAGAACCGACTGGCGGATGGCGCGCTTTTCAACGGGTGTTGCGCCATAGGGCACGCAAACGATGACCTTGGGCTTGGAGAATGTGGTGCGCTTGTGGACCTTGCGGATGAAATGCTTGATCATTTCCTCCGCCACATCGAAATCGGCGATCACCCCGTCACGCATCGGGCGGATCGCCTCGATCGAGCCGGGGGTGCGGCCGAGCATCAGCTTGGCATCTTCGCCAACGGCGAGCACCTGCTTGCGCCCGTCCTTGACGTGATAGGCCACCACCGAGGGTTCATTGAGGATGATTCCGCGTCCCTTGACATAGACGAGGGTATTGGCCGTGCCGAGGTCGATGGCCATGTCCGACGAGAAGAGGCCCGTGAGTCCCAACATTGCTGCGAATTTCCCGCAAATATGACCGGCCCCGCAGGATGCGGGGCGCGCTGCTTGGGCGTCCTTATAGGCTTGCATCCGGTCCGCCGTAAAGGCCCGTGCGCGGCGCGATCGGCGTTTATCCGCTGCGGCGCATGTCACGTTCTGCTGAAGCGGCGGCGCGGGCGGCGATGCGGCGCCCGTCAGTGTGCCGGGCGTTGCACCGCATCAAGAAGCGTGCGCCCGCCGTCGCAATTGAGCACCTGCCCGGTCACGAAGCCCGAGGCCCCGGAGGCCAGGAACTGTGCCATCTCGGCGACCTCCTGCGCGGTGCCGATACGGCGCAGCGGCGTGCCCTTGAGGATGGCATCGCGATATTCGGGGTTCTCGGCCAGCTGATCGCGCAGGCTGGCGCTCATCACCGAGCCCATGGCCAGCGCATTGACCCGGATATGGTGCGGGGCGAGCGCCACGGCGAGCGAGCGGGTCATCTGTTCGGCGGCGGCGGTGGCGATGGAAAAGGCCAGCAGCTCGGCCTGGGTGCGCTGCGCGGCGATGGAGCACAGATTGACGATCGCCCCGGCATCATTGCGCCCGTCGCTGCGGCGTTCCTCGTCGCCCTCGGCCTGCGTTATCATGCGCCGCGCCACCGCCTGCGACAGCCGCAGCGCCACCATCAGGTTTTGCGACAGCGCCTGCTCAACGGTGGTATCGGCGGGATCAAGCGGGTCGGTCAGGGTGAATTCGCGCGCCGAATTGACCAGGATATCCACCCGGTCAAAGGCGTCGAGGGTAGCCGAAAGCAGGTTGGCTATGGTCAGTTTCTCGCGCAGGTCGCCAATGAAGAGGCGGGCGTTTTCCTGTTCGCTAAGATCCTCGCAACCGCTTTTCAGGCGTTTCTCGCTGATATCGGCCAGCACCACATTGGCGCCCTGGGCAAGAAAATGGCGGGCGATCGAATGGCCGATCCCTGATGCCGCGCCGGTGACGATGGCGGTTTTGCCGCTGATCGAGAAGCTCATGCGCGACCTCCGCGGGAATGTGCAATGGCGCGCCGCGCCGGTGTCGGGCGGGCGGCGGTGCTACGCAATGGTGCTTCGGCGCGCAGCACCTTGAAGGCCGGGGTGCCGGCAACCTCCTCGTGGCTGCGAAACGAGGCCGCGAGCGCCGCCTCATAGGGCAGGTGGCGGTTGGCCACCAACCACAGCGCGCCGCCGGGCTTGAGCAGCGCGGCAGCGGTGCGGATGAAGGCGATGCCCAGCCCCGGCTGCCCGGTCCGCCCGGTGTGGAAGGGCGGGTTCATCACCACCGTATCGGCATGCAGTCCGGGCAGCGGCACGGTTGCATCGGCCCAGTGGAACTGCGCGCGCGCATCGGTGACATTGCGGCGCGCGCAGTCGAGCGCGCGGGCGTCGGCCTCGACCAGATGCAGGGCGCTGACGGCCGCTGCACCTTCGAGCACCCTTGCCGCCAGATAACCCCAGCCCGCGCCCAGATCGACCACCTCGCCCTTCAGCCCGGCGGGCAGGGCGCCCGCCAGCAGCGCCGAGCCGGGGTCCACGCCGTCGGCCGAAAAGAGCCCCGCGACGGTTTCGAAGGCCCGGCCATCGGCATCGCTCAGCCGGTGCGGGGTGGCGCGCCAGCCGGCCAGTGCGTCAGCACCCGGCGAGCCCAGCCAGAAGATCTTGCCATGGCCCTTGGAGATTGGCTCGCCGACCGGGCAGAGCCGGCGCATCTCGCGCAGGATTGCATCGACACCATCGGTTTTCTGTCCGTCGATGATCAGCGCGCCGGTGGTCAGCGCGGCACCACGCGCGATCAGGTCGCGGGCCTCGGCGCGCGCGCGCGGCAGGCATATCATCACCGCCGCCGGCGGCTCGGCGCCATTGGCGAGCAGATCTTCAGGCGCGCGCAGGCAGGCATGGCCCTGTGCGGCAAAGGCCGCATGGTCAGGAAAATGCGGCGTGACCACCTGCACCCTGGCGCGCGGCAGCGGCTCCAGGCTTTCGCCGGCGCGCGGCATCAGCACGGCGATGGTGCCATGGCGGGGCAACTCCAGCCCCGCATCAAGGGCAAGCTCCAGCCGCAGCGCGCGGGGGGCCGGGTCAGTATGGGGCATGGGCATCGGCGGGCGGTAGCGCCCTACTCCTTTTCCAGCGTGCATTGCAGCGGGTGCTGGTGACGGCGCGCGAAATCCATCACCTGCGCCACTTTCGTCTCGGCAACCTCGTAGGAGAACACACCCACCACCGCCAGCCCCTTCTTGTGGACCGTCAGCATGATGTCGAATGCCTGTGCGTGGCTCATGCCGAAGAACCGCTCAAGCACATGGACGACGAATTCCATCGGTGTGTAGTCGTCGTTGAGCAGCAGCACCTTGTACATCGGCGGGCGCTGGGTGCGGGTGCGTGTCTTGGTTGCCAGCCCGCTTTCCCGGTCCGGGCCCTCGGGGCGGTCGGTCATGGTGGGAACGAGGGGCATTGGTGCAGCCTTCGGGTGACAGATTCGCATCTTGGGGATTATATAGCGTCTTGGCGGGCAGTGAAAACCCTGCCTGCGCCTATTCCGCCACCGGAGGAGCAATGCCGATCACCACCATCGGTCTGGATGCCGACGATACGCTTTGGCACAACGAGCGGCTGTTTCATCTGACGCAGGAGCGGTTCGCGCAACTGCTGGCTGATCACGCCGAACCTGCCGATCTTCGCGCCCGGCTGGAGGCCGCCGAGCGGCGCAATCTGGGGCATTACGGGTTTGGCGTGAAGGGCTTTGTGCTGTCGATGATCGAGACCGCCATCGAGATCACCAAGGGCCGCGTGCCCGGCTCGGTGATCGGCGAGATCATGGCCGCCGGACGCGAGATGCTTGCCGAACCGATCGAACTGCTGCCGGGCGTCGAGCAGGCCATCGCCCGCCTGGCACCTGATTTCCGGCTGGTTCTGGTGACAAAGGGCGATCTGCTGGATCAGGAGCGCAAGCTGGCGCAATCGGGGCTGGGGGCGATGTTCGATGCCGTCGAAATCGTCAGTCACAAGACCCCGGCGATCTATGCCGAGATCTTCGCGCGCCATGGCGACGGAGCGGAAAGGGCGCTGATGGCGGGCAATTCGATGGCGTCCGATGTCATCCCGCCGATCCTTGCCGGGGGCTGGGGGGTGCATGTGCCGCATGGGCTGGAATGGGCGCTCGAACGCGCCGAGGCACCGACAGAACACCCGCGCTTTCGAAAGATTACCACGCTGGGCGAACTGCCCGATCTGCTCGACTGGACCGATGATCACTGAGCGGCAAATTCAAGATGTAGTGGCGCGGTCCACGGCTCACACCACATTTGCCAAAAGTCCGACAAATGGAAAAAAACGAGTGAAAATCAAAGGGGTTTTCAGTCTGCACAACCCGTGCTAGCGTATCCACGAGCAAAACAAGGCCCATGACAAAACAGGGCTGGTCGAGGCAAAGGACAGGCAAGGTGGCAACGCATTGGCGGTGTTCCTCCCGGTTGCATGGTATGGTTGGCGCAGCGTTGTTCTGGGCGTTTCTGGTGTTCGGCCTGGCGCTTGCGGGGCGCGCCCAGGCAACTCCGTTCGCGGCGGTGGTGATGGATGCCCGCAGCGGCGAGATCCTGCATGCCACCAACCATGACACGCGGCTGCATCCGGCCTCGCTGACCAAGATGATGACGCTCTATGTGGCGTTCGAGGCGATCCAGAATGGCGAGATTTCGCTCGACACGCGCATTCGCGTTTCGCGGCGTGCCGCAACCGAGGTGCCCTCGCGGCTGGGCCTGCGCGAAGGCCAGCAGATCGCCTTGCGCCATCTGATCCGCGCGGCGGCGCTGCGTTCGGGCAATGATGCCGCGACGGCCATCGCCGAGGGGATTTCCGGCTCGGTCGAGGCTTTCGCCGCACGCATGAACCGCACCGCGGCGGCGATCGGCATGACCAATACGCGGTTTCACAATGCCCATGGCCTGACCCAGGCGGGACATCTGTCCACGGCCCGTGACATGACCATCCTTGGCCGCCAGCTCTATTTCGATTTTCCGCAGTATTACAACCTCTTCTCGCGGCGTACCGAAGATGCGGGCATTGCCCAGGTGCGCAATACCAACTCGCGGTTTCTGGATGGCTACCGGGGGGCGGACGGCATCAAGACCGGCTTCACCAATGCTGCCGGCTACAATCTGACGGCGATGGCCGAGCGCAACGGCGTGCGCGTCATCGTGACTGTCTTTGGTGGCCGCTCGGTGGCGCATCGACATGAGCAGGTGGTGCGGTTGATGGACCAGGGCTTCCGGCAGGCTCCGGCCCGCGTGGCGCTGCGCCGCCCGCCCCGGCCCAATTACGCCGCCGTGCCACAGGTGGCCAGCGCCGCCGGAAGCGCCACGGGCAGCGAAAGCCGCGCAGCAGGGCGTGTGATCCGCCTGCAGACCGCGCCCGGCCGCAGCCCGTTTCCGGCGCCCCGCCCCGCCCCGCCCGGCGAAATGCCCTCCGAGGCGCTGCTGGCCCAGTTGCAAGACGAGATCAGCAATGTGCTGGCCGAGGTGGCGGTGCCCGAAGTGCGCCTGGATGCGCCCGGCAATACGCCCGAGGCACCCGCTGCCCCGCAGGCCCTGGCCGAAGCCGCCGCCCCCGGCCGCTCGCCGGTGCCCCAGCCGCGCCCCGATGGCATCGAGGGTGAGGAGGCGCTCGCCGTGGCCCGCGCCGCCGGATTCTCGACCATCGAGGCGGAAGCATACCACGATCTGGCTTTGGGCGAGTTGGGCGAGATCGAGGGCGAGGACGGGGTGCTTCTGGCGCTGCTGCCGGCGACCGATCTGCCCGAGCGCGCCGAGGCCACGCCGCGCATGCGCCCCGAAGAGCTTCTGGCGAGCCTGCAGCAGGAGGCCGGCACCCCCCAGCGCCTGGCCGGTGGCGCTGATGCCGGCGTGGGCGACGATATCGTCGAGCAGGCCCTGGCCGAACTGACGCCCGAAGTCTCGGTGCCGGAGCAGGGGGCTTCCGCTTCGCTGGTCGATCCTGATACGCTTCTGGCCGAGGTCATTGTCGAGGACGGGCTGGTGATCATTCCCGGACTGCCGGCTCTGGCTTTCGACGCGGCGAGCGGCGATCCGGTGCCGCAGATCGCGCAGGGCGACAATGCCACCCTTGCCCCCGCCGGCGAGGATGCGCTTGATCTTGCCGCGCTGGATGCACTGTTGCCGCCGCTCTCGGACGCCGCTCTGCCGCCGCCGCCGGTTCTGGACGGGCGCATCGTGCTGACCGCAAGCGATACCGAGGCCGAACTGATCGTGGCAGACCTGGGCAGCATGACCACGCCGCCGCCGATGCCCGAGATCGTGACACGGGTATCCACATCGGGCGGACGGCTCTGGAGCGTTGATCTGGGGCTTTATCCGTCGCGCTTCGATGCCGAGCGCATGCTGATGCGCGTGGCATTGCAGGAAAGTGGCACGCTTGGCACGGGTGTTCGCCGGGTCGGGCAGCGGTCGGGGCGGTTTGTGGCGGGCATTCACAGCCTGACGCAGGAACAGGCCGAACTGGCCTGCCTGCGCCTGAGCGCACGCGCGCAACCCTGCGAGATCATCCAGCCCTGAAGCCCCCCCGGAGCCATGATTCCCCCGAAGCCCTGAGCCCCCGCAGTCGCGGCCGTCGGGGTTCAGCCGCGACGGCAGATCAGGCGCACGGAATCGTATTTTCTGGCCGGTGCGGCAAAGGCGGTGCGCGCCAGCATGTCCAGCGCGCGCCATTCCCACGCGCGTATCCGCGGCGTGGCACTGGCGTCATCGGACAGCCGCGCCTCGATAAGGGCCTGTTCGGCGATCCAGTCGGGCAGGAATTGCCGGCAATAGCCCCAGTATTCGCTTCGTACCACCACCAGCCCGGCGGCCCGCGCGCAGGCGCGCAGGCTGGACTCGGTGAAGAAGTTCAGATGCCTCGGAACATCGACCCAGCGCCAGCTTGCCCCGTAGCGGCGAAACCCCTTGGCGTGGTTGTTGGGGGTTTCCAGCATCAGCACCCCGTCATCGGCCAGCAGCCCGGCCGCATTGCGCAGCGCAAGCATCGGATCCAGGCAATGTTCAAGCACATGCGTGAACAGGACGAAATCGAAGCGCCTCGCGGCAAGTTCGGGGGGCAGGGCCTCTGCCGTGCCGTCGAGCACCTCAAGTCCCTTGGCGCGCGCCACCGCTGCCGCCTTTGGGTCGGGCTCCATCCCCACGATCTCAGAGAGATACGGGGCAAGTTGAACCATCCGGTCGCCATTGCCGCAGCCCAGTTCGACCGCGTGGCGCGCATGGCTCGGTACGGTCCTTCGCCAGAACGCGGCATCGGGTTCCAGGCCATGGTCCAGCCGCGCCGCAAGCGCTGCCGCCAGGCGCGCCGGCCAGCCGGGCCGGGGTGTCCGGGGTGGGGCCTGATGGGTGTAGTAGCGCTCGACATCATAAGCCGCAGCAATCTGTGCCGGGCCGGGACGCGGGTGAATGGCGCCGAACTGAGCGGCCTCGCTCCACCACAGATCCCAGCTCTCCGGGCAGTCGGGGCGGCGCCAGTCGCGCGGGATGTGCAGCAGATGCTGCATTGGTGTGTTGGTCAGGGGACAAAGAGGCGAGGTCATGAACGCGGTGAATGAGCCATTGATGAATGAGCGATTGAGGATGCCGGCAGTCCGCGCCTGAGGCCAACGCGAACTGCCGGCATCCTTGTTCACGCGCCGCCGAAAGGCAATGCCCGGCGCCGCGTAAATCCATCAATTTGCAGCGACAATTTCCACGATCTCGACCCGCCGGTTCTGCGCGCGGCCCTCTTCGGTGCGGTTGGTCGCCACCGGCGCGACCATCCCCGCACCGGCGGGGGTCATTCTGGCGCGGGCCACGCCATGATCGCGCGCCAGCGCGTCGACGACCGATTGCGCCCGCCGCTGCGACAGGGTGAGGTTGTAGTCAAACCCCCCGATGGAATCAGTATGGCCCACGATCACCACGTTGAGTTGCGGGTTTTCGCCCAGCAGGCGGCCCAGCTCGGCGATCTGCGGCAGCGATTGCGCCTGAAGGTCGGCTGAGTTGAAATCGAAAAGAATGCCATAGACGGCGATGCGGCCATCGCGGGCAAAGGCTGCTTCCATCTCGTCGGCCTCCACCACGCGCGGCGCGGTGATGCGGTCGGTCTGCATCGGCTCGCCCTCAACCACGGTGACTGCCAGATGCGCATAAAGCGGGCGATCGCCGCGGGCGCGCTCCTCAATGGCCAGAATGCCGACATGCGCATGCCCATCGGCATCATTGCGCTCGGCCAGCAGGTAGATCTGGCTGTCCCAGTTCGACAACAGCCCGATCCGCCCCTTCGCCGCCTCCCAGAAGGTGGGGGCGCTGCCGTCGGAACATTCGCTCGCGCGGCAGAAGAATACCATCTGGAACCCCGCGCTTTCGAGTGCGCGCTGGTGGTTGCGCATGATCTCCAGCGCCGAGCGCCCGCCCGGCCCCTCGTAGCGGATCGAGGTGATCGGCCCGGCCAGTTCGCGTGTCCAGGTGTCAGGGTCGACGTTCGGACCACCGCGCGGGCGGCGGCGGTCGGGCAGGCGGGTCTCGTCATAACCGCGGGTTTCATGGAAGGTGATGCGCGCGCCCTCATAGCGCCCGACAAGCGGATGGTCGGAAGCGCCGGCGATGTCTTGCGCGGCAAGCGGGGCGGGCATGAGCGTCAGGAGCGCGGCGAGCCCGACAAAGACCCAAAGCCGCGTTGCGATACGAAATGAAAGCATGGCTGATCCTCTGAAATCCCAGTTCCTGTTGGTCGGTGCGGATCTCTCGATGGTTCAAAAAGATCACGATCACACCATCGGCGTTGACCCTGCCGGCGCCAATCTGTTTTTCCCCGCCGCTCGGGCGCCGAAATTGCGGCCCGAGCGGCGGGTGCGGCAGCATAGCACAGCCCGTTGCCTCGGGCACCGGGCTTGCGTATTCAGGCACCATGACAATCCCCGCCATGACAACATCCGCGATGACACACCCGCTGCCCACACCCACCCGCCCGCTCAGGATCGGCACCCGAGGTTCGCCGCTGGCGCTGGCGCAGGCGCATGAAACGCGCGCCCGGCTGATGGCGGCGCATGATGTGCCAGAGGCCGCGTTCGAGATCGTGGTGATCAAGACAACCGGCGATCGCATCCAGGACCGGCCGCTCAAGGAACTGGGCGGCAAGGGGCTTTTCACCCGTGAGATCGAAGCCATGCTGCTTGAGGGCGGCATCGACATCGCGGTTCATTCGATGAAGGACATGCCGGTCTTGCAGCCCGAGGGGCTGGTGTTGGACTGCTACCTCCCGCGCGAGGATGTCCGCGATGCCTTCGTCACCGCATCCTCCCCTTCCGAGACGGCGGATGGCGGGCTGGAGGCGCTGGCTCCGGGGGCATTGGTGGGCACATCCAGCCTGCGGCGCCGGGCGCAACTGCTGTGGCGCCGGCCGGACCTGCGGGTGGTGGAGTTTCGCGGCAATGTTCAGACGCGGCTGCGCAAGCTTGAAGCGGGTGTGGCCTCGGCAACCTTTCTGGCGATGGCCGGATTGCGCCGGCTGGACATGAGCGATCTGGCGCGCGCCCCCATTGCCCCCGAGGCCATGCTGCCCGCCGTTGCGCAGGGGGCCATCGGAGTGGAACGGCGCGCTGATGACCATGTCGTTGCCGCGTTTCTGGAGCCGATCCACGATCACCCTACCGGCCTGCGGCTGGCGGCGGAACGCGCATATCTGGCGGCGCTTGACGGATCGTGCGAAACACCGATTGCCGGGCTTGCGGTGCTGGAGCAGGGCGAGGTCTGGCTGCGCGGCGAGATCCTGCGCCCCGATGGCTCCGATTGCCTGACCGAAGAAGGGCGCGGGCCCGCCGCCGATGCTGCCGCCCTTGGCACCGAGCTCGCCCGCCGCCTTCTGGCGCGCGCGCCGCGGGGGTTCTTCGACTGGCGGGCACGCTGACCCTTACCGCGCGCATTCACCGTGCCTTGCGACGCCCCGGCCAGGCGCCGCAAGGCACGCCCGTGGTCGCTGCGCGGTTTTGCCGGCAAGCATGCCCTGCCCGGACCAGGCGCGCCATGCGCCAGAGCGTCCTGACAAAACCCTGAAAATACTGGTGCCCGGGGGGGCGTTGTCACGCCCTCAGGTGCGAGTTGCGCGACAACGCCATCCGCCCCGTCACTCCCAGCCCGCTTCCCAACACGCCCTTTAGCGTGCACCTGCCTTCGGATGCGAACCGGCCCGACATGATCTCAACAGGTGAATGCCAACGAGCTCTGTCTGGCCATTTTTGGCACTGCGGCGCTGTCGGGCCGCATCTGGCCAGCGGCGGTGCGCTCAGCGCCCTTGTGGCTTAGCTGGCGGTGCCGACCGGGCGCGCCTGAACAGCACCAGTCCGATGCCGGCAGCGATCAGGGCCGCAGCGATCACGGCTGAGGTGCCGCCATCGGCGAAAAGAACCGCATGCATCCGGCGTCCGGGCAGGAGCGTGAAGGCTCCGGCGAGGAGCAGCGCCACCCCGTAAAGGGTTATGACCGCCCTTTTGTGGCCGCGTATATTGCCCTTCCGGGCCATCCAGATCGCTTCGATCAGCGCATAGATCGTAAAGACCGAGAGCAGGTGGATCAGGCTGTAGGGGCCGAACATGCGCAGCTCGGTGATGAAGAACGAACTGATCGCCACCACCGACATGCTCGCCATCCAGATCCGGCCCGTGGCCTTGTGCAAGCGGTCTCCCTTTGTGCGCAAGAAGACCATCGCCCCCAGCACTACCGCAAGGATGGCGCTGTAGGCGTGGATCTGGATCATGGGGTCGGATTCTATAAGGGCTGTTGCATCCATGGCGCGTCTCATTCACTTTCGGGTTCAGGCGGGGCTCCCGTTCGGGGCCACGAGCCGTTTCTGGTCCGGGCTCTGCGCGCCCCGCAAACCGGTTTTCGTCAACGCCATGGAAATTTCGTGAGTTTCGCCCCCCTGCATTTGACGCTTCGCCAGTTGCGCGCGGTATTTAGCGACAGGCGCGCATTGCTCGCCATCGGCGCGGTCGGTGCCGTGGCCGGGCTGGCCGGGCCGTTCTCGACCTTCGAGACTCTGGCCCTCCCCCTGCGCATGGCCTATTGGCTGGCCCTTGCTTTTGCCACCTACGCGGCGGGCCTGGCCGGTGCCATGCTTCTGGCCTCATGGCTGGCCCCGCAAAAAGAGCCCATCATCCGGCACGTTCTGGTTTCGGCGGTCGGCGCGGCCGTGCCCGCCTGGGCGGTGGTGATCGCGTTCAACCTGATGTTCTTTTCCGGCATTGAAGGCAGGATCGGGCAGATCGGTTGGCTTTTTGTCTATGTCTTCTTGATCTGTCTGGCCTTGATGGCTGTTCTTGACGGGGTGCTCGGGCCGCTTCTGGCCGAGAGAAAGGCAAAAGCCGTTGCCGAAATCCCGCCCCCGCTTCTTGCCCGTCTGCCGCACGAGATTCGTGGCCCGCTGAGCCATTTGTCGATGGCCGATCATTACGTCGAGGTCACGACACAAAAGGGCAGCGCTCTGGTGCTGTTGCGGCTGGCCGATGCCATCGCCGAAACCCGCGGCACCGAAGGGCTACAGATCCATCGCTCCCATTGGGTGGCAAAGAGCGCGGTCAAGACGCTAAAGCGCGTCGAGGGCAGGCTGATGGTCGAAACCATGTCCGGCGCGTTGCTGCCGGTCTCGCGTTCATATCTTGCCCCGGTCCGCGCCGCTTTCGGGACAATCTGAGCCGGCATTCCACAAGTAGCCTGCCGTTCCACGCAAGGATGAGGGTGCGCGCCTTGTTCCTGACGGCACCCCGCGCGACCTGAATATGCGTCGAGCTTGGCCTCTATGCCCTGCTCAAAGCGGTAATTCCTGTCGCGACAACATAAACTTGTATATACAAGTATTGTGCGTTACACAAATTCCCGATGCAATTCAGTAGCGGGAGGGAAGTGATGTGCCAAACAACAACACATGGTTTGACACGGCGCAGGGCACTGGCGGGAGCTGCCGCTCTGCCGCTGGCCCTTGGTTGGGGGAATCCGGTGTCCGCTAACCCTTATGACGAGCTGCGCGGCGCGTTGGATCAGGCCGTCACCTCGGGCCGGGTGCCGGGGCTTGTGGCGCTGATCGCGCGCGGGCCGGATGTCTGGACCCATGTTGCGGGTGCGCGCGATCTGGACAGCGGCGCGCCGATGCAGCGCGACACGATATTCGCCGTGGCCTCCATTGGCAAACCCCTGACGGCGGCTGCGGCGCTGATGCTGGTTCAGGATGGCGTGCTGGGGCTGGATCAACCGGTCGATCCCTGGCTGCCGGAACTGGCCGCACCGCGTGTGCTGCGCCGGTCGGATGGCGCGCTGGACGACACCCTGCCCGCCACCCGCGCCATCACCCTGCGCGATCTGCTCAGCCAGCGCTTGGGGTTGGGCATTGTATTCGCGGATGTTCCCTTGGCCAGGCAGATGCAGGCGCTTGGCATGGCGCCGGGGCCAAAGCTGTTCACCGAGGATGCCGACATCTATATGGTGCGCTTGGGGTCATTGCCGCTGGCCCATCAACCGGGCGAAGCATGGCTCTATCACACCGGGCTGGATGTGGCGGGTGTGCTGGTGGCGCGGGCCAGTGGCATGTCGCTGGGCGAGTTCCAGCGCAGGCGCATCTTTGCCCCGCTGGGCATGGCGGATACCGGGTTTTCCGGCCCTGCCGACCGGCTGGCCACCCAGTATTCGCCCAATGCAGAGACCGGCGCATTGGAACTCTGGAACTCAGCCTCGGGCGAGAGTTTTGTGCAACCGCCCGCGTTCGAGGCAGGTGGCGGCGGGCAGGTCTCGACCGTCGATGACTTCCTGGCCTTCGGGCGGTTCCTGCTGGCCGGGGGCATGGCCGGGAACCAACGGTTGCTGTCAGCGGAATTGGTGGCCGAGATGCTGCGCGACCAGATCACACCGGCCCAGAAAGCGGCGTCCCCGTGGTTTCCGCCCGATTTCTGGGACACGCATGGCTGGGGCCTGGGCGTGGCGCTGCGCACTGCCCCGCAAAGCGCGCGCGGTCGTTTTGGCTGGTGGGGCGGGTTCGGCACCGCCTTCTGGTGCGATCCGGCCACTGACACGGTCGCCGCCCTGTTCACCCAACGCATGATGACCACCCCGGACGATGCGGCATTCGCCGAAACCTTCATCAATGCGGCGTTTGACGCGCCATGATCAGGCGGGAGTTTTCTGCACATGCCTGAGCTGACCCTCACAACCCCTGGCCGAAGCCCCCGCCTGCCGTGCCTATGTCATCCGCGCCACCGCTTGCCCTGCTTTCGCGAAGGTCTAGGCAGATCAGATGGCGCATTCTTTGCGGCAGATTGAGCACCTTCAGGCCCAAAGTGACGAACTGCTAGATCGGCGAGACCCCGAACAGCAGCGCATGCAGGCCGCCGATGAAGGCCACATATACCGCAAGGCCAGCAACAAGGGCGATGGCGTCATTCCGGCCCCGATTGTTTCTGGCCACAGCCGCACCGCCTTCGCGCCGGATAAGCGAGCGCCGGTTCAGAAAGGCCCAGACCAGAAAGCCGCCGAAGAGCAACAGATCGGCCAGCGCTCCGTTCGTCATGAGATGCGCCACGGCCCAAAGCATGGTGGCAACAAGCATCGGATGGCTGACACTCTGCCCGATCCGCCCCTTCAGATAGGCGGCGATCAAAAGCGGAAAGACCGGAAGCATCACAACCAGCGCCAGATGCCGCAGCGCGGGCGGTGGCGTGTAGAGGATTGGCGTTTCATGGCGCGCCAGCGCATAGCCCAGAACAATCAGCACAAAGCCTGCGCCGGCGATGCCCGTGTAGGGCCACATCCACGCCCCTCTACCCCCGCCGCGCGCGATGACCCGGGCACGGATATCAGGAACAACGATCTGGATGGAATGGACACCGAGAAACAGGATCAGGCCGAGGATGAGAAGGGTCATGTAGGGGCTCCGGTTTCGGATTGTGATAGGTTATTTCTTTTGTTAGAGTCAATAACAAATTAGAGGGGACATCATGACCGACCGTCGCAGCCAGGTCCGCGCGCGGACCTATCGGGAGATCCGGCAGGCCGCGCGCGCTCTGCTTGTTGCCGAGGGGTTGCAGGCCGTCACCATCAACGCCGTCGCGCGCCGCATGAGCATGAGCGGGCCTGCGATCTATCGCTATTATGACAGCCATGATGACCTCATCGCCGGACTGACGGCTGAATTCTATCGTGAGGTGACGGCAGCAATTGACGTGGTGCGCGTCCCCGGTGCGGTGAACCTTGTGCCCATGTGCCGCGCGTTGCGCCGCTGGGCGATTGCCAACCGCGCCGGTTTCCGCCTGATCTTCGCAAGCCCCCCACTGACACCGGCTCCCGATCCGGCCAAACGCGAAGATCTGGAAGCGGCAAATGCCTTTGGTGCGCTGTTCTTTGACGAGGTTGCAACAATCTGGGATCAGAAGGGGTTTCCGACGCCCGAACCTGCCTCAGTGGCGCCAGCACTCTGGCACCAGCTTGAGCGCTACGCGGGCGAGAGCGGCAACAGGATGCCGCCCGAGGTGGTTCATGTTTTCCTGAATTGCTGGATCAGGCTCTATGGCCATCTTTGCATGGAGGTTCTTCACCAGATCGACTTCGCGATCACTGATGCCGCGCCGCTTTTCGAGGATTGCCTCAGGGAGCTTTGCGGCTGGCTTGAGATCGGATACCGCGTGGAAACCGCAGGCTGACCGCAAGCGGGCGCAGAAAACCACTGCGCCCGCTTGCGCGAAGTTGCTATCCTGCGGCAATGGCCTCGATCTCGACCATCAAGTCTTTCCGCCCCAGTTCCACGACACGCGCCAGCACGCCCGGCGGGCTGATATCGTGGCGTGCGAGGCGCAGCGACATCGGCTCGGCCGCCTTGTCAAGAAACGCGGCCATATCGGTAACATAGGTGTTCATGCGGACAATATTGCCCAATGTCATACCCGCCTCACGCAAGACAGTTTCAACATTGTCCAGCGCGGCCTGCATCGTCAGCCCTCAACGCGCGCATCCTCCATCATCCGGGCGCTGCCCGCGTCGCGCGTTGCCTTGTCGGGCCATTGAACCCAGGAAAATACCACCGCTTCTTCCGGCTCAGCCTTCACCGCCATCAGAAACGAGGTCTCCTCGCCCTCAGGCATATCGCCGCCCCAGCATTCCACCGCATCAAGGCAGCCATGGTCGCGAAACCCTTCTGCTGCCATTTTCGCATGATCAATAAATGCCGCGGGGTCTGCCGTTGGCACCGCGCAGATGAAGCCCTGAATACATGTCACGAGGATCCCCCTTCTGATGGTGCGCTACGAATTTCAAGCCCTGCGCCTAGTGTTGCGCGAACCCTGCTTTCCACATTGCCTAGCAAGGACTATTTGTATATACAAGTTTATGTCTGGCAGTGAGCAATGCGTTGCCGATCAACCAGCCATGGGCAGAATGACAGATCACCTTGATGCGGCGCGGATCATGGCTGCGGAATGCCTGTGCTTCCGCTCCCGGCGAACGGCACGCGCGATTACGCGCGCATATGATGAGGTGTTGCGCCCGACGGGGCTGCAAGCCACGCAAGTTACATTGATGAACGCGGTCGCGCTGGGGCCGGACGGGGCGCAGCCGATGGGCAAGCTTGCGCATATCCTTGCGCTGGAAATCTCGACGCTCACGCGTAATCTGCGTTCTCTGGAAAGCGCAGGGCTGCTCGAAGTGGGCCGCAGTGACACGGACCGGCGCGTGCGAGTCGTTCAATTGACCGAAGCGGGCAAGACGCGGTTGGCCGGGGCGCTTCCCTACTGGAAGCAGGCACATGGCGAGATCGTCGCGGCACTGGGGGCTGACACTGCCGCCGCGCTTCACGCCGCGCTCGATGCGACCACACAGGCGATCGGTATCGCGCCGATGAGGTGGATGCCTGTATCGCCAAGCTGAGCGGAAAAGCTGAGACGGCCACAAGCCCTGCTTGAAGAATCCAACCCTGTGCGAGTCTGTGACCCCGCGGCAACCCCGCGGCGACCCGCGAGCGGTGCCCATAGTGTGCTGGAGATTATTCTTTTAATTTCATAGTGCTGAATGGTGCCCGGGGGCGGAATCGAACCACCGACACGAGGATTTTCAATCCACTGCTCTACCCCTGAGCTACCCGGGCACGGGTGAAAGCAACTCTGCTTTCGGGTGCCGGTTTCTTAGGCGAGCGTATCAGGACTGTCCAGAGGGATTTTCGTCAATCCGGCAATTCGGCTATCGTCATCGGGCACGCCGTTCGCGTGGTGTCGTCGCCCCGCGATCAGGCTGGTTTGTGCCCTGCCCGGAGCGTTCGGCAGGCTTGCCGTTCGCAGCACAAGGCGATAGTGAACATGTGCAAAAGCTGGAGATCCTGATGCGCCCGCTTCGGGGAATACTGCTGAAGATCTGCTCGGTTCTGGTGTTCATCGTCATGGCCAGCCTGATCAAGGTCAGCGCCGAGACGGTGCCGCCGGGGCAGGCGGTGTTCTTCCGCTCGCTCTTTGCCATGCCGGTGATCCTGGCCTGGCTGGCCTGGCGCCATGAGTTGCGCAAGGGGCTGCAAACCGCGCAGCCGCTGGGCCATGTCTGGCGCGGGCTGGTGGGGACCATGGCGATGGGGCTGGGTTTTGCGGGGCTGGGGCTGTTGCCGCTACCCGAGGTGACCGCCATCGGCTATGCCGCGCCGCTTCTGGTGGTGATCTTCGCGGCGATGTTTCTGGGTGAGGATGTGCGGCTGTTCCGCCTGAGCGCGGTAATCGTGGGGTTGGTCGGTGTACTGATCGTGCTGTCGCCGCGCCTCAGCCTGGGCGCCGACATGAGCCATGTGCAGGCGCTGGGGGCGGTGCTGGTGCTGGGGGGGGCGGTCTTTGCCGCGTTGGCGCAGATCTTCGTGCGCAAGCTGGTGGCAACCGAATCGACCTCGGCGATCGTGTTTTATTTTTCGCTGACGGCAACGCTGCTGTCGCTGGTGACGTTGCCCTTTGGTTGGGTGGTGCCGTCATCGCAGGTGATGGTGCTGCTGGTGCTGGCCGGGCTGCTGGGCGGTGTAGGGCAGGTGCTGCTGACCTCAAGCTACCGCGAGGCCGATGCCTCGGTTGTGGCACCGTTCGAATATGTCTCGATCCTGTTCGCACTGGGCATTGGCTACTGGGTGTTCGACGAAGTGCCGACATTGACCATGCTGGGCGGTGCCGCCATCGTCGTTGCGGCGGGCATCATGATCATCTGGCGCGAGCGGCAACTGGGGCTGGAGCGTGCACGCCAGCGCAAGGCCATGACCCCGCAGGGCTAGGCGTCAGTCGTGGGGGTGCCCGGCGTTTGCGGCAGAAAGCGCAAACCGATGCGCGCGACCACCACCGCCAGCACGATGCGCAGCAGGTGATGCATTGTCACATAGACCGCGCTCATTTGCAGCGAAAGCGCCACCAGCGACATCTCGGTGATGCCGCCGGGCGCGAAGGCCAGAATCACCGCCGGCACGGGTTCGCCAACCGGCCCGGCCAGCACAAGCGCAATGCCGACCGCCACCGCCAGCATCAATGCCACCGAAAGGGCCGCCAGGCGTAACGAAAGCCATAGCGTGGTGGGGCTGAAACCCGCAAAGCGGCTGCCCAGCGAGGTGCCCACAACCCATTGCGTCAGCAAGATCGCCCATTCGGGGGGCGCGGCCGCCGTCAGCCCGGCGATATGGGCAACGCCGCTCAGCAGAAGCGGGCCGGACAGCACCGCCGCCGGAAGCCGCAGTCTTGCGGCAAGCCACCAGCCCAGGGCACCGGCGATCACCAGAGCCAGCACGTCCCGGACCAGCAGCGGCTCATGCGCGCCGGGCCAGTCCATGCCCGCGCCGCTGCCCACCACCTTGCCGGTGACCAGCGCGAAGGCGATGGGGATGAACACGATACACAGGATCAGCCGCAGGAATTGCAGCGCCACCAGCAGCGCCATGTCGGCGCCGGCCTTCTCGCCCATCTCCAGCGCCTCGAAGAACCCACCAGGCATGGAGGCGAAATAGGCGGTGCGTGGTTCGATCCGGCCAAACCGGCGGAACACCCACCAGCCAATGGCATGCGCCAGCGGCACAAAGACCAGCAACGCCAGCAGCGTCAGCCACCAGCGTGCGGCATGGTCGATGAAATCGGGTGGAAAGCTTGCACCGATCGCCACGCCGATAACCGGCATCAGCACCATGCGCCAGCCCTGGGGCACCGCCGGACGCGCGCCAAAGAAGCGCACACCGGCCGCTGCGGCCAGCGCCACCGCCAGAAGCGAGCCCAGCAGCATGCCCAGCGGCAGGCCGACGAGCGTGAACACTCCGCCACCAAGCGCCCCCAGTGCAAAGGTTGCAATCAGCACCCTTGGGGCAATGCCCTGCATGATTCCGTCAATGCGCGCCAAGCGCCGTCATCCCGTCCAAGGGTCGCGCATCAGCGCACGACGGCAAAAGGCAAGCATGCCCATGCGACAGGCTCAAGGGCCAAAATGCCGCGCCGCGTTACATCTGCCCGCCGGCGATCTCGATGCATTGCCCGTTGATGCTTTCCGATCCCGGCAAGCACAGCCAGAGCGCGGCGGCGGCCACTTCCTCGGGGCGGATCAGGCGCTTGTGGCGGTTGGTCTTGACCATCATGTCGCGCGCGGCATCGGCACTGATGCCGGCGCGCGCGGCGATGCTGTCGGTATTGCGCGCGACGATCTCGGTATCGACATAGCCGGGGCAGAGCGCATTGAAGGTCATGTCCGAGCCCAGGAAATCCTCTGAAAGGCCGCGCATCAGCCCGATCATGCCGTGTTTCGATGCGGTATAGGCCGGCGCGCCCCGCAGCCCCTTCAGGCCGGCTATCGACGAAATGAAGATCACCCGCCCCCAGCCCTCGTCCTGCATGCCGCGCAGACATTCGCGCACCGTGACATAGGCCCCGTCCAGATTGATCGCCATCATGCGCCGCCAGAAGGCCATGTCCATCTTGGTGATCGCCTTGCCTTCGGCGATGCCGGCGTTGGGCACACAGATCGTGATCGGGCCGCGTGCGGCGATTGCGGCGGCGCAGCCATCAGCGACGCTGGCCTCATCGGCGACATCCATCACCAGCGGATGCAGCCGGGCATGGCCCGCAGCGGCTTCCGCCAGCACATCGCCGCGCCGGCCGGTGATGGTGACGTCAGCGCCGCTGGCCGCAAGCGCGCGGGCAATCGCCAGGCCAATGCCCGTGCCGCCCCCGGTGATCAAGGCGTGCCGCCCCACAAGTGCCTGTTCCGACATGCCCGTTCCTCCCTCGGCCTGATCCTGGAGGCAAAGCCTAGACCGGTGCGCCCGGATTGCAAAGGCGGGCAGTTGCCGTGACGTTGCGGCGCCCCGCTTGACGCGGCCTGGCCGGCATGCCTCACTGGTGCAAACAAGGGGGAGGAAACCGATGCGCGCCGCGGTCATGCGTGAATACAATGCCGATCTCTCGATCGAAACGGTGTCCGATCCGCGTTGCGAAGAGGACGGCGTGGTGCTCAAGGTTCTGGCCTGTGGCATCTGCCGGTCGGACTGGCACGGCTGGGTCGGCGAGCATCCGCGCGTCAAGCCGGGGCAGATCCTCGGGCATGAATATTGTGGCGAGGTGATCGAGGCCGGACCGCAGGCGCGCTGGAGCGTCGGTGAGCGGGTTATCGCGCCCTTCATCCTGGCCTGTGGCTCCTGCCCGCAATGCCAGTCGGGCCATTCCAACACCTGCGAGGACCAGCGCCTGCCGGGCTTCGTCGAACCCGGCGCCTATGCCGAATATGTCTCGGTGCCGCGCGCGCACAATCTGGCCCGCCTGCCCGAAAGCCTGTCGCCGGTGACCGCCGCGGGCCTTGGCTGCCGGGTAACGACCGCCTGGCATGCGCTGACCGGGCGCGCGGCACTTCAGGGCGGCGAGTGGCTGGCGGTGCATGGCACCGGCGGCATCGGCCTTTCCTGCCTGATCCTTGGGCGCGCGCTGGGCGCGCGGGTGATCGTTGTCGATGTGGTGCCCGAAAAGCTTGAACACGCGCTCTCGCTCGGCGCCGAGGCCGCAATCGACGCACGCGAAGGCGATGTCGCCGCGCGCATCATCGAACTGACCGGCGGCAAGGGCGCGCATATCTCCATCGAGGCGCTGGGCATCGAGATGACCACCAATGCCTCCATCGACTGCTTGCGCGCCTTGGGGCGGCATGTGCAGGTTGGCATGCCGGTGGGACATACCGCACGGATGCAGATCAACATGAACACGGTCTATATGCGCAACCTGGCGCTCTATGGCACGCGCGGCATGCCGGCCTGGCGCTACCCTTCGCTGCTGGGGCTGATCGAGGCCGGGCGCGTCGATGTCACGCCGCTCATCGCTCGCGAGATCCCGCTCTCGGGCGCCTCGGCCGAGCTTTTCGCCTTCAACGGCCCCACGCCGCCCGGCGTCGCGGTGATCGGTGACTTCACGCATTGAGGCTGCGGCCGCAGGTCCCCGGCGTCAGCTCGCGCCCTGTTTCTATGTGCCGGCGGCGGTGATCGTCGCGGCGACGGCGCGCTGCCAGGCCGCATACCGCTCGCCGCGCGCACCATCCGCCATCGTCGGCTCGAAGCGCCGCTCAAGTGCCCAGCCTTGCGCGAAACGTGCCGCATCCGGGCAGATCCCGGCCTTTGCCCCGGCCAGCCAGGCCGCCCCCATCGCAGTGGTCTCCAGTATCCTGGGGCGATCGACCGGAGCGCCCAGGATATCGGCCAGAAACTGCATGGCAAAGTCCGAGGCGCTCATCCCGCCATCGACACGTAGCGTGCCCGCCGGGGCCTGCGCACCGCTCTTGGTCCAGTCGTCGCGCATTGCCGACCACAGGTCGCGCGTCTGAAAGCCCACACTTTCCAGCGCCGCGCGCGCCAGTTCGGCGGGACCGGAATTGCGCGTCAGCCCGTAGATCGCGCCGCGGCATTCGGGGCGCCAGTAGGGTGCGCCCAGCCCGGTGAAGGCCGGCACGATGATCACCTGCTGCGCGGGGTCGGCGCGCCCGGCCAGAGCCTGCGTCTGCGCGGCATTGTCGATCGCCCCCAGCCCGTCGCGCAACCATTGCACCACCGCCCCGGCAATGAAGATCGAGCCTTCCAGCGCATAGCTCACCTTGCCGTCGATGCGGTAGGCGATGGTGGTCAGCAGCCGGTTGTGCGAGGGCACCATCGTCGCCCCGGTATTCATCAGCGCGAAACATCCCGTGCCATAGGTCGATTTCATCATCCCCGGCTCGAAACAGGCCTGGCCGATGGTTGCCGCCTGCTGATCGCCCGCCACCCCCAGGATCGGTACCGCGCGGCCGAAATGCGCCGGGTCGGTTTCGCCGAAGCTGGCGTTGCAATCGCGCACCTCCGGCAGGAGCGCCTGCGGCACGCCAAAGAGTCGGCACAGATCGGCGTCCCATTCGCCGGTGCGGATGTTATAGAGCATGGTGCGCGCGGCATTGGTGGCATCGGTGGCATGCACCCGCCCGCCCGTCAGATGCCAGATCAGAAAACAATCGACGGTTCCCAGCGCCAGCTTCCCGGCCTCGGCGCGCGCCCGCGCGCCGGGCACATTGTCCAGCATCCAGGCCGCCTTGGTGGCCGAGAAATACGGGTCCAGCAGCAGCCCGGTGCGCCCGCTGATCAGGCTTTCATGGCCCTCGGCGCGCATCCGGGCGCAGGCTTCGGCGGTGCGGCGGTCCTGCCAGACGATGGCGCGATGGATCGGCTCGCCGCTCTCGCGATCCCAGATCAGGAGCGTCTCGCGCTGGTTGGTGAGGCCGATGGCCGCGACCGGGCCGGCCTGATCGAGTGCACCGCGGCAGGTTTCCAGCACCGTGCGCCACAGATCGCGCGGCTCGTGCTCGACCCAGCCGGAGGCGGGGAAATGCTGGGCGAATTCCTGTTGCGCCGAGGCGCGCGGCGAAAGCCCGGCGTCAAAGACGATGGCGCGGCTTGAGGTCGTGCCCTGGTCGATGGCGAGTATCTGCATGGTCCCCCCTTTTTCCTATCCCTGCCGCGCGGCGGCAATGGCGTCAAGCGTTGCGCAAAGTGGCGTGACAATCCCCGGCAGGTTTGCTTGAGTGGCGCCGACAGCAACCAAAGTGGCAAGGACAGGCCGAGGGGCATGGACAAATTCTTTCAACCGGTTTCGGGCTTCGTTCTGCCGCGTTTCGCCGGTGTGGCAACCTTCATGCGCCTGCCGCATGTGCCGCTTGACGATCCGGGCATCGACCGCGTGCAGGTCGGCCTGATCGGCGCGCCCTGGGATGGCGGCACCACCAATCGCCCCGGCCCGCGCCATGGTCCGCGACAGTTGCGCGACGCCTCCACCATGATCCGCGCCCAGCACGGGATCACCGGCCTGCGCCCCTTCGAGCGGCTGCGCTGCGCCGATCTGGGCGATGTCGCGCCCAACCCCGCCGATCTGCAAGACAGCCTGCGCCGGATGGAGGAATTCTACACCAGGGTTCAGGCGCGCGGCATCATCCCGCTGACGGCCGGGGGCGATCATCTGTGCAGCCTGCCGATCCTGCGTGCGCTGGCCAGGGAACGCCCGCTGGGCATGATCCAGTTCGACAGCCACACGGACCTCTTTCACAGCTATTTCGGCGGCATGATGTTCACGCATGGCACGCCCTTCCGCCGCGCCGTCGAAGAGGGCCTGCTGGACCCGCAGCGCGTCTGCATGATCGGCATTCGCGGCACCGCCTATGACAGCGAGGATCGCGATTTCGCCCGTGCCGTCGGCATCCGCGTGATACCGATCGAGGAGTTTCACGCGCGCGGCCATGTCGATGTGATGGAAGAGGCGCGTGCCATTGTCGGCGAGGGTGACACCTATGTCACCTATGACATCGATTTCGTCGATCCCGTCTACGCCCCGGGCACCGGCACCCCCGAGGTTGGCGGACCGACAAGCTGGCAGGCGCTGGAAGTGGCGCGGCTGCTGGCGGGCGTGCGCATCGTAGGCGCCGACCTTGTCGAAGTATCGCCTCCCTTTGATGCGTCTGGCGGCACGGCCTTCCTGGGCGCGTCTATCATGTTCGAACTGCTCTGCGCGATCGCCGCGCGCCCGGACCAGAAGTAATCACGACAGGATCAGCACGATGACGAAAAAGACGGCGACGAAAAGGACTGCCCTTGTGACCGGCGCCGCGCGGGGCATCGGCCTGGCCACCACACGGCTGTTGCTGCGCGATGGCTGGCAGGTGGCGATGATCGATCGCGATGCCCTGGCGCTGGAAGAGGCCGCGCAGGGCCTCGAGGGCGCGCGCGTCTTTCTGTGCGATGTCTCGCAGCCCGATCAGGTCGTGGCGATGACCGAGGCCGTGCTGGGGGTATTCGGCGGGCTTGATGCGCTGGTCAACAATGCCGGTGTGGCAGATTTCGGTCCTATCGAGCAAACCGACTTCGCCCGTTGGCGGCGGGTGATGGAGACCAATCTGGACGGCGTGTTCCTGTGTTCGCAGGCGGCCATCCCGGCGCTCAGGGCCAGCCGGGGGGCGATCGTCAACATCGCGTCGATCTCGGGTTTGCGGGCTTCGACGCTGCGGGTGGCCTATGGCACGTCGAAAGCCGGGGTGATCCAGCTCACCAGGCAGCAGGCGGCGGAACTGGGCGAATACGGCGTGCGGGCAAATTGCGTCTGCCCCGGTCCTGTGCGCACCAAACTGGCGATGGCGGTGCACAGCCAGGAGATCATCGACGCCTATCATGATGCCATTCCCCTCAACCGCTATGGCAGCGAGGAAGAGATCGCCGAGGTGATCGTGTTCCTGTGTTCGGAGCGGGCGAGCTATGTCACGGGGCAGGTGATCGCGGCCGATGGCGGTTTTGAAAGCACCGGGGTCGGTCTGCCGGCGCTACGACGCTGAAAACCCCGCGCCCGGTGGTGCGGGCACGGGGCATGAGCGCGAACGGATGGTTCAGCTTGGCAGCAGCACGCGGTCAATCACATGGATCAACCCGTTCGAGGCCGAAATATCGGTGGCAACCACATTGGCGCTGCGGTTGATGCGCACGCCGCCGCCGGTGCCATCGACGCGGATGAACTGCCCGTTCACCATAGCGATACGCCCGCGCTGGCCCACCACGCGCTCGGCACGGATGATACCGGGCACCACATGATAGGTCAGGATATTCACAAGCTGGTCCCGGTTTTCCGGCATCAGCAGCGTTTCGACCGTGCCGCGGGGCAGGGCAGCGAAGGCCGCATCCGTGGGCGCGAACACCGTGAAGGGGCCGCTGCCCTTGAGCGTGTCCACCAGCCCCGCGGCCTGCACGGCGGCCACGAGGGTGGAAAAATCCGGGTTGCCGGCGGCAATGTCAACGATATCGGCACCGCGCATGTGCGCCATCAGCGGCAGCGGGGCAAGCGTTGCGGCGCTCAGAGCCATCATTCCGCGCAGGGCGGTTCTGCGATCAATCATGTCATCCTCCTGGAAAAGGGCGGCCCGGCAGATGCCGGGCCAGTCTGGGGATCTGTCGGTCGATCAGTTGGGCAGGATCACGGCGTCGATGACGTGGATCACCCCGTTCGAGGCAGCGATATCGGCGGCGACGACATTGGCGCCGTCAACCATCACGCCTTCGCCCAGCGAGATCGTCACCGACTGGCCATTGACGGTTTCAGCCATCATGCCGTCGCTCAGATCGCCCGCCATCACCGCGCCCGGCACGACATGGTAGGTCAGGATCGCGGTCAGGGTGGGGATGTCGCCGAGAAGCGCCTCAACGGTGCCTTCCGGCAGCGCGGCGAAGGCTTCGTCGGTGGGTGCGAAGACGGTGAACGGACCTTCACCCTTGAGCGTGTCAACCAGCCCGGCCGCTTCGACGGCGGCAACCAGCGTGGTGAAGCTGCCGGCGGCGACTGCGGTATCGACGATATCCATCGAATGGCCGTCGGCAAGGGCGGGTGCGGTGGCCAGGGCCACGAAGGCGGCGGCGGTCATGGTGTTGCGGATCATGTGTAGCTCCCATTTTTGATGCATGTCCGGGGCGTCCCGAACCATCTGCGATGTGGCGCATCCTCGTTGATGCGCGACACCGGGAATTACGCGGCATGCCGGATATGGATGACCGGTTTTCGGGAAAAGAAGCGACACCAGCGCCCTTGAAAGCGGCCAGTGCGGCGCTAAGCCACGCCGATCGCGCTGTTCAATTCAAGCTAACGTGATCACCCGAGGGTGTCGTGTGGCGCTGATCCGGGGCGGGGCTTGTCCGCCTGATGCCGATACGGCCCGGTGGAATCACCCAGGCCAGAATCCTGCGTTTCGCTCCCGACTCGCTTCCGGAGTTGCCCGCGATTCGTGTCTCGTGGCATGGATACGGGTGCTGTTTGGCAAAAGTTTCAGGGGGTGCTCCCCGGCGCGCAACTTTCCGTCCCGCGGGCTTGCTTGCCGTTACCGGAAGGGGCGGTGCCGTGCCGCGGGAGAAGGCCAGGAAAACTTGGGCTTTCACGGGGCTTGGCGGAAAAATCGTCACCAAACTGTCTTTTTCCTCTTGCGGGTTTTGTTTGGTGGACCTAGATAGCGCTTCACCGGCGGCGGGGAACTGCGCTGGGACGGCTTCCTTGATTGGTTGCTATGATATTCCGGAGATGAGT
>JBKBMS010000014.1:0-77585 GCA_046295695.1 Pararhodobacter sp. | reverse complement strand
GAACGGCTTCACCGCGCTCGGCATCCCTGTCACGGAAGCCGTGGGATAAGTCTGTCCGGGGAAAGGGGAACTCCACCCATCACCCGATTTGTGCAACAGAGCCTCCCGGCATTAAATGCGGGGCCTTGGAAAATTCGTGCAACACCGGATTTCTTGTCGATGCGCGCGGTGCTATGCAGGGGCAACAACGGTGCCAAAGCAGGGATCAGGATGGATATTGTTGTTTTCATTTCGCTTTATATGGCTTTTGTCGTCAAGCACTGGTTGAGCGACTATGTCCTTCAGACGCGCTGGATGATAACCGGCAAGGACAGGCCCCTGCCGCTTCTGGCGCATGCGGGCATTCACGCTGCCGGCACGCTGATGATCGTTCTGGTTGCCGCGCCGGCCTTGTGGTGGCTAGCCTTTGTCGATCTTGTGCTGCATGCCGCGATCGATCGTGCGAAACATTGGCTCTCGCGGGGGCTGGGGCCGACCGATCCGGTTTTCTGGTGGGCCTTCGGCGGCGATCAGGCGCTGCATCAACTCACCCATCTGGCCTTTGTGCTGATGATCGTGCTTCGGGGCTGAACCAGGCGATTGCGTGAGCGCTCAGCGCGCGGCAATCACATCGCCGATGCCGTCAGGGCCTGCCGCCTTCAGGCGCTCGGCATGGCAATGCGCCAGCGCATCATTGGCAAAGTGGGCGGCATGCGCCAGCATTGCCGCACCGTCACCCCCCGCCATGCGCTCATATGCGACGCGGTAGCTCTGCGTCCGCGCATCTTCGGCAACGAGCGGCTCGAAACATGCAACCGGCACGGATTTGCCTTTCAGCAGCAGCCGCCCTATGGGCCTGAACCGCGACGTCACGCAGGCTGTCGCAGTGCTGGCCGCAACACAGATGCGCGTGCCCAGATGGGTGTTCGCGGCTTCCAGCCGGGCGGCGACATTGATCGCATCGCCATGCGCGGTGTAGTCAAAGCGCCCCGCCCCCCCGAAGTTGCCCACCACCGCACGCCCGCTGTTGACGCCGATCCGCGTGCAGCCAATGGGTCGCCCGGCACTGGCCTCCTGCTGGCGAAAAGCCTCGGCGAACGCATCAAGCGCAAGAGCGCATTTCACGGCGCGATCAGCATGATCGGACTGGGAAAGCGGGGCGTTGAACATGGCATGCACCGCATCCCCCACGATCTTGTCGATCGTGCCGCCATGCTCCATGACGATCGCGCACAGGCCGCCCAGATAGCGGTTGAGCACCTGCGCCAGTTCGGTTGGAGGCAGCGATTCGGCAAAACGGGTGAAACCCTCAAGATCGGTAAAGAGAAAGGTCATCTCGCGTTCTTCGCCGCCCAGAACCAGCCGTTCGGGATGTTCAGCCAGCCGGCGCACCATCTCGGGCGCCAGGTAGTGACTGAACGCAGTGCGCAACTGGCGCCGGCTACGCTCGGTATGAAGCATGCGCTGGATCAGACCTGCCGCAAAGACCAGCAGCATGGAGCCCAGCGGCAGCACCGGGTCAAGAATCATGCCGCCATGGCTCAGGGCCAGCACGGTGCCTGCCAGCAGCCCCAGCCCCAGCCCGGCAACCATTGTCAGTCCGACGACGACAGCCAGTGCCTGTGCAGCCGTGGCGGCAAGCGCAGCCAGCAACAGAGCCGTGCCCAGTTCTGCCGCGGCAGCCCAGAGCGGGCGCAACAGATGGTGCCCGACGAGGATCTGTTCAAGCGCCTGGGCATGGATGTTGACCCCCGGCTCGGACGGATTCATCGGTGTTCGTCGCAGATCCGCCAGCCCCGCAGCCGAGGTGCCGACAAAGACCACATGCCCCGCCAGCCGAGGCCGAAGGTCCACAAGGGTGTCGTCGGTCGCGGCCAGGACTTGCCAGGCCGGGATCATCCGCGACGGGTCCGAGCGACGAAAATGCAGCGCATATTCGCCCTGCTGCGAGAGCGGAATATCGATCGCGCCAACCCGAAGCGCCATGGGTGGGGTGCTCGAAGCACCCTCAAGCGGTCGCGGCATGGTACGCAGCGCCAGCGTATCGCGCCGCTGGGCCACCCGCAGCGCCTCGATGGATAGCGAAGGCAGGATCACCCCTTCATGCAAAGCCAGCATCGGCAGGCTGCGGATCACCCCGGCTCCGGTCGGCGCGCTGAAATGTCCATTCCCGGCGGCCGCGGCCTCAAGGGCGGAAAGGTTGCGCACGCTGCCGGGAAAGTTCAGCAGCGCAGGCCCCGGATCAGGGCCAATCACCGATACCCCGGGCACTCGGCGCGGCGCGCTGCCATCTGGCTGGGCGGTAAGGGCATACCCCAGGACGACCGGGTTGCGCGAAAGCGTTTCTTCCAGCAATTCGTCGAAATCCGGCGGGGTTGCCGTGCCGACAAGAAGATCAGCCAGTCCACGCGCGCGCCACTCATCAAAGACATGGCGCGGCGAGCCGCGATCAGGCTCGGCGAAGACAATATCGAGGGCGATGGCCACCGCGCCCTGCGCGCTCAGCGCCTCGATCAGCGCTGCAATCACGTCGCGCGGCCAGGGCCATTGCCCGAGCCTTTCAAGCGAGGCATCGTCAATATCCACCACCGCTACAGGGACCGGCAGATCAGCGCGGGGAAAGGCGCGTTGCAGGCTGTCATGCAGCATGCCGCGCAGGTCCAGAAAGGGCTGGGGCGCGACGACGCGCAAGCCGATCAGCAGGCCCAGGATCAGGGCCGCCAGCGCCACGGAGGGCCAACCAGACCAGCCCCGAAGCCGCGTCGTCACGCCTTGCCAGGCCACCCTCCTGCTGGCTGCTGTCGGCGGCACGGGCGAATGCCTCAATCAGCGTCGAAACTGATCGTTGCCACCGCGCGCGCGAGGCGGCTTTCATCCCATGCCGCAGGGCTTTCGGGGGCGGTTTCAGCCCCGCCCATCAGCATTGTTCCCAGTCCGGGCGTCAGCAGCACGCTTCCGCCTTCGGTGGTGACGCTGACCTCGCCCTCCAGCACGATCACGCCATAGCCGCCATCAAGCGGGCCGCCCCAGACGGTCGTGCCGCGAATGCCCAGCGTGGCAAGCGGCGTGGTGATGCTTACATCGCCGCCGCCCGGCCCCTCGACCTGGCCGCCGACAAAGAGGAACGCCCCCTCGACGACGCGCAGTGCCAGCGAGCCGCCGGTGGTGCCGGGGGTGAAAACGAAGTCGTCGATATGCAGCGTGGCATTCTCGCCCAGCGTGATGCGGGTGTCGTCGATCAAGGCGGCCTCAAGGCGGGCCGCATCGCCGGTGCGCAACACCTCATCGAAGAAGAGCGATGCTTCCGGTGCCAGCGCGCGACGGTCGCCGGCGAGTTCGGCAAAGACCGCGTTCTGCGCGCGCTCCACCGTGCCTATCGTTTCGGCGCGTGCGTCCTGCGCCATGATCGTCAGCGAGAGGCAGGTGATGCCAAGAATCAGGTGTTTCATCACGTTCAATCCTTTCAGGAGGTTTCAGCCTTGGGGTTGTGCGCCTGAAGCCAGGCCACAGCCGCCTCGAAGGGAAGCGGGCGCGAAAAGTGGTATCCCTGCCCAAAGGTCACGCCCATCGTGGCGAGATCGCTCATGGCAGCCTCGTCCTCGATCCCTTCGGCAACGGTCTGGATGTCGAGATCGCTGGCCAGGCGCAGGATGGTCTGCACGATCTTGCGGCTCGTGGCATCGCTACCAAGCCGCATGACGAAGCTCCGGTCGATCTTGAGCGCGGTGATCGGCAGGGAATGGAGCTGGCTAAGGCTTGAATAGCCGGTGCCGAAATCATCGATGGCGACGCCAACCCCCAGTTCCCGGCAACGCTGCAGACAGGCGCGCGCGATCTCGGGGTTCTCGGCAAAGACGCTTTCTGTCACCTCGATCTTTAGCAGGCTCTCGGCGGCAGGATTGCTCGCCAGTATCTGCTCCAGATAGGCGTTGAACTCGCTGTCCACGAGATCATGACCAGACACATTGACCGCCACATGCGGCGCGACGTTCATTGGCAGCAGGCTGGAAAACCCCTGGACATCGCGCGCAGCACGCGCCAGGCACCAGCGCGTCAGCGCCCGGATCAACCCGCTACGCTCGGCAAGCGGCACGAAATCAAGCGGTGGCAGCCAGCCATGCGACGGGTGCTGCCAGCGCACCAGCGCCTCGAATCCGGCGATCTCCATGGTTTTCAGATGCACGATCGGCTGGTAATGCAGCATCAACTCGTCTTGCGCGATGGCACGGGCAAGATCCTGCTCCAGCAGCAATTCCTTCATGGCGCTTGCTTCTGCCGGACTGACCTGCGGTGCGTAGTCATCAGCAGGGGTGCTGGCGGGGTCCATCGCCTGCATGGTCTGGCGCAGGCGCACCAACAGCAGATCCATCAACAGGCGCATCACCGGGTCAGCCCCGTCCATGCGCCGGGTCAGGCTCTCGCGCGTAATGCGGCGCAGCCGGGTCGGGGTCAGCGCGGTGGCATGCGCTGAACGCGTGCCGGAGTCGATTATGGCCATCTCACCAATGATTTCGCCGGCACCACGCCGGGCGATCTGCTGAACGCCAGCGCCTTCATCAAGCGATATGGCGACCTGCCCCTGCTCGATCAGATAGGCGCAATCGCCCGGCTCCCCGAAACGGAAGATGGGTTCGCCGACAGCGTAGCTGAGATATTCATCGGTAGTCATGATACTCGTACCGTTGTGCCGAATGGCGATCCTCTTTCCTACTACGGTGCCACTTAAGAAAAAGTTTCGAGCCGATCCGGGAGGGTCAGATCAACGCCGGCATCGACGCGGCCCTGTCCGGGGCGGGGCAGCCACGATTTTGCCCGAGCCCGCCGCCGCCAGGGCGATGCACCTGCCTGCCTCCGCGTCCTGCTGCGCTTCGCAAGCCGGCTTTCGCGCGAGCACCCGCCGCGCGGCGCTTCGTTTGGCCGGCGCTCGAAAGATCCACGAGCCAGTAGGGGAGCGTATGCGCCCGGTTGCGCCATGTCCGGCAAGCATGTGCCGACAATGGCCTGCCCGTCATGCCAGGGCAGCCTTCATCATCATCCTGTACGGGCGCCCGCGATCTTTCAGTTGATTGACCGTGCCAACGATGATCCGGCCACGCGCGGGGCAGGCGAAGGCGATCGCACCACTGATACCGGAATGACCGATGAATTCCATGCCGGGCCGGAACGGCGGCAGCCAGCGCGGAACCGCAAAGCGCAGCACGCCCGTTCCGGATTTCAGCGGGAAGAACACGCGCCGCCAGGGCGGCAGATCGTCAAGAAGCGGCCCCGGAAACAGCGCACCATCGAAAAAAGCCTGCGTGAAGCGAGCCATATCCGCCAGACAAGACACCGCCCCGCCATCACCCGGCATCGACGCCAGCGCCTGCGGCGTCTCAACCACCCGCGCACCCAGCCGCAGGGGTAGCACTGTCATTCCCGGCTTGAAGAATACCGTCCGACGCAAGCCCAGGGGCTGGGCGATACGGGTGGCGAGTGCTGCATCCAGGCTCTTGCCGCCAACACGCGCCACGATCTCGCCCAACAGGAAGAAATTGGTATCCGAATAGAGCGCCTTCATCCCGGTGCCGGGTGGAAAGGCCGGGCGCATCTCATCGCGAACTGAAGCCAGCACCTCGGGCAGACCATAGGCGCGGTCCTTGCCTGCAAAGAGCTCTTCGGCAAAGGTGGTGCCGTTGTCGCGCTTGCCCTCGAAATAGTCGGCCAGCCCCGAAGTGTGACAAAGCAGATGGCGCAGCGTGATCTGGCCAGTCAGATCCCTGCCCCTCCATACATGCAGCCCGTCGATCTCTCCGGGGAAAAAGCGCTGGATCGGATCGTCAAGCATCAGGCGCTGTTCCTCGACAAGCTGGAATATCATCGCGGTAATGAACAACTTCGAGGTCGAGGCGATCAGAAACGGGGTCAGCGGCCCGACAGGCTCGCCTTGCCATTCACCCCGGCACGCGTGGGTGAATGTATCCCCCTGCATCACGCCAAGGGCAATCTCATGGACGTCCTTGTGCCTGTATTCCGCGGCAACGATACGCTCCAGCACGGCCTGCAATGTCATGTCCCTGTCTCCATCCGGATGGCGAGATCGCCTTGGTTGCGGCCGTCGTCGGCGATAGAATGAGCGTCAAGAGTATCGATCAGGAGCAAGCGCTCGCCCTTGAATGGACCAGAGCAGAAGACATGATGATGCCCAGACGCGGCACAAAAGCCGTAATCACGGATGGGCCTTTTTTCAATGGAGAACCCGGCATATTCCCGCCCGGAAACTTGCCGCCCGGCACCTTCCGCAGCGGCCCCGCGGGATAGGCGTGTTTGGCAAATACTCGCGATGAAAAAAGATCAACAGGGATTGCACATTCCGGGCAATCGACCTGCTTAACCCAGAAATAGTACAAAACCTCACCTTCGATACCTCCAGGCACGGTGGTCTTGTAGTGCGAACGGATTCGCTCTGAAACGTCGCGCTCTATCTCGCGGAACGTCTGCAAAACCGCATCACGGTCGTGAAATGCCAACGCATTGTGCACGAGAAAATGAGCGACCGGATTAATATCCCGACCGATTGCGCGGGCACCAAGCTTGGCGGCCTCGCCAATGGTAGTCCCGCTCCCCATGAACGGATCGAAGACCGTGACGTCTTTGACGCGCACAGGGCGATAGAAGGCACTGAGAATATCGGTGCCGGAGGGCGTCAACGCACCAAGCGCTACAGCGCGGAAGACCGAGCCAACCCGTGCGATGTATGCCGGATATGTGGAGCATGCCGATTGGGGCGTGGGCATCCGCAAAGGGCAGCATGAAGGTTTAATTGACTACACAACGTATCAGAAAATCCAGGAACGCTTGACCTCTACTGCGAAAGCTCCTGCGCGAAAAGATATCAGCGCAGACTTCCCGCTGCGTGGGTTTATCCACTGCAATGACTGCGGGACCGCGCTAACGGCGTGCTGGTCCACCAGCAACACCGGCAAGAAGCATCCCTACTACCTTTGCAAGACCAAGGGCTGCGAGAGCTATCGCAAGTCGATTCGGCGCGACCAGCTCGAAGAGGAGTTCGAAGGACTGCTCCAGACACTGGAGCCGTCTAAGGGGCTCTTCCTGGCGGCAAAGGCCATGTTCCGCGACATCTGGGATGCGCGGCTGGCGCGAGCCGGTGAAGCCACCAAGGCGCTCAAGAGCGACCTCAAGCAGATTGATCGGCAGATCGAGTCGATGCTCGACCGTATCGTCGACTCGAACACGGGCAGCGTGGTCGCGGCCTATGAGAAGCGCATCGCCAAGCTGGAAGACCAAAAGATTCTGATCGAAGAGCAGGTCGCAAAATCCGGCAAACCGCTGCATACCCTGGAGGAGTCGTTCGAACTCGCTCTCCAGTTTCTGTCAAGCCCTTGGTATATATGGAAAAATAGTTCCTTGGCATGGCAGAAAACAGTGCTCCGACTGGCTTTTGTGGAGCCTGTTCGGTACTGCCGAAATCGGGGTGTTCGAACCCCGAAAATATCCTTCCCTTTCAAGGTGTTGGGGGATATTTCAACCGCTAAATGTGAAATGGCGCACCCGAAAGGATTCGAACCTCTGACCCTCAGATTCGTAGTCTTGGGTAAAGTCATGTGAAGAACCGACTTTTTTGCAAACCGGTCATGAAACGGCCTGTTGCAGATCAATATCTTAGCGACAGGCTGCAAACCACTCCACCCCGAAATCAAAGGCCCCAGCGCGCCCGGAAACGCAACCGGGGTATGTCAATGACCTGCCCCCGGTGAGGGAGCGAAGACGGCTTAACTGTATCCGCCGGGCGACCCGCGAGATTCATCGCGAGGGAGGCGCTCGCTTGTTTTGAGATGGATTTGCTCGTGATGCTCAGACCGAGACCAAATCACGTTGCAGGCGATTCATCGACATGGGGCCACCCTCGGTAATTTCGATCTGATCCTCGATGATGAACCCGCCAAGCCCGGTGATATACCAAGGGCATTCGAACGCCAGCACCATGCCAGGCGTGACGCAGATATCGGCATCTGCGGAAATGAAGGGCCATTCCTCGCTGCCGGGTCCGGTGCCCAGCCCATGGCCGAAATGACCGCGCGCGTAACCGGCAAAGCCGCGTGCGCGGATCGCGTCGGTGGTGGTGCGGTGCACCTCGGCCAGCGGTGTGCCAGGGGTTAGGCGGGCGAAACCGGCTTCGAACCCTGCCATAAGCGCCGCAAATATCTCCTGCGCCGCGCGAGGGGGTCTGCCAAGGGCGAAGGTGCGCCCGGTGTCCGAGGTGTAACCCTCGATCAGGCATCCGACATCGACTTTTATCAGCTCGCCCGGGCGTGCGCGGGCGTCGCCGCCCCAAGGGTCGGTTCCGACCGAGATATATTCCCAGCTCCCGGTAAGTGGCATGCCGCTCGCCGCAACGCCAATTGCCGCCTGCCAGGCCCCGGCCAGTTCGTCGCGGGACACGCCTGGCGCGATGGCATCGCGCACGGCAGCCATGCCATGTTCAGCCAGCCCGACCGCCTGACGCAGGAACCCGATCTCAGTTGGCGATTTGATCGCGCGCAGCTCACGCGCGATCCGCGTGCCATCGACGAGCAGCGCCGGGGCGAGATCCGTCTGCAGCGCAGCCCAGTCGCAAGCGGCGATGGCTGACATTTCCACGCCGATCCGGGCCTTTTGCAGGCCACGATCGGCCAGCGCATCACGCAGGTGCCGCCACGCAAGGCGCGCATCAAAGGTGGTGGGGCGGCTGAAACCGGCGCCCCGCCCCTCGGCACGCCAGAGCGCGCGCATCTGTGCCCCGGCATCGCCCTGCATATTAAGAGCCGGCGCGGCACCTGCTTCGACCCAGATCGGGCTGATCCTCATGTCGGTGATGTGGCTGGCCCTTTGAAAGGCCGGGGCGAAGAGATCGCTGACCACCGCCGCCTCGACCATCCCGGCGTCGGCGGGCACCAGCACCGCCACGGCGCCGGCCTGCCGCCACATCGTCGCCACACCGGGGTGAGCGCCGGTGGCGTGGCGAAACGCCTCAGGCGACAAAAGCAGCAGTGCGTCCAGCCCTGCCGCCTGCATCAGGTTGCCAGCGCGTATGCGATCAAGATAGGCGGCCATCTGTTCTCCGGGTTAAAGCATCATCAGGCCGGGCAGCCACAGCACGATACCGGGCATGACCACGACAAGCACGATCAGGGTCAGGAGTGCGAGCCAATAGGGCAAGGCGGCCCATGCAGCCTGACCCAGTTTGACCTGCCCGCCGGTCATGCCAGTCAGCACAAAGATGTTCATACCCACCGGCGGGGTCAACATGCCGATCTCGATCAGAAGTGTGATCAGCACACCCAGCCAGATCGGATCATACCCCAGCCCCACGAGAAGCGGAAAGACGATGGGCAGGGTCATGATCATCATCGACAGCCCGTCAAATACCGTTCCCAGCACGATATAGACGGCCACCACGATCATCAGCACACCCAGCGGCCCCATGCCCAGCCCGGTGATTTGGCGCAGCAATTCCTGAGGCAGGCCCAGCACACTGATCGACTGCGCCAGCACCACCGCGCCCATGAAGACCATACCGATGACACAGAAGGTAACGAGCGTGCTCATCAGCGCCTGAAGGACACCCCGCCAGGTCAGCTCGCCTGCCCAGAATCCGATCACGATGGCCGCCGCCACCCCCACGCCCGCCGATTCAGTCGGCGTTGCGAGGCCCGCAAAGAGGCTTCCCAGAACCGCGCCGATCAGTGCCAGAAGCGGCCAGATCCGGCCCAGCCCCAAAAGAGCGCGCCCCAGGCCGATCTCTGGCTTTGGCTCGGGCGCCAGACGGGGGGAGCGCCAGACCATGAAGGCGATCCAGAGCATGAACAGAAGCGCCGCCAAAGCGCCGGGCACGATGCCGGCAAGAAACAGCTTGCCGATGGAGGTTTCCGTGAAGGCGCCATAGATCAGCAGGCTCAAGCTGGGTGGGATCAGTAGTCCCAGGGTGCCACCCCCTGCCAGACTGCCCACCACCGCCGCCCGGTCATAGCCGCGCCGCGTCAGTTCCGGATAGGCGACCGACCCCACCGCCGCCGCTACCGCCATGGACGAGCCACTGACCGCCCCGAACATGCCGCAAACGGCAATATTGGTATGCAGCAACCCGCCCGGAAGCCGCGCGAAGACCGGCGACATGGCGCGGTAAACACTGCGCGCCAGCCCTGAGGCCACCAGCAACTCGCCCAGCAGGATGAAAAGCGGAATGGCCGTCAGTGTGAAACTGTTGAATGTGTTCCAGACCGCCTGCACCCCCAGGCTGGTCGCCCCGCCGGACCAGAAATGCAGGATCGCAAAGCCCGTCAGCCCCAGCGCCGAGCCAAGCACCGCCCCGGTCAGCACGGTTCCCAGAAGCGTGCCGCCCATTGCCAGCCAGATCATTGGCCGAACTCCGGCGGTGTCTCGGACAGGGTCATGGCCTTGGGCGGTAGCCGCAGCATCTGCCAGGCCGCGACCAGCCCGGCAATGGCAACACCTGCCGCCATGCCGATCACGAAGGGTGCAAGCTGGATCCGCGCCACCTCCGAGCGCAGGTTGAGCATGAGCGTAAAGCGGGCATCAGCCATTGCATCGCGGAAAAAGATCGCGGCAAAGGCTACAAAAACAAGCTGGCCCAGCACCCATAACAGCCGGCGCAGCCAGCCGTTGGTGCGCTCATAGAGCAGGCCCACACGGATATGTGCATGTGTGGCAAGAACGAAGGGAAGGCCCAGGAAGACACAGCTTACCATCAGAAGGCCCGCCAGTTCCTCAGTGAAGGCGAACGGGGCGCCGACGGCATATCGCATGACGACAGCCATCACGACGAGTGCCGCCATGCCCGCGACGCAGGCCGCACCCAGCGCCGCGAGAGCCCGGGTCACCCAGAAGATGACCCGGTCGGTTCCGGCGGCGAACCGCTCCATGCCTGCGTCTCCTGCCTTAGTTGCTGATCAGATCGAGGATGCGCGCGCGGTAGCCCACGGCGGCCTCGCCCCCCTCTTCGGACAGGGTCAGCCAGGTTTGCGCTGCCGCGTCGCGGATGGCGTCCTGATCGCTGGCCGAAAGGTCGTCATGCCAGGTCACCCCGGCCTCCGTCAGATCCACGCGCGCGGCGGCTTCGGCGGCGGCGTCGCCGTCGAACTGGAAGGATTCCTCGGCCAGCACCTCCAGCGCGCGGTCCAGCGCCTCGCGGTGCCCGGTGCTCAGCGCCTCGAGGCTGCGCGAATGGGCGACGATCGCATATGGGGCTGGCGGGAAGGGGAAGCCCGTATAGACCGCGTGCCGTGCCACCTCCTGCAACGAGATTGAGCGGGCGAAGCGCGCGGCGTAAAGCGCGCAATCGACCACGCCGGTCTGTAGCGCGGAATAGAGCTCGTTTTGCGGGATGATCTGCGCCGCGACGCCAAGGGCAGTGAAGGTTTCCACCTGCTCACGCGAACCCACCCGCAGGCGCAGGCGGCGCAGTTCGTCAAGGCTTCGCACCGGTTCACGGCAAAACAGCGAGGCGTCGATGATCGGCAGTGCCATGAACCCCACCACCGGGATATTGCGCTGTGCGAAACCTTCGGCGAGGGCTTCCTGCACAGCCGGGAGCGCGCGTAGATGTTCCTCGGCTGTCGAGACCGATCCATAGACATAGAGGTTTGCCAGATCCGGCGCGTCACGGCCAATGAAGGTTGGCCAGATAAAGGCAATCTCGGGCGTGCCGGTCTGCATCCAGCGCAGCGCATCGGCATCGCGAAGGTTCATGCCGCCGCCTTCGATCACGTTGATCGTGAAGCTGCCGCCTGAAAACTCCGCAACATTGTCCGCAAGGTTGCGGATATGGGCCGACTCGGGCCGGGTCGGTGCATAATTGTTGTTGAAACGCCAAGTGACATCCTGGGCGCGCACGTCGGTGCCCATGATGGCGAGGATCGTCGCGCCGGCGGCGATTGTTGCAAGGTGTTTCATGGGGTTTGCTCCTGCTGGGGATGGGCGAAGTCGCCGTAGCTGTTTGCCGTGGTCGGGCGTCGCGGGCACTCGATTCACTTGGCGCATATGGTGGCGCATTCCGTCGTTGGCGGCAATGGCTACGCGAGGCATCCTACCACTCCGCGCGGAGAGAAAATGGTGCGTGATGACCTACGAAGCGGGATATGGCATCTGTCGATGCGCTTCTCCGCTCGTTCCAGAAAAAGGTCGGCATTACACCGGGCGCTTACCGGTCGCGATTTGGGATCATACCTCGCCCGCCGCATGCTGATACCTTGTCCGAGGGGGCATTACCAAACATTTGCAAAGCTTTCCCCAGTGAACACTGGCAATTCCTGGTAAGTCTCGTTGCCTATAGCTGTCGGCTCCCGAAGTGCTGGCGTTGACGCGCTGCTGATGCGCCACATCCCCCTTAAGCCGTGCCCCTCTCCGCACGGTTTCGTTTGCGTCCCGTGCGGCTTCTTGCTAACGGTCTCGGCATGATCAGGCTTTGCACCATACGCGGCTGACGTTGAACTGACTGCCTTCGGGCGGTTGGGCGTTTGTTGGGTGCTGCTTCGCCATCGCCCTTCTGCCCTGTTCGACTGCTTGCGCACAGGTGCCGATCATGCTCCGAAAATCCATTGTTTTCACGCCCGATTTTCCCTTTCTCGGCCAGCCCAAGGCCGCCATCACCGAGCGCTGGCTGGCGCATTGGCAACGGTTGCGTGCCCTGAAACAGGTTTCTGATAGCGAGGCTGCGGCCCCTGCCGGGGAGGACGATGCCGGGGTCGAGGCCTTCGACGATGCGGAGCGGCGCATGGCCGAGGCCCGCCACCGCATCCAATGGCGCGCCGAGCGGCTGGTGAAGGCGCGCGAACGGGCGGCGGGCATCGGGGCTCTCAAGCGCGAGATCCTTGATCCGCTGCGCGAGGCGTTGAAGCAGGGCATCGCCCTGGCTGGACCCGCCAGCGAACATGAGGCCGATGAACTGGCAGCTGCGCTTTTCGCTGAGCTGCCCTGGATGGGCGCGGCGATCGAACCCCTCTGGCGCGACATGCGCATCTCGGCGCGGCAGGGGCGGGGGCTGCATTTTCGGCCGATCCTGCTGGATGGCCCGCCGGGTATCGGCAAGAGCCATCTGGCGCAGCGGCTGGCCGCGCTGGCCGCATTGCCCTGGACCTCGATCGATCTGGGCAGCACGACCGAGGGGTTTCCCATCGCCGGTGCAGAACGCACCTGGGGTTCTGCCATGCCGGGTAGGCCGGTCCGGACCATCCTCACCCATCGGATCGCCAATCCGATCGTCTTTGTCGATGAACTCGACAAAGCCGGAGTTGCCTATTCGAGCAGCGGCGCGTCAACCTCTGCGCACAATGCGCTGCTGTCGCTCGTGGAGCCGGGCACCGCGCAGCGCTGGCCGTGCCCCTATTTCGGGCTGCGTTTCGACATGCGCCATGTGAACTGGATCCTGGCCGCCAACGCCATCGCGCCCTTGCCCGCGCCGCTGCGCTCAAGGCTGCGGATCGTGTCAGTGCGGGGGCCGAACCGGGCCGAGATGATCACCTTTGCCGCGAGGAGCCTGCGCCAGCGCGGACTGCCCGAGGATGCGCTGGTGGTGCTGGAGCGGCTGATCCTGACCTTCCCCGAGGGCGATCCGCGGCTGGATCTGCGCCGGGTGCTGCGCATGATCGAGGATATCGACCAGCGCAGTCAGGATGTGTCGTTCCGTATCGGCCGGACACAGCTGGTGAATGCGGGTGTCGGATAAGCCTCCATGGTTATGCCCAAGTGTCCGGTCGAAACGGGGGCCAGTTCATGCAGCCGCATCGAGCTTGGGCTCGGGCGACAAGAGACAAACGGTGCTGGTCAGGAAAGATGCTTCGACGGACGGCAACCACAGAGGCGGTTACGACGGGCTCTGAATCATCGCGCGCTTATCGGTCCTGTTTCGGGAAGAAGCAGCGCCCGCGGATGGGTGCAGCATTCGCTGTTATGCGCTAGCCAGGCCAATGAAAGGCTTGGGCAGCTCTTATCAGCGCGGCGGCGGCTGGACTGTGGGGGCGCCCTGCCATGCTGACAAGCGCCACGCGGCGCTCGACTGATGGATTTATCAGTGGCCGTTGCAGGAGCTCGGGAGCAGTGACCGAATATTCCGGCATGAACGCAAACCCGATCCGCGCCAGAACCATGGATTGCACCCAGTCTTCGCGTTCGGAACGAAAGCGGGCGTAGAGCTTGACTCGCTGCTCGGTGCAGGCTGCCATAACCATTTCTCGCATCTCACAGGACAGCCGATCGACATATGCCTCCTCTGACAAATCGTTCAACGCAATGCCATGCAGTTCGGCCAGTCGATGCCCCGGCGCAAACACCACGACATAACGTTCCCGGTAGAGATCGAGACTGCGGAAGCCGTCCCCCTGGCTCTCTACAGGGTTAAGAACAGCGAGATCCAGCTCTCCGTCGGCCAACCGCTGGGTAAGCTCCGCCGCCCCCGCCTCGGAAATTTCCAACTCGACCCCGGGGTGCTCAAGATGAAATTTCGAGAGGAAGCGGGCAAGTTTGACATGACCAATCGTAGACCTCACGCCAAGCCGGACGGGCACCTGATCCAGCAGACGGAAATTGTCGGCCAGATGGCGGGTCGTTTCGGCTTCGGCAAGGATCTGCTTGAGGTGGGGCAAGACGGAACGGCCGAAATCACTGAGCAGCACGCGCCTGCCTTCGCGGTGAAAGAGCGGCGCGCCCAACTCCCCCTCAAGGTTCTTGATTGCCTTGGTCAAGGCCGGTTGTGACACATTGCAATCCTCGGCCGCTCTGGTGAAGTTCAGTAGCCGTGCCGCCGCGATCACATAGCGGATCTGATACATCTCCATCCCTGGCCCTCCTTTTTTGGGGAACCATAGCACAGAAACCCATAACCGTTGGCTATCAAACGATAGGCAACATGTCGTTCAATCTGCGCGCGCTGGCTTTAGAATTTGTCAGTCTGTGTCAGCAGGAGGAAGGAATGATGACCGTCTATATGGTGGAAAGAAACCTCGCGGGGATCAGCATGCAGGATCTCGGTGCGGCGCAGAGGGCAGCTATCAGCAAGGCGAGCGAGATGTCGGCGGGTGGCACCGCAATCCGCTACATTCGTTCAACATTCGCGCCGACAGAGGGGCGCTGCATGTGCCTTTTCGATGCAGCATCGGATGGGGATGTGAAGCGGCTCAACGACGAGGCCGGACTGCCCTATGAGAAGGTGATCGAGGCACTCGATCTGACACCATGATCGCGATTGTGCCGGCTTTTCCCATTGGAAGTGCCCCCGGGCGCGGTGCTCCGACACTATGCGTCCGGCCATGCGGAGTCTGCCCGAAGGCAGGTAATTGACAACGTTTTTTTATCGACTCCTCTGCGGGCCGGGCACCCCGTCGGGCGTCGTTGAATGTAGGAGTGAAGCGTCATGACTGGTTTTGTTGACTGGGCCCTTGAGGCAAGGGGCATCGATATCATCAACGGCAATGTGCATCAGGGCGAATTTGCCTCGGCGTTCAGTCAGTGGTTGCAGGATGTCGTGCTGGCAGATGATGCGGTAAAGGCATGGCTTGAAACCGCACTTGACGCGTCGAAGCTCGAGCAGTTTGTACTTGGAAGCTTTGACGTCGATATCATGCAGAATGCCGAGGACAGGGCACCGGCGATCCGGTTTGATGACGGTCAGGAATTTTCCTTGGACGCACTGTTCGAAGGCGAGAAGACAGCATTCGTCTGGACCAGAGGCAAGGCCGAGCAGACCCGTTGGTTTTTTGAGGAGTTCGACGCCCCGGTCACCGAACCGGAACCTGAACCGGACCCTGAGCCGGTTCCTCTGGCCGGGCTGTATTTCTCTGCGTTTACGCACGAAGGGGGGCGTGAGCTGTGGATGGTCACGGTAGATGGCGATGTGGTGCAGGTAGCCGATATCAATGAGGGAACTGGCTCGTCCGATCCGCAAGGTTTCACCGAGTTCAATGGCGAGCTTTATTTCAGCGCCTTTGATGGCGAGACGGGCCACGAGCTGTGGAAGGTCACGGCGGAAGGCAATGTGGTGCAGGTGGCCGATATCAACGAGGGATCCGGCTCGTCCAACCCTCGGGGTTTCACCGAGTTCAACGGTGAGCTTTATTTCAGCGCTTCGGACGGCGAGACTGGCCGTGAGCTTTGGAAGGTCACGGCGGACGGGGATGTGGTGCAGGTGGCCGATATCAACGAGGGGGCCAACGCGTCCGGTCCCGGGGATTTCACAGAATTCAATGGCGAGCTTTATTTCAGCGCTTCGGACGGCGCGACTGGCCAAGAGCTTTGGAAGGTCACGGCGGCAGGCGATGTAGTGCAAGTGGCCGATATCCATGAGGGATCCGGCTCGTCCAGCCCGCGGGGTTTCACCGAGTTCAATGGCGAGCTCTATTTCAGCGCTTCGGACGGCGAAACGGGCCGTGAGCTTTGGAAGGTCACCGAAGACGGGGACGTGGTGCAGGTAGCCGATATCAATGAGGGGCCTGAATCGTCCGGCCCTTGGCCACTGGCTGGTTTCACCGAATTCAATGGCGAGCTCTACTTTAGCGCTTCGGACGGCGAGACTGGCCGTGAGCTTTGGAAGGTCACGGCGGACGGGGATGTGGTGCAGGTGGCCGATATCAACGAGGGGGCCAACGCGTCCGATCCGCAAGGTTTCACCGAGTTCAATGGCGAGCTTTATTTCAGCGCTTCGGACGGCGCGACTGGCCGTGAGCTTTGGAAGGTCACGGCGGAAGGCGATGTGGTGCAGGTGGCCGATATCAACGAGGGATCCGGCTCGTCCAACTCGCACAGTTTCACCGAGTTCAATGGCGAGCTCTATTTCAGCGCCTTTGATGGCGAGACGGGCCAAGAGTTGTGGAAAGTCACGGCGGAAGGCGATGTGGTGCAGGTGGCCGATATCAACGAGGGATCCGGCTCGTCCAACCCTCGGGATTTCACAGAGTTTGATGGCGAGCTCTACTTCAACGCTTTTGACGACGAGACGGGCTGGGAGCTTTGGAAGGTCACGGCGCAAGGCACTGTCGAACAGGTCGCCGATATCCTCGATGGAGAACTGGGTTCATATCCAACCGCATTCTACGCTATCGATCCGGAAACCCAGTTGCCGTTGATCGAAATCGCCGATTCGCCAGAAGAGCCGGAAGAGGAGGAGGCGCTGGACATGCTGGCCTGAGCCCTTGCTCAGAACGTTTGCGCGCTCCGTGTGCGCAGGTCTACCGGGTAGAACGGGGCGCCATCGCGGCGGCGCGCGTTTCCGGTTGAGCGAAGGAACTCAGGCAACAGTCTGCGTGGCCTCCACGGCCAGCGTTCAACGTTCTTGATTTTTGTTGAACATAAAAGTATGTTCAACAAAACATTCAGGCGTTGAACATGACGATCACCCGCCATTCCCCCACGGCCCATGCCGCGTATCACGATCTGTTGCGCTTGCTGCTGGACGACCGCGCCTCCGACATCAGGGGAACGCCCACGCGCGTCGAACGCAGCGGGCGGGTCTATTGGTATGACAGCTTCCGCGTCGGCTCGGATGTCCGCAAGACCTATATCGGCGAGGAAACGCCCGAACTGCTGGCGCGCATCGACCGACACCGGGAGCTGAGGGCCGAGGGCGAGGCGCGCGCCAGCGAACGGGCGCGGCTGGTGCGTATCCTGCGCGCAGAGCGGTTCCTGGGCCATGATGCCGCCACGGGTAGCCTGCTCGCCGCCATGGCGACCGCTGGCGTGTTTCGCCTCGGTGGCACGCTGGTCGGCACTCAGTCCTTCCGGATCTACGAGGGCGAGCTGGGGCTACGCTATCGCTTCGATGATCTGGCCCAGACCGGCGACATCGACATCGCCAGTTTCGAACGCCTCTCGTTGGCGCTGGACGACCGCACTGAGCCGGCCGCCGAACAGGTGCTCGCGGATTTCGCCTTCGATCCGGTGCCGACGCTGGATCGAAGGCCTGCCTGGCGCTGGCGTCAGAGCAAAGGTGGCGCGCTGGTCGAGTTCCTGACCCCGGCCTTCGGGGAGGAAGGTGTGCGGCCGCTGGCAGCGCTCGGCGTCTCTGCCCAGGCCTTGCACCATCTGAACTATCTGATCGCCGAGCCGATCCCGGCAGCGGTGCTCTATCGCTCGGGTGTGCTGGTGCAGATCCCGCGCCCCGAGCGCTTCGCGATCCACAAGCTGATCGTCGCCGCCCGGCGCGAGGCGCGCGACCGGATCAAGGCCGAAAAGGATCGCCGTCAGGCGCGCTTCCTGATCTCTGCTCTGGCCGAAGACCGCCCCGATGACCTGCGCGATGCCTATCGCGACGCGCTGGGGCGCGGGCCGAAGTGGCAGGAGCGGATAGCCACAACGCTTGCGCGGATGCCCGATGTGGCGGACCTGCTGGCGTGAGGGGGGGGGCGCACGACCGGCCCTCACTCGATCCGGGAGCGGGCGCATCCTCGCCGCCACCTGCCGTCTTCGTGCGCCTCCGTCATGCACATGACCGCGATCGACGCTCAAACTGAACGAAAGCGGCAGGACAGGTCTGCCCGCTGCGCCGAAAAACACCGCCGCCGGGATAGAACACGGCGGCTTCTGGTCTGATCCGCCCAGCTCCAGCAGCCTGCGCGACCGCAGGCGCCGTGCGGGGCGAAATGCGCTTGTCCAGCCGGCAGATTCAAGCGACCTTCCCTTCAGTCGCCACGCCACTTGGGGAATGTCAGCTGAAATACGCCGCTTCGTGCCCGACAGTGACGGAGAGGAAACGAGATGTCCGAAGCGCCCGTCTATGAGATCGACCCCGCTGCCTTTCACGCTGACCCCTATCCGGACCTTGCCCGGATGCGCGCCATCAGCCCCTTCGTCAGGGTGCCGCAACTGGGCGCCACGCTTATCGTCCGGCGCGACGAGGTGTTCCGGCTGGAAAAGCGCATCGATATCTTTTCCTCGCACCAGCCAGGCGGGCTGATGACCCTGCTGATGGGCGAGAACATGATGCGCAAGGACGGCGCGGCGCATATGGCCGAGCGCCGGGCGATCTTTCCCACGGTCTCGCCGCGGACGGTGCGCGATATCTGGCTCGCGGACTTCGAACGAGCGGCGGATGCGATCCTTGATGCGCTTGTCCCGCGTGGCCGCGCCGATCTGGTGCGCGACTACGCTCTTCCCCTCTCGGCCGAGGCGCTCAAGGCGATCACCGGATTGACCAACATGCATTTCGCCGAGATGGACCGGGTTAGCCAGGGAATGATCGACGGCATCGCCAACTATCTCGGCGACCCGGAAATCGAGGCGCGCTGCAAGGACTGCACCGCCTCGATAGACCGCCACATCGATGAACGCCTGCCGGAACTGGCCCGCGCCCCGGATGCTTCGCTGATTTCGGTTCAGCTGCAAGCGGGACTGTCGGATGCGCAGATGCGTGCAAATGTGAAGTTGGCCATCTCTGGCGGGCAAAACGAGCCGCGCGACGCCATCGCCGGGGCGGCCTGGGCGCTGCTCAGCCATCCTGCGGCGTTGGCGACGATTCAGGCTGGGCAGGCAAGCTGGATGCAGGCTTTCGAGGAATATACCCGCTGGATCGCGCCCATCGGCATGTCGCCGCGCCGCGTGGCCCAGCCCTATATCGAAGCCGGTGTGAGCTTCGAGCCCGAGGAACGGGTGTTCCTAATGTTCGGCTCGGCCAATCGCGACGAGCGGGTCTGGACCGACCCCGACCGTTTCGACATCTCCCGCGATGTCGGCCCCTCGGTCGCCTTCGGCGCGGGGCCACATTTCTGCGCCGGCGCCTGGGCCAGCCGCGCTCTGATCGCCGAGGTGGCGCTGCCGCGTCTGTTTGCACGCCTGCCCGGGCTGCGTCTGGTGGGCGCGGCCCCGTTCGCAGGCTGGGCCTTCCGCGGCCCGCTCGCAGTGCCCGTCGCCTGGAACTGACAACGCCCGCCCCATCTCCAATAAAGCTTTCAGGCCTGAATCTGATACGGCAAGCTCGATCACCGCGACCGATGCCCTTGCAAGTGTATCGCAATCGTCAAGCAATGGTGACCGCAGAACTGCCTGCGGCCTTGGCTAGGCATCCGGCAGACGCCTCCCCAATTTCGTCTCAGGGCGAACCAAGACCAAAGTCATCATCTGCCTCCAACCCCGCCCGCGCGGCCTCAAGCGCGCCGAGTAGCTCGTCTGGCTCGATGCGAGCAAACCGACCGGTTCGGGGGTCTTGCCGCAGGATCGCAACGGGGTGGCCCTGCAGGCCCCTGAGCCAGGTGATTTGCTGATCCAGCGCCTCGCTGTCCTGCCCGATGCAGCGATCACTCACGGCCACAACCGCCCGTGCACCTGCGCCGGCAGCGGAAGCGGTGATCCTGTCGGGAAGGCTGGCAGACCCCGGTTCCCCGGGCACATGCGCCAGCAAGCCGCGCAGCTCGGGTTCCGAGAGCGGACTCCCGGGTAGCGGCAAGATCCGGATCCCTTGCAGGATCCGGCGTCGCAGTAGGACCAGCACCTCCTCAGGCGCGCTCAGCCAATCCCCCGGCTGCCGAGGAGCGGGAACCGGCCAGTCACCGAGTTCGGACAGCAGCACCCAGCGCTGCTGCCTTGCATGCGCGGTGGCAAAGCGCTGTGCCTCGGAACCCGGCCCGGCAGGGGTTGCCAGCACCACCCCCCAGCGCAGCAGCAGAAGGGCGCTGTCATCCGCAAAGCGCAGCCACAACCCCTGTTTGCCCCAGCGGATATCAGCCTTCATCCACTGGCCAAGCTTACGGGCCAGCTTGCGGGCCCGCAGCAGGGCAGCGATCAGAGTCCGTCCTGCCCCTCCAGCCCGTCCAGGAGCCGGTCGAGCTTGGCCTCGATCCGCTCCAGGCGCGCGTTCTGCGCCGTCAGCGGCTCCAGCATCCTGGCGATCTGGGTGATATTGGCGCCCATCTCGCGCAATGCCTCCGCCAGTTGATGGCCTGCCCCCTCGGGCTTGTTCAGCAGGTCGAGGAGCGGGTGCAGCGCGCGGATCGCCTCCTGGATAACCTGCAGCTCTGTCAACATCAGCGCATCGCGCGATGGCAGCTCGAGTTTCGTCATTTGCTCGCTTGATGACATCAAGGGTCTCCTTCATGAGTTGCGGCTGGGCGACAAGCGCCCAGAAGTTGATTGTCGCTTCGATCTTCAGGCGCAGCGCCTGAAGCGCGCCGGCAAAGGCCAGTCGCGCCTTCAGGTGGCGCGGCTCCCAGGCGGTGCCCAATGCCCCACCACGGATCTGAGCGCCATCAGGCGCCGTCCAGAGGTTGCTGTCGCGCCCCTTGGCATTCTTGCTGACCACACGGCGGTAGCCATAGGGTGGCGCGGCTAGAAAGGCGTCCAGCTCCTCGAGGCTTTGCGGCTGGCACCGGGTGAAGCACTCGCGCAGGGCGTCATGCAGCCGCCTGTGGGCCTCGGCGCGCTGAATGATGCGCAGCACCGCCTCGCCGCCCGCCGGGCCAGAGCGCATCATCTCACGCGGTGGTCTGCCCTCTAGAGACGGGGGGGGCCGTTTCAGAATACCTGCTGCCCGGGCGGTCAGAGAAGCTTGGGGCACGCGATCTGCGGGCAGTAGGCAAGCGCTCCCCGGCCGGCCTTCAGCGGACGCGGTCTCGCGAGATGGCTGAGGGCTCTCCTCACCGGCGACCATCCATGCCCCCTTAAGGCCCCGCGTCCTCGGGCAGAGAGCCCCTCTGGCGGCGATGAATGGGCCGCTCATTGTGGCCCGGTTTTGTCCTCGGAGGGCCGAATCCTGTTACAAACCGGCGATGTTACAAAATCCGAGGATTGGCTTTTAACAACATAACACATTGAAACATAAAGAGGATTACAGATTTTTGCTGCGTGTTACAACTCGGGGAAAATATGCCTCGTAGCGCCTGCGCGTATGCGCGTGTATGCGCGTGTATGCGCGCGTGCGCGCACAGGCACATATAGGTTCATTTATTTATATTCTTGTAACTTAGTAACAACAACAACAAAGACCCAGTGTTTACAGGTGCTTGGGGTGTTACAGATCGTGTTACAGGCCTGTAACACGCGCAACACCACCGGACCTACGGGGCTCCATGACTGTCCTGCTGGCTTGGTCTGACCTTCGGCCTCGTCCAAAGCCAAGCTGAGGCGCAGCCGCTGTGGACCCCGGAAGGAAACTCGCTTGAGCGTGGAGCCGCCCTGAGCAATCATGCCCACTGCAGCCGATAAACCGGGAAGCGAGCGAAGGTGATTGGCGCTACCACCAGCAAGGTCCAAAACATGAGCTGCCGCGTCATGCTGTTAGCCACACTGGTGGTCATCGCTGCCCTCGGGACACCAGTTGGCGCGCAGTCGGTGAGTTGGCAGGCGGCCATCGATCGAGTGGAGGCTTCCGCCGATGAATACCGCGAATATGCTGTTCGGGTTGGTGGAACCAGTTGGGCCGGAACGATGTATAACGGATACCAGTTCGACGTTCATCAATGCGCTATCCTTGGCAGGATGCTTGGGGCAGTCGAAGCCATTCGGGAGCTCGAGCATCTAGATTACCCGCCGCTCGATGCCTCCAGTGACCCGCATGACCTGCTCATTTTTTCCATTTCACTGGATAGCTGGGTCCGGGCCGCTCGCTGGGCTTTGGCCGTAGAACCGCACCAGCGGATCAACACCTGGAACCTTGACTATGTTGGGCACTATGGCATCCCTCGGTCCGTGCACATGGAAAGCCCGCGCGAAGAGGCCGACTTCGAGATCGATGGCAATCGCCTACTTGCATACGGCGCAATCGAAGCAGGGTTTTTCAATCGCTTCCTTTCTGCCCTCGAGGCCAACCCCGGCATCGAGGAGGTTGCCCTCGGAAGCGGAGGCGGGAGCGTGACGGATGCTATCCTTTCGGGATTGGAAATTCGGCGCCGCAACCTGAACACCACGATATTCGCCAACTGCTTTTCGGCATGCCCCTTGATCTTCATGGGTGGTGTTCGTCGGGTGCTCTGGGCATCGCCCCACCGGCTCGGGTTTCATCAGATCTATCGAGGCGAAGGGGATCCGGTCAGCCTCGATGAGCCCATCTACGAGCTGGCTGCGGATTACATGTTTGCAATGGGGATAGAGCCCATCACCGTCATCGAGTGGATGCTGAGAGCCTCCCCTCATCAGATGCACGAGCCGGAAATCCATACCCTGTGCGCCCCGCGCGTGGCGACGTTTGTGCAAAGGGTTTGCCACGCCGATTGAGTCTCGCTGGCCTCGCTGTCAGTGGAGTTTCAGGGCATGTCGATGGCTCATGTTACATTCGCCATGGGCGGCGTGGGGCCGCTGGTGGTTGTAAAAGGTGATCCAGCGCCCGACGCCAGCCCAGGCCTGTGCCCCGGTTTCCCAGGCGTGCAGATAGACGCACTCATACTTCAGCGACCGCCAAAGGCGCTCGATGAAGATGTTGTCGAGATAGCGGGCTTTGCCGTCCATGGAGATCTTGGTTTTGGCCTGCTTCAGCCGGTTGGTCCAGTCGAAGGACGTGAACTGCGACCCTTGATCCGTGTTCATGATCTCAGGCGCGCCGAACCTGTGGATGGCCTCGTTCAAAGCCTCGATGCAAAACTCGGCCTCCAGCGTGTTCGAGATGCGCCAGGCCAGCACCTTGCGCGTGAACCAGTCCATGATGGCCACCAGATAGAGAAAGCCCTTGCGCATCGGCAGGTAGGTGATGTCGGCGCACCAGACCTGATTGGGCCGGTCGATCCGCAGGCCGCCCAGCAGGTAGGGGTAGGTCTTGTGCCCCTTCGCGGGCTTGCTGGTGTTGGGCTTTTGATAGATCGGCATCAAGCGCATAAGGCGCATCAGCCGCCGGATGCGCTTTTCGTTCACGGCATGCCCCTCGTTCTGCAGGTGCCACGTCATTTGCCGGACGCCATAGAACGGCGTCTCCAGGAACTGCTTGTCGATCAGCAGCATCAGGTCGAGGTTCATCGCCGTCTCGCCCTGCGGTGCATAATAGAATGACGACCGCGAGATCGACAGCAACTGGCACTGCGCTCCGACCGACAGCTTGGGATGGGTCCGTTCGATCATGCTGCGCCTCACTTCCCGGTCCAAGGCTTGAGCTTTCGTGACAAAAAATCGTTGGCCACAGCCAGCTCTCCGATCTTGGCATGAAGGTCACGGACCGTGTCCTCGGCGACCTCGGCCGCCGCAGCCGCCTTGCCAACACGCTCAAAGATGCCAGCCGCCCCTTCGAGCAGTGCTTTCTTCCATTGATGAATCATCGTCGGTTGGACCTCATGGGCAGCCACCAACTCCGACACCGTGCGCTCGCCCTTCAGCGCCTCCAACGCAACACGCGCCTTGAATGCCGCGTCATGGTTCCTGCGTTTTGACATGTTCTGATCTCCGCGTATTGGGGATCAGCAGACCTCAGATCGTAGCTCCCGTCACTGTCCGATTTTCGGGGGGTAGCTCACTTGCCAGGTTGCGGCTGGACCCCGAATTCTGAACAGCTAAACTACTTTCGTGGTGGTGGCCATGCCGAGAGGGTTGCGGCTGGACCCCGAATTCTGAACAGCTAAACTGCGTGACAATGCCAGCGAGCCGCGGCGGCCGTTGCGGCTGGACCCCGAATTCTGAACAGCTAAACTTCCAGCCCCAGAATACCACCTTCGCGCAGCGTTGCGGCTGGACCCCGAATTCTGAACAGCTAAACTGCAAGCGTTCGTCATTCCAGCGCCGCGAGCGTTGCGGCTGGACCCCGAATTCTGAACAGCTAAACTTGGTGCGCCGCACCGAGGGGCTGCACTGATGTTGCGGCTGGACCCCGAATTCTGAACAGCTAAACTAACACGGGACGTAAGAACAGGATCAAATCCGTTGCGGCTGGACCCCGAATTCTGAACAGCTAAACTAATATCGCCATATTTTCGGCGTTTGACCTTGTTGCGGCTGGACCCCGAATTCTGAACAGCTAAACTTTGCTATAGAACCACTCGTAAGCCTCATGCTGTTGCGGCTGGACCCCGAATTCTGAACAGCTAAACTGCCGCCGCGGCTGGATCGACGGCGGCTCCTGTTGCGGCTGGACCCCGAATTCTGAACAGCTAAACTTTCGGTCGGGTCGCCCGGCGGATCATCCCAGTTGCGGCTGGACCCCGAATTCTGAACAGCTAAACTTCGAAAGCAATCACCGGCTGGCCCTGCCCGTTGCGGCTGGACCCCGAATTCTGAACAGCTAAACTAAACTCGTTAAGCCCCGCGCGGCTCGAGCTGTTGCGGCTGGACCCCGAATTCTGAACAGCTAAACTGGGCCGTTCGGCCCGGGAATGGTGGCCCGAGTTGCGGCTGGACCCCGAATTCTGAACAGCTAAACTGTGCAGGCGGTTGCCTATAAAGATCATTCCGTTGCGGCTGGACCCCGAATTCTGAACAGCTAAACTTGATACTCAGGTTGCTTCACTTCGACACCTGTTGCGGCTGGACCCCGAATTCTGAACAGCTAAACTCAGCCGCCGCCGCCGTCCATGTCCCAATGTGTTGCGGCTGGACCCCGAATTCTGAACAGCTAAACTCGTCGGGGGTCATGCGGCCTCCTGCAACTGGTTGCGGCTGGACCCCGAATTCTGAACAGCTAAACTTTCTAGGCCGCTGCCCGCGCACTCGGGTTTGTTGCGGCTGGACCCCGAATTCTGAACAGCTAAACTAATTCGCCACCATGATCCCCGCGCCGACTTGTTGCGGCTGGACCCCGAATTCTGAACAGCTAAACTCTGCTAGCGCGAGAGGCATGGCAGATATATGTTGCGGCTGGACCCCGAATTCTGAACAGCTAAACTTGATACTCAGGTTGCTTCACTTCGACACCTGTTGCGGCTGGACCCCGAATTCTGAACAGCTAAACTCAGCCGCCGCCGCCGTCCATGTCCCAATGTGTTGCGGCTGGACCCCGAATTCTGAACAGCTAAACTCGTCGGGGGTCATGCGGCCTCCTGCAACTGGTTGCGGCTGGACCCCGAATTCTGAACAGCTAAACTTTCTAGGCCGCTGCCCGCGCACTCGGGTTTGTTGCGGCTGGACCCCGAATTCTGAACAGCTAAACTAATTCGCCACCATGATCCCCGCGCCGACTTGTTGCGGCTGGACCCCGAATTCTGAACAGCTAAACTCTGCTAGCGCGAGAGGCATGGCAGATATATGTTGCGGCTGGACCCCGAATTCTGAACAGCTAAACTCGGCATTGCGTGCATGCCCTCGATGCAATCGTTGCGGCTGGACCCCGAATTCTGAACAGCTAAACTCTGCCCTGATCGAGCATGTCGAAGCCGTCGTTGCGGCTGGACCCCGAATTCTGAACAGCTAAACTCAGCGGCAATCGCGGCTGCCGTCATGCCCGGTTGCGGCTGGACCCCGAATTCTGAACAGCTAAACTTACTCAGCGGCGGCGGAAAAGAGTTCATCAGTTGCGGCTGGACCCCGAATTCTGAACAGCTAAACTGTTATCGCAAGTTCGGCGTGACGAAGGAGCAGTTGCGGCTGGACCCCGAATTCTGAACAGCTAAACTGTGATCCTCTTCCAAGCCCCTGAAATCACAGGGGTTCTGGAAGGGGTCGAGTGAAGAAATTCGACGAATCATCATCAAAACATCACCAGTTGCTCTGGATTCTTCCGGGCCGCTCTGCGGCCTTGATCCGAGAAATGAACGATATCACGATATTGCCGGTCCGTGAAGTTGAGGATCTGGATGTCCCCTCTGTTGGGCAAATGCCGCTCGATTCGGTTCACGCGCGTCTGAAACGCCTCTTTGCCGTTCACGAATCGCGCATAGACCGAGAACTGGCTGCGTTCGAACCCTTCATCCAGCAGGAAGTTCCGAAAAGCGGTGGCTGCCTTGCGTTGTGGCTTGGTTTCGGTGGGCAGATCAAACATCACGAGTATCCACATGATTCGGTATCCTGACAAAAAGGCGGGCGCAGTGCTCATGACCCCAGCCTCGCGAAGGTCAGCGCATCGGGCGGCGCGGGCAGGGCAAGGTTCAAACGAGCGTTTTCGAAACTCTTACCAAGGGAAACAGCAAGCTTGCCGATGGCGACGGAAACCGGGGTCAGGCCGTGCCCAAGTGACAGATCGAGGGCGATGAGACGCGCCAGGGTCTGTTTGGCTTCGGTATCGACGTTTGGTCCGTTTCGGGCAGATAGACCGCGAACACAGCAGTCGACCAAGGGGCGAAATGGCTCCATGAGATCGTCTGCCAAAGCAAAGGCATTGTTCCTGTTGGAGTGATGCAGGCCAATGGTCGGGTGCAGCCCTGCGGCAACTACAGCGCGGGCCGTGGCAGCGCGCAAGACGGTGTAGCCATAGTTTAGCAAGGCGTTGAGATCAGGCGCGCTGCGATCGCGCCGAAATTCTGCGCCCATCATGCGCGGCCAGTAGTATCGTGCGGCCTGTGCTTCGGCGTTAGTGCTATCACCGCTTGTGACCTTGCGCCTGAGCATGTCGACGGGGGCATGGGCCTCGCCAATAGCCTGTAGCGCGGCGGCCTGCATGCTGATCTTGCAGATCACGATCTGCTTCCACGCCTGTTTCTTTAGCGGAGCCTTGGCCTCACATTGTGCACGCAGCCGTGCGCCCTGGGCGTGATGACCATTGATGGGAAGAAGCACGGACCGAGGTGCATGGTTCGCACCGCACAGGACGACAGGTGCGCCGCGATCCGCAAGTTCCGTCAAAAGCGAGGTTGACCATGTGGTGCCATGGGCATGAACGATCACCGCCGCGATCTGGTCTAGCGGGATGCGACCAATTTCCTTGGAACCCTCGCCGACCTTCAAAAAGCCCCGCTCACGCGAGAGATGCCGACCATCAGTCGAAATATCAACGATCTGATCCATGGCCACGCCCTCCAAACCCTTGGAAGGGTGCCATGTTTTCGTGATTCGCGCGAATCCGGGTCAGGGGCGCGGAGAACCACCATCCCTCAGCCGACCGATTTCATCGACCGAGACACGGCGAATACCGGCTTTGATGGCGGGTTTGGCACCAATTTGGATCCATTTGAACGGGTCGGATTTATCCTTGTTTCGGGTGTCGGCATTGGCTTCGTTATGCGGAACGATGAACAAGCCGTTCGCGATGTCCGTTTTCTGAATATAGCCAATCACCCTTTGCCCGTTGCGTTCCAGCGCCACCATATCCCCCTTGTGGACGCGCAGTAGGCGCTTGGCCGCCGGGTGAGGGCGCTTTTGTTGGTCAAGGGTATGGGCCTCGAAAGTCGTGATGACCTGCGGCTCAATGGTGCCATCGGGGAGATGCCAAATCTCGAAACAATGGTTGCTGCCACCCTGATAGGCCTTGATCGGCTTGTCGCCGGGAACGTTGACGCGCGCCTGTTCTTGCAGAGGTTTCACCACGCGCACCCGGCGGATGCCTTGATAGGGGCCGGGTCTGCGGGCGAAATCCGCAAGCGCGGTTTCATAATCCTTGCCCGTCTTGTTGGCAGTCGCCACCCGCAACGCCGTGCGCAATTGTGGATCGCGGATCTGGCCGCTTCGTCCGGATTCATCCAGCAGTTGTGCGGATTTGACGCCAAGCAGCTCGACCCGATGGGCGACCTGTGTGCCATCAACGATGGAATAGGCCGTCTCTTGGTGTAACTGCCCGGCGGTGGTGTCGCGCCCCAGTTTGCGCGCTTCGCGGTCGATCCGGCCATGATCGGCGCGATGGCTGACAATGATCTTGTCCAACCTTATCTGAAGATCGCTTCTGAACCCCTCCCATGGCGGCGGGGTCTCACGGGCGATGAGTTCGGCGGATTGACCGGCTGCTTCGCCCTGCCCGGCGGCGCGGCTTATCTGGTTGAGCAAGCTGCGGTCGGTTGCGGCGACGACGGCGGCGTCAATGGCGTGGTGCCGGTGATCGGTCCGGTTCTTGGCCTTGACGGCACCACGATCCCCGTCGCTCAGCAGCGAATTCAGCCCCCAGTGCCGGCGCAACATCTCGGTCAGACGCCCGGGCACCACCCAGACGCGACCGCCCTCGGTATAAAGCGTATCGAGATAGCTGCGCGAAATGCGGGCCAGATATTGGGTATCGACCAGCGCCCGGTCGAGGAAATCGTTTTCGTCCTCGAACCGCGCCATGGCATCGGGGGCAAAGCGCCAGCGCTTGTTCTCGGGCAGGTTTTTCAGATTGGCCTTGATGGCCTCCCATTTCGATGTCTCGCCCCAGACTTCCCATGGGGTTCGATTCCCCTTTTCGCGGTTGGCTTCGCGCAGGCACAGCGTCTGGTTGGCAAAGCTGTCATCAAGCGTGCGCGAATAGGGCAGGATGTGATCCACATCACAGGACCCATCGAATACCATTCCCACGTTTATTGGCGTGCCCGTATACGGACAACACCGCGGACCGATGGCCGGACCAAGATCCTCCCATAGCCGCAAGAGCATCCGGTTGCGGCCATTATCCGCAATGCCATTCTCTTCGAGCAGCGTGCTGCGCTTCTTCGCCGCTTCGGTCGCGTCACGGATGCGTTTCATATCTGCTCTTTTTTGCTGCTCGGATTGCTTCAGTTCCCGTGCCAGTTCGACGACGATCTGATCGGGCTTGCCATAAACCTTGATGATCTTGTTCACCAGGCGCCGAAGCTGGTTCAGGCCGATATGCACGGTCGGGTTGGTGATGCGGCCATAGCGGGTGATTTCGTCGTCATTCTGATCATAAGTGCCGGGGATGACATGGCGGTCGAGCACCTCACCGTAATAGGGCAAAAAGTCGAGGCATTCGCCCGAGCGCTGGTTTGAGTGGTGCCAGCCGCAGGCGGTGACGGCATCCGCATAGGTGATGACATCTTCTTGCAGCTTTTGCAGAATCGCTGTGGTCGCGGTCAGTCCCAACCGGCCATAGCCTTCGGGAAGCGGGGCCTTGGCGGTTTCTTCTGCATGGTCGTGGTCAAGCGCATGGCTGGCCATCAGCCAAGTGACCAGCGCCGCATGTTCGGCCTCGCTTTGCACCTTGCGGATGCGGGCGATCACCTCCCATTGGGTGTCAATGTCCAGCACCGACCAACGCGGACCAAACCTGTCAGGATGCGAGAGACTTGCGCGGACCGGATCACAGGCAATCGTGTCCCGCACACCGCTTTCCAATGTGAATCGTTCCTCATCGCGCAGCTTGATCACCTTCGCGAGCGCGGGCAGTTTCATGGCCATTGATGTAAGCGACACTGTGGGCTTCTTGTTGTCCAGCGCATGAATGATCTTGTCGCGTTCCTCCAGCGTTAGCGGGCGTTTTTCTCGCCCGTCTGCGGTGATGCGCAACTGGTTCACGGTTTCAAACAGTGTGCGGCGCTGGGTCAGGGGGTGGGCTTTGGGCAGGCGCTCTTCCTGAGGCGGCACATTGTGATGCCCCGAAAATAGGCACAGCCCCACCTTTGGCTCTTTCAGCCGGCGCTGATAGAAGATCTTTTCAAAGACCAGATCGCGCAGATCCTCGGTCAGATCGGGGTGAAACCGTGTCTGGGCGTTCCAGAGCTTGTAGAACTCTTCCTCCAGATGCTTCCGGTCTGGGTAGAAATCATAACCCGGCTCTGCGTTGCCATCGGGTCCGTCCCGCTGCGCGATAGAAAGGCGGGTGCGCACCGTCAGGACACGCCGGTAATTCAGTCGCGTTCCATCCTTGTTGACCCTTGCCTCGGTCGCCGGCTTCTCACTCAGGCGGCTGCGGCGCATATGGAGAAACTCGCCATAGCTGCGCGCGTCGCTGGCCATCATCGCCTGATCCAGCCGCGCGGTGGCATCCTTGATCTTGCCGCTTTCATTATCCCCGCGATCGGTCTTGCGGTTGGATTTGAAACCGCGGCGCTGGTTGATATGGAACAATGCGCGGCCCAGATGGGTGAGCGGCAAGGCCTCATCCAACCCGGTGGCGCGCAGCGCATAGGGGTCGAGCGCTTCAAGCTGCTTTGCCTCGGCCGGTTCAGCGGGCATCAACCCGGCCTCGGCAAGAACCTTCATCAGCGTGGCACGGCGGCGCAGGTATCTGTCCCTGCGGCGGCGCATCGCACGGGCAACGCGGCGATCCACAGCGAGGGACGCGCCGGATTGCGGATCACGCCCATCCGAAAAGATGCGCACACCGCCATCGATCACGCCGACGATCCGGGCATTTGTCTCGGGGCCATCGGTTTCATACAGCCACCAGCCAATCGAGTTGGTTCCGATATCGAGGCCCAGGCGCATACGCTTTCTCCAGATCTAATCATATATAAATCAGACTAGGAGTTGACAATGCAGAAAAGGCAAGGCAGTGTCAAGCTTAGAGCTAGACGCTGCTTGGGAAGCTGCCCCCCCCGACATCCAAAAACGGGACGCAAGGGTGGTTATCTTTGCCTAAGAAAACCATACCAGCGTGACGAGGCGGTGTCCACAACCGCGGCTCACCAACAAGTTGGCTACAGGATAGAATGCATCATCCTGCAAAGCAGACTAGTTTCAGCTTGACTCCCGGCTCTGCAACAATACTGTTGTATTTGTTCAGAGTTCGCGGTCGAGCCGTTAACAAGCTCGAAGTAGCACCACATTGAGGCGCGCCCCAAGGGGCGCGTTTCCCTTTTTGTAGCGAAGTCCCGCACTGCCGTCGTTCATGTAATTGAAATGCTGCAAAATGCACCAGCGGCAGCTTCGACGGGCCGCGCCGCAGCGTCACAAAGACCTGGCGAGTGGCCGCAATGGGCCGATCGCCCCCTTTCACCTCACCCCCACCTGCCGCTAGGCTTCACTCCTCTCCATCCCCTTCGATCTGCTTGACCAGTATCCTGCGGATCATTTCCGGTCTTGTGGGGATGTCGGGTTCCTGCCGGCGCAGAGCGTCGATGGCTTCGATCATCGCGCGCGGCAGGCGCAGGGTGAGGGGTTCGGTGTCGGTTTTCGGGCGGCCGATTCGTGCCATCAGAAATCTCCTGTTGACTTTAGAAGTTTTCAATGGCATAAAGAGCGGACGAAAGCAAGAGTTCCAGCTCCTGCCCCCGCCCTGACCAACGAAACTTCCTTGGATAGAAGGAAACCCCGATGGCTGAGACCATTCTCTACACCGCCGCGCCGGCGTTGCAAACTGCGCATGTTGAAACCACCCTGCCAATGGGCGGCGCGGTGCACGAGGCCTTCAGCCAGATGCTGGACTGCCTGGCGCATCTGTTGCGTGTTGAGGAGGGTTTTGCCTCGGGCTGGTCCTGTGACCCGGCCTTTGTCCTCGAGCTCGATGAGACCACCCATGCCTATGCGGCGGTGGGTGCCGCGGCGCTGGCGGTGCTGGCCGCGCCGGTGACCACGGTTCCGGCCTTGGTGCAGGGCGATCGTGCCTTGCAGCGCGGGGCGCTCTTCGTGCGCGCGGTGATCGGCATGGAGGCGCCGCTTGACAGCGCCGCGCTGTGCCAGCTGCTGGCCAGGCATCGTGACTGCCTGCTGGAGCCGGGCCAGGATGCCGCCTCGCGGGTGGTCAATCGCCTGCTGGGCCGGGCCCTTCGGCGGCTGGCGGCCTTGGCGGCGCTGATGGAGGCGCCCGCTGACTTTGCGCCGGAGGCAGACACCGCCACGCATCAGCAAGTGATGCCTGCGGATGCGCCTGCGGCCCCCGAGACCCGGTCGCTGGCAGAGATCCTCGCGCTTTGCTGATCATCCCATAGCCTGCGCCATGGCCCGCCCCGCGGGGCGTGGCTTCCCCTGATCATTCCCGCAGCGCTGAGCGGCGTTCTGGTGCCGGGCTCCTTTGCCCGGCTCCCACGCGCCTGCCTGCCCATGCCTTGTATCTGTCGCCCCCGAACCTGCCCGCAAACCGGGCGGGGCGGGGATGGCTTGCCGGCGCTGCCATCGCCCCCCGAAGGAGATCCCTGTGACCATGCCCAATCCCAACCTGCCTGCCACCGCTCTGCAGACCACCGCCCCGGCTTCACCGCCGCTGCCCAGTCACTTCACCATCCAGGGCAAGCGCCATGCGGTCGTTGCCATGCCGATCCCGCCCGACTGGGTCCGTATCGCCCAGGCCAAGGGTTTTGATCTGCTGGCCCGCATCCGCGATCATCACCATCTGGCGCTGCGCTGCCATGCCTGTGGCGGGGTCAACAAGGTCAAGGCCTACACCCTGCGCAGCGCCCAGCCGCAATGCCAGCACTGCCTCGAGAGCCGCTGGCGCCAGAGCGCGCAAGCCGCCGGCGCCACGCTGCTGCACCGCTGCCCCCAAAGCCACAAGCATGTCTTCCTGCGCCTCGGCTGCGGCCATGTGGTGCGCCGCCAGATGGGGCTGGTGACCCGGGTGGCGCGCGGCGAGGTCGGGTTTCGCTGCGAGACCTGCCACAGCGCCCGCGAAGCCGGCGAGGCCAGCGCACGCGGCTGGCGCCTGATCGGCCCCGATCCCGAGGGAGAAGCGAACTACCGGCTCTATGCCCATGCCTGCGGGCATCGGCAGCGCGTGGCGCGGGTCAATCTGCAGACCGGGCGGTTTCTCTGTGGCGGATGCGGTCAGGCCTGGCCCGCCGCCCCCAGCGCGCTCTATCTGATGCGCTTCACGCTGCCCGATGCGCGGGTGCTGATCAAGCTGGGCATGAGCCGCGATCCGCAATCGCGCCTGCGCCACCAGTTGCTGCGCCATGACGGTGTCGAGGCCGAGCTGCTGGCGCATCTGCCCATGGCGCGCGGGCAGCTGGCGCTCAAGCTCGAGCGCCGGATCCACAAGCACCTCCGGCAGCGCTTCCCCGAACAGGTGGTGCCGCGCGCGGTCTTCGAGCGCCATCTGAAGGTGGCAAGCGAGATCTACGAGCCGGTGCTCGAAGCCCCGCTGCGCGCGCTCTTCGCCCGGATTGCCGGCAAGGCCGCAACCGGCTGAGCCGCCCCCTCATTGCCATGCCTTCCCGGGGCCGGCCGCTGGCCCCGGACCCTTCCCGCATGCCCTCACGCATAGCTGCCCGCAAAATCGATCGAAAGGCCCCGCCATGACCCAATCCTCCCGTGCACCGTTCCCCGCCGCCTCCTCGCAGCCGCAATCGCAGCCGCTGCTGCAATCGCGGCCCGATCCCGCCGCCCATCCCGGCTTTGCCCTCGCCAGGAGCTGGCGCGACCAGATCTGCGGCAGCATCGCCGAGATCCTCGCCACCACGGCAGCCGATCCGCGCGACGATGATCGTGATGACGCAGACGATTGCAGTGACGATCGCGATGACGCCGACGATGAAGCACGCAGCGATCGGGGTGGCCAGACCGGCACCGCCGCCTTCGACGACGATGCCGACGCCGACTGGCGCGATCCGCCCATGAAGCTTTCGTCAAAGCCCGCGCAAAAACCCTCCGAGACCGCCGTTTCCACCGCCCGGCACCGCCGGGAGCTGCTGCCGCTGGAGCTGGTGTTGATCCTGACCCTGGCCGAGGCCATCGAGCGGCGCAGCTGGCGCTGATCCATGGCTGGGGCCAAACAGTCAGCGATCACATCGAGCGGCTGCTGCGCCAGGACGATATCGCCGCGGCCATCCTGTCCCCGGGCCTGGAGGCGCCGCAACTGCTGCGCGCACCGCAGGAGGCGCCAGGCACGCGGGCCGGGGCCGAACGGCGCAAGACCCTGGCCACCCAGATCGCCGGCGTGCTGATGAAAGGCCAGCCGGTGATCCTGCTCGGCGATGCCCCCGCCGATCTGCCCGAGAGCCTGCGCCGTCTTTGCAGCGAGGCCCTGACCCTGCCGCGCCCTGGCCGGGCGCTGATCAGCGCGGCGCTGGCGCTGCTCTATCCCGAAGGCGGCAAGGAGCCCTCGGGCGCGTTGACCGACGATACGCTGCCCGACGATACCGCGCTGGCCCGGCTCTCGCCGCTGGAGCTGAGCGCGGCGCTGCATGCCGGCTCCCGCAGCGCGGTGCTGGCCGCGCTCGACCGGCTCTGCGCCCCGGCGCCGCAGGCCGCCACCGGCAAGGTGCAGGGCCTCGATGCCGTGGCCGGCCAGCCGCGGGCCATCGCCATGCTGCACCGGCTCTGCGATGACATCACCGCCTGGCGCGAGGGGCAGCTCGCCTGGTCCGCCGTGCCGCGCAGCCTGATCCTGCATGGCCCGCCGGGCACCGGCAAGACGCTGCTGGCCCAGGCCTTCGCCGCCCAGGCCGGCCTGCCGCTCATCGCCACCTCCTTCGCCGATTGCCAGAAAGCCGGGCATCTGGGCGACATGCTCGCCACCCTCGATGGCACTGTTGCCGAGGCCGCAAACCGCGCGCCGGCGGTCTTCTTCCTCGACGAGCTCGATGGTTTCGGGCGGCGCGAGGCCAGCGATATCGGCAAGGGCAGCACCTATATGCGCGCCGTCATCACCGGGCTCTTGCGCCAGATCGACCGGCTGATGGCCACCGAGGGCGTGGTGCTGATCGGCGCCACCAATGATCTTGGCGCCATCGATCCGGCGATCCGCCGCGCCGGGCGCTTCGATACAATCCTGCCCATCGATCCGCCCGATCGCGCCGGCATGGCGCAGATCCTGCGCGCGCATCTGGGCGCGGGGAAAGAAGGCGGGAAAGATGGCGGGAAGGGTATGGGGGCTGACCCCGCGCTCGATCAGGCCATCGCCAGCGCCGCCGAGGCGCTTCTGGCCGAGTGTGCCGCCCGCCACCCCGGCGTCAGTGCCCCCGACCAGCGCCGCATCGCGCTGCACGAGGCCGGGCATGTGCTGGTCGGCGTGCTCTCGGGCTTTGTCCCCGAGGCGCTGCGCCTCTCGGGCGGGGGCGGCGAGGTGCGCTGGCCGCTGCCGCCCTATCACACCCGTGCCACGGCGCTGGCCGAGCTGCGCATGCTGCTCGCCGGCCGCGCCGCCGAGACGGTGTTCTGCGCCGCCCCCTCCAGCAGCGCCGGCAGTGGGGCGGCAAGCGATCTGGCCCAGGCCACGCGGCTGGCGCTGCGCATCGAGACCGAATGGGGCATGGGCGATGGCGAGCTGATCTGGCTGCCCGAACTGCCGTTCGGCAACCGCAACCCGCCCTGGCTGCCCACGAAGATCGCCGAGCCGCTCGCCGTGGCCGAGCGCCAGGCCCGCGCCCTCATCGCCAGCCATCGCGAAACGGTCGAGGCCCTGGCCGAGGCGCTCCTCATCGAGCGCGAGATGACCGGCCCGGCACTGGCCCACTGGAGCGCGCGAATCCGCTCCCTGCAGCGCCCCGCCCGCAACAAACCCGCAAGCGCACCGCAAGGGAGCTCCGTCATCCCCTTCGAGCCGGGGTGAGGTGGGGAAGACGCCCTATTCCATGATCGCATCCGTTCCTTTCGAGGAGTTTCGTCATTCAAACCTTCGTCGATCTCGGCATCGGCCCCAGTCTCTCTGTGAACGTTGCTTATCTGATTGCCGGAGTTATCGCCTTTCATGCTGCTGGCTGACGCAAACTGCCGATGGATCAAGCGTTGCGGTGCTGATGGGTGAAGCGATTTGTGTTTGGTTTTAAGGCGATAAGCGGTCGCGGGCGGGTTTCTCACACTCGTCGATTGAGAATGTTCATGACGCCCAGTGACCCCGCCGCAACTGTATTTGGCTTTTTCAGTCACTCGGCACACAATGAAGGTGGAGGCAGGAAAATCTGACCTCCGCAGGAACTGAGCAACACGGAAACCACGATGGCACCGCGCCCGCACACAGAGGCAAAAAGGACGACAACTGGCAAGCGCCAAGCGTCGTTTTCTGTGCCAGAGGTGAGAAAGCTGCTCAAGCTGGCCACTGATTTGGGCCATCCGCTCGCGGGATATGAAATTACGCCGGAAGGCGGTCTGCGCGTGCTCTTTGCGACGGGGTCGGCAGGCAGCGCGGATGCGGCTCTAGCCGCATGGCAACGAGGACGTGACGATGGCTAGGATCAAGCTACAGGGCATCAACACTGTCACGAAGAAGTTGGCTGATGGCACACGCAAGAAATACTATTACCACAGATCAACCGGCACCGCGCTTCCAGGCAAGCCCGGTGACCGCGCGTTTATCGCAGCATATGCAGAGGCCGAGCGATCCGAACCTCGCCTGATCGGCAACGTCTCCGCGCTGATCCGGGACTATCTCTTGAGCCTTTCCTATGAGCGCAAGGCAAACAGCACGAAACGTGAATACAGCCGGATGCTGCGCGGAATTGAAGAAGAATTCGGCACTCTTCCAATCAGAGCCCTCGAATCGCCCAAGGTGCGCGGGGTATTCTTCGACTATCAGGAACGCATTGCCCGCGACACGCCGCGAGAGGCAGACAACCGCCTTACCGTCTTGTCGGCCGTCTTCAGCTACGCAGCGCGCAAGGGCAAGATTACCCGCAATCCGCTTGAACGATTCGAACGCATGCATTGCGGCGATCGGGCTGAATACATCTGGACCGAAGCGCCGATCAAGAAATTCATGGAAGGCGCGCCGATTGAGCTGCAGCGTGCGATGATTCTGGCCATGCATACGGGGCAGCGCTATGGAGACCTGATTCGCCTGCGCTGGTCAGATTATGACGGCATGAAAATCAGCCTGCGCCAGAACAAAAGCCAGCGCCGCGTTCTGGTTCCTTGCACCCAAGCGCTCAAGCGCATGCTGGACGCAACCCCGCGGATCGGCCCCTACATCCTGACCCGCCCTGAGGGCAGGCCATGGTTCACCGAGCATGATGACAAGCGCATGGGCAAGGCATGGACCGCCCACATGAAGGCATGCGGCCTGTATGATGTGGACAAGTCCGAGCGTCTGGAATTCCGCGACCTTCGCGGGACCGCTGTCACTCTGCTTTCTGAGGCAGGATGCGCAGTCCCGCAGATTGTCGCGATTACCGGGCACAGCATGCAGTCGGCGCATCGTATTCTGGAGCGATACCTTGCGCGGACTGAGGCCCTGTCACAGGCCGCGATCTTGCGTTTTGAGAACGCTCCGGCAACAGCTTTTGCAAACCGCCTGCAAACCGGAACTGGGCCGGCTCAGGCGCAAGCCAAGAAAGGTCCGCATAATGAGTAGCTTGAATGGCGCACCCGAAAGGATTCGAACCTCTGACCCCCAGATTCGTAGTCTGGTGCTCTATCCAGCTGAGCTACGGGTGCGCTGTGGGGGTCATCTACCGCCAGCCGCAGGCCATTGCAAGGGGGGTCGCGGGATTTCTTCGCCTCGGCTGTCCGCGCGACATATCGGGTGACAGCTAGCCCTGCTGTGGCAGATTGATCCTGAACTCGGTCCCCTCGTCGTCGCTGCGCACCAGCTCCAGCGTGCCGCCATGGCCGCGCACCAGTTCCGCGGCGATGGCCAGCCCCAGCCCGATACCGCCCTTGCGCGCGCCTCCCTGAAATGCGGCGAAGAGCTTGTCGCGGGCGCGCTGGGGCAGGCCGGGGCCGGTATCGATCACGCGGATCACGCAACAGGTGTCAAGCTCATGCGCACCCAGTTCGATGGTGCCGGGCTGGCCGGTTGCCTCTATCGCCTGACGCGCGTTGCGCACCAGATTGCTCAGCACGCGGTAGAGCTGCTCGTGATCGGCGCGCAGCCGCAGGGTTGGCGAGACATCGATCAGAAACTCTACCAGCCCGGCCTCGCCCATTGCCAGGCGCTCGGAATCGGCCACCTCCAGCATCAGCGGGCGCAGGGCCAGTGTATCCAGCCGCGGGGGGGGCTCTTCGGCCTTGCCAAAGGCCAGCGTGCTCTCGCACAGATTGACCGCGCGCGACAAGGCATTGACCAGCTTGGGCGCGGCGCGCGTTACCGCCGGGTCATTCGATGCCTCGATGCGGTCGGCGACCAGCGTCGCGGTGGACAGGATGTTGCGCAGATCGTGGCTGATACGTGCCACCGCGCCGCCCAGTTGTGCCAGCCGCTCCTTCTGGCGCAGGGCGTTGGTCAACTCGGTCTGCATGGTGGCCAGCGCCTCCTCGGCCTCGCGCAATTCGGTGACACGCGCGGCAGGCGTGATGATATGGCGCGCATCCTCGGGTGCCTTGCCGTATTCGGCCATCGAGGTGATGACATGCCGGATCGGCGTGACAATCAGGCTTTGCACGGCCAGAAACAGCAGGCTTGCCGTCGCCAGCGAAATCAGCAGCGACAGCAACAGGATGCGCAGCGCGTATTCCACCAGTTCCTTGCGCAGCAGCGCGGTATCCATCGTCACCTCGATCAGCGAGCCGGCCTCGCGCACCGGATCGCCAAACACCCGGATCACCCGCGGCTCGCGCTCCAGCAGCACGCGCATCGCATCGGCCATCAGCACCTGCGGCGGGGGGGCGCGCAGATCATAGGTGGCGCTGATCGGCCCCGGCACCGGCGAAGACAGCACCAGCTCGCGCAACTCGTCGCGGCGCAGCACCACGTTATAGACCCCGGCATTGACCAGCAGTTCCTCGGCCAGCTTGTCGCTGATCGTCCCGTCCGAGGCCAGCAGCGCCAGCGAGGCGATCTGCGCACGCTCCAGACGACTGAGCAGGAAATCCTCGCGGAAACGCGCCACCGAGGGCACGAAGATCAACACTTCGGCCAGCATGACGAAGATGATCGCCAGCAGCAGGAATCGACCGGTCAGCGTGCGAAAGAACATGCCCTACCCCTTCACGGGGCGTCAGGGCACCAGCGTCTGCACCAGCCTGACCACCCGCTTAACCAAGGGATTATCAAAGAGTTTCGGGGAAAAATAGGCTCCTGCCGCACGTTTCGACAATTCCCCCATCGTGGGATAGGGCAGCACCGTGCCGGCCAGCGCCCCCAGTTTCAGCCGATTGCTCAGCATCATGGCCCACAGGCCGATCATCTCGCCCGCGCCCGGCCCGGCAATGGTAACGCCGATCGCGCGCCCCTTCAGCACCATGACCTTGATCAACCCCTCGGCTCTGCGCTCGGCCAGGGCACGGTCATTGGCCTCGAAACCCAGCCGCAGCACCTGCACCGCCGCGCCGTGGCGCGCCTGCGCTTCGGCCTCGGTCAGGCCCACCTGCGCCAGTTCGGGCTCGGTATAGGTGACGCGCGGGATGTGATCGGTGCGCGCACGCGCGGGCAGGCCAAAGAGCATCGAGCGGATCACGACGCCGGCGTGATAGCCTGCCAGATGGGTGAACTGCCCCTGCCCCGCCGCGTCGCCGATGGTCAGAACACGCCGGTTGGTGCTGCGCAGCCGCGCATCGACCTTCACCCCCGCCGGGCCACTGGCGATGCCCGCCGCCTCCAGCGACAGCCGCTCCAGATTGGGCTTGCGCCCCACCGCCACCAGCAGATGCGTGCCCAGAAAAACCGTGCCGCCCTTCACCTGCACCTCGATCGCCCCGGCCCGCCCCGAGACCTGCTCGACCAGCGCCTCCTCGACGATCTCGATGCCCTCGGCGCGCAGCTTCGCCACCACCAGGGCGGCGGCCTCGGGATCGTCCCGGCCCAGCGCGCGCGCGCCCTCGATCACCACCACCTCGGCGCCAAGGCGACGATGCGCCTGCGCCATCTCCAGCCCGATCGGCCCGCCACCGATGATCAGCAGCCGGGACGGGCGCTCGCGCAGATCGAAAAGCGTCTCGTTGGTCAGGAAGGGCACATCGGCAAGGCCGGGGATCGGCGGCACCAGCGGCGAGGAGCCGGTAGCGATGACGAAACGGCGCGCCTCTATCCGCCATGCGCCGGCCTCGACTGCATGCGGCGCGACAAACCGCCCGTATTCACGGATCACCCGCACGCCCAGCCCCTCGAATCGCTCGACGCTGTCATGCGGGGCGATGGCGGCGATGGTGGCCGCAACATGGCCCATGGCGGCGGCGTAATCGGACCGCGGCGCCTGCGGCTCGATGCCGAAACCGGCGCCGGCGCGTTGCGCCTGTGCCGCCTTGCCTGCCGCCAGCAGCGCCTTCGAGGGCACGCAGCCATAGTTGAGGCAGTCGCCGCCCATCTTGTGGCCTTCAAGCAGCACCACCCGCGCCCCCATCTGCGCCGCACCCGCCGCCACCGACAAGCCGCCCGAGCCACCGCCGATGACGCAGATATCGGTCTTGATCCGTTCCATGCTCAGTTCCTTGCAAAATGTCGCCAGATCATCGGCAACAAGGCCAGCGCCGCCAGCCCCAGAAGCGGGCCCAGAATATGCGGCTCGAAGATGATGCCAAGGTTTGGTGTCTCGCCACGGGCGAAAACCTCGCCCAGCCCGGCACCGACCCAAGTGTAGATCACCCCGCCCGGAATGATGCCGACAAAGGTTGTCCAGGCGAAGCGCCACAGCGCCACGCCCAGCACCGCCGCCACCAGATTGGCCACGAAGAATGGCAGCACCGGCACCAGCCGCATGCTCAGAAGCACCGGCACCTCGTTGCGCCGGATCCCGTCGCTGAGCCGGCGCACGGTGCCGTCGCTGGCGTCGATGCGCGCCTTGAGCCCCTCGCCAAGCCCCATGCGCACGATCACGAAGATCACCAGCGCCCCCAGCGTGGCTGCGCCGATATTGAACAGCGCGCCAGGAAAGAGGCCGAACAGGAACCCGCCGGTAAGCGATGCAATCGCCGCGCCCGGCAGCGAAAACGCCACGATCGTTATATAGGCCAGCATGAACAGCACCACCGTCGCCAGCAGATGCGCATCGCGAAAGGCCAGCAACGCCTCGCGGTTGGTGCGCAGAGTCTCGAAGTTCAGATGCTCGCGCAGGAATATCGCGCCAAGCACGGCAACCACCACCACCGCCAGCAATGGCGCGGCGCGGCGCAGGGACAGGATCGGGGGCGGGTTTGCCATGCTGCGGGACTCCTCTTTGGGGCTGGTTAGCGTGATATTCGCCCGATGCGGCGACAAGGGCACGATGTTTCAGCCGACTCACGCCATTGTGGCCCTTCGCCGCGCCCGTCAGCGTCCGCGGGCATGAAACGGGCAGAAATCTTGATGAAAGCGCGCGTGATCAATTGACTCGGCGCCCGGGCTTGGCTATTGGCCGGCTTTCGGGAATATCGGCCTTCGAATCCGCCTGTTCGGGTTTGGGCAGCAAATGAAGGAACGGAGCGATGAAACGCACCTATCAGCCCTCGAACCTGGTCCGCAAGCGGCGCCACGGGTTCCGTGCCCGCATGGCGACGAAAGCGGGCCAGAAAATCATCAATGCACGCCGCGCCCGCGGCCGCAAGAAGCTCTCGGCCTGAGGGGTAAATCCTCGGCAGAACACGCCATGACGCCGCCGGCCGCATCCGTGGACAGCCAGATCGCTGGTACCACTGCTGCGCCGGCGGCTTTGTCGTGCCTGGCGGTGTTGCGCAAGCGTGCCGATTTTCTGCATGCGGCGCGGGCACGGCGGCAGGGCGCACCGGCCTTCCTGCTTCAGGCGCGCCAGCGCGGGACCGATGAGGCGGCCACCGGCATCCGTGTCGGTTTCACCTGTTCAAGGAAGGTCGGCAATGCAGTGGCGCGAAACCGCGCCAAGCGCCGCCTGCGCGCCATCGCGCGCGAAGTGCTGGCACGGCGGGGAAAGGCAGGCTGGGATTACGTGCTGGTCGGGCGCGCCGAAGCCACTGCAAACCGCCCCTATGCCGATCTGCTGCGCGATCTTGAACGCGCCCTGAGCGCCATTCATGCGCCCCAGCGGGACAATCCCGCCGCCCCGTCATGAGCCCCCTGGCCTGGGTCATATCGCTGCCGGTGCGATTCTACCGGCTGGTGTTCAGCCCCTGGGTGGGGCATGGCTGCCGCTACCAGCCCACCTGCTCGGCCTATGCCATGGAGGCGCTGGAACGCCACGGCGGGGTCAAGGGGCTCTGTCTGACGATCCGGCGCATCCTGCGCTGCCACCCCTGGGGCGGGCATGGCTATGACCCGGTGCCCGGCGCCGACCCCGAGCACGATCGCCCAGACCACGATTGCAAGCATCGGTTCAATTCTCGAAACCGCTGATCCGCACCAGCCGCCAGGCCGGCGCATCGCCGACCAGCGCGTCCAGCCCCCCGGCATCCAGCACCTCCCAAAGCCGCCCGGCGCTCAGCGCGTCCGCACGATCCAGCGGCTCGGCGCGATAGCGATCGGCGCGAAAGCTGCCGGCAGCGGCCAATGCCTCCATCTCGGCCAGCGGATCGGCGCCAAACACCACCGCCCCGTCCAGATCGACCGCGCGCAGATCGGCCCCGTCCAGACGCGGCGCCACCAGAATCGCGCCGCGCAGCATCGCCGCACCGAGCGAGGCAGCGGTGAAATCCACCCCCACCAGCGTTGCCCCGTCAAGGCGCATCGCCATGCCGTTGACGCCCGAGAAATCGCTGTCAACAATCAGCGCATGCGAGAAATCCGTCCCCGCCATCGAGGTCACGTAATCCACTTCCGGCGCGGTGAAAGGCGCGCGCGCCTGGCCGCCCGGCATCGCCCCCAGCCGCACCTGACGCAACCCGGCATCGCGAAAACGCGCATTGTCGAGCATCGAGCCCGAAAGCCCCACCTCGCGCAGTTCGGCATGCGACAGATCGGCATGGGCCAGGTTGGTATTCTCCATCGAAACCATCAGCAGGTTCATGCCCTGCGCGAAGGCAAAGCTCAGATCGAGGCCGAAGTGATTGAGCACCTCCAGATCGCGCAGCCCGCTGCCCACCAGCACCCGCAGCAATTGCCCGCGCTCGGGGCTGGCCGGACGGTCGATCAGCACATTCTCTTCGGCGCGGTCCTGCCAGCCCTCCTGCGCGGCCAACCGCGCCCAGAGCTGCGGCAGATCCGTGCGCCGGGCTTCCAGCGCAGTGCGCATGCGGTCCATCGGGCGTGCCACGCTCATGCCGATGTCCAGAAACCGATAGGGCCGCATGCTCTGCGAGGCGGCGGTGATGCGCAGGATCAGCCCGCGCTCAAGATCGCGCATCGGGTCGATCGCGGGCACCAGCGCAACCACGCCCTGCGCACCGCTCGCCCCCTGCCGCTGCGCAACCCGGTCAGCAACCGCGCCCAGCGCCCCGGCGATGGCCGTCACCTCGACTGCCAGGCCAGCATTGCGCGCGGCCTCGGCCAGTTGCACGTCCTGCGCCAGCATCACCGTCTGTTCGCGCAGCTTTTCATTCTGCTCCGCCAGCAGTTCCGATTGCAGCGCGATGAGCGCGTTTTGCTTGAACAGCAGCGCCGTGCCCGCCAGCGCCGCCATCGCCGCGATCAGCGCCGTCAGCGAGGTCATGATCCAGCGCCGGGTGGCCAGCCAGGCATAGCGCGCCAGCCCCACCTGCAACAGCCGCCGCGCCGATTGCATGGCGCGATCGGGATCGCGTGCCGCTGCCCCCTCGGCCATGCCGGTCAGCGGCCCGGCCAGCAGTTCCATCTGCGCCTCGGCAACGCCAAAGACCTTTTCCAGCAGCTTGCGCCGCAGCAGGAACAATATCAGCCCGCTCAGTGCCACCGACAGCAGCGCCACCAGAAAGACCCCGGCAATCACCCCGGCGCTGTCCTCCAGAAAACCCAGCCCCGTGAAGGCCAGCAGAAAGCCCGCCGCGATGCCGAAGGCAAAGAAGAAGATCGAAAACCCGATCGAGAAGCGCCGCGCGCCCAGTTCGACCAGCAATTCGTCGGTGGTTTCCCTGGCCATAATCGCCCCCAGCGCTGCCGGCGCCGCGCGCCTCGCCATCCGCCCCATTGACGATGGCAAAGGAAAGCCCCTATGGCAACCGTCAGGAGGCCCGCCCATGCTGGACGATACCGACGACATTCATCCGCTGTTTCACGGCGCACCCAAAAGCACCGAGTTCCGCAAGCTGCGCAAACGCATCGTGCAGAACGTGCGCGAGGCGGTGGAAACCTATGGCATGATCGAGCCCGGCGCGCGATGGCTGGTGTGCCTTTCAGGCGGCAAGGACAGCTACACGCTGCTGGCCGTTCTGCATGAGCTGAAATGGCGTGGCCTCCTGCCGGTCGATCTGCTGGCCTGCAACCTCGACCAGGGGCAACCGGGCTTTCCCGCGACCGTCCTGCCCGAGTTTCTGGCGCGTATGGGCATCGAGCACCGGATCGAATATCAGGATACCTATTCCATCGTTACCGAGAAGGTGCCGCAGGGGCGCACCTACTGCGCGCTCTGCTCGCGGCTGCGGCGCGGCAACCTTTACCGCGTCGCGCGCGAGGAAGGGTGCAGCGCGGTGGTTCTGGGCCATCACCGCGACGACATCCTTGAGACCTTCTTCATGAATCTCTTTCACGGCGGGCGACTGGCCACCATGCCGCCAAAACTGATCAATGAAGAGGGCGATCTCTTTGTCTATCGGCCGCTTGCCTTCGTCGCCGAGACCGATTGCGAGCGTTTCGCGCGCGCCATGGATTACCCGATCATTCCTTGCGATCTTTGCGGCAGCCAGGACGGGCTGCAACGCATGCAGGTCAAGGCCCTGCTGGATGACTGGGAGCGCCGCAGCCCGGGACGGCGCAACGTGATGTTCCGCGCGCTGATGAACGCCCGCCCCTCGCATCTGCCCGACCCGGCGCTGTTCGATTTTCTTGGCCTTGCCCGCCGCCAGGGCCCTGTGGGTGAAAACCCCGCTGCGGACTTCCCCGATCTTGGCAATTCGAACGATTAATTCGCGCCGCGTTAACACTTCGCTTAGGTCGATGCGCCACTTCTGACTTCGAGCGGTTCAACCCCCGCGAGAGGAGACGGCGTCCAATGCGTTTGGCCAAGGCCGCGACCAAGCTGAAGGCGCACGCGCCTGCGATCGGTCATCCGGCGTTTCTGGCACCTGTGCCGGTGCTGACGCTGGCGGGCCTTTGGCAGGGCAGCCTCTGGGCGATCCTGGCAATCACCGCCTTGCAGGCGCTCTGGATCGGCCTTTTCCTGGCCCTTCGCTCCCGCAGCGCGCCTGCGTCGCCGTCGCATGCCCCCCTGAGCCGGCGCGAAACGCTGGAGCGTCTGCTGGCCAGCTACCCCCAGCCCGGCGAGGGCGAGGGGTTGCGCGGCGCGGCGCTGGCCGTGCGCCTCGATGATGAGCACCAACTCATCAAGCGCCATGGCGGGCGCTATGTCGATGCGCTGGTGCATGCGCTGGGCCTGCGCCTTGGCGGCGCCCTGCGCGAAAAGGACACCTTCTGCCGGTTGCCCGGCGGCTTCGGTATTGCGCTGTGCCCGCAACGGCATATGGAGCTGGAAGCGGTCATGGCCGTGGCGCAGCGCATCCAGTCGCATCTGGGGCAATCCTTCAGCTTCGAGGGCGTCAGCATCTGGCCCAGCGTTTCGATCGGCTTCTGCCTGAGCCCGCGAGCCGCGCGCCTCAACGGCATGGGTATGCTTGAAGCGGCCGAGCAGGCCGCCGAACAGGCGCTGCAAGCGGGGCCGCGCGGGCTTTACAGCTACAGTGCCGTAGATTTCCCGGCCCAGCTTTCGGGCGAGGAACTGGCCGAACTGCGTCAGGCGCTGGAAAGCGGTGCGATCTGCGCGCATTTCCAACCCCAGATCGATGCGCGCACCGGCAAGGTCAGCGGCCTTGAAGCGCTGGCGCGCTGGAACCATCCGCAAAGTGGCCTGCTGCCGCCGGCAGCCTTTTTGCCCAAGATCGAAAGCATCGGACTGTCGTCCAAACTGGCCGAACGCATGCTGCGTAACGCGCTCGGCCTGCTGCGCGACCTCGACGCCCAGGGCCTCGACGTGCCGCGTGTGGCGATCAACCTGGCCGCGCCGGAACTGCGCAACCCGCATCTGGCCGAGGAAATCGCCTGGGAACTCGACAATCATGACCTGCCGCCTGAGCGGCTCACCATCGAAATCCTTGAGACCGTGGTTGCCGACAGCGATGATGATGTCGTGGTGCGCAACATCGCAAAACTGGCCGCGATGGGATGCGGCATCGATCTGGATGATTTTGGCACCGGGCATGCCTCGATCGCCAATATTCGCCGTTTCGCCGTCAACCGGCTCAAGATCGACCGCTCCTTCATCAGCCATATCCACGAAGACGGCGAGCGCCAGCGCATGATCTCGGCGATCCTGTCGATGGCCGAGCAACTGGAACTGGGCACGCTGGCCGAAGGGGTTGAAACGCCGCAGGAACGAGCCGCGCTGGCCGAACTGGGCTGCCAGCATCTGCAAGGCTTCGCCATCGCCCGGCCGATGCCCCCCGCCGAGATCGCACCCTGGCTGCGCCAGGTCAGCCAGCCCGATGCCCCGCTCCAGGCCGATCGCACCAGCGGCTGAACCGCCTTGTCGCCACAGGCACGGTGGCGTGCCACCGCAGCCGGCCTGAAAGGCAAAAAACCCCGGACATATTCGTCTGGCGGGGGAATCCGCTTGACCTTTGCGGGTTAGGTCTGTTGAACCTGCCCAGCAATCCAATCGATCCCTGGACCCCCGATGGACGATCAAAACAAGAATCTCATCCTCGCCTTCGCGCTGAGCCTGCTGGTCATTCTGGTATGGTTCGCGATGTTTCCGCCGCCGCAACCGGAGCCCGGCGAAACCGTCGCGCGAAGCGAACTGGTGCCGCCGCCCGCCGGCGATGCGCCCGCCGGCGTGCCGGGCGACGCCACCCAGGCCGAGGAAACCGCGACCGGCACGGTACGCATCGACATCGAAACCCCCCGCCTGACCGGCAGCGTCTCGCTCACCGGCGGGCGCATCGACGATCTGCAACTGCGCGACTATTTCGAAACGACGCAGGCGGACTCGGACATCGTGCATCTGTTCAACCCGGTCGGGGGCAACCGCGCGGCCTTCTATGCGCTCTATGGCTGGAGCCCGCGCGGCGCGCTGGGCTATGAACAGGTCCCCGGCCCCAACACCGTCTGGGAGCAGGTCGGCAGCAATGCGCTGGCCATCGATCGGCCGGTCACGCTGCGCTGGGACAATGGCGCGGGGCTGGTCTTTACCCGCACCATGGAGATCGACGAGAATTTCCTCTTCACCGTGCATCAGAGCGTTGAAAACCGCACCGACGCGCCAGTGTCGCTCGATCCCTACGGCATTCTTGCCCAGCATGGCCTGCCCGCCGATCTGGAGAATTTCTTCATCTCGCATGAGGGGATGATCCAGATGGCCGATGGCCGCCTGACCGAGGACAGCTACAAGAACATGCGCGGCTATCGCGACAGCGAGCGCGAGCGCACGCCAACCAGCGAAACCCAGGTGGAAAGCAACGGCTGGGTGGGCCTGACCGGCAAGTATTTCATGGCGGCGCTGATCGGCATGCCGGGCGAAGGGTTCTCGGCGGTATCGCAATACGTGCCGGGCGCGGACATCTATCAGACATCGATCCGCCAGAGCACCGTTACCGTTGCGCCAGGCGAAAGCGCCGGCAGTGCCTCGATGCTCTTTGCCGGCGCCAAGGAATGGGCGCTGATCCGTGACTACGAGCGCAGCCGCGGAATCGACCGCTTTGTCGACGCGATCGACTGGGGCTGGTTCTTCTTCCTGACCAAGCCGATCTTCGCGCTGCTGCATTTCATCAACGGCGTGATTGGCAACATGGGCTGGTCGATCCTGGTGCTGACCCTGCTGATCAAGGCGGTTCTGCTGCCGCTCGCATGGAAGTCCTATGTCTCGATGGCGCGCATGAAGGAGCTTCAGCCGGAGATGCTGGCCATCAAGGAACGCGCCGGCGACGACCGCCAGAAACTTCAGCAAGAGATGATGAAGCTCTACAAGGAAAAGAAGGTGAACCCCGCCGCGGGCTGCCTGCCGATCCTGTTGCAGATCCCGATCTTCTTTTCGCTCTACAAGGTGATCTTCGTCACGATCGAATTGCGCCACGCTCCCTGGTTCGGCGTTTTCAACGATCTCTCCGCCCCGGACCCGACCTCGATCATCAACCTCTTCGGGTTGTTGCCCTGGGCTGCGCCGCATCCGGGCAGCTTCATGGCGCTGATCCTCATCGGCATCATGCCGCTCCTGTTCGGCTTCACCATGTGGTTGCAGATGCGCCTCAACCCGGCACCGACCGATCCGATGCAGGCGATGATCTTCAACTGGATGCCATGGATCTTCATGTTCGTGCTGGGTGGTTTTGCCTCCGGGCTGCTTCTCTACTGGATCGGCAACAACATCATCACCTTCTCGCAGCAATACATGATCATGCGGCTGAACGGCACCAAGCCGGACCTGTTCGGCAATATCCGCCAGACCGTGAGCCGCAAGAAGGGCGGCGCGACAAAGTGAACGCGCTGCGGCTGGCACATATCTGCCGGCATCCGATCAAATCGGTCGGATACCAGGAAATCGAACGGGTGGCCCTGACGCCGGGCCATCCGCTGCCCTTTGATCGCCAATGGGCCGTCAGCCACGCCGCCTCCGGGCTGGGCGTGTTGCTGGATACCTGGGAGCCGAAGCTGAAGTTCCTGCGCGGCTGGGCCGAGGGCACGCTGCAGGCAATCCGCGCCGAGTTTGACCCGGAAAGCCGGCGCATCAGCCTGCGTCACCCGGCCCGCCCCGATCTGACCGCCACCCTGCCCGAGGATGGCGCCGCGGTGATCGACTGGCTGCGCCCGCTCTGGCCTGAACGTCGCCCCGCACCGCAGGCGCTGGTTTCGCGCCGTGATGGCGGGGCGCTGAGCGATGTGCCCGATCCCTATGTGTCGATCCTCAGCCTGACCTCGAACCGGGTGCTGGGGCAGCGGCTGGGGCAGCCCCTTTCGATCCATCGCTGGCGCGGCAATCTCTGGCTTGAGGGACTGGCACCCTGGGAAGAATTCGACCTGATCGGGCGCGAACTGGCCATCGGCGAAGCGCGCCTGATTATCGAGGAGCGCATCACCCGTTGTCGCGCCACCTGCGCCAACCCTGAAACCGGCCGGCTTGACGCCGATACCCTCGGTGCCCTCGAAGCAGGCTATGGCCATATCGATTTCGGCGTTTATGCGCGGGTCGTGGCGCCCGGCGCGGTGGCCTGCGGCGATACCGTCACGGTGCTGCCATGAGCACCCTGCCCTTTCCGCTCACCCCCACCCCCACGCCCGAGGCCGAGGAAACCGGCCGCAAGCTCTTTGCCGGGCCGGTCGAATTTGTCAAAGGGGTGGTGGCGATGGACGGCCTGCCGCCCGCCGACCGTATGGAGATCTGTTTTGCCGGGCGCTCGAATGTCGGAAAATCGAGCCTGATCAATGCGCTGACCGCTCGCAAGGCACTGGCACGAACCTCCAACACGCCGGGGCGCACGCAGGAGATCAACTATTTCGACATCGGCGGCCAGCTGTATCTGGTTGATCTGCCGGGCTATGGCTATGCCGAAGCGCCGGTCGCGGTGGTGGCCAAATGGCAGGCGCTGCTCAAAAGCTATCTGGCGGGGCGGGCGACGCTGCGCCGCGCCTTCGTGCTCATCGACATGCGCCATGGGGTCAAGCCGGTCGATGAGGAGATCATGAACCTGCTCAACCGCGCTGCTGTGACCTTCCAGGTGGTGCTCACCAAGGCCGACAAGATCGGCGCCGACACCCAGCAAAAGACGCTCGAACAGGTGCGCAAGGCGCTGGCCCGCCACCCGGCCGCCTACCCCGAACTGCTTGTCACCTCGTCGGAAAAGGGCGAGGGTATCGCCGCGCTGCGTGCGCTCATCGCCACGATGGAATAGTCCATGAGAAAGCAGCCCATGAACCGAGACTGGATCGCCACCGCCCGCACCCTTTCCGAAGCCCTGCCCTATCTGCAGCGCTATACCGGCGCGGTTGTGGTGATCAAGTTTGGTGGCAACGCCATGGGTGACGATGCCGCGATGGCCGATTTCGCGCGCGACATCGTGCTGATGAAACAGGTCGGCGTGAACCCGGTGGTGGTGCATGGTGGCGGGCCGATGATCAACGATCTGCTGGCGCGGCTGGGGATCGAATCGCGCTTCGTGCGCGGCAAGCGGGTCACCGACAAGGCCACCGTCGAGGTGGTCGAAATGGTGCTTGCCGGGCTGGTCAACAAGCGCATCGTGCAGGCCATCAACGATCAGGGCGGGCGCGCGGTGGGCATTTGCGGTAAAGACGACGATCTGATGGTCTGCGAGGCCGATGACCCCGAACTCGGCTTCGTGGGCCGGCCGGTGGAAATGAATGTGCAGATCCTGCGCGATCTGTTCAGCGCCGGCATGATCCCGGTGGTGGCCCCGGTCGGCACCGGGATGGCCGACAACGAGACCTTCAACGTCAATGGCGATACCGCCGCCGGGGCGATTGCCGGCGCGCTCAAGGCCGACCGGCTGCTTCTGCTCACCGATGTCTCCGGCGTGAAGGATGAAAGCGGCGAGGTGGTCACCCAGTTGCACCCGGATCAGGTGCGCGAGATGACCGAGAAAGGCGTGATCGCCGGCGGGATGATCCCCAAAACCGAAACCGCGCTGGCCGCCATCGAGGCCGGGGTGCGCGCGGTGGTCATTCTGGACGGGCGGGTGGCCAATGCCTGCCTGCTGGAGCTGTTTACCGAACACGGCGCCGGCTCGATGATCCGCTCGACGCCACCGCGCATCACCCCCCGTGGCGAAAGCCTCTGAACGCCTGATCGCGGCGCTCGATGCCGCGCATCTGGTGGCGCTGGGCGCGCTGCCGGCCGATCCTGCGCACTGCGCCCCAGGCAGCCGCAGCCTGCTGCTGGTAGGGCCGATGGGGGGCGCGCGCTGGTGGCAGGCCCTCAAGGCCAGCCCCGAATGGCACGACGGCAACCCCGATCCGGTGGATCGCTGGTCAAAGCGCACCCTCGGCGCGATTGCCGGAACCTGCGGCGGCGCCGCACTTTTCCCCTCGGACGGGCCGCCCTATCCGCCGTTCCAGCGCTGGGCACTGGCCAGCGGGCGCCTGTGGCAAAGCCCGGTGGGGCTGCTGGTGCATGCCGAGGCCGGGCTTTGGGTTTCATTCCGTGGCGCGCTGGCGCTGCCTTTCGAGATCGCGCTGCCCGCTGTGCTCAACCCGTGCATAACCTGCGCGCACAAACCCTGCCTGAGCGCCTGCCCGGTCGGCGCACTGGGTCACGCCGGCTATGACGTCGCGCGCTGCCATGATTATCTGGCGCTTCCCGCCGGCCAGACCACGTGCATGGCGATGGGCTGCGGCGTTCGTCGCGCTTGCCCAGTATCGCAAAGCCATGCAAGACTGGCCGAACAATCCGCCTATCACATGGGGCAATTTCACCGATGACCAAGCGCCTGATTCTGACGCGGCATGCAAAATCCAGCTGGGACGACCCCCTGACCCCCGACCATGATCGCCCGCTCAACGAGCGCGGCAAGGCCGCCGCGGCCGATCTGGGTGCCTGGCTGGCCTCGCGCGGCTATGTCCCTGACGAGGTGCTCTGCTCGGATGCCACGCGCACCCGCAAGACTTGGTCGGGCATCGCCCCGGCACTGCCGCCCACACCGCTGCTGGTGCTCAAGCCCGCGCTCTATCACGCCGGGCCGGATGTGATGCTGGCGGTGTTGCGCCATGCCCAGGGCGATTGCGTCATGATGATCGGCCACAATCCGGGGATCGCGGAATTTGCCGCGCGCATCGTCGCGCAGCCACCGCATAGCCTGGAATTCCGCCGCTACCCCACGGGGGCCACGCTGGTTGCCAGTTTCGAGATCGACAGCTGGGCGGATGTCGCCTTTGGCCAGGGCGCTGCGCGCGATTTCATCGTGCCGCGTGAACTGGCCGCATAGCAGGCCTGCCAACCTGCCGCCCGGCGGGCGGTCCAACGAAAGAGGGGCGCATGACGCGCCCCTTTTCAGCCTGCCTGCGGTGCCGCGTGGCAATCGCCCGGCTCAATGCCCCAGAATCTGGCTCAGGAACAGCTTGGTGCGATCCGATTGCGGGTTGTTGAAGAACTCGCGTGGTTCGTTCTGCTCGACGATCTGGCCCTGATCCATGAAGATCACCCGGTTGGCAACCGCCTGGGCAAAGCCCATCTCGTGGGTCACGCAGATCATCGTCATGCCTTCCTCGGCGAGCTGGATCATGGTGTCCAGAACCTCCTTGATCATCTCCGGATCAAGCGCCGATGTCGGCTCGTCGAACAGCATGATGCGCGGCTTCATGCACAGTGAACGGGCGATCGCCACGCGCTGCTGCTGACCGCCCGAAAGCTGGCCGGGATATTTCAGCGCCTGTTCCGGGATCTTCACCTTTTCAAGGAAATGCATGGCAATTTCCTCGGCCTCCTTGCGCGGCGTCTTGCGGACCCAGATCGGCGCGAGGGTGCAGTTTTCCAGAATCGTCAGATGCGGGAACAGGTTGAAGTGCTGGAACACCATCCCCACTTCCGAGCGCACCTTGTCGATGTTCTTGAGATCCGAGGTCAGCTCGGTGCCATCGACGATGATCTGGCCTGACTGGTGCTCTTCGAGCCGGTTGATGCAGCGAATGAGCGTCGACTTGCCCGAGCCCGAAGGCCCGCAGATCACGATGCGTTCACCGCGATAGACCGTGATATCGATGTCGCGCAGCACATGAAATGAACCAAACCACTTGTTCATTCCGGTGATCTGAATGGCAACCTCGTCGGTCACCTTCATCTGGCTGGTGTCGATCTTGCGGTCGATGCCGGGGTCCAGCTGGGTGTCAACCATGACAGCCTCCTTAACGATGATCGGTCCGCAGCCGACGCTCGAGATACATCGAGTAGCGCGACATGCCGAAACAGAAGATGAAGAACACTGCACCGATGAAGATGAAGAGTTCCCAGTAAATGCCTTGCCAGTCCGACGAGGCGCGGATCGCATTGGACAGGCCAACCGGGTCCAGCAACCCGATGAACACCACCAGCGTGGTATCCTTGAACAGGCCGATGAAGGTGTTGACGATGCCGGGGATCGAGATTTTCAGCGCCTGCGGCATGATGATCAGCCGCTGTGCCTTCCAGTAATCCAGCCCCAGCGCATCGGCGGCCTCATACTGCCCGCGCGGCAGCGCTGCCAGCCCGCCCCGCACCACCTCGGCCAGATAGGCCGCGGCAAAGAGTGTGACCATGATGATCACGCGCAGGATCAGGTCGAAAGAGGTTCCCGGCGGCAGGAAGTAGCCCAGCAGAAGCTGCGCCGTGAACAGCAGCGTGATCAGCGGCACGCCGCGGATGAACTCGATGAAGATTACGCAGACCGATTTGATCAGCACCATGTTCGATTGCCGGCCAAGCGCCAGCAGGATGCCCAGCGGCAAGGACAGGCCGATCCCGGTGAAGCCGATGACCAGCGAGATCAGGAAGCCGCCGAAACGATCCGACCGCACCCCCTCGATGCCCAGTGGAATGGTCGATTGCATGATGGCGGCGAAATTGCCCGCCACCACAAGCCACCACAGGATCGGTGCGATGAGGGCGGCACTGGTAGCGATCAACGTGCCGAAGTTGCGCAACGCCAGCAGCGCCACATAGCCCGCCACGAAGCCCAGCGCCGCCGAGACCGGCACCCAGATGGTGCCACCCCAGAGCAGCCAGTAGCCCAGAAAGGGAAAGATCGCCGAGAACCAGATCAGCTTGCGCGGCACCCAGGGGTAAAGGATCGGCGCCAGCGCCACGAACAGCAGCACCAGCGTCAGGATCGGGCGCCAATAAAGATGCGTCGGATAGAAACCGAACATCAACTGGTGCAGGCGGTCCCTGATGACCCCCCAGCAGGCGCCCGAGGTGCCGTCAAGGATCTGGCGGCACTCGCTCAACGAGCCGGCTTTCCAGACCGAGTTCATCAACCAGGGGCCAATCGCCATCACCGCCCAGGCGATGACCAGCAGCGACAGCGCCGTCAGCACGGCGCTGAGCCGGCCGTTGAACAGGTTCTCGCGCATCCATTTTACCGCGCCACGCTCGGTTACGGGCGGCGTCTGTTCCGGGATCATGGCGTCGCGCACGAAGGCCACGGTGCGGGCATGCGTATCGCTCATCTCACCGCTCCTTCAACTTGACGCGCGAATTATAGACATTCATCACGCTCGAAATCGACAGGCTGATCACCAGATAGATCAGCATCATCAGCATCATCCCCTCCAACTCGCGGCCGGTCTGGTTGATGGTGATGCCACCCAGCGTCGAGCGCAGGTCCATATAGCCCACCGCCAGACCAAGCGAGGTGTTCTTGGTGATGTTGAGATATTGCGAGATCAGCGGCGGGATGATCACCCGCAGCGCCTGCGGCAGGATCACCAGGCGCATGGTCTTGCCCGGCTGCATGCCCAGCGCAAAGGCGGCTTCGGTCTGGCCCTTGGAAATGGCCAGAATGCCCGATCGCACGTTCTCGGCGATGAAGGCACCGGTATAGATGCCAAGGCCCAGCCACATGGCGATCAGCGAGTTGCGCAGATGAATGCCGCCCTGGAAGTTGAAGCCGCGCAGCTCCGGGTAGCCCAGATGGAAGCCCAGCGCCAGCAGCAGCGCAACAGGCGGCACCAGCAGGATCAGGATGCTCTTCCACCAGGTCTTGGGGCGCACGCCGGTCTCGTTCTGCACGCGCGTGGCATGCTTGATGAGCCGGCGATTGACCCAGATGCACAGCACCACGACCAGAATGAAGGCGATCGCATCAAGGCTGGGCTTGATCACCCCCAGATCAAGCGCGCCGAGGCTGCGATGAAAGAACGGCTCAGGCACATAGACCCCGCGGTTGGTCACCGCGACGCTGTCAAACAGCAGCATGCTGGCCGTGGCGGTTTCACCGCGGAAGGCCGAGGGCGGCGGCATGGCCTCGGTCATGATGGCGCCGAAGACCAGGATCCACAGCAGCGTCGGAATGTTGCGGAACACCTCGACATAAACGGTCATGAGCCGCGCGACGACCCAGTTGTTGGACAGCCGCAGCACCCCGGCGATGACGCCAAGCAGGGTGGCCAGAAAGCAGGCCATGACCGCCAGGATGATGGTGTTCAGAAAGCCCACCAGCGCGGCGCGGCCATGGGTCATCTGGCTGTTGTATTCAACCGGGCGCTGGCTGATGTCATAGCCGGCGGTGTTCCAGAGGAAATTGAACGAGAAATCCTTGCCCAGGACAGCCAGATTCTTGACCGTGTTATCGATCAGCCAGGCGGCCCCCAGCATCAGCATCATCAGCGCGAAGATCTGGATCGTGTACGAGCGATACCGCGTATCGTATAGCAGCATGCTCGGGCGAAAAGACCCCCGCGGGGCCCCGCTGTCCATGGCCATGCAATGTCTCCCTGCATCCGCGTCGACTGTTTTTTTATTCTACCACCGATGACGGGGCGGAACTGACGCAATTATGCTTAAGTCCAGAAAAGGGCGCGCGATACCGGATCGCGCGCCCCCGCAGTATCAGATCAACGGAACGGCGGCGCGTAGAGCAGCCCGCCCTGGGTCCATTGCGCGTTCAGGCCGCGCGCCAGCCCGATCGGGGTCTGTTCGCCGATGTTGTTGGCGAAGATCTCGCCATAGTTGCCGCCGGCGGCGATGGCACGCTGGGCCCACTCGTTGTCCAGGCCGAACATCGCGCCAAGGTTACCCTCGGTGCCCAGCAGGCGGTTGATTTCCGGGTTGTTGGTGCCCGCGGCAAGCTCGGCAAGGTTGGCCGAGGTCACACCCAGTTCTTCAGCGGCGATCAGCGCGTTGAGCACCCAGCGCACGACATCGGCCCAGTGATCATCGCCATGACGCACCAGCGGACCCAGCGGCTCTTTCGAGATCACTTCCGGCAGGATGACATGGTCACCGGGGCTCTCGAACGAGGCGCGCGTCGCGGCAAGGCCCGAAACGTCGGTGGTGTAGACGTCGCAGGCACCGGCCAGATACTGCTGCTGAGCCTCGGCATTGGTTTCGATCGGAACCGGCTCGTAGCTCATGTTGTTGACGCGGAAGTAATCCGCCAGGTTGAGCTCGGTGGTGGTGCCGGTCTGGATGCAGACTGTCGCGCCGTCAAGCTCGGTCGCCGACGAGACGCCCAGCGCGCGGTTCACCATGAAGCCCTGACCGTCATAATAGTTGACGCCGACAAAGGTGAAGCGCAGGTCGACATCGCGCGAGAAGGTCCAGGTGGTGTTGCGCGACAGCACATCCACTTCGCCCGAAGCCAGCGCGGTGAAGCGGGTCTGGCCGGTGGTCGGCACGAAGTTCACGGCCATCGGGTCGCTCAGAACGGCAGCGGCGACAGCACGGCACACCGCCACGTCAAACCCTTGCCAGACGCCGTTGGCATCGGGTGCCGAGAAGCCGTTCACACCGGTCGAAACGCCGCAGTTCAACTCGCCGCGCGCCTGGACATCGGCTGCGGTCTGTTGTGCCATGGCCGCGCCCGCAGTCAGGGTCGCCGCTGCGATCGTGCCCAAAAATACTGATTTCTTCATCATTTACCTCTTCCTGTTAACGCCGCCGTTCCCAGCGGTCTGTGCGAGCCTTGCGGCTCATTGCGATGGCGGCCAAAAGAGCGGCCCTGCATTGCCCGGCAATGCGGAACAACCGTTCGGCTGCTGCGTAAGCGAATTTGTGCCGATTATAGCAGATCGTCAAGCCAAACATTCCCGATGGTGATGGCGCGCCGCCATTCACAGACCTCCGCCCAAGCCCCGTTTCGGAAAAGACCGCAATCGGAGCACGGGGCGCAACGATCTTGCACGGGGTCAACGGCAGGCGAGGAAAAAAGCCGCCGCATCAAGAAAGCTCTGCCGGCGAACCGCGGCCAGGGCCTCGGCATCGGCATCGGCGCCCCATTGCTCAATCTGCCAGTCCTCATCGATTCGCGAGGCGCGCCACAGGAGCTCTGGGGCGTCATGCTGCTCAGCCGCCGCCAGCCCGATCACCAGCGAGCCCGACATCGCCACCAGATCGTGAAACGCGGTCAGCTCGAACGGCGAGAACCCCGCCACATGCCCGGCCAGGCGCGTCAGCGTGGCTTCGGGCTGGGGCTGCGGCATGACGCCTGAAACCACATGCCAACGGATGCAGAAACGGGCCACCGACCATTCCAGCAGCGGATCCCAGGCCACCGCCTGACGGGCGCGAAGCGCGGCAGGGCCGGTGGCGCGGTAGCACAGAAGATCGGTCTCGCCATAGGCGGTGATCAGTGCGGCAACTTCGCCGAACTGCCCGCGCACCTTGTCTATCGCGGCATTCGCGGCACGGGTGGCCGGCATGGTTTCGGGGTCGATCTTCTTATCCTGCGCCTGCCATTCGGCGGCCACGCGCTCTGCCAGCAGGCGCGTCGGCAGCGTCAGGTCAGCGCGGGCCGGCGTCTTGATCATGCGGCCATCCAGCGCCACCGAGAACCCGTCCGCGCGTTCAACGACCTCCGCAGTGGTCCAGAATCGTCTTTTTGCCCAGCCCGTCATGCCTCTGCCCAGAGTTCCTCCAGGGCGGGAAGCAGCGCCGCATAGCCCGCGATCACCCGCTCCGCCCCCGCCCGCAGCAATTCATCCGCCGAATGGTAGCCCCAGGCCACCCCCAGCCGCCGGCATCCGGCGGCGCGGCCCATCTCCATGTCATAGCTGGTATCGCCGATCATCACCGTCATTCCGGCGTCGGCGCCCGCCTCGCCCAGCGCGGCCAGCAACATCGAGGGATGGGGCTTGGAGGGGTGATCATCCGCCACCTGCCGGGTCACGAAATAGCCCTCCAGCCGGTGTTCGGCCAGCATGTGATCAAGCCCGCGCCGCGACTTTCCGGTGGCCACGCCAAGCAGCACATCCTCGCGCCGTGCAAGGCTGTCCAGCGCCGCGCGCGCCCCCGGAAAGAGCGGCGAGGCCATGCGCGGCCGCACCAGCCCGAAGGCCGCCTTGTAGCCGGCCACCAGCCGCTCGATCAGCGCCGGCTCCGCCTGCGGTTCCAGCCGGGCAAATGCCTGCGGCAACGACAGCCCGATGATCGCCAGCACTGCCTCGCGCGGCGGGCAGTCCAACCCCGCACCGCCATAGGCATGCGCCATGGCCGTCAGGATATGCGCCTGGCTGTCAACCAGCGTGCCATCGACGTCAAACACCGCCAGCCGCAGCATCATTCGGCCTCTGCGAAGGGGTCGGCGGGCACATCGTTTTCGGACCAGCCCAGCATCTGCCAACTGCGCGCCATATGTTCCGCCAGCGGCGCGGTCAGCGTGACCGGGCGGTCGGTGACCGGGTGACGAAAGCTGATCGAACGGGCGTGCAGATGCAGCTTGCGGCTGATCTCGCCGCCCAGTTGCGCACCCCAGCCGTCGCCAAGGTTCTCCTGCCCCGAGCCACCGTATTTGCCGTCACCGATGATCGGATGGCCCAGTTCGGCCATATGCGCGCGCAGCTGATGCGTGCGCCCGGTGACCGGCACCAGCGCCACCCAGGCGGCGCGGCTGCCCAGCCGCGAAAGCACGGCGTAATCGGTGGTGGCGCGCTTGGCGCCCTCGGTGGTGTCGATGTCGCGCGGATGGATGCAGCGCATCTTCTCACCCTCGCCGCCGCGCCCGTGTCCGCCGGCCTTGACCAGCCCATAGCGAACGGTGCCCATCAGCGGGCTGGGCACCCCGGCCACGATCGCCCAGTAAATCTTGCGCGTGGTGCGGGCGCGAAACGCTTCGCCCAGGCGGCGCGCGACGCGCGGGGTGCGCGCCAGAAGCAGGATGCCGGACGTGTCCTTGTCCAGCCGGTGCACCAGCACCGGGCGCTCCTTGTAGCCGAATTTCAGCGCCTCGGTGAGCGCATCGACATGGCGGTTGCCCTGCCCCGAACCGCCCTGGCTGGGCAGGCCCGGAGGCTTGTTCAGCGCGATGACATGCTCATCCTTCCACAGCACCGCCGCCTGGATCATCGCCTCATCAGCGGGCGCGATGCCGGCGGCCTGAACGCGCGGTGCTGCCAGCACGGATTCGGGCAGGGGTGCGGGCAGCGGCGGAATACGCACGCTCTGCCCGGCCTCAAGCCGGGTTGCAGCCTTGACCCGCCCGCCATCGACGCGGATTTCGCCCTTGCGGCAGAGCTTTTCGACCATCGCCTGCGCCATCTGCGGGAAACGCCGCTTGAGCCAGCGATCCAGCCGCTGCTCGCCCTCTTCCGGCCCCACTGTCACATGCTGCACACCGCTCATGCCAGTGCCCTCCCAAGACCCAGGCCAGCCAGCAGCGCGGCCAACGACAGTATCACCGAGCCCAGCACATAGCTCAGCGCCAGGCCGGGCTGACCATTTTCCCACAGGCGGAACGCATCCAGCGAGAAAGCCGAAAATGTGGTGAACCCGCCCAGAAACCCCGCCACCAGGAGCGGGTGCGCCCAGGCCCGTGGCCCCACCAGCCAGAACACCGCCACCCCGATGGCAAACGAGCCCAGCACATTCACCGCCAATGTGCCCAACGGCAAGCCGGGACCAAAGGCGCGCGCCGCGCCAAGCAGGGTCGCATAGCGCAGGGCCGAGCCCAGCGCGCCGCCCAGCGCCACCATGATGAAATTCGTCAGCATGCGGCCTCTCTCGGCTGCGCGAGCGGGATTGTCAACCGTCCTGCCCGTCCTGCGGGCTTCCTGCCTGACGGCGCGCGCGCAACCTGGCGAAATACTCCCCGCGTTTCTTCAACTCACGCTCGAAGCCGCGTTCGGGCGGGTTGTAAAGCACCGGGCGCTTCACACCGTCAGGGAAGTAGTTCTGCCCCGAAAACCCGTCCTCGGCATCGTGGTCATAGGCATAGCCGGCACCATAACCCTGCTCCTTCATCAGCCGGGTGGGCGCATTGAGGATATGCGCCGGCGGCATCTGCGAGCCGGTCTGCCGCGCCAGCGCCATGGCCGCCTTGTAGCCGGCGTAGCCCGCGTTCGACTTGGGCGCCAGCGCCAGATAGATCACCGCCTGCGCCAGCGCCAGTTCGCCCTCGGGGCTGCCCAGCCGCTCATACAGCTCCCAGGCATGCAGGCAGACCGATTGCGCCTGCGGATCGGCCAGACCGATATCCTCGATCGCCATGCGGGTGATGCGCCGCGCCAGATAGCGCGGATCCTCGCCGCCGGTCAGCATGCGCGCCAGCCAGTAGAGCGCGGCATCCGGGTCCGAGCCGCGCACCGATTTGTGCAGCGCCGAAATGAGGTTGTAATGCTCGTCGCCGGATTTGTCGTATCTGGCCGCGCGGCGCATGAGCCGCTTGGCAAGCGCCTCGGGGTCAAGGGGCGCATCCAGCTTCCAGGCCAGCACCTGCTCGGCCAGATTGAGCAGCGCGCGCCCGTCGCCATCGGCCATTTCCAGAAGCCGCTCGCGGGCATGCGCTGTGAGCGGCAGGGCGCGGCCCTCGGCCTGTTCGGCGCGCTGGGCGAGGCGTTCGAGGTCGGCCAACGACAGACGCTCCAGCACGATCACCTGCGCCCGGCTCAGCAAGGCTGCGTTCAACTCGAACGAGGGGTTCTCGGTGGTGGCACCGACCAGCAGGATCGTGCCATCCTCCATATGCGGCAGAAAGCCGTCCTGCTGGGCCTTGTTGAAGCGGTGGATCTCATCCACAAACAGGAGCGTTCCCTGCCCGTTGCCGCGCCGCAGCCGTGCGGCCTCGAAAACCTTCCGCAAGTCCGGCACGCCGGTAAAAATGGCACTGATCTGCACGAAATGCAGATCGGTGGCATCGGCCAGAAGCCGGGCGATGGTGGTCTTGCCCACCCCCGGCGGCCCCCAGAGCACCAGCGACGAGAGCGCCCCCGCGCCCAGCATCGCCCCCAACGGCCCCTCGGCGCCCAGAACATGCGCCTGTCCTATGACATCGGCCAGCGCACGCGGGCGCAGCCGGTCGGCAAGTGGCCGGTTGGCGGACTCGGGCGCGGGTCCGGAGGCAGCGGTGTCAAAGAGATCAGGCATTGCGCCAGACTAGCCCCGCACCGCGCCGGCGGGAAGAGACCTTGCGCATCCCGCCGCCATCACAGCCGAAACCGCAGCCAGCTGCGCCGCCCCTCGCGCAGGATCTCGATTTCCCAGTGACGCGCGCCCTCAGCCATGGCGCGTTCCAGATCGGCGGTGGTGCGGACCGGCTGCCGGTTCACGGCGAGCAGCAGGTCACCGGGGCGCAAGCCGGCACGGCGCGCCATATCCTGCGCCTGGACAACAACCACCCCCTCGGCCCCCGGCATCAGGCCATATTCGGCGATCACCGCAGGATTCACGTTTTCCGCCACCAGCCCGCGCAGCGCGGCGCGCCCGCCGACCTCAAGGCGGTTGCGCGCCGGATGCTCAGGCGGAGCAATCAGCGCGATCTCGGCCTCATCGACATGCTCGCCGCGCAGCCAGGCCAGCCGGGCCACCCCGCCGATGCCGCGCGCCGAGAGCCGGAACAACAGCTCCGGCGGCGAGTTGACCGGCTCGCCGTCAATGCTCAGGACGACATCGCCGGGGCGCAACCCGGCCCCGGCCAGCGGGCTGAGCGGGTGCAGATCGGTGATCACCACGCCCTGCGGCAGGCCAAGGTCGAAGGCATCGGCCAGCGCCGCATCCACTGCCTGCCCGGCAATCCCGGCCCAGGGATGGATGAAGCGCTCATTGCCGGCGCGCGCCTGCGCCACCACCTGCGCAACCAGGTTGGAAGGGATCGCAAAGCCGATCCCATGCGAGCCGCCGGTGCGGGTAAGGATGGCGGTGTTGATACCCACCAGCCGTCCCGTCAGATCGACCAGCGCACCCCCTGAATTGCCCGGATTGATCGCCGCATCGGTCTGGATGAAATAACCCCGCCCCGAACCCACCGCGATGCCCGAGCGCGCCAGCGCCGAAACGATCCCGCTGCTGACGGTCTGGCCCACGCCGAAAGGGTTGCCGATCGCCAGAACCAGATCACCCACCTGCGCCGCATCGCTGTCGGCAAAAGCCAGCGCCGGCAGCCCCGAGGCAGCGCGCAGTTGCAAGATGGCCAGGTCGCTTTCGGCATCGGCCAGGATCAGATCGGCCAGAAACTCGCGCCGGTCGCCCAGCACCACGCGAATATCGTCGGCGCCCCCGACGACATGGTAGTTCGACACCACCACCCCGTCCCCGGAAACGATTACCCCCGAGCCAAGCGCATTCTGCACCCGCGGAACCGATCGCCCGAAGTCGCCGAAAAGCTGGCCGAACAACGGATCGTCAAAGAACGGATTGGCGCGCGCCTCGACAACCCGGCGGGCATAGATGCTCACCACCGCCGGGGCTGCCTCGCGCACCACCGGCGCGAAGCTGAGCGCAATCTCGGCGCGATCCTGCGGCACGTCCTGCGCTACGGGTTGGGCGGCCAGCGCAGCGGGAAACACCATCAGAAGCGAAAGCAGAGCGGGCAAGATCCTCATGAAATCCTCCAGATTGGTTGCTGCCGCTGCCTGATATGGGGGCGCCACGCGCCCGGCGCAATTGCCGCGCGAATCAATCGCCCAGGAATGGAACCTCTGACAGAACGCAAAAACCCGCGCCGGAGCGCGGGTTTCATGGCTCTTGCACCGGGTTGCGGTGTTATTCGTCGGCAGCCTCGGCGGCTTCCAGGCGGGCGCGGTCGGCGGCACCCTTGGCGTTCAGGTCGCGATCGACAAATTCGATGATCGCCATCGGCGCCATGTCGCCATAGCGGAACCCGGCCTTCAGGACGCGCACATAACCGCCCTGACGGTCCTTGTAGCGCGGCCCCAGCACTTCGAAGAGCTTGACGACATCCTTGTCTTCCTTGAGCTGCGCGGCCGCCTGACGACGGGCGTGCAGATCACCGCGCTTGGCCAGCGTGATCAGTTTTTCGATGACCGGGCGCAGTTCCTTGGCCTTTGGCAGCGTGGTCTTGATCTGCTCATGCTCGATCAGCGAGCCGGCCATGTTGGAAAAGAGCGCCTTGCGGTGCTCATGGGTGCGGTTGAGGCGGCGATAGCCACGGGCGTGACGCATGATTTTCTCCTATCACGTTTCATTTTGCTTTGTCCGGCGACCCTGCGCATGGGCCGCTCTCCTTGCGGGCGGAGTGCCCGATGGCAGGGCGCCGCTATGGGCGCCCCCCGAAGCTTCAGAACTGGTCCTCGAAACGCTTGGCCAGTTCCTCAATGTTTTCTGGCGGCCAATCCTCGACCTCCATGCCCAGATGCAGCCCCATCCCCGAGAGCACTTCCTTGATCTCGTTGAGCGACTTGCGGCCGAAGTTCGGCGTGCGCAGCATCTCGGCCTCGGTCTTCTGGATCAGATCGCCGATATAGACGATATTGTCGTTCTTCAGGCAGTTGGCCGAACGCACGCTGAGTTCCAGCTCGTCCACCTTCTTGAGCAGCAGCGGGTTGAACTCCAGCCCGTCGTCGGCATCGCCCCGGCCGGCGGCCTCGGGCTCCTCGAAGTTGACGAAGATCTGCAACTGGTCCTGCAGGATGCGGGCGGCATAGGCGATCGCGTCTTCCGGCGTCACCGAGCCATCGGTCTCGATCTTCATGGTCAGCTTGTCATAGTCCAGCACCTGGCCCTCGCGGGTGGGCTGCACCTCATAGGCAACGCGCTTGACCGGCGAATAGATCGCGTCGATCGGGATCAGCCCGATGGGCGCGTCCTCGGGGCGGTTCTTGTCGCCCGAGACATAGCCCTTGCCGGTATTCACGGTCAGTTCCATGAACAGCTCCGCCCCGTCATCGAGATGGCACAGCACATGGTCCTTGTTGAGCACGTCGATGCCATTGGTCACCGCGATATCACCGGCTTTCACAACCGCCGGCCCGCGTGCCGAAACCGTCAGCCGCTTGGGGCCATCGACTTCCATCTTCAACGCCACGCCCTTGAGGTTGAGCACGATGTCGGTGACATCCTCGCGCACCCCGGCGACGGAGGAAAACTCATGCAGCACATTGTCGATCTGCACGCTGGTAATGGCCGCGCCCTGAAGCGACGACATCAGCACGCGGCGCAGCGCGTTGCCCAGCGTCAGGCCGAAACCCCGCTCCAGCGGCTCGGCGATGACGGTGGCCCGGCGTGCCGGATCGGCACCAGGCTTTACCTCCAGCTGCGCCGGTTTGATGAGTTCCTGCCAATTCTTGTGGATCATGGTGTTCGCCTCCATTCCTGTATCCGGCCCATGCCCAAGCCCGGATACGCCCGAGGGTCAAAATGACAAAACCGGACCGCGCCCGTTGGCGCGGTCCGAATAGCAGCTTTCAGTGTCAGACGCGGCGACGCTTCGGTGGGCGGCAACCGTTGTGCGCAAGCGGCGTCACATCGCGGATCGAGGTGATATTGAGCCCGGCGGCAGCCAGTGCACGCAGCGCCGATTCGCGGCCAGAGCCGGGGCCCTGCACCTCAACCTCAAGGGTTCTCAGGCCATGTTCCTGCGCCTTCTTGGCGGCGTCTTCGGCAGCAAGCTGCGCGGCGTAGGGGGTCGATTTGCGCGACCCCTTGAACCCCATGGTGCCGGCCGACGACCACGAGATCGCATTGCCCTGCACGTCCGAAATCAGGATCTTGGTGTTGTTGAAGGTGGAGTTCACATGCGCCACACCGGCGGCAATGTTCTTGCGCTCCTTGCGCTTCAGGCGGGTCTTGTCACGAGCCATTTCTCTGCCCTCTCCTTACTTCTTCTTGCCGGCGATCGGCTTCGCCGGGCCCTTGCGGGTGCGGGCGTTGGTATGGGTGCGCTGGCCGCGCACAGGCAGGTTACGGCGGTGACGCAGGCCACGGTACGAGCCCATGTCCATCATGCGCTTGATGTTCATCTGCACTTCGCGGCGCAGATCGCCCTCGACGCTCAGGTTGGCATCGATGTATTCGCGGATCGCCAGAACCTCGTCATCCGAAAGCTGGTTGACGCGGCGGGCGGGGTCGATGTTGAGTGCAGTCACGATCTGCCCGGCCGCCGAAGGGCCGATGCCGTGAATATAGGTCAGCGCGATCGGAACGCGCTTTCCCGTGGGGATGTTTACGCCAGCAATACGTGCCACGCGGATCTTCCTTTCGTTGCGGTTCCGTAGTTCCAGAACCTTTTTTCACAACACGCGCCGCAGTGGCCGTGCCCAGACGATTCGCCCGTGCCGCAATGCGACTCGGGCAAAGAAAACGAGCGCTCCGCCTAGGGGGTTTTGCCCCCGCCGTCAAGGCGAAAAGCCATTGGTGATGCGCCGGCTGCTCAGCCGTCGAGCGCGGCGGCGATTGCGGCTTCCACCTCGGCCATTGCGGCCAGACCGTCGATCACCCGCAGATCGCCCTTGGCATGGTAATAGCCGATCAGCGGCGAGGTCTTCTTGTAATATTCCATCAACCGCTGGCGCAGGCTTTCCTCGTTGTCGTCAGCGCGGCGGCGCAGATCGGTCGAGCCGCAGGCATCGCAGACGCCGGACACCGTCGTCGGCCGGGTGCGGTCATGATAGACCTCACCGCAATTGCCGCAGGTGAAGCGCCCGGTGATGCGGTCCACCAGCGCCTCGTCATCGACCCGCAATTCGATCACGGCATCAAGCCCAAGGCCCTTCTTCGCCAGCAGCGCCTCCAGCGCATCGGCCTGGGCGAGGGTGCGCGGGAAGCCATCGAAGATCACACCGGAAGCCGCCGCACCACCATCGAGCGCCTCGCCGATCAGGCCGATGACGATCTCGTCGGTGACCAGCTCGCCGCGGTCCATCACCGCGGCAACGCGCTGGCCCATCTCGGTGCCCGAGGTGCGCGCCGCGCGCAACATGTCGCCGGTCGAAAGCTGGACCATGCCGTGCTTTTCCACCAGGGTCCGCGCCTGCGTCCCCTTGCCCGCACCGGGCGCTCCCAGAAGTATGATGTTCATCGCAGCGACGGACCTTTCTTGGTGGTGCCACGCTTGCGGCCACGCAACTGGGATTTCTCCAGCAGCCCTTCATATTGATGCGCCACCAGATGGGATTGAACCTGGCTCATCGTATCCATGCCCACCGCCACCACGATCAGCACCGAGGTGCCGCCGAAATAGAACGGGATGGAAAGCTGCGCGCGCAGGATCTCCGGCATGAGCGCGACGCCGGCAAGATAGATCGCCCCCACCGTCACAATCCGCGTGACCACGAAATAGAGATATTCCTCGGTGCGCTTGCCGGGACGGATGCCGGGAATGAAGCCGTTCTGGTTCTTCAGGTTCTCGGCCACATCCTCAACCTTGAACGACACGTTGAGCGTGTAGAAGAAGGTGAAGAAAACGATCATGCCGGTGAAGAACAGCAGGTAAAGCGGCTGACCGGGGCCGAAATAGGCCAGCATCGTCGCCATGAACGGGCTGGTCGACGAGCCTGAGAAGGTGGCCAGCGTGGTCGGCAACAAGAGCAGCGACGAGGCAAAGATCGCCGGGATCACATTGGCCGGGTTGACCTTGATCGGCAGGTGCGACGAGCCGCCGTCAAAGACCTTCATCCCCACCTGGCGGCGCGGATACTGGATATGCACCTTTCGCAAGGCGCGCTCCATGAACACCACGAAGGTCACCAGGCCAATCATCATCAGCAGGATGCCGATCACCACCGCCGGGCTGATGCTGCCGGTGCGCCCCTGGCTGAGGAACTGCGCCAGTTCGGCCGGGATCTCGGCGATGATGCCGACGAAGATGATCAGTGAAATGCCGTTGCCGATGCCGCGCGCGGTGATCTGCTCGCCCAGCCACATCAGAAAGAGCGTGCCGCCAACCAGCGTGATCACCGTGGAAATGCGGAAGAACCAGCCCGGATCGGTCGCCAGATCGCCGGCCTCAAGGCTGACCGCGAGGCCATAGGACTGCATCAGCGCCAGAAGCACGGTGCCGTAGCGGGTGTACTGGTTGAGTTTGCGCCGCCCCAGCTCGCCTTCCTTCTTGAGCTGCGCCCAGGGGCCATACATCGCCGCCACCAGCTGCACGATGATCGCCGCCGAAATATAGGGCATGATACCGAGCGCGAAGATCCCCATGCGCGAGATCGCGCCACCGGTGAACATGTTGAGCATGCCGCCGATGCCGGCTGCGGCCTCGGTCATGAATTCGCGCAACGCGCCGCCGTCGATCCCGGGCACCGGAATATAGGTGCCGATCCGGTAGACAATCAGAAGTCCGATCGCGAAGAAGATCCGCTGGCGCAGATCCTTCGCCTTTGCCAGCGCGGCCCAGCTGGTGTTCGCCGCCATTTGCTCTGCAGCAGATGCCATATCCACGTCTCTTTCATGACAGCGCCGCCAAACCGGTTCCCGGTTGGCGGCGCAGGAAAACCTGAATGATGATGTAAGCGCCCGAGCGGCGGCTCACAACACCTTATTCTGCCGCAGCCGCGGCCAGTTGGGCAGTTTTCAGCGTGCCGCCGGCTTTTTCCACCGCTTCCACGGCCGCTTTTGACGCCCCGGAGACCACCAGCTGGACCTTGCTCTTGATCTCGCCCTTGGCCAGAACACGGATACCATCGAGCTTGCGGCGCACCAGACCGCTGGTCACCAGCGCATCCTCGGTGATCTCTGCCTTGGCGTCCAGCTTGCCGGCTTCGATGAATTTTTCGATCAGGCCCAGGTTCACCACCGCCCAAGCCTTGCGGTTTGGCTTGTTGAAGCCACGCTTCGGCAGACGCTGATAGAGCGGCATCTGACCGCCCTCATAGGCATTGATCGCCACGCCCGAGCGCGACTTCTGCCCCTTGATACCGCGCCCGGCGGTCTTGCCCTTGCCCGAGCCGGGGCCGCGTGCGACGCGCTTCTTGGTCTTGGTTGCGCCGGGATTGTCGCGCAGTTCATTCAGTTTCATGTCGCTTCTCCTTTGGCCGGAAGTGCCCCGGAAAGCGACCTCCGGGGCAGACACGGCAACGTGATGATCAGGCGCGCGCGGGGATGCGCAGGCCCTGTGAGCGCAGCCTCAGCCGCGCTCTTCGACGATCTGCACCAGATGCGGGATCGAGTCGACCATACCGCGCACCGAGGGGGTATCCTCAAGCTCGCGGGTGCGGTGCATCTTGTTCAGTCCCAGGCCCTTGAGCGTTTCACGCTGCACGGCGGGGCGACGGATCGGCGAGCCGATCTGCTTGACGACGATGGTTTTTGCCATGATCAGTCCTCCTTAGGCCTCAGCCGTTTCGGCTTCGGGCTTGCGCAGGATGTCAGCCACCTTCTTGCCGCGACGCTGCGCGACCTGGCGGGGGCTGGCTTCCTTCTTCAGACCGTCGATGGTGGCGCGGATCATGTTGTAGGGGTTCTGGCTGCCCAGCGATTTCGCCACAACATCCTGAAGGCCCAGCATCTCGAACACCGCGCGCATCGGACCACCGGCGATGATCCCGGTGCCGGCAACAGCCGTCCGCATCACCACCTTGCCCGCGCCATGACGCCCCTCGATGTCATGGTGCAGCGTGCGCCCGTCGCGCAGCGGCACCCGGATCATCTGGCGCTTGGCCTGTTCGGTGGCCTTGCGGATCGCCTCGGGCACTTCCTTGGCCTTGCCCTTGCCAAAGCCCACACGGCCCTTCTGATCGCCCACGACCACCAGCGCCGCGAACCCGAAGCGCTTGCCGCCCTTGACGGTTTTCGACACGCGGTTGATCGCGACCAGACGATCGGCGAATTCCGGGGTTTCCTCGCGTTCGCGGCGATCCCGGCGGTTTTCTCTCTCTGCCATCATCGTCTCCTCAGAACTTCAGGCCGCCTTCACGGGCGGCATCGGCAAGCGCCTTGACCTTCCCGTGAAAGAGGAACCCGCCACGGTCGAAATAGCACTCGGCGATGCCGGCGGCTTTCGCGCGCTCGGCCAGCTTCGCGCCCACCTTCGCGGCGGCTTCGACGTTGTTGACACCCACGACACCCAGATCCTTCTCCAGCGTCGAGGCCGCCGCAACGGTGATCCCCTTCGCATCGTCGATCAGCTGGGCGCTGATGTTCTTGTTCGAGCGGTGAACCGACAGCCGCAGACGGCCATTGGCGGTTTTCCGCAGTTTGTTCCTCACGCGCAGGCGGCGTTTCTGGAACAGCTTCGCTTTCGTGTTCGCCATGATACGCGCCCTTACTTCTTCTTGCCTTCCTTGCGGAAGATATACTCATCCTTGTAGCGGATGCCCTTGCCCTTGTAGGGCTCGGGGCGGCGCCACTCGCGAATATTCGCCGCCACCTGGCCAACGAGCTGCTGATCGATACCCTCGATCACGATCTCGGTCGGCTTTGGCGTGGATACGGAGACACCGGCAGGAACCTCGAAGATCACTTCGTGGCTGTAGCCGAGCGACAGTTTCAGATCCTTGCCCTGCATCGCCGCGCGGTAACCCACGCCGACCAGTTCCAGATCCTTCTTGAAGCCGCCCGTCACGCCCTGCGTGAGGTTCGCAACCATCGAACGCGAGAGGCCCCATTGCTGGCGCGCCCGCTTCGAATTGCCGCGCGGCTTGACCGATACGACATTGCCTTCGATCACGAAATCGATGTCGTCGGTCGCGGTGAAGCTGCGCGTGCCCTTGGGGCCCTTGACCGAGATGGTCTGGCCCGAAACCGTCGCCGTAACGCCCGAAGGCAGCTCGACCGGTTTTTTCCCAATACGAGACATTTCAGCCCTCCTCAGAACACGCGGCAGAGCACTTCGCCGCCAACATTGGCCGCGCGAGCTGCTGCATCCGACATGACACCCTTGGGGGTGGAAACGACCGAAACGCCAAGACCGTTACGGACGCTCGGGATCTCCTTGACGCCGGTATAGACGCGGCGGCCAGGCTTCGACACGCGCTTGAGCTCGCGGATGGCGGGTTCGCCGGCAGCGTATTTCAGCGCAATCTCCAGCTCCTGATGGCCGGCATCGGTGGTCACCCGCTCATAGCCGCGGATGTAGCCTTCGTCGGCCAGCACATCGAGCACCCAGGCGCGCAGTTTCGAGGCCGGCGTGCGCACGGTCGATTTGCCACGCATCTGCGCATTGCGGATGCGGGTCAGCATATCGCCGAGAGGATCATTCATCGACATTCCGTCCCCTCCTTACCAGCTGGATTTGACCATGCCGGGAATCTGGCCGAACGAGCTAAGCTCGCGCAGCATGATCCGGCTGAGTTTCAGTTTGCGATAGTAGGCCTTCGGACGGCCGGTCAGTTCGCAGCGGTTGTGCAGACGCGTCGCCGAGGAGTTGCGCGGCAGTTCGGCGAGTTTCAGGTTCGCCTTGAAGCGCTCTTCCATCGAGACATTCTGGTCATTGGCGATCGCCTTCAGGGCGGCGCGCTTGGCGGCATATTGCTGCACCAGGCGCTGACGCTTCTTCTCGCGTTCAACCATGGATTTCTTGGCCATGTTTCTCTCTCCTTCCGCGTCAGCTGTTGAAGGGCATGTTGAATTGCTTCAACAGCGCCTTGGCTTCCGCGTCGGTATTCGCGGTGGTGCAGATGATCACATCCATGCCCCAGACCTCATCGACCTTGTCGAAATCGACCTCGGGGAAAACGATATGTTCCTTGATGCCCATGGCATAGTTGCCACGCCCATCGAACGAGGTGCCTTTGACGCCGCGGAAATCGCGCACGCGGGGCAGAGCGATGGTGATCAGGCGATCGATGAATTCGTACATCCGGTTCCCGCGCAGCGTGACCTTGACGCCCAGCGGCATCTCCTCACGCACCCGGAACCCGGCGATCGAGTTCTTGGCCTTGGTGATCACGGCCTTCTGCCCGGCAATCGCCGTCAGGTCGGCTTCGGCCGATTTCACCTTCTTGGTGTCCTTGACCGCCTCGCCGATGCCCATGTTCAGCACGATCTTGTCGAGCCTGGGGATCTGCATGTCGTTCTTGTAGCCGAACTCTTCCTTCAGCGCCGCGCGCATCCGGTTGCGGTATTCGGCCTTCAGGCGCGGGGTATAGGTGGCAGCGTCCAACATCAGAGGGCCTCCCCGGTGGTCTTGGCGAAACGCACTTTCTTGCCGTCCTCGATGCGGAAGCCAACGCGCGTCGCCTTGCCGTTCTTGTCCAGCGGCGCCAGGTTCGACAGGTCGATCGGCATCGCCTTGGGCAGGCGGCCACCCTGGTTGTTCTGGCTTTGCTTGGTGTGGCGGATGGCGATGTTGACGCCGTCAACGATGGCCTTGTTGTCCGCGGGCATGACCTGGGCGATCTCGCCCTGCTTGCCCTTGTCCTTGCCGGCCAGCACGACGACCTTGTCGCCCTTTTTCAGTTTCGCAGCCATCAGAGCACCTCCGGCGCAAGCGAAATGATCTTCATGAAGTTCTTGGCACGCAACTCGCGCACGACCGGCCCGAAAATGCGGGTGCCGATCGGTTCGCCCTGGTTGTTCAGAATCACGGCGGCGTTGCGGTCGAAGCGGATGGCGGTGCCATCTTCGCGGCGCACTTCCTTGGCGGTGCGCACGACGACGGCCTTGCGCACGTCGCCCTTCTTCACACGGCCTTTCGGAATGGCTTCCTTGACCGACACCACGATGATGTCGCCCACGGATGCGTAGCGGCGGTGCGAGCCGCCCAGAACCTTGATGCACTGCACCCGGCGAGCGCCGGAATTGTCAGCGACATCCAGATTGGTTTGCATCTGGATCATTGGGTTTCTCCCGACCTTTGGGAACCGCCAATGCGCGCGGTCCCAGGGTTTCGATCAAACCGGAAGGTGTCGATCAAGCCGAAGCTTCGGCGACAACCTTCCAGCGTTTGGTTTTCGAAATCGGCGCGCATTCCTCGATGCGGACTACATCGCCGACCTTGAATTGATTGAGCGGATCATGCGCACGATATTTCTTCGAGCTGCGCACGGTTTTCTTCATCATCGGATGCGTGAAGCGGCGTTCCACGAGAACCGTCACGGTCTGCTCGTTCTTGTCGCTCGTCACGGTGCCTTGCAGGATGCGTTTGGGCATGTGCGGCTCCTCAGTTCACCGCCGCTTCGGCGGCTTTCTGGTTCAGGATCGTCTTCACGCGCGCGGCATCGCGGCGGACCTGACGAATACGGGCGGTGTTTTCCAGCTGGCTGGTGGCTTTCTGGAAGCGCAGGTTGAACGCCTCCTTCTTCAGCGCCACCAGCTGATCGCGCAGCTGGTCCGGGGTTTTCTGCCGCAGTTCATCGGCGTTCATCGCCTTTGTCCTTTCTCTCGCACCAGAGGGCCCCTTGCCGGGTTACCCTGGTCCTGGTGGTTCCAAAACAAAATGCCAGACCCCCGCAGGCCGCGGGGGTCCAGGCTGAAATTCTTACCAGTCTTCGCGAACGACGACACGGGTCTTGACCGGCAATTTCATCGCCGCCAGACGCAGCGCTTCCCTTGCCACAGATTCGCCCACCCCGTCAATCTCGAACATGATCCGGCCGGGCTTGACCTTGCAGGCCCAGTAATCGACCGAGCCCTTGCCCTTACCCATCCGCACTTCGGTCGGCTTCGAGGAAACCGGCACATCGGGGAAAACGCGGATCCAGACCCGCCCCTGACGTTTCATGTGGCGGGTCATGGCACGACGCGCGGCCTCGATCTGGCGCGCGGTGATGCGCTCAGGCTCGGTTGCCTTCAGGCCATACGAGCCGAAGTTCAGGTCGAAGCCGCCCTTGGCTTCGCCGTGAATGCGGCCCTTGTGCATCTTGCGGAACTTGGTCCGTTTCGGTTGCAACATGGTTTATCTCCTGTCGGCGGCTCAGCGACGCGGGCGCTGGGCGCCACCGCTGTCCTGAAGCTCATTGTGGCGACGATCGCGCGCCTGCGGATCGTGCTCCATGATGTCGCCCTTGTAGATCCAGACCTTGATCCCGATGATGCCATAGGGCGTCGAGGCCTCGGCGAGCGCATAATCGATATCGGCGCGCAGCGTGTGCAGCGGCACCCGCCCTTCGCGATACCATTCGGTGCGGGCGATCTCGGCGCCGCCAAGACGACCGCCGACATTGACACGGATGCCAAGCGAGCCCATGCGCATCGCGTTCTGCACCGCACGCTTCATGGCGCGACGGAACGAGACCCGGCGCTCAAGCTGCTGGGCGATCGATTCGGCAACCAGCTGCGCGTCCAGTTCGGGCTTGCGCACCTCAACGATGTTGAGATGCAGCTCGCTGTCGGTGAAATTGGCAAGCTTCTTGCGCAGGGTTTCGATATCGGCGCCCTTCTTGCCGATGATCACGCCCGGACGCGCGGTGTGAATCGTCACCCGGCACTTCTTGTGCGGGCGCTCGATGATCACGCGGCTGACGCCGGCGGCCTTGCACTCTTCCTTGATGAATTCGCGCATGCGCAGATCTTCCAGCAACAGGTTGCCGTAGTTCTTGCCATCGGCGAACCAGCGGCTGTCCCAGGTGCGGTTGACCTGCAGGCGCATGCCAATCGGATTGACCTTCTGACCCATTACGCTTGCTCCTCGCGCTCACGCACCTTGATGGTGATTTCTGCAAACGGCTTCATGATCTTGCCGAAACGGCCGCGCGCGCGCGGACGACCGCGCTTGAGCGTCATGTTCTTGCCGACCCAGGCTTCGGCGACGACAAGATTGTCAACGTCAAGGCCGTGGTTGTTCTCGGCATTGGCGATTGCCGATTGCAGGCATTTCTTCACATCGATGGCGATGCGCTTCTTGGAGAAGGTCAGATCGGCCAGCGCCTTTTCCACCTTCTTGCCGCGGATCAGACCGGCGACCAGGTTCAGCTTCTGCGGCGATACGCGCAGCATGCTGGTCTTGGCCATGGCCTCGTTCTCTGCCACGCGGCGCGGATTGTTCTCTTTACCCATGGCGCTTACTTCCGTTTCGCTTTCTTGTCGGCCGCATGCCCGTAATAGGTGCGGGTCGGCGAGTATTCACCGAACTTCTGGCCGATCATTTCCTCGGTCACATTGACAGGAACATGCTTCTTGCCGTTGTAGACACCAAAGGTCAGCCCCACGAATTGCGGCAGGATCGTCGAACGACGCGACCAGATCTTGATGACTTCGTTGCGCCCCGAATCGCGCACTTTCTCGGCCTTTTTCAGGACGTGTGCGTCAACGAAGGGGCCCTTCCAAACTGAACGTGCCATGGATTAGCGACCCTTCTTCTTGGCGTGGCGCGAACGGATGATGTATTTGTCCGTCGCCTTGTTCGAGCGGGTCCGGCGGCCCTTGGTATCCTTGCCCCAGGGGGTGACCGGCGTGCGGCCACCCGAGGTCCGGCCCTCACCACCGCCATGCGGGTGGTCGATCGGGTTCATGGCGACACCGCGCACCGACGGGCGGATGCCGTAGTGGCGGTTGCGCCCTGCCTTGCCGAGGTTCTGGTTCGAATTGTCGGGGTTCGACACCGCACCGATCGTCGCCATGCATTCCTGACGCACCATGCGCAGCTCGCCCGACGACAGGCGAAGCTGGGCGTAGCCGCCGTCGCGGCCGACGAACTGGGCATAGGTGCCCGCGGCGCGCGCGATCTGGCCGCCCTTGCCGGGCTTCATCTCGACATTGTGCACGATCGTGCCCAGCGGCATGCCCGAGAAGGGCATCGCATTACCCGGCTTCACATCGACCTTGGCGCCGGCGACAACCTTGTCGCCCACGGCCAGGCGCTGCGGCGCCAGGATATAGGCCTGCTCGCCATCCTCATAGCGGATCAGCGCGATGAAGGCGGTGCGGTTGGGGTCATATTCGATCCGTTCCACGGTCGCCGGAACATCAAATTTGCGACGCTTGAAATCGACGATGCGATAGAGGCGCTTCGCGCCCCCGCCCATGCGGCGCATCGTGATCCGTCCGGTGTTGTTCCGACCGCCCGATTTGGTCAGACCCTCGGTGAGGGCCTTGACCGGGCGACCTTTCCAAAGCTCCGAACGGTCGATCAGAACCAGCCCACGCTGGCCCGGCGTCGTCGGTTTGTACGACTTGAGTGCCATGCTTTCTGTCTTCCGTCAGCTTCGGACCTGATAGGTCCCGTTTTACGTCAAATGGCGGGTCGCCCCGCCAAAGCATCAACGGCCCCCGACAGGGGGGCCGCTGAGTCGCGCCTCTTTATCAAAGGCCCGTCGTCACGTCGATAGCATTTCCCTCTTCGAGGGTGACATAGGCTTTCTTGACGTCCCGGCGCCGGCCAAGCTGGCCCCGGAAGCGTTTGACCTTGCCCTTGGTGATCGTCGTGTTGACCGCCTTCACCTTGACCCCGAACAGCGTTTCGACCGCTGCCTTGATCTGCGGCTTGTTGGCGTCGATCGCCACTTCAAAGACAACCGCATTGGCCTCGGAGGCCATGGTCGCCTTTTCGGTGATGATCGGCTTGCGGATCACGTCGTAATGTTCAGCCTTCGCGCTCATGCCAGTCGAGCCTCCAGAGCTTCGACACCCGCCTTGGTGAGCACCAGCGTGTCACGCTTGAGGATGTCGTAGACATTGGCACCTACCGACGGCAGGATGTCGATGCCTTCCAGGTTGCGGGCCGCGGCGGCGAAATTCTCGTTCACCTCGGCACCGTCGATGATCAGCACCGTCTTCCAGCCCAGTTCCTTGGCCGCCTTGGCAAGCAATGCGGTCTTGGCCTCGGCCAGTTCCGCCGCATCCAGGACAACCAGCTTGCCGCTCTGGGCCTTGGCCGAAAGTGCAAGCTTCAGCCCCAGCACGCGCACCTTCTTGGGAAGGTCGAAGGCGTGGCTGCGCGGGGTCGGGCCCTTGTAGACACCGCCCTTGCGGAAGATCGGCGCCTTGCGGCTGCCATGACGGGCGCCACCGGTGCCCTTCTGGCGGTAGATCTTCTTGGTCGAATACGACACATCCGAACGCCCCAGCACCGAATGGGTGCCGGCCTGAGCCTTGGCGCGCTGCCAACGCACCACGCGATGCAGGATGTCGGCGCGCGGCTCCAGCCCGAAGACGGCGTCGTTCAGCTCGACCTCGCCGGCGCTGCCGGCGTCGAGTTTGATGACTTCAGCTTTCATTCCTCGCCTCCTTCAGCGGGCGCGGCTTCAGCAGGTGCAGCCGTGGATTTCAGCGCGGCGGGACGGGGCGCATCGGCGGCTGCGGGCTTCTTGACCGCATCCTTGATCGTGACCCAGCCACCTTTCGACCCAGGCACCGCGCCCTTGATCATGATCAGGCCGCGGTCGGCGTCGGTCTTCACCACTTGCAGGTTCTGCGTGGTCACCCGCACCGCACCCATGTGGCCGGCCATCTTCTTGCCCTTGAACACCTTGCCGGGGTCCTGGCACTGGCCGGTCGAACCATGCGAACGGTGGCTGATCGACACACCATGGCTGGCCCGCAGACCGCCAAAGTTGTGGCGCTTCATGACACCGGCAAAGCCCTTGCCGATCGAGGTGCCGGCAATGTCCACAAACTGGCCCGGCAGATAGTGGTCTGCCGAGATCTCGGCGCCGACCTCGATCAGGTTTTCCGGGCTGACACGGAATTCAGCCAGCTTGCGCTTGGGCGCGACATTCGCCTTGGCGAAATGGCCGCGCATCGGCGCCGGGGTGCGCTTGGCCTTGGCGGCACCGGCACCCAGTTGAACGGCCGTATAGCCGTCGCGGTCGGCGGTGCGCTGTGCGACCACCTGCAACCCGTCGAGCTGAAGAACGGTAACCGGCACCTGCCGTCCGTCCTCCAGGAACAGCCGGGTCATGCCCAGCTTTTTAGCAATCACTCCAGAGCGCATCTTCCGGCTCCTCAAACCTTGATTTCGACGTCAACGCCGGCGGCGAGGTCGAGCTTCATCAGCGCGTCCACCGTCTGCGGCGTGGGATCGACGATGTCGAGCAGACGCTTGTGGGTGCGAATCTCCCACTGGTCGCGCGATTTCTTGTCGATATGCGGCCCACGCAGAACCGTGAACTTCTCGATCTTGTTCGGCAGCGGGATCGGCCCGCGAACCTGGGCGCCCGTGCGCTTGGCCGTGCTGACGATTTCCGCGGTGGACGCATCCAGAACGCGGTAATCGAAGGCCTTGAGCCGGATGCGGATTGTTTGACCTTGCATCTTCGTTCCCTCGGGAAAGGCGGCGGGGCCAGAAACCCCGCCTTACCGCTTCTGTTACTCGATGATTTTCGACACCACGCCGGCGCCGACGGTGCGGCCGCCTTCACGGATGGCGAAGCGCAGCTTCTCTTCCATGGCGATGGGGGCGATCAGCTCGACCTCGAACTTCAGGTT
>JBKBMS010000013.1:0-80911 GCA_046295695.1 Pararhodobacter sp. | reverse complement strand
GCTGGATTTCGGCGCCGCCTCGACGGTGATCGAACTCGTGGGCTTTGGCAATCTCGGCGCGCTGGCCAACCAGATCGAAATCATCTGAGCGTGAAAAGGGGCCGGAAACCCGGCCCCTTCCGTATGCCTGCTTCACCAAGCGCGGATTATTCGCGCGTCAGCAAGTGCCAGGCGCCATCGCGGACCACCGAAATGGTGACCTCGTTCGCGCCCTGGTGGTTCTCGGCGGAGTAGTTGATCTGCACATCCAGCAGTTCATCGTAGAAATCGAGCGAATACATCCCCGACATGAAGCTCTCGACGTTCAGATCCGGGCCTGCGGCTTCGAGCGCCATGTGCAGGTTGCGCGCTGCGGTGTAGCCCAGCATGGCAAACCCGCCCGCCGAATGGCCATAGGCAGCCTCGTAGGCGGCCATGAAGGCGGCAGGGGCCTCGTCTTCGGCGCGCGCCAGAAGGTCAACCCAGCCCGCCGCGGCATAAAGCCCGTCGGTCACGCCGCCCGGCACCTGGGCCACGGCTTCCAGAAAGCCCGCCGAGGAGGTCAGGAAGATCGCATCGTCCCAGCCCAGCCGCTTGGCGGTGCCGACAACGGTGATGCCGGCGCGCACGCCCAGCGCCTGGGTGATGATCTGGCAGCCCTCGGAGCGCAGCCGCGTCAGCGCACCGACGAAATCCTGCTCGTCGGGGCGGTGGGTAGTCTCCGCGACGAAGGTCATGCCCAGCATCTCTGCCCCCTCGCGGGATGCCAGTGCGATCTCTTCGCCGAAATCGGTCGGCAAATACATCGTGCAGACGTTGGTCACACCCTCGTTCTCGGCCTGAAGGTAGCGCAGGCCGGCGACCATCTGGTCATAATAGCTGGAGAAGGTGGTGAAGTTCAGGCCCGGCGGCTCGGGCAGGATGGCGCGCGCGGCGGTCAGCGGGCTGACATTGGGCACCTGACGGCGTTCCATGAGCGGGTAATGCGCCAGGTTGTGCGGCGTGCCCAGATTGAGCAGCATGGCAAAGACCTGATCGCGCTCGATCAGCTTGTTATAGGCCTGCGTGGCACGGGGAAGCTGATAGCCGTGATCCTCGACGATGTAGCGGATCTGCCGACCATGCACGCCACCGTCGGCATTAAGCTGGTCGAAATACAGATTGGCGCCGTTGACGGCGGGCGTGCTGACCGCCGCGAACACGCCCGAAAGATCGTGTGCGCCACCGATGCGGATTTCGCTGTCGGTGACACCGCGGGTCTGGGCCTGCGCCCCGGTGGCCAGCGCCAGGGCCGCGGTTGCGGTGAGTAGGGTCTTGAAGTGCTTCATGGTTTCCTCCCCATTGTGGGCCTGCTGGCCCGGATCAATACATATCATCAATCAACGCTTTGTGGTGTTTTTCAACGGTTGTCCGCTTGAGTTTCATGGTTGCGGTCAGTTCTTCGTCTTCGGCGGTCAGCAGCACGTCGATCAGGCGGAAATCCTTGATCTGCTCGACGCGGGCAAACTCCTGGTTCACGGCATCGACCTCGCGCTTGATCAGATCCACCACCTCCGTCGCGCGGCACAGGCTGCGGAAGTCGGAGAACGGCACCTTGTGGTCCTGGGCGAATTTCTCGACATTCTCCTGATCAATCATGATCAGACAGGTCAGATACTTGCGCTTGTCACCGATCACTACCGCGTCCGAGATGTAATGGCTGAACTTCAGCCGGCTTTCGATCTCGGCGGGGGTGATGTTCTTGCCGCCGGCGGTAATGATGATGTCCTTCATCCGGCCGGTGATCGTGAGGAAGCCGTCGTCAATGCGGCCGATATCGCCGGTCCTGAGCCAGCCATCCTCGGTAAAGGTTTCGGCGGTCTTGTCGGGCTTGTTGAGATAGCCGGAAAAGACATTGAGCCCCTTGATCTGGATCTCGCCATCCTCGGCGATGCGCAGCCCCACCCCGGGCACCGCGCGCCCCACCGAGCCTGTGCGGTTGGACGCAGCATGATTGACTGTTGCCACACCCGTCGTTTCGGACATGCCGAACCCCTCATAGAGTGGCACGCCGATGGCATGATACCACCGCAGCAGTTCCGGCGAGATCGGCGCGGCGCCGGTCAGCCCGCTCAGAAGCCGGTCCATGCCCAGCATCCTGCGCAGGTTGCGCAGCACCAGAAAGTCCCACAGCAAAAACCAGGCCTGCGTCGGCAGTGGCACGGGCCGGCCCGCAAGCACATGTCTGGCGCGCGCGCGCCCCGCCGCCAGCGCCGCGCCAAAGGCCATGCGACCGATCCATGTGGCCTCCTGCGCCATCAGGAGCACACGCGAATAGATCTTTTCCCAGACCCGCGGCACCGCGACGAACCCGTGCGGCGAGACTTCGCGGATGTTGTCGAACACGGTTTCGGGGCTTTCGGAAAAATTCACCGTGCACGACACGATCAGCGGCGTATAGAGGGAGACCAGCCGCTCCAGGATATGACACAGCGGCAGGAAGCAGAGCTGTTCGGCGCCCTGCTCGAAGGGCAGCGCATAAAGGCTCGCCTCCATCCCGGCCATGATGTTTTCCTGCGTCAGCATCACGCCCTTTGGGTCGCCCGTGGTGCCCGAGGTATAGATCAGCACCCCCACATCCTCGGGGCGGGTCTTGTCGATCTCGGCATCAAAGACCGCCGGGTCGTCATTGGCGCGGCCCAGTTCGTAGAGCTCGCTCAGGAACATGCATTTCGGGTGGGTGAAATTGTGCAGCCCCTCGGGATCGAAGATTACCACCTTTTCCAGCGTGGGCATCTGCGCTGCGACTTCGAGGAACTTGTCGAGTTGTTCCTCGTTTTCGACGAAAAGGAAGCGCGTGCCCGAATCATTGACCAGATAGGCAAGCTGGCGCGCGCTGTCGGTGGTATAGACGCCCGAAGAGACCGCCCCCATGCATTGCGCGGCCATGTCGCAATACATCCATTCCTTGTTGTCCTCCGACAGGATGGAGATGACATCGCCGCGCTCAAGCCCCAGCGCCCGCAGCCCCATGCCGATCAGCCGCGTCTGCGTCAGATAATCGGTCCAGCTATGGGCCTGCCATATGCCCAGCTCCTTTTCGCGGTGCGCGGTCTTCTCGCCATTCTGGAGGCAGCGCGCGCGCAGCAGCGACGGCACGGTCAGATGCCCGTCGATGCGCATTGGCCGCTGGCCCGGCGTGGCATTGATCCGCACGCCCTTGAGGGTGATTTCCTGATGCACCGCTGCCTCCGTCATCACCGCCATGTCTTCCTCTTTTTCCAGCGTCGTTCGCCGCGCGAGCCCTCGTTGGCATGCCCCAGATAGAAACTCTGGATATCCTCCGATGCTGCCAGCCGCTCCGCGGTATCCGACATCACGATCCGCCCCAGCTCCATCACATAGCCATGATCGGCCAGATCGAGCGCCACGGCGGCATTCTGCTCGACCAGCATCATTGTCACCCCCTCGTCGCGGTTGAGCCGCTTGAGAATGGTGAATATTTCCTGCGTCAAGAGCGGCGACAGGCCCAGGCTTGGTTCATCGAGCAGCATGATCCGCGGCCGCAGCATCAGCCCGCGGCCAATCGCCAGCATCTGCTGCTGCCCGCCCGAAAGCGTGCCCGCCTCCTGCTGACGGCGCTCGGCGAGGATCGGAAAATAGCTGAACACCAGATCGCGGTCGCGGGCGATCTCGGCGCGGTCGCTGCGGGTATAGGCCCCAAGTGCCAGGTTTTCCTCAACCGTGAGGAGTGGAAACACCTCGCGGCCTTCTGGCACCTGCACGATGCCATGCTTGACGATCTGGTGCGGCTCGCGGCCCTGGATTTCCTGGCCGTCGAACAGCACCTTGCCTTTTTCGGGGTCCATGATGCCGGAGATGGTTTTCAGCAGTGTCGTCTTGCCGGCACCATTGGCGCCCAGCACCGTCACCACCTGCCCGTCATGCACTTTCAGGCTGACCCCGCGAATGGCCATGATCGGGCCATAGAAGGTTTCCAGATTGCGGATTTCCAGAAGCGCGCTCATACCCGCTCCCCCTTGGCGCTGGCCGTTTTCGAAATCGCCCCGGTGCCCAGATAGGCCTCGATCACCTTGGGATGGGCCTGAACCTCGGTGGGGGTGCCTTCAGCCAGCTTGCGCCCGCCATCGAGCGCCAGCACCCGGTCCGACACCTTGCCGACCAGCCCCATGTCGTGCTCGACCATCAGCACCGTTATGCCCATCTGGCGGCGAATGTCGTCGATCCACCAGCGCATGTCCTGCGTCTCCTCGACCGACAGCCCCGAGGCTGGCTCGTCGAGCAGCAGAAGCCGCGGCCTGGTCGACAGCGCGCGCGCCAGTTCCACCACCTTGCGCACGCCATAGGGCAGTCCGGCGATATACTTGTCGCGGTAGGGTTGCAGGTCGAGAAATTCGATCACTTCCTCGACGGCATGACGATGGGCGCGCTCCTCGCTGCGGGCACGGCCGATGAAGAACATCTCTTCCACCAGCGTCGTGCGGCGATGCCGGTGCCGGCCGACAAGCAGGTTCTGCAATACCGTCGCGCGCTCGAACAGTTCGATGTTCTGGAAGGTGCGCGCGATGCCCAGTTGCGGCACCTCATGCGCCTTGAGCTTCAGAAGATCCTGCCCGTCAAAGATGATCGAGCCCGAGGCCGGTGTGTAGAACCGCGAGATCATGTTGAAAACGGTGGATTTTCCGGCGCCGTTGGGGCCGACGAGGGCAAACACCTCGCCTTCGCCGACGCTCATCGTCAGGTCATTCACCGCCGTCACGCCGCCAAATTTGAGCGTGACATTCTTGAGTTCAAGCAAGCTCATCTCAGCCGCTCCGTCTTCTGATAGCTCTTCTGACGGCGGAACATGTCGCGCCGCGCGAAGGGAAACAGTTCCAGCCAGATGCGGATTTTCAGCCAGCGCCCGTATAGCCCCATCGGTTCGAACATGATGAAGGCAATCAGGATCATGCCGAAGATGCCGATCTCAAGACCGGGAATGGCCGCGCCGCGCCCCAGCATGTCGGTGCCGATGGACAGCGCCTGCGGCAGGAAGGCAATCACCGCCGCGCCCAGAAACGCCCCGTGGATGAAGCCCAGTCCGCCGATGACGATCATCATCAGAAGCTGGATCGCCAGCAGGAAGTTGAAGGTCTCGTTGTTGAAGGCGCCGGCAAACAGCCCCATCAGCGCGCCGCCCAGCCCGGTAATGGCGCAGGACAAACCGAAGGCGATGGTCTTGGTGCGGGCGATGTCGACGCCCATGGCTTGGGCCGAGATCTCGCTGTCGCGCACTGCGGCAAAGGCACGCCCCAGCGGCGAGCGCAGCAGGTTGCGGTAGATCAGCGTCACCACGACCACCACCGCCAGCGCCAGGTAATACCAAGCCTCGGGGTTGACCCAGCGGTTGATCTCCAGCCCGAAGAGCACGATCTCGGGCGCGAACTTGCCGTTCACGCCGCCGGTCCATTTCGAGGCCATGACGATGATGTCATCGGCCAGGATGGCCAGCGCCAGCGTTGCGATCGCCAGGTAGACACCATGCAGCTTGAGCGCCGGAATGGCGATCAGCGCGCCGATGACCCCGGTGATGATGCCGCACAGCACGAAGGCCAGCACGAAGGGCACCCCGGCCTCCATCAGGATAACGCAGCTGTAGCAACCCAGCGCCATGAAGGCCGAATGCCCCAGGCTGACCTGCCCGGTCTGTCCGGTCAGCAGCATCAGCCCCAGCCCGGCCACCGCCCAGATCAGAACGTTCGTGACCTCGCCCAGATAGAAGCTGTTGATGATCAGCGGCAGCACCAGCATGAAGGCCAGCAGCGCTGCATAGAGGCTGAAGTTCCAACCATCCGGAAACAGGCGGATGTCCTGGTCGTAGCTTGTCTTGAAATGAAAGCGCATGGGGTCAGACCTTCTTGGTGCGCACCTGCGCGAACAGGCCGTGCGGGCGGAAGATCAGCACCAGTATGAGGAGGGCATAGGGCGCGATCTGGCTGTAGCCGGCGGGCAGGTAGCGTGCCGCGAAGGGCTCGATCACACCCACGATCAGCCCGCCCATCAGCGCCCCCGGCAAGCTGCCGAACCCGCCGATCACCGCCGCCGCGAAAGCCTTGATACCGATGAATCCCGCCGAGATGTCGAGCGCGCCCTTCGACGCATAGAGAATGCCCGCCACGCAGGCCACCACCCCGGCCAGCGCCCAGACCGCACCCTGCACCCGCTTCACCGGAATACCCATGTAATAGGCGGCCATCTGGTTCTGGCTGGCGGCCTGCATCGCCAGGCCCAGCTTGGTGCGCTGGAAGAACTGCCACAGCAGCATGGTCATGATCAATGTGACGATGATCACCGCGATATCGGCCAGGCTGAGCACGACGCCAAAGGCGCGGATATCGCCCAGCGCCAGCGGCGAATGCAGGTTCACCGGCTCATGGCCCCAGATCACCCCGGCGACAAAGCGGATCACGAAACCCAGCGCGATGGTCAGAATGACGATTGCCGTCTGGCTCTGGCCGAACATGTGGCGCAGCATCGTCAGGTCGAACAGATAGCCGATCAGCGCCATGATCAGCAGCGCGATGGGCACCGCCAGCCAGAAGTTGATGCCCAGGTAGGTGGGATTGACCAGGCCGAGCATGACGAAGGCGCCGAGCATCATGAAATCGCCCTGCGCGAAGTTCACCGCTTCTGTGGCCTTGTAGATGAGCACGAAGCCCAGCGCGATCAGACCATAGACACAGCCGTTGGCGAGACCGCTCAACAGCAGTTGAAGAAATTCCATGAATGCCCTCCCAAGCCGGCGCCAGGCTTGAATGCCGATTGATCGACATCCCCCTTTGTGGCGGCGCACGATGGAAGGATTGCCGCAACCCACCCTCGTTTCAACCATTTTCAGAGGCCCTGACGGCAGCCCGACGCAACGGAAATCGGGCGATATGCGGCAATTTGGCAATTTTGGGGCAAAAATATGCCTGGTTTGGGGCAAAATTTTCTTCTTAGTTTCGCATGGTGGCGTTAACCTTGCGACATCCGAACCGACAAGAGCGGAAAAGCAACAATGTCCGCGCGGTTTGGTCAGGCAAGAAACACATTATCCGAGGGAACCACGATGACGCTGAATTCTGCGGGGATGATCAACCCTGAATTGCTGACGCAATTCTCAGAAACAACTTTGGGCCTGTATCTCGGCGAGGCAGCCGACATGGTCTGTGCCCTGGGTTCGATACGCGATCTGGAGGCCGGGCAGGAGCTTCGTGAAGCCAACCCGCTGTCGTTGCACATTCTGCTCGACGGGCGGCTGCTAGCGGGGCGTGAGTGGTATGGTCCGGGCAATCACTTTTCCGGCGCCGTCGAAGGGATGACGGCGCTGGAGCATCCGGCGCGTGTGTGGACGCTCGACATGGGCGCCGCCGACTGGACCAGCGCTGCAAATCGGGCCACGCGGCGCACCCTGACCCATGCGCTGATCGCCGCCGATGCCGCCGAGGCCGACGCCGCAGTGCCCGCCGTTCTGCCCGATGCGACAACCCTTTGCGACATCGACCATCCAGAGATCCGCCGCCGCGCGATCCGGCTGCGCCGTGCCACCCCGGCCAGCACCGCCGAGGCGATCATGCGGTATGTGCAGACCTTCCCCTACCGGTTTGGCAACTGGCAGGAGCGCGCCTCGGAGACCCTGGCACGAGGGATCGGCATGTGCACCACCAAGGCAAACCTTCAGGTGGCCTTGATGCGGGCTTCGGGGCTGGAGGCCGGGTTTGTCGAAATCCCCATGCAGATCGCCGTGCTGGGGCAGTTGATGCCGCGCGCCTGGCGGCCGCTGATGCGTTCGCAGGTCAAGCATTACTTCGCCGCCGTCAAGCTGGGCGGGCGCTGGCATGCGGCCGATTGCTCCTATACCGATGATGCGATGCGCGTTTATGGGCAGGAGTTCCCCATTGCCTTCCAGTTCATCCCCGCGACCCTCGCCGAGGGGCGCCCCTACAGCCCCTGCCATGGCCATGCCGGCACTGATCCTTTCGCCATCGAGGTGATGCCCGAGATCAACGAGATCATGGGCAAGAAAAGCCGGTTCCTGCCGCGTCATTTCGAGGCGCTCAACGTGCGGCTGGATATGGCGCAGGGCTCGCACCGGCATTGGGGCCGGGTTGCCGAGGAGCAGCTTGAACGCGAAAGCGGGGCACGCGCATGAGCCAATACGACTGGGATTTCTCTGCGCCGACCCCCTCGGCGATGGGCGATCATGATGTGCCGATGGTCTCGCAGCGGCTGGCAGGGCGGCGCATTGCCCTGCTGGTCACGGGTGGCATTGCGGCAATGAAGACCCCGCAGATCGCACGCGGGCTGCGCCGGCACGGGGCGCAGGTGGTGGCCTTCGCCAGCGAGGATGCGCTGCGCTATGTGGCGCGCGAGGCGCTGGAATGGGCGAGCATGGGGTCGGTGATCACCGGCCTGACCTGGCGCGCCGAGCATCTGTCGGATGACGCGCCCTTTGACGCCTATCTGGTGGCTCCGGCGACCCATTCGACCATCGCCAAGATGGCCCATGGCATCGGCGATACGGTGGTCAGCTCGGCGCTGATCTCGGCGCTGGGGCGGCTGGCGCAGGGCCGCGCGCAGGTGCTGGTGGCACCGACCATGCACGGCACGATGCACAATGCCCAACTGGTTGACAATGCGCGCCGGCTGGCGGCGCAGGGGGTGCGGCTGATCGCCCCGCGCGACGCCTATGGCAAGCACAACCTGCCCGACACCGAAGTGATCTGCATTGCCGTCGGGCGCGCGCTGAGCACCTCGCCTCTGGTGGGCAAGCGCATCATGGTCACCGCCGGACCGACCCCGGTGCCGATCGACGGGGTGCGGCGCATCGTCAACCGGTTTCGCGGGCGGCTGGGGGCGCGCGTCGCCGAAGAGCTGATCTGGCGCGGCGCCGAGGCCGAGCTGATCCTGGGCGACGGGGCCTGGCGGCCTTCGGCACCGATCCCGCTGACCGTCACACGCACCTTTGACGATTATCGCGATACCGTGGTGGCGCGGGCCGGCAGCGGGCTTTTTGCCGGCGTGTTTTCCGCCGGCGTGGCGGATTACCGGCCAAAGGCGGTGGTGGAGGGAAAGATCACCTCGGGTCAGGCCAGCCTGATGCTTGAGCTTGAGCCGACCGAGAAGGTGATCGACCTGGCCTGCGCCGCTGATCGCGCCATGCATTGCGTCGCGTTCAAGTATCTGGAGGGGGTCAGCGAGGACCGGCTGGTGCAGGTGGCCTCGCGCCGGCTTGATCATGCCGGGCTGGTGGTGGCAACCCGCGGCGAGGATACTCGCGGCATCGAACAGCGCGCCTTGATGGTGCGCCGCGAGGGCGTGACCGAACTGCACGACAAGCGCACCATCGCCACTGCCATCGCCGATCATCTGGAGGCGCTGGCCGGCAGCACAAGCCCGATGCGGGCCGCGGCCGAATAGGGGTGCCGAAAGCAGGCCAGAGGCACCGGATCAGTAGCGGCTGATCGTGGTTTCCATGCGGCGCCAGTCATACCGACAGCGCAGTGTGTAGTGCTCGCCGTGCCGGCTGACCTGCATGATCACCGTTTCCTCCACCACCTGCGCCCGCCGGCCCATTACGGGCGCGGGGTCGGTGGTGGCGCGAACCTCCAGCAACTGCCGCTCTGCCTGGGCGATGCAGGCGCGCTCGGCGGCACTGCGCGCGGGGATGCCCGGCTCGTTGGGGCGAAAGCCGGCGGCGGCGGGCTCGCAGGCGGCAAGCGCGCCAAGGGCCAGTGTGAGGGCCAATGCTGGCAGATGCCCGGCCATGATCGCCTCCATTCGCTTGCGGCATGATCTCTGATGATGCGGCAAAAGCGGCGAATATCAATCCGGCGGCAAACACGATCCCGTGCGCGAGCTCAGCTCCAGGGTCCGCGCGATGTTCCGCGCGGCACCTGCGGAATGGCCGAGCGCCGCCCCTGCCCGCCGCCTTCGCCCGCCATGCGCTCCAGCGCGGCGATACGGTTTTCCGTCGCGGGATGGGTGGAAAAGAGCTTGTCATGCTTGAAGGCATGCAGCGGGTTGATGATGAACATATGCGCCGTCGCCGGGTTGCGCTCGGCGGCATTGTTGTCGATGCGCGCGGCAAAACCCTGGATCTTGCGCAGTGCCGAGGCCAGCCAGAGCGGGTTGCCGCAGATTTCGGCACCCACGCGGTCGGCCTCGTATTCGCGCGAGCGCGAAATGGCCATCTGCACCAGCGCGGCAGCCAGCGGCGCCAGGATCATCATGGCGATCAGCGCGACCGGATTGGACTGGTTGCGCCCGCGTCCGAAAAGCAGGGCAAAATTGGCCAGCATCGAAATCGCGCCGGCAAAAGTGGCGGTGATCGTCATGATCAGCGTGTCGTAATTGCGAATATGCGCCAACTCATGCGCCATCACCGCCGCGACCTCCTCGTGCGAGAGGCGCCGCAGCAGGCCGGTGGTGGCCGCGACGGCGGCATTGTCGGGGTTGCGGCCGGTGGCGAAGGCGTTGGGCTGGTCCTCGTCGATGATATAGACCCGCGGCGCCGGCATCTCGGCGGCGCGCGCCAGTTGTATCACCATCTGTTGCAATTCGGGCGCGGTATGGGCATCGACCGGCCGCGCGTTATGCATGCGCAGCACCATCCTGTCCGAGTTCCACCAGGCCATGGCGTTCATGGCTGCGGCGACGATCAGCGCGATCAGCGCCCCGCCACCGCCGGCCAGCGCATAGCCCAGCGCAAGAAAAAGCGCCGTCATCGCCGCCATCAGGATCGCGGTCTTGACATAGCCGTTCATCATGTTCTCCGTCGGTTGGTTCTGCTGCCGATATGGGGCGCGCGCGGCGAGGCCGCAAGCGGCGCCTTGCGCTCAGACAAGCCCCTCGCCGCGACAAAGGGCCAGCACGTTGGCCTTTGGCCGCGCGCCGATATGGCCGATCACCTCGGTCGCGGCGATGCAGCCCATGCGCCCGGCCACCTCCAGCGGGCGGCCGGTGGCGATGCCATAGAGGAAGCCCGCGGCGAACTGATCGCCCGCGCCGGTGGCATCGACCGGCACCACCCGATTGACCGGGGCCACCACCCGCTGCCCGCCCTGCATCAGCACCACCGGATCGCCCGAACGGGTGCAGACCACCGTATCGCAATCGGCGGCGGCGGCGATGAGCGCATCGTCCAGCTCGTTGACCTGATAGAGCGACACCCATTCCTGCTGATTGCCGATCACGAAGTCCATCTCCTCGGCCACCAGACGGCGGAAATCGGCGCGGTGACGGTCCACGCAGAAGGGATCGCTCAGCGCGATGCCGACCTTGCCTCCCGCTGCCCGGCAGGCGCGCGCGGCTTTCAGGAAGGCTTCCTTGCCCTTGTCCTTGTCAAAGAGGTAGCCCTCAAGGAACAGCACCGCGCTGTCGGCCATGGCGGCCTCGTCCACGTCATCGGGGCCCAGTTCGGCGGAGATGCCCAGATAGGTATTCATGGAGCGCTCGCCATCAGGCGTGACGAAGATCATCGAGCGCGAGGTGGGCAACTCGCCGCCGGGCACGGGCGGGTTGATGAAGGCGGTGCCGGCGGCTTCCGTGTCCCGGGCGTAGAAGCGGCCCAGCGCATCGTCATGCACGCGCCCCACGAAAGCGGTGTTCAGCCCCATCGCCCCCAGCCCGGCCAGCGTATTGGCCACCGATCCGCCCGAGGCCTGCTCGCGCCCGCGCATCGCGGCATAGAGCGTCTCGGCGCGGTCGCGCTCGATCAGCTGCATGATGCCCTTGCGGATGCCCATGTGATCAAGAAAGTGATCATCAACCGTTGAAATGACATCGACGATGGCATTGCCGATGCCGGCAACCTGATACTTCTTCATGGGGTCTTTTCCTCATAGGGGCAGAGATCGCGGATGATGCAGACCGCGCAGACCGGCCTGCGGGCCTTGCAGACATAGCGGCCGTGCAGGATCAGCCAGTGATGTGCGTGTTGCTGGAACTCGGCCGGCACATGGTCTTCGATGGCGCGCTCGACGGCATCGACATCGCGGCCAGGGCAGATGCCAGTGCGGTTGCCGATGCGGAAGATATGCGTATCCACCGCCTGTGCCGGCACGCGCCACCACATGTTCAGCACCACATTGGCAGTCTTGCGCCCCACGCCGGGCAGCGATTGCAGGGCCGCACGACTGGAGGGCACCTGCCCACCATACTGTTCCACAAGGATGCGGCTGAGCCTGATGACGTTCTTCGCCTTGTTGCGGTAAAGGCCGATGGTCCTGATATGCTCGATCAACCCCTCCTCGCCCAGCGCGAGCATCTTTTCCGGCGTGTCGGCGATGGGGAAAAGCCCGCGCGTGGCGCGGTTGACGCCGACATCGGTGGCCTGCGCCGAAAGTGCTACCGCCACCAGCAGCGTGAAGGCGTTCACATGCTCAAGCTCGCCTTTGGGCTCGGGCTCGGCGGCATGGAAGCGGCGAAAGATCTCGGCGATCGTGTGATAGTCAAGTTGTTGGGCCATGTTCACCTCTTGCCCTGCACGCCGCCAGCACGCAAGGCCGCACTCAATCCCGGCTGTTGCGGCGCAGCAGTTTTCCGATCAGGAACGAGGTGCGCGGCACATAGACATAGCGCGTGCGCGTGCCCGGCGCGGGGCGCGCACGCATGCGGATCACCCCAAAGACCACCAGCAGCAGATGCGCTGCCGCGATGAAGGCAAACATTCCCGCCGGGCCGAACCATTCGATCAGCAGCGAGGCGATGACCGGGCTGGCAATGGCACCCACCGCGTAAAGGAACATCAGCGCCGCCGACAGCTCCACCCGCTCGCTCTGTTGCGCGAAGTCATGCGCATGCGCCGCCGAAACCGAGTAGATGGGGAAGGTGGTGAAGCCAAAGAAGCCCGCCGCCAGGAAGATCGCGACGATCCCGCCGCCGACACTGGCCACGGTCAGCGCGCAGGCCAGAACCGAGGCCACCGACAGCCAGATCAACACCACCCTTCGGTCGAACTTGTCGGCCAGCCAGCCGATGGGCACCTGCGCCAGCGCGCCACCCAGCACATAGGCGGCCAGAAACAGCGCGATCCGGTCGGCGGCCAGCCCTACCGCCAGCCCGTAGAGCGGCCCCACCATGCGAAACGCCGCCCCCGTGATGCCCGATACCACCACCCCCGCAGCCGCCAGCGGCGAGAGCTTCCAGGCCATCGCCGGGCGCAGGCGCGGGGCGGGGCCGGTTTCGGGGGCCTCGGCGCGTGTGAGCACCAGCGGAAAAAGGGCCGCGCAGCAGATCAGCGCCAGCAGGTTGTAGGAAACATAGGCCGCCGGTTCCAGCACGCCGATCAACAGCTGCGCGCCCAGCGAGCCGATGATATCCACCACCCGGTAGACCCCCATCGCGCGGCCGCGGGTGGCGTTGGTGACCTTGGCCTGCAACCAGGCCTCGATGATCGTGTAGCATCCGGCCACCGCCACGCCCGAGGCCACGCGCATCAGCGCCCAGGCATAGGGATCGGTGATCATCATATGCGCCAGAATGCCGATCGTGCCGGCAGCGACGAAGGCCGCGAAGGCGCGCGAATGCCCCACCTCGCCCATCAGCCGCGGTGCCCACCAGCAGCCGATGAAGAACCCCACGAAATGCGCCGAGCCCAGCATGCCGATTTCCGAGGCCGAAAAGCCCAGCACGGTGCCGGAAAGCGCATCGAGCGGCACCACGCCGCCAAGCCCCAGTTGCAGCAGCGCGACCGAAACGAACAGGGCAGCAAACGAGATCAGCAGACGCATCGGCGGCAAACCGGCAGGGAAGAGCTGCGCGACAGTGGCGTGTCACCGCGCCAAGGTCCAGAGGCCAAAGCGCGCGCCGCCGGGAATTGCGCAACTTCCGGGTCGCGTGAAGGGCAGCCGGGCGCTAGGCTGTCTTCAGGACAGGCCGCGCCGCCACATGTCGGGGACCGCAATGAACCATACCGCAAAGCCGATTGCCACGCCGGGCAGCTATCACTACCAGCTTATCGGCCGCGCCATCGCCGAGATCGACGCCGCCGGCGGCGAGCGTATCTCGCTCGAAGACCTGGCGCGGCGGCTCGGCATGAGCGAGGCGCATTTCCAGCGCCTCTTCACCCAGTGGGTCGGTGTTTCGCCCAAGCGTTACCAGCAGTATCTGGCGCTGAGCCATGCGCGGCGGCTGCTGTCCGAGCGCTTCACCGTGCTGGATACCGCGCTGGCGGCCGGGCTTTCGGGGCCCGGTCGGCTGCATGATCTCTTCCTGCGCTGGGAGGCCATGACACCGGGCGAATATTCCCGCGGCGGGGCGGGGCTTGAGATCTTCTGGGGCTGGTTCGACAGCCCCTTCGGCCCGGCGCTGGTGATGGGCACCACGCGCGGTTTGTGCGGCCTTGGCTTCGCGGCGGAAACCGGCCATGAGGCAGCCTTTGCCGATCTTGCAGGGCGCTGGCCGAAGGCGCGCTTCACCGAGGCCCCCGACCGCCTGCAACCCTGGGCAGCGGCGGCTTTCGGCGCCGGCGAGGGCGGCGGCGCGCCCGCGCCACTCTATCTGATCGGCGCGCCCTTCCAGATCAAGGTCTGGGAGGCGTTGCTCAGCATTCCCAGCGGCCATGTCACCACCTATTCCGAAATCGCCCGCGCCGTCGGCAATCCGCGCGCGGTGCGTGCGGTGGGCACCGCGGTGGGGCGCAATCCGGTCTCCTGGCTCATTCCCTGCCACCGGGCGATCGCCAAATCCGGTGGGCTGGGGGGCTATCACTGGGGTTTGCCGGTGAAACGCGCGATGCTTGCCTGGGAGGCCGTGCGCAGCGAAGCGGGCTGAATTCTCGCGCGATGCGCGATCATCGATTTGTGACCACAACCGCATCCCCCGACGCTGTTGTCCCCTGTGCCAAAGCGCTAAGATGCCGCAAGCAAATTCATTCATGGGGTTCCATTCATGACGTTCAAGCCTGTTCTTGCCTTCGCCGCGACCGCTGCCTTGCTGGCCGGTTGCGTCGATCCCTACAGCGATACCAACCGCACCCAGCAGGGCGCGATCGCCGGGGCCATCGCCGGCGGCGTGCTTGGTGCTGCTTCCGGCTCCAGCGACCGCACTGCGGCAACCCTTGTCGGGGCCGGTGTCGGCGCCCTGGCCGGCGGCGCAATCGGTGCAGCGCTCGACCGTCAGGCGGCCGAGTTGCGCGCGCAACTGGGGGCTGATGTCAATGTGGTCAACACCGGCGACGAGATCATCGTCACCATGCCTCAGGACATCCTGTTCGCCATCGACAGCGCCACCCTGCGCACCGATCTGCGCCGGGATCTTCAGGCCATTGCCGCCAATCTCAACCGCTATCCTGACAGCTCGATCATCGTTACCGGCCATACCGACAGCACAGGCAGCATGGCGCATAACCAGCGCCTTTCGGAGCGCCGCGCCGATTCGGTTGCCGCGGTGCTGATCGAATCGGGGGTCTCGCCGCGGCGCGTTGTGGCGCGCGGTGCCGGCCAGACCCGGCCCATCGCCTCGAATGACACGGCCGCCGGGCGGGCCCAGAACCGGCGCGTGGAAATCGTCATCCGTCCGACGCGCTGATCGGGCCGGAAAGGCTGTCATGCTGAAAGAATGGGCGTTGTCTATGCCGCTGTCTGGTCATATCTTTTGACCAATCAGGGAGAGATGGATGCCTTTTCAGCCAGTGCAGATGGAAAAGCTCGCGCAGGGCGTGGTGCGCCAGATCGAACTCCTGATCCTGCGCGGGCTGCTGCGCCCCGGTGAGCGGCTTCCCTCCGAGCGCGAGCTTGCCGAACGCATGGGGGTTTCGCGCCCGTCACTGCGTGAGGCCATCGCCGAATTGCAGCAACGCGGCCTTCTGGTCACGCGCGCCGGTGCCGGGATCTATGTGGCCAATATGCTGGGTTCGGCCTTTTCCGATGCGCTGATCCAGCTTTTCGCCAGCCATGATGAAGCGGTTTTCGACTACGTCAGCTTTCGCCGCGATCTGGAAGGCATGGCCGCCACCCGCGCCGCGCGATTCGGCTCCGATACCGATCTCAAGGTGATCGACACCGTTTTCCGCAAGATGGAACTGGCGCATCGCAAGCGCAATCCCGCCGACGAGGCCGCGCTGGATGCCGAGTTCCATCTGGCGATCATCGAGGCCAGCCACAATATCATCATGCTGCACATGATGCGCGCCATGTTCGATCTGCTGCGCGCGGGCGTGTTTTACAACCGCCAGCAGATGTTCAAGCAGCGCACCACGCGTGACGATCTGCTCGAACAGCATCGCGCCATCAACACCGCCATCCAGGCGCGCGATCCGCAGGCCGCCCGCGCCGCCGCCGAGGCGCATATGAGCTTTGTCGAAACCAGCCTGACCGATCTGCGCAAGGCCGAACGCAACGAGGCCGTCGCCCGGCTGCGGTATCAATACGAACTGTCGCGCGACTGACCGCGCAGCCCCTGGGTCTTTGTGCTGCAAATATCCCGGGGGAGGCCCCGCAGGGGACGGGGGCAGCGCCCCCGCCAGCGGTTCAGCTGCGCACCAGCTTCTCGTAGGTTTCGGCGATCCGCCGCGTCAGCGGACCAACCTGGAAATGGAAGTCGCCGATCTGCCCTACCGGTGTCACTTCGGCGGCGGTGCCGGTCAGGAAGCACTGCTGAAAGCCCGGCAGTTCCTCGGGCATGATATGGCGCTCATGCACCGGCACGCCCATGTCCTTGAGCATGGCGATCACCGTCTGCCGGGTGATGCCGTTGAGGATCGCATCGGGGATCGGCGTGTGCACCTCGTCATCCTTGATGAAGAACACATTGGCTCCGGTCGCCTCGGCGACATAGCCGCGATAGTCGTAAAACAGTGCATCCGAGCATCCCTTGGCCTCGGCGGCGTGTTTCGACATCGTGCAGATCATGTAAAGCCCGGCGGCCTTGGCGGCAGTGGGGATGGTCTCGGGCGAGGGGCGGCGCCATTTGGCGATATCGAGCTTGGCGCCCTGCATCTTGGCCTCACCGTAGTAGGCGCCCCATTCCCAGGCCGCCACCGCCAGCCGCACCGGATTGCGCGCCGAGGCCACGCCCATGTCCTCGCCCGCGCCGCGCCAGGCCACCGCGCGCACATAGGCATCGGTCAGCTTGTTGGCCTTCAGCACGGCGGCCTTGGCCTCTTCGATCTGATCCACCGAATAGGGGATCGGCATGTCCAGCAGCCGGCCTGACTCCAGCAGCCGCGCAGAATGCTCGCGGCTCTTGAAGATCTTGCCGCCATAGCAGCGCTCGCCCTCGAAGACGCTGGAGGCATAATGCAGCGCATGGGTCAGGATATGCACATTGGCCTCGCGCCAGGGCACCAGCGCGCCATCCATCCAGATGAACCCGTTGCGATCGTCGTAAGCAGCCATGATGAACCCCGCGTTTTCGAATGTTGCGCCTGATAGGTCCGCAGCGGACATAAAGTTGCGCCAAATCGCCGAATCGCTATCAATTCATTCTTGGAAAGTCAACAAGACTGACATAAAATACCGCAAACCGGCCCGCCGGGCAGCGAAGATGGATCATGAGGCATGAGTGAGAGCGGCGCAGGCGGAGAAACGCTGCTGTTTCTGACCGACGAGCAGCTGCGCAAGGGAATCGAGGCAATGTTCTTTGCTTATCGCGGGTTTACCGCCGATCCTGATCGCATCCTTTCGGAGATCTCCTATGGGCGCGCGCATCACCGCGCGCTGCATTTCATCAACCGCAGCCCCGGATTGACGGTGAACGCGCTGCTGGCGGTGCTTGGTGTGACGAAGCAATCGCTCAACCGGGTGTTGCGCACGCTGATCGAGGACGGGCTGGTGGAAAGCCGTGTCGGGCGGCGAGACCGGCGCGAGCGGCATCTTCATCTGACCGCGCGCGGCGCCGAACTGGAGCGCCAGCTTTCCGAGGCGCAGCGCGCGCGCATGCGCGCGGCTTACCGCGCCGCCGGGCCGCAGGCCGTTGCAGGATTTCGTCAGGTGCTGGAAGCCATGATGGATGATCAGATCCGCGCCCAGTATCAGGCGCTCAAGGATGTTCGGCCATGATCGATGCCTCCGCACCCGGTGAAACCCATGCCCATCTGCTGGTTGTCGATGACGATGAACGCATTCGCGGGCTGTTGCAGAAATACCTGATCCGGCAGGGCTTTCTGGTCACTGCGGCGCGCGACGCGGCGCAGGCGCGCCGCCTGATGCAGGGGCTGGCCTTTGATCTGGTGGTGCTGGATGTGATGATGCCGGGCGAGGACGGGGTGAGCCTGACACGCTGGCTGCGCGAAGGCTCGGCCGTGCCGGTGATCCTGCTGACCGCGCGCGGCGAGGCGCGCGAGCGGATTGCCGGGCTTGAGGCAGGGGCCGACGATTACCTGCCCAAGCCTTTCGAGCCGCGCGAACTGGTGTTGCGCATCAATGCCATCCTGCGCCGCAGCCCCCGCCAGGAGGCAATTCCCGGTGCGCCGCCGGTGCTGATGCTGGGGCGCATGCGCTACGAGATGGAAAGCGGCGAGTTGCGCGACGGAGCCGAGACCGTGCGCCTGACCCAGACCGAAGCGGCGCTGATGCGGCTTCTGGCGGCGCAGCAGGGACAGGTGGTCAGTCGCGAGGCGCTGATTGATCACCTTGGCCGCGACCGGGGCCAGCCGACGGGCGAGTCGGCCCAGGAGCGCGCCATCGACGTGCAGATCACCCGCCTGCGCCGCAAGCTCGAAGCCGACCCCAAGCGCCCGCGCTATCTGCAAACCGTGCGTGGCGAGGGTTATATGCTTACCTGCGGCTAGCCCTGGCGGGTGCCCCCCGGCCTGCCGGGGCCAAAGGACAAAAGATGGCGACGGTTTTCGATTCCTCCTATTTCGGCGATTGGTTCGGCACCCCCGCGATGCGCGCGGTGCTGTCTGACGAGGCGCGCATCTGCGCCTGGCTGCAAACCGAGGCTGCCCTGGCGCGGGCCCAGGCCGATCTGGGGCTGATCCCGGCCGATGTCGCCGCACGCATTGCCGCCGCCGCGCGCATCGAGGCGCTGGATCTGCCAGCGATGAAGGCCGATTATGACCGCTGCGGCGTGGCGATCGTGCCGCTGGTAAAGCATCTGGGGGCGCTTTGCGACGACGAGGCGAGGCGCTGGCTGCACTGGGGCGCGACCACGCAGGACATTCTCGATACCGGCTTCGTCTTGCAGATCCGTGACGCCCTGACCCTGATCGAGGCCGATCTGGATGCCACGGTTCGCGCCCTGGCGCTGCTGGCGGCGCGACATCGTGATACGGTCATGGCCGGGCGCAGTTTTCAGCAACAGGCGGTTCCGGTTACCCTTGGCTACAAGGCGGCGGTCTGGCTGGACGAACTGCTGCGCCATCGTCAGCGGCTGACCGAACTGCGCCCCCGGCTGCTGGTGGGGCAGTTGGGCGGCGCGGTTGGCACATTGGCGGCGCTGGGCGAGCAGGGTCTGGCGGTGCGCGCGGGGTTGATGCGGGCGCTTGATCTGGGCGAGCCGGTCATTACCTGGCACACCGCACGCGACCGCTGGGCCGAACTGGTCATGTGGCTGGCGATGACCGGCGCCACGCTGGGCAAGATCGGGGCCGAGGTTTCGATCCTGATGCGCAGCGAGGTTGGCGAACTGCGCGAGCCCGCCCAGCCCGGCCGTGGCGGCTCGTCGAGCATGCCGCAAAAGCGCAACCCCGTCGCCGGGCCGCAGATCCTGGCGCTGGCCCGCCGGCTGCGCGACCTGCCCGGCGGACAGATCGACGCGATGATCCAGGAGCACGAGCGCGGCATCGCGGCCATGCCGATCGAATGGGCCGTCGTGCCTGAGGGGCTTTTGCTGCTGGCTGGTGCGCTGGCCATGGCGCGCCCGTTGCTGGAGGGGCTGGAGGTTGATGCCGCGCGGATGCGTGCCAATCTGGATGCCGGCGGCGGGTTGATCATGGCCGAGGCGGTGATGACGGGTCTGGCGCCGCTGCTGGGCCGGGTACAGGCGCAGGCGCTGGTTGCAGCCGCCGCGCGCCGCGCCGCGACCGAAGGCGCCAGCCTGCGCGATTGTCTTCTGGCCGAGCCGCAGATCGCCGCGGCGCTCGATCCTGCCGCACTGGACCGGCTGCTGGCGCCGGCCAATTACACCGGCAGCGCCGGCGCGATGGTCGATGCGGTGCTGGCGCGCGCGCGCGCGGCTGGTCTGGGCTGAGGGGTCGCGCTGGTCTGATACGTCCTTTGCCGATGCGATGCGGGTTTTCATCACGGCGCGGGCGCGATACATCGACGGCACCGCATTTTCGTTCTGATCGCAAGGCCCCAGCATGACCGATACGCCCGCGACCCTTACCCAGGCCCTGCTGGATGCGGCACGCCGTGCCGGGGCCGATGCTGCCGATGCGCTGGTGATCGAGGGCACCGCGCTCTCGGTCGATGTGCGCGCCGGTCGGCTTGAACAGGCCGAGCGCTCCGAGGGGCTTGATCTGGGGCTGCGGGTGCTGATCGGGCGGCGCCAGGCCTGCGTTTCCAGCTCGGACGCCCGCCCGCAGACGCTTGCCGCCATGGCCGAGCGTGCCGTTGCCATGGCGCGCGAGGCCCCCGAAGACCCCTGGGCCGGGCTGGCCGATCCCGCGCAGCTTTCCGCGCGCCGCGATGCCGAGGGGCTGGAACTGCACGATCCCGCGCCCGAGCCCGCGCCCGAGGCGCTGCAAGAAGACGCCCGCCGCGCCGAGGCCGCCGCACTGGCGGTTGGCGGTGTCGCGCGGATCGATTCCGCCTCGGCGGGGTATGGCCGGCGGCTGGTGCATCTGGCGGCGACGAACGGCTTTTCGGGCGGCTATATGCGCAGTTCGCGGATGATCTCCTGCGTGGCGATCACCGGCGACGGCACCGCGATGGAGCGCGACTGGGCCAGTGAGGGGCGGATCTTTCAGGCCGATCTGCCTGATGCCGAATCGATCGGGCGGTTGGCGGGCGAGCGCGCGGTGGCGCGGGCGGGTGCGCGAAAACCGCCCAGCGGCACCTTTCCGGTGCTCTATGACGAGCGTGTCGCCGCTTCGCTGATCGGCCATCTGGTTGCGGCGATTAATGGCACCGCCATTGCACGCGGCGCAAGCTGGCTGCGCGATGCGCTCGATCAGCCGGTTTTGCCCGCCGGTCTGGATCTGGTCGAAGACCCGCATCGCCGGCGCATCTCCGGCTCGCGGCCTTTCGATGCCGAGGGTCTGGCCACCGCGCGGCGGGTTCTGATTGGCGATGGGGTGTTGGCGGGCTGGGTGCTTGATCTGGCCACCGCGCGCAAGCTGGGGCTGCAAAGCACCGCGAACGCCAGCCGTGGCCCGGCCGCCCCGCCCTCGCCCAGCCTGTCGAACCTTGCGCTGACGCAGGGCGGGCGCAGCCGCGATGCCTTGCTGCGCGAGATGGGCCGCGGCCTTCTGGTGACATCGCTGATCGGTGCCACGATCAATCCCACCACGGGCGATTATTCGCGCGGCGCCTCGGGGTTCTGGATCGAGGGCGGCGAGATCGCCTATCCGGTCAATGAATGTACCATCGCCGGCAATCTGCGCGAGATGCTCATGCGTCTGACCCCGGCCAATGACGCGCGCGCGCATCTGAGCACCGTGGTGCCGTCCCTGCTGGTGGAGGGACTGACGCTTGCCGGTGCCTGACGCTGCCACACTCGCCGCCGATCTGGCGCTTTTGCGCGATGCCGCTCTGGAGGCCGGGCAGATCGCCGCGCGCCACTTCGGGCAGTCCCCGCGCCACTGGGACAAGGACGACGGGCAGGGTCCGGTCAGCGAGGCCGATCTGGCCGTGAACGATTTTCTGCATGCGCGGTTGCGCGGCGCCCGCCCCGGCTATGGCTGGTTGTCGGAAGAAGGGCAGGATCTGCATGATCCGGCCCGGCGGGCGGCGCCGGCGACCTTCGTGATTGATCCGATTGATGGCACCCGCGCCTTTCTGGACGGGCAGAAAAGTTTTGCCCATGCGCTGGCGGTGGTGGTGGATGGCCAGCCGGTGGCGGGTGTGGTGCATCTGCCGCTTCTGGGGCTGACCTATTCGGCGATCCTGGGGCAGGGCGCCACGCTCAATGCGCGCGCCTTGCAGGTTTCCTCGCGCATTGCGCTCGATGGTGCGCGGGTTCTGGCCGCACGCCCGATGCTGGAGGCAAGCCACTGGCCCGGTGGCCTGCCGGCCATCGAGCGCCATTTCCGTCCCTCGCTGGCCTGGCGGCTGGCGCTGGTGGGCGAGGGTGCCTTTGATGCAATGGTCACCATCCGCGATGTCTGGGATTGGGACATTGCCGCCGCGGCGCTGATCGCCGCCGAGGCCGGTGCCACCATTACCGACCGCGACGGTGCCGCGCTGCGCTTCAACAGTGCAAGCGCGCGCAATGCCGGGGTTCTGGCCGCCCCCGCCATGGTGCATGGTGCCTTGCTCAGTGCCCGTGGCCTGCCTGCCGACAATTCACCCGTTCAATCCGAAACACGGAGCCTGTGATGACCCAACGCCTGCATCTTGTCTTTGGTGGCGAACTGATCGCCGCGCATTCAACCGAATTCGTCGATCCGGCGCAGATCCATGTTGTGGGCCTGTTTCCGGATTACGCCAGCGCCCATCGCGCCTGGAAAGCCGAGGCGCAGCGCACCGTCGATTCCGCCACCACGCGCTATTTCATTGCCCATCTGCACCGCCTGCTTGAGGAGGGCAACGAGAACAGCCCGACCGCAAGCCTTCTCTGAGGCACGCGGCGATGCGGGTTCGCGCATGATCTCCGGGTTGCGCGCCTATCGGATGCGCCATCGTCAGGGCGCGCGTGCCGCGCCGGGCCCGTCCTTGCAGGACGGTGAAGATGCATTGCGCCCGCCTCGCCGGGGGCTGATCTGGCTTCACGCCACCGAGCCTTCGGAGCATGAGGTGCTCAAGGTTCTGGCTGCCCAGCTTGCCGATCTGCGCGATGCGCCCGAATGCCTGGTGAGCGGCAGCGCCGGTCAGCCCGGACCGGGGGATGACCCCGCCGCGATCGACCGTTTTCTGGCCCGCGAGCAGCCCGAGGTGGCGGTTCTGGCCGGGGCGGTTTTGCCACCCAATCTGATCGAACGGTGCCATGCGCGCGGTATCGGGCTGTTTCTGGTCAATGCCGAGCATCCCGCCGCGCCGGGGCATTGGCGGCTCTGGCCCGGTTTCACCCGCGCGCTGCTGGGCGCTTTCACGCAGATCCATACCCGCAGCATCGCCGCCGAGACCGCGCTGAAGGCAATGGTGCGCGGCTCGGTGCCGGTTCTGCACAGCGGCAGTCTGGCGCGCTTTCCACCGGCTCCGGGCTGCAATCATTCGGAACTTGAGGCGATGCGACGAGCGCTTGCCAACCGTCCGGTTTGGTTTGCCTACAGCCTGCCCGCCATCGAGGTTGAGCCCGCGCTGCAAGCCTATGCGCAGGCGTTGCGCCGCTCGCACCGGCTGGTGATGATCGTTGCGCCACGCGATCCCCGCGAGGGCGAGGCGCTCGCCGTGCAGGCCGGTGGCATGGGTTTCGTCTGCGCCCGGCGAAGCCTTGACGATGAGATCACACCGACAACGCAGCTCTATATCGCCGATGCCGAGGATGAGCCGGGCCTGTTCCTGCGCCTGTCACAGGTCAGCTATCTGGGCGGATCGCTGAGCCGCGATATTGCCACGCCGGGGCCATTGCCGGCGGCAGCGCTGGGTTCGGCGCTGATCTTCGGGCCGCAGGCCACGCCGGGCGATCGCGCCTTTCTGGAGATGCTGCGCCGCGCCGGTGGCGGGCGACGCATCGCCAGCGGTGCCGAGCTTGGCAATGCGCTCAGCGCCCTGCTGGCCCCCGAGGTCGGCGCCGAGGCCGCGCTGAAGGCCTGGACGTTGGCCACCGACGGCAGCGACGCCACCTATCATCTGGCGCGCGGCATCTGTGACTGGGTCAAGCTCAACCGGGCGGCGGCCCCATGAGGGCGCCGGGTTTCTGGAGCAACCCGCCCGAAAGCCCCGGCTGGCAGGCACGGCTGCTGGCGCCGCTTGGAGCGCTTTACGCGCTGGGCACGCGCCGCCGGCTGGCGCGGCCGGGCTGGCATGCCGCGGTGCCGGTGATCTGTTTGGGCAACATCAATGTGGGTGGCACCGGCAAGACCCCGGCGGTGATCGCGCTGGCGCAACTGCTGGTGGCGCAGGGGATTGGCGTGCATGTGGTTTCGCGCGGGTATGGCGGCAGCCTTGCCGGGCCGCTGCGCGTGGACGAACGCCGCCACCGCGCCGATCAGGTGGGCGATGAGCCGCTTCTGATGTCGGCCTTCGTGCCTGTCTGGGTGGCGCGGGCGCGTGCCAAGGGGGTGCAGGCGGCCCAGGCCGAGGGCGCGCAGGTGGTGCTGCTTGATGACGGTTTTCAGAACCCCGCCGTGGCCAAGAGCCGCGCCATCGTGGTGGTCGATGCCGAAACCGGCTTCGGGAATGGCCGCTGCCTGCCTGCCGGGCCGCTGCGCGAGCCGGTCGCCGCCGGGCTGGCGCGTGCCGATCTGGTGCTGGCGATCGGCCCGCCGGCGGCGCGGGCGCGGTTCCGGCAGCGCTGGGGCGCGGCACTGGGCGCGGTGCCGCTGATCGAGGGGGCGCTGGAGCCACTGGATACCGGCATGCAGTGGCAGGGCCTGCGGGCGTTGGCCTTTGCCGGCATCGGCCGGCCAGAGAAATTCTTTGCCACGCTTGAAGGGCTGGGCGTCGATCTTGTGCGCCGGCTGCCGCTTGATGATCACCAGCCGCTCAGCCCGGCGCTGCTGTCACGTCTGCTCCACGAGGCCCGCAGCCTTGGCGCACAGCTTGTCACCACCGAGAAGGATGCCGTGCGCCTGCCGCAATCCATGCGTGCGAAGGTCTTGATACTGCCGGTGCGGCTGAAGCTGGAAAACCCTGCGGATCTGCTGGCGCGGCTTGGCTTCTGAAGCGCCGGCACGCCATTGTCGTTCCCTTGCGGCTGCGCCATGATGCGCCGCGCCAGCCCATGGAGCCACCTATGACCCCTGCCTTTGAAGCATTCATCGCCCCGGCCCGCGCCTACCCGCAGCTTTGGCGGCTGGTTCTGGGGCTGGGGCTGATCGGCGGGGTCTATCTGGCATGGATGGGGCTGATCGGCGGTCTGGTCTGGCTGCTCTCGGGGCTCGACCGGCTGGAGAGCGGCCTGCTCAGCATCGCCGACGGCGGCGATCCCTGGTCGCTTCTGGTTTTGATGAGCACCTTCGCCGGCATGGCGCTGGGCGCCTGGGTGGCGGTGCGGCTGCTGCATGGCCGGGGGCTGCGCAGCCTCGTCGGCCGGCCCGCGCCGGTGATGCGCGATTTCGCGCTGGGCCTTGCGGCCATGGCGCTGGTCGGTGGCGGGTTGGGGCTGCTGGTGCTGCCCTTTCTGCCGCCGTTCGAACCGGCCGCGCCGCTGCGCATCTGGCTGTTCTTTCTGCCGCTGGCGCTGGCCGCCATCCTGTTGCAGACCGGCGCGGAGGAACTGGTGTTTCGCGGCTATCTGCAACAACAGCTTGCCGTGCGCTTTTCGTCCCCGGTGATCTGGATGGGTCTGCCGTCGGTGCTGTTTGGCCTGGCGCATCATGCCCCGGCGGAGATGGGCGCCAATACCTGGGCGGTGGTGGCGGCAACAGGGTTCTTCGGGCTGGTGGCCGCCGATCTGACGGCGCGCACCGGCAATCTGGGGCTCGCCTGGGGGCTGCATTTCGCCAACAACTGTCTGGCCATATTGCTGGTCTCGGTGATGGGCGGGCTGGACGGGCTGGCGCTCTTTGTTCTGCCCGAGGGGGCGGCCTCCGCGGACCTGCTGCGGCGGCTGATCATGCTGGACATGGCGATGGTGGCGCTGGTCTGGCTGGCGTGCCGGCTCTGGCTGCGGCGGCGTTGAGCCATCACCTGACCGCGATCCGATTGCATTTTGGGCGCGGCGGGCTTATCTGAACGCGCAGCCAAATTCGGGGAACGCGGCATGAACTGGATCACCAACTACGTCCGACCGACGATCAACTCGCTCTTCTCGCGCCGCGAGATGCCCGAGAACCTGTGGACCAAGTGCCCCGAATGCGGCACGATGCTGTTTCACCGCGAACTCAGCGACAATCTGCAGGTCTGCACCAACTGCAATCATCACATGCCGATCACCCCGCGCGAGCGGTTCACGGCGCTCTTTGACGCCGGCACCTTCGCCGAGGTCGCGGTCCCCGAGGCGGTGATCGACCCGCTGCAGTTCCGCGATCAGAAGAAATACCCCGACCGCATGAAAGCCGCACAGAAGGCCACCGGCGAGCGCGAGGCCATGCTGGTCGCCGAGGGCGAGATCGGTCGCACGCCGATTGTGGCGGCGGCGCAGAACTTTGCCTTCATGGGCGGCTCGATGGGCATGTTCGTCGGCAATGCCATCATCGCTGCCTGCGAGCGGGCGGTGGAACGCCGCCTGCCGCTGGTGCTGTTCGCCGCCGCCGGTGGCGCGCGCATGCAGGAGGGCATCCTGAGCCTGATGCAGATGCCGCGCACCACGGTTGCGGTGCAGATGCTCAAGGAAGCCGGCCTGCCCTATATCTGCGTGCTCACCCATCCCACCACCGGCGGGGTGACGGCCAGCTACGCCATGCTGGGCGATGTGCAGATCGCCGAACCCAATGCGCTGATCTGCTTTGCCGGGCCGCGCGTCATCGAACAGACGATTCGCGAAAAACTGCCCGAGGGTTTTCAGCGCGCCGAATATCTGCTCGATCACGGCATGCTGGACCGCGTGACGCACCGCAAGAACATGCGCCGCGAGTTGATCACCATCCTGCGGATGCTCACCGGGCAGGCGCCCGCCGTGGCCGGTGATCTGCCCGCCCCCTCCGAATCCGTGGCCGAGCCCACCACTGACAAAAGTGCCGCCCAGCCGTGAGCGCCCCCACATCCGACGCCATTCTTGAACGGATGATGGCGCTGCATCCCAAGATCATCGACCTGACGCTGGACCGGGTCTGGCGGCTTCTGGCGGTGTTGGGCCACCCCGAGCGCGCCCTGCCGCCGGTGATTCACATTGCCGGCACCAATGGCAAGGGCTCCACCCAGGCGATGATCCGCGCCGGGCTGGAGGCCGAGGGCAAGCGCGTGCATGCCTATACCTCGCCGCATCTGGCGCGCTTTCACGAGCGCATCCGGCTGGCCGGGCAACTGATCGACGAGACTGCGCTGAGCGCGGTTCTGGATGAATGCTATGCCGCCAATGGCGGCGCGCCGATCACCTATTTCGAAATCACCACCTGCGCCGCGCTGCTGGCCTTCGCGCGCATTCCGGCCGATTACACGCTACTGGAAGTGGGGCTTGGCGGGCGGCTTGATGCCACCAATGTCATCGAGCGCCCGGCGCTGAGCATCATCACCCCGGTCTCGCTCGATCATCAGCAGTATCTGGGCGAGACCCTGCGCGAGATCGCCGGTGAGAAGGCGGGCATCCTCAAGCGCGGCGTGCCCTGCGTGGTGGGCCCGCAGACCGGCGAAGGCCTTGACGCCATCGAGGCGCGCGCCGCACGGCTTGGCGCGCCGCTGCTTGCCCATGGCCAGCACTGGCATGCCTTCGAGGAACACGGGCGGCTGGTCTATCACGATGATGCCGGCCTGCTGGATCTGCCGCTGCCCAATCTGCCGGGCCCGCATCAGGTTGAAAACGCCGGAGCGGCGCTTGCGGCGTTACGACATCTGGGGTTTGGCGAGGCGGCGTTCGAGGGGGCCGTCACCCGTGCCGAATGGCCCGCGCGCATGCAGCGGCTGCGTCAGGGGCCGTTGGCCAAGGCCGCGCCCGGCATCGAACTCTGGCTCGATGGCGGGCACAATCCTGCCGCCGGCCAGGCCATTGCCGCGACGCTTGCCCGGTTGGCGCCGCGCCCCACCTGGCTGATCTGCGGCATGCTCAACACCAAGGATGTGCGCGGTTTCATGGCCCCGCTGGCCGGGCATGCACAGGGGCTTCTGGCGGTTTCCATCCCCGGCGAGGCCAATACCCTGCCCGCCGAGATCACCGCCGACGCCGCCCGAAGCGCCGGGCTGGCTGCCGAAACCGCTTCCACGGTGGCGGTGGCGCTCGCCATGATCGCGGGGCGTGATCCGGCCGCGCGGGTGCTGATCTGCGGATCGCTCTATCTGGCCGGGTCAGTGCTGCGCGAAAACGGCTGAAACCTGCCCGCTCCGCCCACCGATCGTCGCTATTGGGCAACGCAAAAAGCCCCGCAAGCGGGGCTTTCAGCATGCCGGAAGGCCGGTTGTCAGGCCGCGGCCTGTGCCGCCTTGGCAATCTCTTTCTTGATCTTCAGCACGCGCGAGGAAAGTTCCTCGTCACGGGCCTTGGCCAGAAACGCATCCAGCCCGCCCCGGTGATCAACCGAGCGCAGCGCTGCGGCCGAAACGCGCAGCGCATAGCTTTTGCCCAGCGATTCGGAGGCCAGCGTCACATCCACCAAATTCGGCAGAAAACGGCGGCGTGTCTTGTTGTTGGCATGGCTGACATTGTTGCCAGACATCGGGCCTTTACCGGTCAGTTCGCAACGGCGCGACATGATCTTATCCTCGTCAGTTCGGCTGGGCCGCTGGCCCCGTGAATACAAAGGGGCGCCGCTATGGCAGCGCCCGGAAACTCGCTCACGCGCTATTAGGTGCATTTGCATCCGGCGTCAAGTGATTCACCGGGGTCTCGGCTGCCGGCCGGGTTTCGGCCTCCAGCGTCGCCAGCAGAAGCTGCGCCGCCGCGCCCGCGCTCGCCTCGCCGCGCGCCACCGCGTCGGCCAGTTCGGTCATCCTTGCTCGCGCTGCGGGCGTCTCCAGCCGTGCCAACAGGGCCTGACGGACCTCCTCGGCGAACCAGTGGCGCGCCTGCGCCGCGCGCCGGCTGGCCCAGTGACCCTGCGCGCGCCGCCACTCGCCCAGCGCGACGATCTCTTTCCAGACCCGCTCCAGCCCGGTTTCCTCCAGCGCCGAGGCGGTCATCGCCTTTGGAAAGCCGGGGGCATCCTGCGGGCGGGCACGCAGGAGCCGCAGCGCACCGGCATAATCGGCGCAGGTGCGCGTGGCGGCGGCGCGCAGATCGCCATCGGCCTTGTTGACGACGATCATGTCGGCGGCCTCCATGATGCCGCGCTTGACACCTTGCAATTCATCGCCGCCCGCCGGGGCGAGCAGCAGCACGAAGACATCGGACAATTCCGCCACCACGGTTTCCGACTGGCCCACGCCCACGGTTTCGATCAGCACCACATCGAAACCCGCCGCCTCGCACAGTGCGACGGCTTCGCGGCTGCGCCGCGCCACGCCGCCCAGATGGCTCCGGCTGGGCGAGGGACGGATGAAGGCATTGGGGTGGCGCACCAGCCGCTCCATGCGTGTCTTGTCGCCCAGGATCGAGCCGCCGGTGCGCGCGCTCGACGGGTCCACCGCCAGAACTGCCACTTTCAGCCCCTTTTCGCACAGCATCAGCCCGAAACTTTCGATGAAGGTCGACTTGCCCACCCCCGGCGTGCCCGAAAGCCCGATTCGCAGCGCCTCACGGCCATGGCCCGCCAGCGTCTCCAGCAGCCGGGCGGCCTGTTCGCGGTGATCGGCGCGGGTGCTTTCCACCAGCGTGATCGCCCGCGCCAGCGCCCGGCGGTCGGCTTGCAACAGCGATTGGGCCAGTTGGCTCGTCATCAAGCGCTCCTGTCTTGCGCTGGGGTCCTGCGCCCCTGTCATGCCCGGCGCGCGCGGTGCTGTCCAGACCGGGCTGGAAATTGCCCGGCGCGCGGCGCATAACCGCGCCATGACGGCCCTGCCCATCGACCCCCTGCTGCCGCAACTGCGCGACGCGCTGGCCCGCGCCGGCCAATGCGTGCTGCAAGCCCCGCCCGGTGCCGGCAAGACAACGCGGGTGCCGCTGGCGCTGCTCGATCAGATCGCGGGACGCATCGTCATGCTGGAGCCGCGCCGCCTGGCCGCCCGCGCCGCCGCCGAGCGCATGGCCGAAACCCTGGGCGAGGTGGTTGGTGCGCGTGTCGGCTACCGTATCCGCGGCGAGGCGCGGGTGGGCAGGGATACGCGCATCGAGGTCGTCACCGAGGGTATCCTCACGCGCATGCTGCAAGCCGACCCAGCGCTTGACGGTGTTGGCGCGGTCATTTTCGATGAATTTCATGAGCGCTCGCTCAATGCCGATCTGGGCCTGGCGCTGGTGCTGGAGGCCCGCGCGGCGCTGCGCCCGGATCTGGCGCTGGTGGTGATGTCGGCCACGCTTGATGCCGCGCCGGTCGCCGCCCTTCTGGGCGATGCCCCGCTGCTGACCGCCGCGGGCCGGGCCTTCCCGGTTGAAACTCGCTGGCTTGAGCGCCCATTGCCGCCCGGCACACGGCTGGAACCCGCCACCGCCGATCTGGTGCTGCGCGCGCTTGGCGAAACCGAGGGGGGCTTGCTGGTGTTTCTGCCCGGCGAGGGCGAGATCCGCCGCACCGCCGCCCTGCTTGATCGCCGCCTGCCGCCGGGGGTGATGTTGCAGCCGCTCTTTGGCGCGATGGATTTCAAGGCCCAGCGTGCCGCGCTTGCCCCGCTGGCGAGCGGGCGCAAGCTGGTGCTGGCCACGGCGATTGCCGAAACCTCGCTGACCATCCCTGACATCCGCGTGGTCATTGATGCCGGTCGCGCCCGGCGCGCGCGCCATGATCCGGCCTCGGGCATGGCAAGGCTCGTTACCGAACCCGCCAGCCGCGCCGAGGCCGAACAACGCCGCGGCCGCGCCGGGCGGGTGGCGCCGGGGGCCTGCTACCGGCTCTGGACGAAGGGCCAGGAAGGGGCGCTGCCCGCTTTCCCCCCCGCCGAGATCGAAACCGCCGATCTGACGGGGCTGGCGCTTGAACTGGCGCTTTGGGGTGGCGGCGAGGGTTTGTCTTTCCTGACCCCGCCACCGCCCGCTGCCCTGGCCGAGGCCCGCAGCCTGCTGCATGCGCTTGGCGCGCTTGACGGCACGCCCGATGGCGGGGGCCGCATCACCACCCATGGCAAGGCGATGGCGGCGCTGCCGCTGCATCCCCGGCTGGCGCATATGCTGCTGGCCGCCGGCAGGGGCGCCGCCCCGCTCGCCGCGCTTCTTGATGCCCGCGACCCGCTGAGCGGCGCGCCCGCCGATCTGACCATGCGCCTCAAGGCGCTGGCCGATCCGCGCGGCTATGCGGCAGATCACCCCTATCCCCTGCGGCGCGAAGCGCTTGATCAACTGCGCCTTGAAGCCCGCCGGCTGGCGCGTCTTGCCCCCGCCGATCAGGGCCTCAGCCCCTCCGAGATGGCCGCGTTGGCCTATCCTGACCGCATTGGCCTGCGCCGCAAGGGCGAGGCGCCGCGCTATCTGCTGGCCGGCGGCAAGGGGGCGCTGTTCGACCCGTCCGATCCGATGGGGCAAAGCCGGCTGATCGTCGCCACCGATCTTGACGGCGACCCGCGCGAATCCCGCATCCGACAGGCTCTGCCGATCAGCGAGGCCGCATTGCGTGACCTTTTCGGGGCGCAGCTCGCCTGGCACGATCTGTGCGAATGGTCCGTCCGTGAGCGCCGCATCCTGGCGCGTAGCCGCGAGATGCTGGGCGCGCTCATCCTCGCCGAGCGCCCTTGGAACGCCCCGTCCGAGATCCGCGCCCGCGCGGCGCTCGACGGGCTGCGCGCGCTGGGGCTGGAGCAATGCGGCATGACGCAAGCCGCGCGCCGTTTTCAGGCGAGGGTGGAGCTGCTGCGCGCGCAGGGCGCGGCGCTCCCCGATCTTTCCGATGAGGGCATACTGGCGCATGCCGAGGAGTGGCTGCTGCCCTATCTGGGAAAGATCCGTGATGCCGAGGATCTGCGCGCGCTGGATTTGACCGAGGCGCTGCACGCCGCGCTCGACTGGGAGCAGGGCCAGCTTGTCGAGCGCCTTGCGCCGGCGCATTTCACCACCCCGCTTGGCCGGCGCGTGCCCATCGACTATACCGCCGGCCAGCCGGCCATCGCGCTGCGCCTGCAAGAGATGTTCGGCACCACCCAACATCCCACCATCGGCCCCGCGCGGCTGCCGCTGAAGGTGACGCTGCTTTCACCCGCGCAGCAGCCGCTGCAAACCACCACGGACATTCCGGGCTTCTGGGACAGCTCTTACAGCGATGTGCGCAAGGAGATGCGCGGGCAGTATCCGCGCCATCCCTGGCCGGAAGACCCGCGACAAGCCGACCCCACGCTGCGGGCCAAACCCCGCGGCACCTGATGCGGGGCGCCTGGGGCTCAGATCGCGCGGCCCTGCAACAGCCGCGGCTCCGCCGCATTCAGCCCGGCAGCCTCGCGGATGAAGAACCGCCGTAACCCGGGCAGCGCATTGACCGCGCCCAGCCCCAGCCCACGCGCCAGTTCCAGCATGGGATTGGCGTTTGAAAACAGCCGGTTCACCGCATCCATGCCCAGCGCCATCTTCATCGTGTCGAAGCGTCGCCATCGTTGATAGCGTTCCAGCACCAGCGGGCTGGCGATATCCTCGCCGCGCCGCGCGGCCTCGATCACCACTTCGGCCAGCGCGGCCATGTCGCGCAGGCCAAGGTTCAGCCCCTGCCCGGCAATCGGGTGCACGCCATGCGCCGCATCGCCCACCAGCGCCAGCCGCTTGCCGATGAAACGCTCGGCGATGGTCAGCTTCAGCGGATAGCTGAAGCGTGCCCCCTCAAGCCGGATCGCGCCCAGAAACTCGCCAAAGCGCGGGCGCAACACCTCAAGATAGGCGGTGGCGTCAAGTGACTGGATCGCCTGCGCCGTCGCGCTCGCCTCGCTCCAGACGATCGACGAGCGCTTGCCCGGCAGCGGCAGGATCGCCAGCGGCCCGGGCGGCATGAAGAACTGATGCGCGATGCCCTCGTGCGGGCGCTCATGGGCCACCGCGCAGACCAGCGCGGTCTGGTCGTAGCCCCAGCCCCAGCGGCGAATGCCGGCACGCGCCGCGGTGGGGCTGTCGCGCCCGTCACAGGCCACCAGAAGCCGCGCCGAAAGCCGCCGCCCGTCATCGAGCAGGACCTCTGCGGCTGTTGTCCCGGCGCTGTGTTCCACCACCCGCGCCCCGGAGATCAGCGTGATATGCTCTTCAGCCTCCATCGCCGACAGGAACGCGCGGTAAAGATGACGATCCTCGATCATCTGGCCCATCGGGCCTTCCTCGATCTCGGTGTGATCGAAGCCCAGAAACAGCGGGAAGGCCCCTTGCCCAGCATGGCCCTGGCTGGCGCGGATGCCCAGGATCGGCTGCGCCATTGCCCCCAGCCCGCGCCACAGGCCCAGCGCCCCCAGCGCCCGCACCGAGGCCAGCGCCAGGGCATAGGCGCGTCCGTCGAAACCGGTCTCGCCGCGCGCCAGGGCGGGGCGGGCATCGACCACCGTGACCCGCAGCCCGCCCCGCGCCAGTGCCAGCGCCAGTGCCGGCCCGTTCAGGCCGCCGCCGATGATCAGGATATCCGCATCAGGTGTCATGCGCTCAATATGCGTGCATCGGCGGGATTGTCCATGCACCGCTCCCGCGCTAGCGTGCGGCAAATTCACTGAAAAGGTGCGGGGCAATGGCGGCAGACTGGCAATCCATGGGCGCGGCCGAACTGGGGCGCGGGATCGAGGCGGGTGATATCTGCCCGGTGGCGCTGAGCGAGATGTTTCTTGACGCCGCTGAAAGCCATCCGCTGGGCGCGCGCATCTATGCACGGCTGATGCGTCGTCAGGCGCTCGATGCCGCAGCCGCCGCACGGGGCCGGGCGCGGGCCGGGCTGCGGCGCGGCCCGCTCGACGGTGTGCCGGTCTCGTTGAAGGATCTCTTTGACACTGCGGGCGTGGCCACCGAGGCCGGCTCGGCGCTGCTGAAAGGCCGGGTGCCGTCGCGCGACGCCGTGGTCGTCGAGCGCCTCACGGCCGCGGGCATGCCACCGCTGGGCAAGACGCACATGACGGAGCTGGCCTTTTCCGGGCTGGGGCTGAACCCGGTGAGCGCCACGCCGCCCTGGCGGCATGATCCGGCGCATGTGCCGGGGGGCAGTTCCTCGGGGGCGGGGGCTTCGGTGGCCTGGGGGCTGGCACCTCTGGCCATCGGCTCGGATACTGGCGGCTCGGTGCGCGTGCCGGCCGCCTGGAACGATCTGGTGGGCCTGAAAACCACCGCCGGGCGCATCCCGCTGGAGGGCGCGGTGCCGTTGGCGGCGCGTTTCGACACCATCGGCCCGCTGGCGCGCACTGTCGAGGATGCGGCGCTGGCCTTTGCCCTGCTCGACGGCACGCCGGCGCCAGATCTGCACGGCGCCAGCCTGCGGGGATGCCGTTTTCTGGTGCTGGAGACCAGCGCGATGGAGGCGCTGGAGGAAACCCCCGCGCGGGCTTTTGACGCCGCGCTCGAACGGCTCGCACGGGCCGGCGCGGTGATCGAGCGGGGCGCGGTGCCGGCGGTGGCCGAGGCCATGGCGCTTTCCGGCGCGCTCTATGCGCCCGAATGTTACGGCACCTGGGCGGCGACCATCGAGGCACGCCCCGAAGTGATGTTCCCGCCGGTGCTGGCGCGCTTCCGCTCAGGGCGCGAGGCGCTCGCGCATGAGTATGTCGTGGCCTGGCTGAAACTCGATGCGTTGCGCGCCGCCTATGGCGCGGCGGTGGCGGGCCATGACGCGGTGCTCGTGCCCAGCGTGCCGATCATGCCGCCGCCGATCGCTGAGGTGGAGGGCGATCACGCACGCTTTGCCGAGCGTAACCTGATGTGCCTGCGCAATACCCGCATCGCCAATCTCATGGGGCTTTGCGCGCTGACCCTGCCCAGCGGCACGCCGGGCGCCGGCATCAGCCTGATGGCCCCGCCCCTGGCCGAGGCCCGGTTGTTGCGGCTGGGGGCCGCGGCCGAGGCCGCGCTGAGGGCATGAGCGACTGGCTGGAATTTACCCTGGCGCTGGCGGTGTTCTTTCTGTCGCATGCGCTGCCGGTGCGCCCGCCGGTGAAGCCCTGGCTGGTGGCACGGCTGGGCGCGCGCGGCTTCGCGCTGGCCTATTCGGTGCTGTCGCTGGCGATCCTGATCTGGCTGGTCGGGGCCGCCGGGCGCGCGCCGCATGTGGCGTTGTGGTATCACGCGCCCTGGCAAAGCCATCTGGCGCTGGCCCTGATGCTGCCAGCATGTCTGCTGCTGTCGGTGGGGGCGGCTTCGGTCAATCCGCTATCGTTTGGCGGGCGTAGCGGGCGGTTCGACCCCGCTGCCCCCGGCATCGCCGGGCTGGCGCGTCATCCGCTGTTGCTGGCGATCCTGCTTTGGGCGCTGGCGCATCTGGCGGCCAATGGCACGCTGGCGCAGGCGCTCCTTTTCGGGCTGTTCGCGGCGTTCGCGGGGTTTGGCATGCGCCTCATCGACCGCCGACGGCAGGCCGAGTGGGGCCGCGAGCGCTGGGCCGAAACCGCCCACGCCACCGCGCTCTTTCCCTTCGCCGCGCTGGTTGCCGGGCGCTGGACGCCGCGCGGTGCGGTGCCGGTATTACCGCTGTTGGCGGGGCTGGCGCTTTATGTCGTGCTGATCATGCTGCACCGTCCGGTCATTGGCGTTTCGCCGCTGCCCTGAACGCAGGCCCCTTCATTCGCTCCCCAGAACCCGGCGGAACCAGCCCTTGCGTGGTGCGGCTTCGTCAGTCGCTGCGGCATTGTCTTCGGGAACTTCCGCCTCGGTGTCGCCCGGCCCCTCGACCGCTTGCGCGAACCGCGCGAAGAAGTCATCGGCCATCTTGCGCGCGAATCCGTCGATGATACGGCTGCCCAGTTGCGCCAGCTTGCCACCTACCTTGGCTTCGACGGCATAATGCAACAGGGTGCCGCCATTGCTGGGCTCCAGCCGCACCTGCGCCGCGCCCTTGGCAAAGCCTGCCGCGCCGCCCTTGCCCTCGCCGCTCAGGGTCAGGCTTTCGCCCTCAACGCGGTCGCTCAGCGTGACCTTGCCGGCGAAGCGCGCCCTGACCGGGCCGACCTTCTGCACCACCACCGCCTCGAATCCCTCCTCGGGCGAGCCGCTCAGCTCCTCGCATCCGGGCACCGCAGCCTTCAGAACCGCCGGCTCCAGCAGCGCCGCCCATACCACCGCTGGCGGCGCGTCGATCTGGCGCGCGTCATTCATCTGCATGGTCTTTCCTCCCTTGCCCGCAAGCCCGGCCTGAGCATAGGGGCAGTGGCGGCGGGGTGAAAGCAGGCTTTCGTCGATCAGACCTTGGTCGCATGGAACCGGCGCGTTCCATGGTTTCGAAAGCGCGCGGCGGCTGCTATCCTGGGGAAAGCTCAGGGGAGCCAGCAAATGAACGCCACCCAGCCAGCCCCGCCACCCGCCCCGCCGGCCATCGCCCGTGCCCTGATTGTCGATGACCACCCGCTGTTTTGCGATGCCCTTGCGCTGACGCTGCGCGCACTGGCCGGTGTCGGCGCTGTCGAGACCGCCTCGGCGCTGGGTGCCGCGCTGGAGCGGATCGAAGCCGGCCCACCGCCCGATCTGGTGCTGCTGGATCTGGATCTGCCCGATGTCGAGGGGCTGGAGGGATTGCTGAGGCTTTGCGCCACCGCGCCCGATGTCCCGGTGCTGGTGGTTTCCTCGATGACCGAGGCACGGCTGATCGAGGCCGTACTCGCCGCCGGCGCGGTCGGTTTCGTGCCCAAGCATTCGGGGCGCGAGGCGTTTCGCGATGCGATCGAGGCGGTCGCCGAGGGGCGGCGCTATCTGCCTGAAGGGTTCAGCCCTGCGCTTCATGACGACGATGAGATCGGCGATGCCATCGAGCGGCTGGCGCGCCTGACCCGCCAACAGGCGCGGATCCTTGAACTGCTATGCCAGGGCCGGCTGAACAAGCAAATCGCCTGGGAATTGTCGATCGCCGAAACCACCGTCAAGGCGCATGTCACCGCGATCATGCGCAAGCTGGGCGTGCAAAGCCGCACCCAGGCGGTTCTGCTGGCCCATCAGGCGCGGTTTTCAAGCCTCATGCCCGAGGGCTGAGCCGTTCACCAGATCCGCCGTCGCGGGGGCTTTATCTTGCCCCTGTCCGCGGTTATCACCAGCGCTGCCGGCCCCGTAGCTCAACTGGATAGAGCAGGCGACTTCTAATCGCCAGGTTGAGGGTTCGAGTCCTTCCGGGGTCGCCAAACGGTGCTGCTGCGTGAATGCCGTCGCCGCAGCGCGTCCAGCGCCGGGGCGGCGGCCTTGAATGACGGTGTGTCGCGGTTCAGGGGCGCTCGATGGCGATGGCGGTGCCCTCGCCGCCGCCAATGCAGATCGCCGCCACCCCGCGCTTGAGGCCCCGCCGTTCCAGCGCATGCAGCAGCGTGACGATGATGCGCGCGCCCGAAGCGCCGATCGGGTGGCCCAGCGCGCAGGCCCCGCCATTCACATTCATCTTCTCACGCGGGATGCCCATGTCGCGCATGAAGGCCATCGGCACCACGGCAAAGGCTTCGTTGACCTCCCACAGATCGACGTCATCAACGCTCCAGCCCAGCCGGTCCAGCAGCCTTCGTGCCGCTGGCACCGGCGCGGTGGCAAACCAGCCCGGCGCCTGGGCATGGCTGGCATGGCCGCGGATCACCGCCCGGATCGGCGCGCCGGCTGCCTCGGCGGCATTGCGCGAAGCCAGCACCAGCGCCGCCGCCCCGTCCGAGATCGACGAGGAATTTGCCGCCGTCACCGTGCCGTCCTTGCGAAAGGCGGGTTTGAGCGTGGGGATCTTCTCGGGGCGGGCATTGGCGGGTTGCTCGTCGGTGGTGATGGTGATCTCGCCCTTGCGGGTCTGCACCGTGACGGCGGCGATTTCGCCGTCAAGGGCGCCGTCGCCCTGCGCCGCCAGCGCATTGGTCAGCGAACCCAGCGCGTAATCATCCTGATCGGCGCGGGTGAACTGGTAGTGCTCGGCGCAATCCTCGGCGAAAGTGCCCATCAGGCGGCCCTTGTCATAGGCGTCTTCCAGCCCGTCAAGGAACATGTGATCGATCACCTGGCCATGCCCGATCCGCGCCCCGCCGCGCATCTTCGCCAGCAGATAGGGGGCTTCGGTCATGCTTTCCATGCCGCCCGCAACCATGACGCCGGTAGCACCCAGCGCGATCTGGTCATGTGCGATCATCGCCGCCTTCATGCCCGAGCCGCACATCTTGTTGAGCGTTGTGGCGGGCACTTCCTCGCCCAGCCCGGCCTTGAAACCGGCCTGCCGCGCCGGTGCCTGACCCTGGCCTGCGGGCAGAACGCAGCCCATCAGCAATTCCTCGATGTGCTGATGGCCGATCCCCGCGCCGGCAATGGCGGCAGCGATCGCCGTGCCGCCCAGTTCGGCGGCGGAGACTCCGGTGAAGACCCCCTGAAAACCGCCCATGGGAGTGCGCGCCGCGCCGATGATGACCACCTCTTCCATCCTGATCCTCCGGTCTTCATGAACGATTTGGAAAGATTTGCGGCCTAGGCTGACCATGAAACCGATCCGAAAGCGAGAGGGAATCGTGGATATCAGCGCATTTCAGGCAGCCGAAGGGCTTGTCATCCGCGTCAATGAGGCGCGGATCGATGCCGCCGTCGCCATTGAATTCAAGGAGGCCGTGCGAGCGCTTGCCGAAGGGCAGGGCAGCCCGGTCATTCTTGATCTCTCCAGCGTGACCTTCCTCGACAGCAGCGGTCTGGGGGCCGTCGTCGCGGTAATGAAGCTGCTGGGCAAGGAGCAGGCGCTGCATCTGGCCGGTCTTACCGCGCCGGTGGCCAAGGTATTCCGGTTGACGCGCATGGACAGCATCTTCACCATTCTTCCCTCCCCGCCGGGTGCGCTTGAAACGACGGGTTGAGGGGCAGGATCATGCGAACGACCACTTCATTCGCCGATCAGACCGAGCTTGGAAAGGCCGCTGCGGCGGGAGGCTTCTCTCGCCGCTTTCCTGCTGGCGACATGGAAACCCGTGCTGCCTTGGCGGCCGTTTGCGAGCGTCTGGCCGCAGCCGGGCTGAGCGAAGATGACCTGTCGAGCGCCGAACTGGTTCTGGCCGAGGCGCTGAACAATATCGTCGAGCATGCCTATGCCGAAACCGAGGGCGAGGTGGAACTGCATGTCAACCTGCACCACAATCGCCTGGCCTGCCTGATCCGCGATCATGGCCGCTCCATGCCCGCCGGCCGCGCCCCCGACCCCGAACCCCCGCATATCGAGCCGCCCGATCTGCTGCCTGAGGGCGGTTTCGGCTGGCACATCATTCGTTGCCTGACCACCGATCTGCATTATCGGCGCGTCGGCGGCTGGAATGAACTGAGCTTCCTCTTGCCGCTGGCCGAATTGGACTGAGCGCGTCCGCAGGGGGAATTACCCGGACGCGTTCAAGCACTCGGCAGCCGGGCCGCGCGCCCGCCATGGCGCAGCGCGACCGGCGGCATCAGTTGAGCTGGGCTTGCAGCGGATAATAGCCATCCTCGAAATCGCCGAACAGATCAGCAAGATCAGGATGGTCGATGGGCTCGCCGGTGTCATCTGGCAGCAGGTTCTGCTCGGAGACATAAGCCACATAGTAGCTTTGGTCATTCTCGGCGAGCAGGTGATAAAATGGCTGGTCCTTCGCGGGGCGGCTATCCTCGGGGATAGCGTCATACCATTCCTGAGTATTGGTGAAGATCGCATCGACATCGAACACCACGCCGCGAAACGGATGTTTGCGGTGGCGAACAATCTGACCGAGCCGATATTTTGCCTGGGACTTTAACATGACCTTCCCCTGAAGGTTTTCCATACTGCGAAACGATGCTCCGCGTCCATAGCCGCACCCCTGCCGGCGCGGAAACAGTTTGTGAAATATGGCAAAACAGTGGCAAAAAAGCGGCGCTTGGGGGGCTGCGATGTGTGATCCGCGCCGCCCACCGCAAATTTACCCAAGAGGCGTTTTCTCATTGACGGCTTTGCGCTATGCTTGGAAAAAATAAACCGAGGCAGAGCAGATTATGGGTAACTTCCTCCGCATTGTTGCGGTGCTGCTGATTGTGGCATCCTGTGGCAGCCGCCAGTTCTCGGCGCCGCGCAACCTTGACGATGCCTGCGCACTCGCCGTTGAGCGTCCGCAGTATTTCCGGGCCATGCAGCAAGCCGAGCGGCGCTGGAACGTGGCGGTGCCGGTGCAGATGGCGATCATTCATGCCGAAAGCCGCTTTATCGGGGATGCGCGCACCCCCTATCGCTGGGCCGCCGGGGTGATCCCGATGGGCAGGCAATCCTCGGCCTATGGCTATAGTCAGGCTCTGGACCGCACCTGGGAAGAATATCAGGCAGAGACAGGCAACCGCCGTGCCAGCCGCGACGATATTCGTGATGCGGCCGATTTCATCGGCTGGTATTCGCAGAAATCCCTGGAGCGCAACGGCATCCCGCTGCATGACGCGCGCAACCTCTATCTGGCGTATCACGAAGGGCATACCGGCTTTTCACGCGGCAGCTATCGCTCAAAGGGCTGGCTGATGACGGTGGCCGACAATGTCGCGCTGCGCGCCATCATGTATGACCAGCAGTTGCGCAGCTGCCGGCGCCGTTGAGTGAAGCTCGCGGGGTGGCAAGGGCCGGGCCTCAGCGTTGCAGCGTCAGACCGCGCCGCTCCATCTCGATGTCGACGCTGAACAGGGTGGGCGCAAGGCGGCTGCCCCGGTTCAGTTCGCCCAGGATGACGGTGGTCTCGCGCCCCGTGTCATCGGTCACGATCCATTGCCGCAGCTCGGTCGGATCGGCGCTGAAAACAAGCCGGATGTTGCCGTATTCGGGGTGATCGGGGTCTTGCGCCACGACCACGGTGGTCGGACCATCGGCAAAATGATCGACAACCATGCGCGCGCGCGTCAGATCGACCTGCGCGGCAAGGATCAGGTTGAGCGGCGTGCGATTGAGCGGATAGACGGTGGGCCCGAGGTTGGAGCGCGCATCGAAGATATTGACCGAGCCGCCTGCGGCCAGAACCAGGCTTTGATCGGGCGGGTCGTATTCGAACCGCACCCGGCCGGGACGGTGGATCATCAACCGCCCGGTTGATAGCGAGCCATCCGGGTTGATCTGGGTGAAATCGCTTGTGGCTGTCTGCAAGTCATTGAGATAGCGCGAGATCGCACTCAGAGACAGGCGCGAACTCTGGGCATTTGCGGGCAGGCCGGCGGCCAGGGCCGGCACAACCATGAGCGAAAGAAGCAGGTCTCGGCGTTTCATGCTCATGTCCTAGCGGCTCTTGCGTGCGCTTGCATCTGACAAAGCGCTGCCGGCGCAACACAAGCCTGCGATTTCGGCGAAACATTGCCCGCGCCGGGCGGTGCAATCCGCGCATCGGGCTGGTTTTGCTTGCACAGGGCAGGGCAAGGCATTAGGCCCTTAAGGTGATATTATCACATAACGGAAATGCCATGACCGACCATCGCCTCCCCGTTACCGTTCTGTCCGGCTTTCTGGGGGCCGGCAAGACGACGCTGCTCAATCATGTGCTCAACAACCGCGAGGGCCGGCGAGTGGCGGTCATCGTCAATGACATGTCCGAGGTCAATATCGATGCCGATCTGATCCAGGCCGGGGTGGATCTGAAGCGCGGCGAGGAGAAGCTGGTGGAAATGTCCAACGGCTGCATCTGCTGCACGCTGCGCGACGATCTGCTGCAAGAGGTGCGCCGCCTCGCCGAGGCCGGGCGCTTTGATTACCTGCTCATTGAATCCACCGGCATTTCCGAGCCCCTGCCGGTGGCCGCCACCTTCGAGTTCCGCGATGAGCAGGGCGCGGCGCTCGATGACGTCGCGCGGCTGGACACGATGGTCACGGTGGTCGATGCGGTGAACCTGCTGCGCGATTTCTCCAGCCATGATTTCCTCAGCGATCGCGGCGAAGTGCTGGGCAATGAGGACGCGCGCAGCCTGGTCAACCTGCTGACCGATCAGATCGAGTTTGCCGATGTCATCGTGCTCAACAAGGTCAGCGATGCCGGGCCGGAACGCACGGATGCCGCGCGCAAGATCATCAAGGCGCTCAACCCCGTCGCGCGTCTGGTGGAGACCGATCAATCCTGCGTCTCGCCCGAGGCGATCTTCGATACCGGTCTCTTCGATTTCGACCGCGCGCATGAGCATCCGCTCTGGGCGCAGGAGCTTTACGGTTTCGCCGATCACACCCCCGAAACCGAGGAGTACGGCGTGAGCTCCTTCGTCTATCGCGCGCGCCGCCCGTTCGATCCGCAGAAGCTGCATGCGGTGCTCAACGGCGATCTGCCGGGGGTGATTCGTGCCAAGGGGCATTTCTGGCTGGCCACGCGGCCCAACTGGGTGGCCGAGTTCTCGCTGGCCGGGGCGCTGTCCTCGGTGACACCGTTGGGCGGCTGGTGGGCCGCCGTCCCGCGCGACCGATGGCCTCAGCAAGAAGAGGCGCAGCAGAAGATGCGCGAGCATTGGCTGGAACCCTGGGGCGACCGCCGTCAGGAGCTGGTCTTCATCGGCGCCGGCATGGACCGCGCGGCTATCACCGCAGCACTTGACGCCTGTCTGATCGGCGAGGGGTTCACCCCCGATCAGTGGCTCGATCTGCCCGATCCCTTCCCCCGCTGGGGGCAGCAGCGCGCCGCCTGAGCGATGCGCAATACGGTCAGCAGCCTGCGTCGGCGGCACACGCCGATGCGCAGCTTCGATGCCCTGCCGGTTGATCTGCGCCGATGGTTGCACAATGCCGCCCTACCCTGGAGCGCGGCCTCGGCGCTGCGGCTCTGGCAGCGCGCCCTGCAGGAAGCCGATGGCGACACATCCGCTGCGTGCGCCCGCCTGGCCCGCGCCGAGGCCCGCCTTCTGGCCCGCGATGCCGCGCGCATCTGGGGGCGTGATCACCCCTGCGCGAAAATTTGATCAAATCCAGAAGGCCCCACTTGCACCTCCGCTCAGCCGGTGACACTGTGGCGCAAATCTGATCTCAGGAGGCTTCCATGCTGGACAAGCGCAATTTCTATATCGATGGCGCCTGGGTCGCCCCGCGCGACGGCCGCGATATGAATGTCATCGACCCTTCCACCGAAGAGCCCTGCGCTGTTATCGCGCTGGGCGGGCAAGCCGATACCGATACCGCAGTGGCCGCCGCCAAGGCCGCGCTGCCTGGTTTCATGTATTCCGACCCGGCCGAGCGTCTGGCGCTCGTGCGGCGCATACTTGAGGTCTACAACGCCCGCGCCGAGGACATGGCCAAGGCGATCTCGCTGGAAATGGGTGCGCCGATCGACATGTCGCTGGCCAGCCAGGTCAGTGCCGGCACCTGGCATATCGAAAATTTCATCCGCGAATTCGACAAGATCGCGTTCATCGCGCCGCTGGGCGATCACGCCCCACAGGATCGCATCATCCGCGAGGCGGTCGGTGTCTGCGCATTGATCACGCCCTGGAACTGGCCGATGAACCAGGTCACGCTCAAGGTGATTCCGGCGCTGCTGGCGGGTTGCACCATGGTCCTGAAGCCTTCCGAGATCGCGCCGCTTTCCTCGATCGTCTGGGCTGAGATCCTGCATGAGGCCGGCGTGCCGAAAGGCGTGTTCAACCTGGTCAATGGTGATGGTCCAGGGGTGGGCACGCAGCTTTCCGGCCATGCTGATGTCGATATGGTCAGCTTCACCGGCTCCACCCGCGCCGGTATCCTCATTTCGAAGAACGCGGCGGAATCGCTGAAGAAAGTGCATCTGGAACTGGGTGGCAAGGGCGCCAACATCATCTTCGCCGATGCCGATGAAAAGGCCGTGGTACGCGGTGCACGGCATTGCTTCAACAATACCGGCCAGAGCTGCAACGCCCCCACCCGCATGCTGGTGGAACGTTCGATCTACGAGCGTGCCGTCGAAACCGCCGCCGAGGTCGCCACCAAGACCCGCGTTGCCTCCGCGCATGAAAGCGGCAATCACATCGGTCCGGTGGTCAGTCAGGCGCAGTTCGAAAAGATCCAGGACCTGATCCAGAAAGGCATTGATGAAGGCGCGCGGCTCGTTGCCGGCGGCCTGGGCCGGCCGGAGGGGCTCAACCGTGGTTATTTTGTGCGCCCGACGGTCTTTGCCGATGTCCACAACCAGATGACCATCGCGCGCGAGGAGATCTTCGGCCCGGTGCTGTCGATCATTCCCTTCGACACCGAGGACGAGGCGCTCAGCATCGCCAATGACACCCCCTACGGGCTGACCAACTATGTGCAAAGCCAGGATGGTGCCAAGCGCAACCGGCTGGCACGCAAGCTGCGCTCCGGCATGGTCGAGATGAACGGCCAGTCGCGCGGGCGCGGCGCGCCCTTCGGCGGCATGAAGGCGTCCGGCATCGGGCGCGAGGGCGGGGTCTGGGGGATCGAGGATTTCCTGGAGGTCAAGGCCGTCGCCGGCTGGTCGAACGATCACGCCTGAGCCAACAGAGGGGCGCCACCGCCAGCCGGTCGTGCCCGCCACCATCCGGAGCATCGCATGGCCTACGAATACGATGAGCGCAACATTTTTGCCCGCATCCTGCGCGGCGAAGTGCCCTGCGCGAAGGTGCTGGAAACCGAGCACAGTCTCGCCTTCAACGATATTGCCCCGAAGGCGCCGCATCATGTTCTGGTCATTCCCAGGGGGCACTATGTCAACTACGACCATTTCGCCGCCGAGGCATCGGATGCCGAGATCGCCGATTTCACTCGCGCCATCGGTCAGGTCTGCCGCAAGCTGGGCATCGAGCCCGGCGAGGACGGCTTCGGCTACCGGCTGATCTCCAACGCCGGCAGCCACGGCGTGCAGGAGGTGCCGCATCTGCATGTGCATATCCTTGCCGGGCGGGTGATCGGGCGCATGGTCAGCCCCGGCTGAGCCGGTCTTTGTGCGGCAAATATCCTCGGGGGTGAATGGCCGCAGGCCAGAGGGGGCAGACAGCCCCCTTGACGCTCAAGCCTGGCGCATCAGCCGTGCCATGTCGAGCATCCGGCACGAAAAGCCCCATTCGTTGTCATACCAGCCAAAGACCCGCAGCATACCGCCTGCGGTGACGCAGGTTTCGGGCAGGGCCATGACCACGCTCTCGGACCGCGCGCGCAGATCGGTCGAAACCAGCGGCTTCATGGTCCAGCCGATCACGCTGCCGGTTTCCGCGCCGGCCGCGATCAGGCAATCGTTCACCATCGCTGCCGTCACCGGCTGTTCCATGATCGCGCAGAGATCCACCGCAGAAACGCTGGCTGTCGGCACGCGCACGGCAGAGCACTCCACCCGCCGCGCCAGTTCGGGCAGCACATCATCAAGCAGGCGCCCGGCGCTGGTGGTGGTCGGCACCATCGAAAGAGCCGCCGCCCGGCCGCGCGCCAGATCATGCCCGCGCGGTGCGTCAACGGTGGGCTGGCTGCCGGTATAGCAGTGGATCGTCGTCATGTAGCCGGTGCGCAGCCCGAAGGCGGCATCGAGCCGCTTGACCAGCGGCGCCAGCGCATTTGTGGTGCAACTGGCGTTCGAGACCAGCCGGTGTTCATGGCGCAGCCGCTCTTCATTGGCGCCCATGACCAGCGTGACATCCGCCGCCAGCGAAGGCCCTGAAATCAGCACCCGCTGCGCCCCGGCGCGCAGGCCCCGCTCGGCCATGTCGCGCCGGTCGGCCTTGCCGGTGCATTCCATCACCAGATCAATGCCTGACAGATCCAGTGCCGAGATATCCGGCGCATGGGTCAGCGCCAGCCGATGCCCGCCAAGGCACAGCGCGCGGTCCTCCAGCGTCACACCACCCGGAAAGGGGCCAAAGACGCTGTCATATTCAAAGAGATAGGCGCAGGTTTCAGCCGGGGCGATGTCATTGATCGCCACGATCTGGATTTCCGGCCAGCCACCGGCCGCCCAGGCCCGCACCACCGTCCGGCCGATGCGCCCGAAACCATTGATCAGAACCCGCATTTTCACCCCTCGCCTGCCGCTTGCCGATGCCGCACCAGAGCTAAGCCGCGCTGGTGGAAAGCTCAACCAGGATATTGGCACACAAAACCCACTAAAAAAATCAGGATTGACGAATCCGATTCTTTTTGTCAGTTATTGCGGGCGAACAGAGCGGAGCCTCCGATGACCCTTCATACCCAAACCGATTTCAACCGGGCCGACCGTGTCAGCTATGCCCCTGCCCAGGTTCCCGTGCATCGCGCCCAGGATCTCACGCGGGGCGGCCAGCTTGCCCAGATCGTTCTGGATGGCAAGATCTATGCCCTGCGCATCACCCGCGCCGGCAAGCTCATCTTGACGAAATAAGCGCTGCGGCAGCCGTCGGGCCATTCCCCCGGCAGCCGCAGTTCACGCGCCGTATGGCACCCAGATCGTCTTGATCTGCACCGCGTGGCGGCGGAACTCGGCGGCTTGGCCCTCCGGCTTCAGCCACTCGCGTGCACGGCGTTCGGCCCAGACCGGCTTGAGGTTTCCGCTGCTGGCGCGTTCCAGCTTTGCGCAAAGTGCAGGGTCGCAAAAGGCCCAGAGCGCGGCGACATCGTCATGGTCCGCCAGCACGGGCGCCAGGTCCTCGCGTGCGCCGGTAACGATGTTGACCACCCCGCCCGGCAGATCGGACGTGTCGAACACCTGATAGAGCGTAAGCGCGGCCAGCGGCGCGCCCTGCGAGGGCACGGCGACCACCCGGTTGCCCAGCGCGATCGCCGGCAGCACGGTTGAGACAAAGCCCAGCAGCGGCGCCTCCTCAGGGCAGATGACACCCATCACGCCGAAGGGTTCCTTCATGGCCAGCGTCACCTGTGCGCTTTGTGTCGAATGCACGCGACCGTCGTATTTGTCGGCCCAGGCGGCCCAGTAGAAGGCACGCGCGATAGCGGCCTCGGTTTCGCCCCTGGAGGTCAGCGCGGAGAGTTCGGCGGTGCGCTGGCTGAGCGTCTCGGCCAGGTAGTAGAGCACCTGCGCGCGGTTATGCCCGGTGACGCGGCTCCAGCCGGCGGCCTTGTGCGCGGCCTCCACCGCGTTACGGATATCCTTGCGGTTTCCCAGCGGGATCTGCGCGCCCTGCGCGGCATAGCTGTAGCCACCATCAGGGCGCTTCTGCGCGCCGCCGATATAGAGTTTTGGCGTGCGGTCGATCCCGGCAGCGCCCGGCGTCTCGGCGGGCAGCGGGCTGAGCGGCAGGGCGGGCTTGCGCGGCTTGCCCGAGGGGACGGGGCCTTTCAGATAGGCCAGCATCCCCTCGCGCGCACCCTCGCGGCCAAAGCCTGATTCGCGCATGCCGCCGAAAGGCGCGTTGGCGTCGAAGATATTGGTGCCGTTGACCCACACCACGCCGGCCTTGACCTGGGCGGCAATGTCCAGCGCTGTGGTGATGTTCTCGTTCCAGATGCTGGCGGCCAGCCCGTAGCGGGTGTTGTTGGCCAGTTCCACCGCCTCGGCCGGGGTGCGGAAGGTCATCAGCGCGGCGATGGGGCCAAAGATCTCGTCTTGCATGGCGATATTGGCCGCGCCCATCCCGCTCAACAGTCCCGGCGGACAGAAGCAGCCGGGAAGGTCGGGGGCGGGAAGCTGGTAAAGCTCGGCGCCCTGTTCCACCGCCTGGCCGACAATCGTGCGGATGCGGGCCAGTTGCGCCGGATGCACCACCGCACCGATATCGGTGCTCTTGTCGAGCGGATCGCCCAGCCGCAGCGTGTTCATGCGTGCCTTGAGCTTCTCGGTGAAGCGTTTGGCCACCGATTCCTGCACCAGAATCCGCGATCCGGCGCAGCAGACCTCGCCCTGGTTGAACCAGATCGCATCGACCACCCCCTCCACGGCGGCATCGAGATCGGCCTGGGCGAAGACGATGAAGGGCGATTTGCCGCCCAGTTCCAGCGTCAGCGCCTTGCTGGTGCCGGCGGTGGCGGCGCGGATCGCGCGGCCCACTTCCGTCGAGCCGGTGAAGGCGATCTTGTCCACCCCTTCATGCGCCACCAGCGCCGCCCCGGTATGCCCGTCGCCGGTGACGATATTGACCACGCCTTTCGGCAATCCGGCCTCGATGCAGATTTCCGCGAACAGAAGTGCGGTGAGGGGCGTGTATTCGGCAGGTTTGAGCACCACCGTATTGCCGGCGGCCAGCGCCGGGGCGATCTTCCAGGCCAGCATCAGCAGCGGGAAGTTCCACGGGATGATCTGTCCGCAGACCCCATGCGGCGCGTGGCCCGGAAACGCATCGGCCAGCAATTCAGCCCAGCCGGCATGATGATAGAAATGCCGGATCGCCAGCGGCACGTCGATATCGCGCGCCTCGCGGATCGGTTTGCCGTTGTCGAGCACTTCCAGAACGGCAAGGAGCCGCGCATGTTTCTGCATCAGCCGCGCCAACGCGTAAAGATGGCGGGCGCGCTGGTGGCCACTCAGCTTCGCCCAGCCGGGCTGGGCCTTGCGTGCGGCCTGCACCGCGGCGTCGATATCGCCATCGCTGCCCTGGCTGACGGCGGCCAGCACCGCGCCGGTGGCGGGGTTGAGGCTTTCAAAGGTTTCGCCCGCTTCGGTGAAGGCCCCGTTGATGAAATGGCCGAAACGGCGGCCCTTGAGCCAGTCCAGCGCCGGGCCGGGGGATTCGGGGGCGGGGCCGTAATCCATGGTTTTCAGCACCTCGGTAACACTGGGCATGGGCGATCCTCAGGCGATGGCGTGGCGGTGGGCGGCGGCATAGCGCCCGGTGACATGGTGTTCCAACTGGCGCTCGATATCGCCGAGCATGCTGGAGGCGCCAAGGCGGAACAGATCGGGTTCCAGCCAGTCGCGGCCCAGTTCCTCGCGCATCAGGATCTGCCAGGCGATGGCGTCCTTGGCGCTTTTCATCCCGCCCGCCGGCTTGAAGCCGATCCGATGCCCGGTGCGGGTGCCGTAGTCGCGCAGTGCGCGCAGCATCGTCAGGCTGACGGGCAGCGTTGCGTTGACGCCTTCCTTACCGGTCGAGGTCTTGATGAAATCGGCGCCAGCCTGCATGGCCACCATCGAGGCGGCATAGACATTGCCCAGCGTCGCCAGATCGCCGGTGGCCAGGATCGCCTTCAGATGCGCCGCGCCGCAGGCTTCGCGCATGGCGGCCACTTCATCATGGAGCGCGGCCCAGTCGCCGGCGAAGACATGCGCGCGGGTGATGACGATGTCGATTTCCTGCGCGCCCTGATCGACGGCGTAGCGGATTTCGGCCAGGCGCAGATCCAGCGGCATCAGCCCGGCGGGAAAGCCGGTGGCGACCGAGGCGACCGGGATGCCACTGTTCGACAGCGCCCGCACCGCCGCGCCGACCATGGTCGGATAGACGCAGACCGCACCGGTTTTCGGCATCTCGCTCAGGCCCAGCCCCGCAACGATGTGATCGGCCAGCGGGCGGCGGGCCTTGGCGCAAAGCCGGGCCACGCGGTCCGGAGTATCGTCGCCGGCCAGCGTGGTCAGGTCGATGCAGCGGATCGCATTGACCAGCCAGGCGGCCTGATATTCCTTTTTCACGCTGCGCCGGGCGGTCAGGCTGGCGGCGCGGCGTTCGGCGGCCGGGCGATTGATCTGCAAATGATCAAACCAGTCTGTGGCAAGCGGCGTGCCGGGGTTGCGGGCATGTGACATGGGGGTTCCGGGCTGTGGGACGCCTGATTATGCGCTGCTGACCGGCCGCTGACAATCCCCGCCCTTGACCAACCGGTCAGAGTTTTCGGCATGGCTTCCTGCGGCACGCAAATATATTTGACAAAAGCACTCGGGCATAATAACCAACCGCATTAGTAGGAATTGTGCGATCCAGATCGCTGCAGGCAGGCCCCACCGGGTGCGTTACCGAGAGACCAGTTCCCCTTGACGCCGTTTCGGCCCCTGCAGACCAAGAGGACCATGATGAGAAACCTTCGCAGCGCACTTGTTGCCACCCTTGCCCTTGCCACCGCGCCGCTGCCGGCGCTGGCGGGTGATCTGACGCTCTATTCCGGCCGCGGCGAATCGCTGGTGGCGCCGATCATCGCCGCCTTCACCGCCGAAACCGGCATCAATGTGAATGTGCGCTATGCCGGCACATCGGAACTGGCGGTGCTGTTGCAGGAAGAGGGCGCGGCCAGCCCCGCCGATCTCTTCTGGGCGCAGGATGCCGCGGCGCTGGGCGCTGTCGCCGGGCTGTTCGCGCCGCTGCCGGAAGCGCTGGTCGGCGCTGTGCCGGCAGCCTATCGCGATACCGAAAACCGCTGGGTCGCCACCTCGGGGCGCGGGCGCGTGCTGGCCTATTCGACCGAGCGTGTCGAGGTTGATGCCCTGCCTCTCACCCTGGCCGCGATGACCGAGCCCGAATGGCGCGGCCGCATCGCGCTGGCGCCGACCAACGGCTCGTTCCTGGCGCATGTCACGGCAATGCGCGTCGTACTGGGCGAGGAAGCCACCCGCGCATGGCTTGAAGGGCTGCTTGCCAACCAGCCGGTCATGGTGCGCAACAACACCGCCATCCTGCAGGCGATCGCCGATGGTGAGGCCGATATCGGTGTGACCAACAACTATTACCTCGCGCGCTTCCTGCAACGCGATGCCGATTTCCCGGTCAGTCAGACGCTGTTTGCCACGCAGGGCGATATCGGCAACCTGCTGATGGTTGCCGGCATGGGGGTGCTGGCCAGCTCGGATCACAGCGATGAGGCGCAGGCTTTCGTGCGCTTCCTGCTCAGCCCGGCGGCACAGCAGTATTTTACCGGTGAAGTGGCCGAATTTCCGGTGGTGCCGGGGGTGATCGTCACCCGTCAGGACATCAACCTCGACGATGTGATCGAAGCCGCGCCGCGGGTCGATCTGAACGCCATCGGCGATCTGGAAGGCACGCTTGAGATGCTGCGCGAGGTAGGGTTGATTTGATTGCACTGATCCATCAACGGGGCCGCCGCATGCCGGCGGCCCAACTGGTCTTTTCGGCCCTTGGTCTGGTGATCGGGGGCCTGATGCTTTTGCCGCTGATCTATCTGCTGATGCGCGCCGCCGAGGCCGATCTGGCCACCGTGCAGACGCTGCTGCTGCGCCCGCGCACCCTCTCGATGCTGGCCAATACCGCCGCTTTGGTGGGCGGGGTGCTGGTGGTGTGCACGGTCATTGCGCTGCCGCTGGCCTGGCTGGTCAGCCGCACCGACCTGAAGGGCCGGCGGGTGGTGAATGTGCTGGCCGTGCTGCCGCTGGCGGTGCCGGGCTATGTGATGGCGTATGCGTTGATCGGCCTGGGGGGGCATTACGGGTTTCTCAATCAGGTATTCGGCTACCGGCTGCCGATGCCGCAGGGCTGGTGGGGGGCGACGCTGGCACTGTCGCTTTACACCTTCTCCTACCTCTATCTGAACCTGCGCGCCGCCTTTGCCGGCCTCGACCAGAGCCTTGAGGAGGCCGCCCGCGCGCTGGGCGCCACGCCGCGCGAAGTGTTCTTTCGTGTCACGCTGCCGCATCTGCTGCCGGCGCTGATGGCAGGCTGGCTGGTGGTCGGGCTCTATGTGATCGGTGATTTCGGCGCGGTGGCGCTGATGCGCTATGAGGTCTTCAGCTACGCCATCTATATCCAGTATTCCGCCGCCTTTGACCGGGTCTATGCCGCCTGGCTGGCGCTGATCCTGATTGCCATTGCGCTCAGCGTGGTCTGGCTGGAAAGCCGCCTGCGCGAAGGGGCGCATTTCGCGCGCACCGGTTCGGGCACCGGCGCGCGCCCGCAGCGGCGCAGCTTGTCGCCCGCCGGTCAGGCTTTGGGGCTGGGTTTCGTGGGCCTTGTGGCGTTGGGCTCGCTGGGGCTGCCGCTGGCGGTGCTGGGCTTCTGGATGACGCGCTCGGCGATGGGAGTCGAGCTTCTGGGCGCGGTGATGCCCGATGTGCTGCGCGCCTTCAGCCAGTCGCTTTCGGTGGCCGTGCCGGCGGCCGCTGCAGCGGCGGCGATGGCGCTGCCGGTGGCGGTGCTGGCGGTGCGCTACCCTTCGCCGCTGTCCACGCTGATCAACCGTGTGGCCTTTGTGGGGTATGCGGTGCCGGCGCTGGCCTTCGCGCTGGCCTTCGTTTTCTTCGCCCTCAATGGCGCGCGCTGGCTTTACCAGACGCAACTGCTTCTGGTGCTTGTCTACGCGTTGAGCTTTCTGGCGCTGGCGCTGGGACCGATCCGCTCGGCGCTCTATCAGGCCCGGCCTTCGGTGGAGGAATCGGCGCGCGCGCTGGGTTGCGGGCCGGTGGCGGCCTTCTGGCGCGTCACCCTGCCCACCATTCGCCCCGGTGTTGTGGCGGGCATGGTGCTGGTCTTTGTCATCGCCATGAAGGAGTTGCCCATCGCCTTTCTGCTGGCGCCCACGGGGTTCAGGCCATTGTCGATCAGCATGTTCACCCGCACTTCCGAGGGCATGTTGCTTGAGGCCGCGCCTTACGCGGCGGCGATCATCCTGTTTTCTGCCCTTTTCGTGGGGGTCGTTTTGCGCCATGACCGTAAGGTCGGAGAGTAAGATGAATGACCTGCCCAAGACCCTGACCTTTCGCATGCCGGCCGATGCCTCGCCTTTGGGGTTCCGGCAGAAGCCAGCCAGACCGCTGCTGGAGGTTGACCGACTGCGCAAGCAGTTTCCCCATGCCGAGGGCGCCGCCGTCGAGCGGGTCAGCCTGAGCCTGGGCGAGGGCGAGTTGCTGGCGCTGCTGGGCCCTTCGGGCTGCGGCAAGACGACGACACTGCGCATGATTGGCGGCTTCGAACGCCCTGATGAAGGGCGCATCACGCTGGCCGGACGCGACATCACCGATCTGGCGCCCGAGGTCCGCGGCATCGGTTTCGTCTTTCAGGACTATGCGCTCTTTCCGCATCTCAATGTGCTGGACAATGTGAAGTTCGGCCTGCGCGGCCGGCCCCGCGCCAAAGCCGCGGCCCGCGCCCGCGAGATGCTGAAGCTGGTGGGACTGGAGGATCTGGGCGCGCGCAAGCCGCATCAGCTTTCAGGCGGGCAGCAGCAGCGGGTGGCGCTGGCGCGCAGCCTGGCCGTGGCGCCGCCGCTGATCCTGCTTGACGAGCCGTTTTCCAACCTCGATGCCAAGATGCGCGTGGAAACCCGCCAGGAGGTGCGCAAGCTGCTCAAGGCAACCGGCTCGGCGGGCATTCTGGTGACCCATGATCAGGAAGAGGCGCTGGCGCTGGCCGACCGGATCGCCGTGATGGAGAAGGGCCGCGTGGTGCAGATCGGCACGCCCGATGAGATCTATCGCAACCCCGCCACCGCCTTCGTCGCCAATTTCATTGGTCGCTCGAACATCCTGACCGGCACCGCCAGCGGCATGAACGTGCAGACCGCCTTTGGCAATCTGCCGCTGTCACGCGCTGCCAATGGCGCGGTCAGTCTGGCGGTGCGCCCCGAACAGATCATGCTGGAAGCCGATCCCAGGGGGCCGGCCATCATCGTCGGGCGCGAGTTTCGCGGCCATGACCAGATCTACTGGGTGCAGGAGGGCGAGCGCTGCCTGATGGTCATTTCCGGCCCCGGCGCGCAGCATGCGATCGGCACGCGGGTGCGGCTTCTGATCTGCGACTGCGTGGTTCCGCTCAACTGAGCGCGGCTCGCTTTTCGTGCCGGACGGTTTGCGCTAGTATGCCTGAAACAAGAAACACACGAGCAGGTGTAAAATGATCATGCGCGCGGGAGCCTTTGGGCTGATTCTGGTCTCAATGGCGGGCTGTTCGGGCCCGGTGGCCACACGGGCCTCAGCTGGCGTCGAGGCGACGCGGCTAACGGTTGCAGCCCCCCGTCCGGTGGCCTTTGATCGCTGGATCGAGGGGTTCCGTGGCCGTGCGCTGGCCCAGGGCATCAGTTCAGCCACCTTCGACCGTGCCTTTGCCGGCATCGGTTATGCCGAGGATTCGCTGCGCCGCGATGCTCACCAGCCCGAATTTACCCGCCCGATCTGGGCCTATCTGGACAGCGCGGTTTCCGACACACGGATCGAGAACGGCCGGCGCATGCTGCGCGATCATGAGCGTGTGCTCTCCGCCATCGAGGCGCGCTACAATGTCGAGCGCGAGGTGGTGGTGGCGATCTGGGGGCTGGAAAGCTCTTACGGGCAGTTGCGCGGCACCGTGCCAACCATCGAAACGCTGGCGACGCTGTCCTATGAGGGGCGGCGCACATCGTTCTTCGAGCAGCAGTTGCTGGCCGCGCTGCGCATCCTCCAAGCCGGCGACGTGACGCCGGATCGCATGCTTGGCAGCTGGGCCGGGGCGATGGGGCACACCCAGTTCATTCCCACCAGCTATCTGGAATATGCCGTCGATTTCAACGGCGACGGGCGGCGTGACATCTGGTCGGACGATCCCACCGATGCGCTGGCCTCGGCGGCGGCCTATCTGGCGCGTTTCGGCTGGACGCGTGGCCAGCCCGCGCTGGTGGAGGTGCGGCTGCCTTCGGGCTTCAACAACCGGCTTGCGGGCACCACCCGCAGCTTGCAGGAATGGAGCGCGCTGGGCGTGCAGGCGCAGCGTGGCGCCAGCCTGCCAGGTGGCGGCGAGGCAACGCTCATGTTCCCGGCCGGGGCGCAGGGGCCGGCTTTTCTGACCTTCCGCAACTTCCGCGTCATCAAGCGCTACAACAACGCCGATGCCTATGCGATCGCCATTGCCCATCTGGCCGAACGGCTGCGCGGGGCGGGGCCCTTCGTGGGGCAATGGCCGCGCGACGACCGCCCGCTGACCGCCGATGAGCGCGAGGAATTGCAGCGCGCCCTGCAACGATCAGGCCATTACAGCGGCGAGATCGACGGGCGTGTGGGTTCGGGCACGCTGGCCGCGGTGCGCGAATGGCAGGCGGCCAACGGCATGGCGCCGGATGGCTATGTATCGCTGACCCTGCTGCAACGCATGCGCGGGCGCTGAGGGCGAGGCGGAAACCGGGGTGATCAGGGGGCGGGCGTGCCCGGCCTGGCGGCGCTGGCCGCGGGTGCCTTCGTCAGTTGCACCGCCAGGATCCCCAGCATGATGACCACCACGCCGATCACATCGCCCATGCCCAGCGTTTCGCCCAGCAGCATCGCCGCGACGGCCACGCCAAAGAACGGGTTGAGGAAGTGGAAGGTCGCGCCGCGCACCGTGCCGATGCGCTGCACCAGCCGAAACCAGACCCAGGTGGCGGCAAGGCCGGGCACCAGCGTGGTGTAGAGAAACGCCACCACCAGGCGTGTGTTCCAGTTCACCACGATGTCCTCGAAGGCCAGCGCGGGGCCGATCAGGATTGCCGCGCCAACCAGCATCTGCAGGCCCACCACCATCATCACATTGCCCCCCGAGGAGGCATTGCGCAGCGCCAGCGTGGCCACCGTAAGCGCCAGCGCGGCCACCACGCAGAGCGCCAGGCCCAGCGGGTCCAGCCCGCCCGCCCAGCGCGTGCCCATGATCACCAGCACGCCGCCAAAGCCCGCGATCAGCCCGGCAACGGCCATCGGGCGCAGCCGGTCCCCCAGCAATAGCCAGCCGGCAAGGGCCACCATCAGCGGCAGGGTAGAGGCGATGATGGCCGCAACCGAGGCTTCGATCCACTGCATGGCAATGAAGTTGAGCCCCAGATAAAGCGCGTTCTGGCACAGGCCGAAGATCACGGTGGCCCGCCACTGGCCCCGCGTCAGTCGCATGCTCTGGCCCAGCGCCAGGGCGATGCCCACGCCGATCATGCCCGAAAGCAGAAAGCGCATGGAAAGCGCGAACATGGGCGGCGCATCAAGCACGATCATGCGCGCCGAGGTAAAGGCCGAGGACCACATCAGCGCAAAGGCCAGCCCCATAGCGATTGCACGAAGATCCATGCCTCAAGCCTTTCCGGGCAAAGAAAAGGGCCGCCCGTGGGCGACCCTAGCGCGATATTTCGCCTGTGCAAGACCCCGCAGGATCCTGCCGGGCCATTCAGCCGTTGACGCTGTCCTTGAGCGCCTTGGCGATGGTCACCTTGACGGTCTTGTCGGCGGCCTTGGTCATGGTCTCGCCGGTGGCGGGGTTGCGTACCTGACGCTCGGGGCGGGCACGGCAGAAGATCTTGCCAATGCCGGGCAGGGTCACGGCACCGCCGGCCGACACTTCGCGCGTAACCAGCGCACCCACTGCATCCAGGGCGGCGCCGGCGGTTTTCTTGTCCGAGCCCATTTCTTCGGCAAGGGCGGCGACGAGCTGGGTTTTGGTCATCGGTTTGGACATCATTCGCTCCATATCGGTTTTTATGGCGTGGTTTTTCCGGAACACCGGGGGTTGTGGCGCCCTCGGGACTGCTGCGCATGTAGCCGCATTTCCTTTCGGCATACAATCGCAAAGCTGGAACCGGACCCGAAAAAAGCGGTGAATCCGCACCTTTTCGCCGTTTTGGGTGAGATCAGAGGAAGGCGGTTTCGTCGAAGCTGCGCAGCTTGCGGCTGTGGATGCGCTCCAGCGGCATCTCGCGCAGCCGCTCCATGGCGCGCACGCCGATCTGCAAATGGCGCGATACCTGGTCCTTATAGAAGGCCGAGGCCATGCCGGGCAGCTTCAGTTCGCCATGCAGCGGCTTGTCGGAAACGCAAAGCAGCGTGCCATAGGGCACCCGAAAGCGGAAACCATTGGCGGCGATGGTGGCGCTTTCCATATCCAGCGCGATGGCGCGCGATTTCGAGAGCCGCTGCACCGGGCCGGACTGGTCGCGCAGTTCCCAGTTGCGGTTGTCGATCGTGGCCACCGTGCCGGTGCGCATGATCTTCTTCAACTCGTAGCCTTCAAGCATCGTGATCTCGGCCACGGCTTCCTGAAGCGCGATCTGGATCTCGGCCAGCGCGGGGATCGGCACCCAGACCGGCAGATCCTCATTGAGCACATTGTCCTCGCGCAGGTAAGCATGGGCCAGCACGAAATCCCCAAGGGACTGCGAGTTCCGCAGCCCCGCGCAATGGCCCACCATCAACCAGGCATGCGGGCGCAGCACGGCAATATGGTCGGTTGCGGTTTTCGCATTCGACGGCCCCACGCCGATATTGACCAGCGTGATCCCCTGATTGTTGTCGCGCAAAAGGTGATAGCTGGGCATCTGCGGCAGGCGCGGCAGCGTCGGCAGGGGGCTGTCGGGGGCGGTGATCACCGCATTGCCCGGCCCCACGAAGGCGGTGTAGCCGCTTTGCGGATCGGCCAGCGCCTGGCGCGCATAGGCTTCGAATTCATCAACATAGAACTGGTAGTTGGTGAACAGCACATGATTCTGAAAATGCTCGGGGTCGGTGGCGGTGTAATGCGCCAGCCGGGCCAGCGAATAATCAACCCGCTGCGCGGTGAACGGCGCCAGCGGCACTGATCCGTCGGTGTTGCGCAGCCCCTGGCCATTGACGATATCGTCATTGGTGACGGCCAGATCGGGCACGTCGAACAGATCGCGCAGGCTGAGCTTCAGATCGGTATTATGCGCCAGGGCCAGATCGTCGCGCCCGGCCATGGCGAAATGCAGCGGGATCGGCGTGTCCGACGGCCCGATGCTGACCGGCACCCGGTGGTTCTTCAGCAGCAGGCCGATCTGCTGCTTGAGATAGCTGCGAAACAGATCAGGCCGGGTGACGGTGGTGGCATAGGTGCCGGGTTCGGGCACATAGCCAAAGCTCAGCCGGCTGTCGGGCTGATCATGCACCGTGGTGGTGATGCGGATCTCTGGATAGAAGGCGCGAAACCGCGCCTTGGGCTGTTCGCCCTCCAGCAATTGCTGAAAGCGCGCAACCAGGTAATCGGTGGCCTGCGCATAAAGCGCGCAGAGGTGATCCACCGCCGCATCGGCCTCGCTGAACAGGCGCGGCTCGGCGTGTTGCGGGGTTTCGATCGGCAGCGAGCGGGGCGTTTTCATATGGTCGGATTCCAGTTGCGTCAGCCCCCACCCTGCCGCGCGGTTGCGACGGGCATGTGGCAGGCCAAGGGCGATGCGAGACAAGGCGCACAATGGCACCCGCGCCCAGTCGCGGCAAGGGGGCAGTTGGCGGGCGGCTTTGCAAGACGGGTGTTCAGGCGCGCCGGCTGGCGATCTGGCCGATGCCCAGAACCTCCAGCACCCTGGCCTCGATCTGTGGCGCGTTCATGCCGGCGGCTTCATACATATCCGCTGGGTTGGCCTGATCGATGAAGATGTCCGGCAGCACCATCGAGCGGTATTTCAACCCGCGATCAAACACGCCTTCATTGGCCAGAAGCTGCGCCACATGACTGCCGAAGCCGCCGATCGCGCCCTCCTCGATGGTGATCAGCGCCTCATGCTCGCGGGCCAGGCGCAGGATCAGGTCACGGTCCAGGGGCTTGGCGAAACGCGCATCAGCGACGGTGGGCATGATGCCGCGCGCGCCCAGCCCCTCGCAGGCCTTGAGCACCTCGGTCAGCCGGGTGCCGAACGAAAGGATTGCCACGCGCGCACCTTCGCGGATGATGCGCCCGCGGCCGATCTCCAGCGGGGTGCCGCGCTCGGGCATGTCCACGCCCACGCCCTCGCCGCGCGGAAAGCGAAAGGCGATGGGCCCTTCATCATGTGCGGCGGCGGTGGCGACCATATGCACCAGTTCGGCTTCGTCGGCGGCGGCCATGACCACGAAACCGGGCAGGTTGGACAGATAAGCCACGTCGAACGAGCCGGCATGCGTGGCGCCGTCGGCCCCCACCAGCCCGGCGCGGTCAATGGCAAAGCGCACGGGCAGGCGCTGGATCGCCACGTCATGCACCACCTGGTCATAGCCGCGCTGCAGGAAGGTCGAATACATGGTGCAGAAAGGCTTCATGCCGCCCGCCGCCAGCCCGGCGCAAAAGGTCACGCCATGCTGCTCGGCGATGCCGACATCAAAACAGCGGCTGGGGAAACGCTCGGCAAAGAGATTCAGCCCGGTGCCATCGGGCATGGCGGCCGTGACGGCGACGATACGCTCGTCATGCGTGGCTTCGCGGATCAGCGATTGGGCAAAGACCTTGGTATAGCTCGGCGCGTTCGAGGGCGCCTTCTTCTGTTTGCCGGTCAGCACATCGAATTTCGCTGTCGCATGGCCCTTGTCGGCGGCGATCTCGGCGGGGCGATACCCCTTGCCCTTCTTGGTCAGCACATGAACCAGCATTGGCCCGGTGGCGCGGTCATGCACAGTGCGCAGCACCGCCAGAAGCTGGTCCATGTCATGCCCATCCACCGGACCGACGTATTTGAAGCCGAGCTCCTCAAAAAGTGTGCCGCCAATCGTCATGTGCTTGAGCATGTCCTTGGCGCGCTTGGCCCCTTCCTGGAAGGGTGGCGGCAACAGACTGAGCGCGCCCTTGGCGGCGGCCTTGAGGTCATGCAGCGGTGATTGCGTATAGAGCCGCGACAGATATGACGACAGCGCCCCGGTCGGCGGTGCGATCGACATCTCGTTGTCATTGAGGATCACGAACACCCGCTTGCCCAGATGGCCGGCGTTGTTCATCGCTTCAAACGCCATGCCGGCGCTCATCGAGCCGTCACCGATCACCGCGATGGCATCGCCCAGCGCCGGGTCGGGCGCGCCGCCCAGTTCGCGCGCCATGGTGAAACCCAGCGCCGCAGAGATCGAGGTTGAGCTATGCGCGGCGCCGAACGGATCATAGGGGCTTTCCGAGCGTTTGGTGAAGCCTGAAAGCCCGCCCTTCTGGCGCAGGGTGCGGATCCGGTCGCGCCGGCCGGTGAGGATCTTGTGGGGATAGCTCTGGTGACTGACATCCCAGATCAGCCGGTCGCGCGGCGTGTCGAAAATGGCATGAAGCGCCACGGTCAGTTCCACCACGCCCAGGCCGGCACCCAGATGCCCGCCGGTCTCGGAGACGGCACTGATGGTCTCGGTGCGCAGTTCATCGGCAAGCTGGCGCAGTTGCGCATCGCTGAGCCGTTTCATGTCTGCCGGACTTTGCACCTGGTCCAGCAGGGGGGTCTTGGGGCGCTCCGCACTCATCATTGCCTCCCGGTCACTTGTCACGGCTGATAACGAAGCGCGCCGCTTGCCGCAAGTTTTCTGCCCGCGCGTCATGGATCGCAAGCGCGGCGCAGGCCTCGTCAACCAGTGCCTCGGCACGGGCGCGCGCCGCCTCCAGCCCCAGCAGCGACACGAAGGTGGCCTTCCCGGCGGCGGCGTCCTTTTGCAGCCGCTTGCCGGCGGTGGCGGCATCGCCCTCGGCATCAAGAATATCGTCGGCGATCTGAAACGCCAGGCCCAGCGCGCGGGCATAGGCGGCGAGCGGTGCCGGGTCGGTGCCGGCCATGCGCGGCCCGGCGGTGCAGGCCCATTCGAAAAGCGCGCCGGTCTTGCCGGCCTGAAGCGTGGTGATCGCCTCAAGGCTCAGCGGCTCGGGCGCGGTTTCGGCGGCGATGTCCAGCGCCTGGCCCAGCACCATGCCGGCTGCCCCCGCCGCACGGGCCAGCGTGCGTGCCAGTTCGACCGCAGCGGGCTGGCCGGGTGTGGTGATCAGTTCGAAGGCCAGCGCCTGAAGCGCATCGCCGGCCAGGATCGCCGTGGCCTCGTCCCAGGCCACATGCACGGTGGGCCGACCGCGGCGCAGATCGTCGTCATCCATTGCCGGCAGATCGTCATGCACCAACGAATAGGCATGCATCGCCTCGATCGCCGCCGCTGCGGTCAGGGCGTGTTCGTGCGCCACGCCGTGCAGTGCCGCGCTCTCCAGAACCAGAAAGCCGCGCAATCCCTTGCCGCCGGCCAGCGCATGGCCCATTGCCGCGCGCACATCGCTGGGCGGCAGACCCGCCAGCGCCCGTTCCAGCCGGGCCGCGACCGTTTGCGCCGCCTGCGAAAGCTGTGCTGGAAAGCTCATCCAGCGTCAAAGGGGGCCGTGCCCGCCGGCGTGCCGCTCTCGGCAAGGGTGATCTGTTCGATCCGGGCCTGCGCCTGCGCCAGCCGGGCCTCGCAATGTGCCTTCAGCTCGGCGCCGCGCTCATAGAGGGTGATGGATTTCTCCAGCTCGACATCGCCGCGTTCCAGCTGGCCGACGACCGATTCCAGCTCCTTGAGAGCCTCCTCGAAGCTCATCTCTGCCACTGCCTTCATGCGCCGCGCTCCATCAGGACTGTCACATGCGCCGCCACAGACTGCGCCAGCGCTTCAAGGTTATAGCCGCCTTCCAGCACCGAAACCAGCCGCCCGCCGGCATGGCGCTCGGCCAGATCGCAAAGCCGGTGGGTGATCCATTCGAAGTCCTCGACCTCAAGGGCCAGTTGCGCCAGCGGATCGGCGACATGGGCATCGAAGCCGGCCGAGACCAGCACCAATTCAGGCGCGAATGCCTCCAGCCGGGGCAGGACATGGCGCGCATAGGCATCGCGGAACATCGCCCCGCCACAGCCCGGTGGCAGCGGCAGGTTGAGGATATTGTCATGCGCGCCGGTTTCCTCGGCCGCCCCGGTGCCGGGCCAGAGCGGCATCTGATGGCTGGAAACAAAGAGCGCGCGCGCCTCGTTCCACAGCAGGTCTTGTGTGCCATTGCCGTGATGCACATCGAAATCCACCACCGCCACGCGCTTGAGTCCGTGATGATCGAGCGCGCGTTTGGCGGCGATGGCAACATTGCCAAAGAGGCAAAACCCCATCGGCTTGGCGGTCTCGGCATGATGCCCCGGCGGACGGATGGCGGCGAAGGCATTGTGCGCCTGCCCGCAAAGCACCGCATCCAGCGCGCCGAGCGTTGCCCCCAGCCCACCCAGCGCGGCATCCCAGCTGCCCGGCGAGACATGGGTGTCTTCATCAAGCTGATGGCTGCCCTGGGCGGGAATCGCCGCGCGGATGCTGTCGATATAGTCTTGCGGATGGCAGCGCAGCAATTCGTCAACCGCGCCGGGCCGGGCCTGATGGCGCCGGAGCGCGGCAAAGGCCGGGGTGTCGAGGGCGCGCAACACATGCTCCAGCCGGGCGACCCGCTCGGGATGGCCATCGGGGGTGATGTGATCAAGGCAGGCGGGGTCGGTAAAGAATGCGGTGCTCATGGCGCCTAGCTATAGCGCATTCCGTTCCTCTCGCAACCGCTTGCAATGCCGCAAAAGGCCGTGGAGGGGCGCAAGTGAAATAGTATAACGAGCGGCTCCGCGTTAGGTTGCGTTCAAGTCCCAATCAGAAGGAACGCCCCATGAAAACCCGCGCCGCCGTAGCCTTCGAGGCAAAGAAACCCCTTGAAATCGTTGAGCTTGATCTGGAAGGCCCGCGCGATGGCGAAGTGCTGGTCGAGATCATGGCCACCGGCATCTGCCATACCGACAGCTACACGCTGGACGGGTTCGACAGCGAGGGCATCTTTCCCTCGATCCTGGGCCATGAAGGCGCGGGTGTGGTGCGCGAGGTGGGGCGCGGCGTGACCTCGCTCAAGCCGGGCGATCATGTGATCCCGCTCTATACGCCCGAATGTCGGCAGTGCAAAAGCTGCCTGAGCGGCAAGACCAACCTGTGCACCGCGATCCGCGCCACCCAGGGCAAGGGGGTGATGCCCGACGGCACCACGCGCTTCAGCTACAGGGGGCAGCCGGTCTATCATTACATGGGCTGTTCGACCTTCAGCAATTTCACCGTTCTGCCCGAGATTGCGCTGGCCAGGGTGCGCAGTGACGCGCCCTTCGACAAGATCTGCTATATCGGCTGCGGCGTGACGACGGGGGTGGGGGCGGTGATCAACACCGCGAAGGTGACGCCGGGGGCGAATGTCGTTGTGTTCGGCCTGGGGGGCATCGGGCTCAATGTCATTCAGGGCGCGCGCATGGTTGGCGCCGACAGGATCATCGGTGTCGATATCAACGATGACAAGGCGCAATGGGGCCGCATGTTCGGCATGACCGATTTCGTCAATCCCGCGAAGATCGGCGGCGACATCGTCGCGCATCTGGTGGAAATGACCGATGGCGGGGCGGATTACACCTTTGACTGCACGGGCAACACCAATGTCATGCGTCAGGCGCTGGAGGCCTGCCATCGCGGATGGGGGGTTTCCACGGTGATCGGCGTGGCGGAGGCCGGCAAGGAAATTGCCACCCGTCCCTTCCAACTGGTCACCGGGCGGGTCTGGAAGGGCTCGGCCTTTGGCGGCGCGCGCGGACGCAGCGATGTGCCGAAGATCGTGGACTGGTATATGAACGGCAAGATCGAGATCGACCCGATGATCACCCACACATTGAGCCTTGAAGAGATCAACAAGGGTTTCGATCTGATGCATGCGGGCAAATCCATCCGCTCGGTGGTGGTCTATTGATGGAACGCATCAACCGCTGGCGCAGCCATGGTGGCTGGCAGGAGGTCTGGCGCCATGACAGCCGCGAGACCGGCACGCCGATGGAGTTTTCCATCTTCATCCCCGACCATGCCCCCGACGCCCGGCTTCCGGTGGTGTGGTATCTCTCCGGCCTGACCTGCACCTGGGCCAATGTGACCGAGAAGGGCGAATTCCGCGCCGCCTGCGCACGCCACGGGTTGATCTTCGTCGCGCCTGATACCAGCCCGCGTGGCGAGGATGTGCCGGATGATCCGCGGGGCGCCTATGATTTCGGCCTTGGCGCGGGGTTCTATGTCGATGCGACGCAGAAACCCTGGGCGCGGCACTACCGGATGCGCAGCTATATCGAGGCTGAATTGCCCGCGCTGCTGGCGGCGCGGTTTCCCGCCGATATGGCGCGCCAGGGCATCATGGGTCATTCGATGGGTGGCCATGGCGCGCTGACCATGGCGCTGCGCGATCCGCAGCGGTTCCGGGCGGTTTCGGCCTTCGCACCGATCTGTGCACCAGGCGATTGCCCCTGGGGGCAGAAGGCGCTGGGCCTCTATCTGGGGGCCGAGCGTGCTGCCTGGGCAGACTATGATGCCTGCCGGCTGATCGAAGACGGGGCGCGGTTGCCGGATATTCTGGTCGATCAGGGTGCGGCAGACGGATTTCTGGAAAGCCAGTTGATGCCTGAAAGGCTGGCGGCGGCCTGCGCCGATGCCGGGCAGAAGCTGACCCTGCGCCGACATGCCGACCATGACCACAGCTATTATTTCATCGCCAGTTTCATGGCCTCGCAGCTGGATTGGCAGGCCGAACGGCTGAAGCCCTGAGCCGGGCTGGGGGCCGGCCCCCGGCTTGGATCAGTTCTTTTGCAGACGCAGGAAAGTAAACAGACCCAGCGGTGCCATCCGGCGCTCTTCGGCGATGCGCAGCGAAGGCTCGCCCAGGATGCGGTCGCGCTCGAAATCGGAGTGCCAGCCGAGCTTGTCGGCAAGAGGCGCGAAAAGGCGCTCAAGCAGCGCCCAGAAGCCGCGCTCACGGGCGAAATGGTTGATGATGATCACCTGCCCGCCGGGTTTGCAGACACGGGCGATCTCGGCCATGACGCGCTCGGGGTTGGGCACCACCGAGACCAGATACATGGCCACCACCGTGTCGAAATGGGCATCGGGGAAATCGAGGTTCTGGGCATCCATCTGATGCAGGGCGCGCACCTGGTGCAGCCGCTGATCGGCAACGCGCTGGCGGGCGCGGCTCAGCATGTCTTCCGAATAGTCGATCCCCCAGACCTCAAGATGCGGGGCATAGCTGGCCAGTGAAAGGCCGGTGCCGACGCCCACTTCCAGCACCCGGCCGCGGCGCGCGTTGATCGCCGATACGGCGCGCTCGCGGCCCATGCGGGTGATGCGGCCGAAGGTCCTGTCATAGACCGGCGCCCAACGGCGATAGGAGGCTTTGACCGATTCAAGATCCATACATGGGGCTCCCTGTAGCTGCTCGCATTGCGGCCCTCACCGGGCCTTTGGGCGGTGAGGGCGCAGTCTGATGCAGGTGTAGCCGAAATTCGCCGCTTTTGAAGCGAAAACCGACATCAAGCCCCTGCAGGCGCATGACAAGCCCGTGCGGGCCGGTAAGATCAGGCGTCAAGGTTTTCGACGTTGAGCGCGTTGCGCTGGATGAACTCGCGCCGGGGTTCGACGACATCGCCCATCAGCTTGCTGAAGATGTCGTCGGCCTCGGCAAGGTCGTCGATCTTGACCTGCAGGAAGATGCGGGCATTGGGGTCGAGCGTGGTTTCCCAGAGCTGTTCGGGGTTCATCTCGCCCAAGCCCTTGTAGCGCTGCAGCGTCAGCCCCTTCTCGCCCTCGGCGAGGATGGCCTTGAGCAGATCGACCGGGCCATGAATGAGCTGGCTGCGTTCCTTGCGCACCAGCCGGGCGGGGCTGGCATAGACCTCTTGCAGCGCCTCGGTGAACCGCGCCAGGCGTTTGGCCTCGCCCGAGCGCAGCACCGGACCGTCGAGCAGGCGCACCTCCTCGACCCCGCGCAGCATCCGCGTCAGGCGCAGGCCGTGATCCTGGGTTGGCCGGCCCTGCCAGCCCGTTTCATATTCGCGCGCCACCAGATCGAGCCGTTCGGCCACGCGGTCGGCGACGGACTGGGCATCGGCATCCAGCACACCCGGCACCAGCGCACCGGCGATGGTGGCCTGTTCGAGGATGTTTTGCGAATAATGCGTGGGGAACGCTTCGAGGCTGCGACGTATCTGCCGGGCTTCGGTGACGATGCGCAGAAGATCCTGGCCAGTGATTTCCTCGCCGGATTCAAGCTTGAGCACCGCGCCCTCGATGCCTTGCTGGATCAGGTAATCCTCCAGCGCGGGCTTGTCCTTCAGATAGACCTCGGAGCGCCCGCGGGCGACCTTGAAGAGCGGCGGCTCGGCGATATAGAGATGGCCCGCCTCGATCAGCTGCGGCATCTGGCGGAAGAAGAAGGTCAGAAGCAGCGTGCGGATATGCGCGCCATCGACATCGGCATCGGTCATGATGACGATCTTGTGGTAGCGCAGTTTGCTGAGGTCGAATTCATCGCGCCCGATGCCGGTGCCCAGCGCCGTGATGATGGTGCCGATCTCCTGGCTGGAAAGCATGCGGTCAAAGCGCGCGCGCTCGACATTGAGGATCTTGCCGCGCAGCGGCAGCACCGCCTGGTTCTGGCGTGAGCGTCCCTGCTTGGCCGAACCGCCGGCCGAATCACCCTCGACAAGGAACAGTTCCGACAGCGCGGGGTCCTTTTCCTGGCAATCGGCCAGCTTGCCGGGCAGCGAGGCGACATCAAGCGCGGTCTTGCGGCGCGTCAGATCACGCGCCTTGCGGGCGGCTTCGCGCGCCAGCGCGGCCTCGATGATCTTGCCGACGATGGACTTCGCCTGCGCGGGGTTTTCCTCGAACCATTCTGCGAGTTTCTCGCCGACCAGGTTCTCGACCGCGGGGCGCACCTCGGATGAGACCAGCTTGTCCTTGGTCTGGCTGGAGAACTTGGGGTCAGGCACCTTGACCGAGAGCACGCAGGTCAGCCCTTCGCGGGCATCGTCGCCGGTAAAGTTGACCTTCTCCTTCTTGGCGATCCCGGAGCTTTGCGCATAGTTGTTGATGGTGCGCGTGAGCGCGCCGCGGAAGCCCGCCATATGCGTGCCGCCATCGCGCTGGGGAATGTTGTTGGTGAACGGCAGCACGGTCTCGTGGTAGCTGTCATTCCACCACATCGCCACTTCGATGCCGATGCCGTCGCGCTCGCCGGTGATGAAGATGGGCTCGGGCATCACCGGGGTTTTCGAGCGGTCGAGATAGCGCACGAATTCGCGCACGCCGCCATCGTAGTAGAGTTCGCTGTGCAGCTTCTCCGCCGGCCGGCGATCTTCAAGGATGATGCGCACCCCGGAATTGAGGAAGGCCAGCTCGCGCAGCCGGTTCTCCAGTGTCTTGAAACTGTAGTCGAGGTTCGAGAAAGTCTCGAGCGAGGCCATGAAGCGCACCTCGGTGCCCTTGCGGCCCTGCGCGTCGCCGACCACCTTGAGCGGCACCACCGTGTCGCCGCGCTCAAAACGGGCGTAATGTTCCTTGCCGGCGCGCCAGATGCGCAGTTCCAGCCAGTCCGAGAGCGCGTTCACCACCGAAACACCGACCCCGTGCAACCCGCCAGAGACCTTGTAGGAATTGCTGTCGAATTTGCCCCCGGAATGGAGCTGGGTCATGATCACCTCGGCGGCCGAGACCCCCTCTTCGGTATGAATGTCGGTGGGAATGCCGCGCCCGTTATCGGTGACGGAAACCGAGTTGTCGGTGTGAATGATCACCGTCACGGCATCGGCATGGCCGACCAGCGCCTCGTCGATGCCGTTATCGACCACCTCATAGACCATGTGATGCAGGCCAGAGCCGTCGTCAGTATCGCCGATATACATGCCAGGACGTTTGCGAACCGCATCCAGGCCCTTGAGAACCTTGATGGAATCCGCGCCGTATTCGTCCGTGGGGGCGGGTTGAGCACTCATGCCGATGTCCCTTGATTTTGCTGCCTGTCTTATAGGCAGTTCGGGGGGGATTGTCACGCGCCTGCCACAAGATTTAGCGGTTTCGCTGCGCAGCTTCGCGCAGGTCTCAGCTGTGGCATGGACCCGGGCGCACCCTCGGCGCGCGACATTCAGCTCAGCGCAATAGCCCCACCGACGGCGATCAGCAAAACACCCGCGATGCGATTGGTGCGCATCAGTGCCGCGGGCGAGCGCAAGAGCAGGCGCACCCGACCCACAAGCGCCGCCAGCGCCAGATTGCCCAGCATCGGAATCGTGGCCGAGATCGCCAGGATGGCCGCGATATCGGGCCAGGTGATCCGGCTGAGATCGAAGAAACCCGGCAGAACGCCCATGTAGAACAGGATGGCTTTCGGGTTTGCCAGGATCACCGCCACCCCGGCCGAAAAGCCGGCCCAATGGCCCGGACGGGTCAGGCGGCTGTCGGTGCCGGGTGGGGTGGCCGCGCGCAACAGCAGTTGCAACCCCATCACCACAAAGACCCCGACCGCGACCCAGCGCATCAGCGTCAGGAAATCGCCGTAAACCGCGATGATCCAGCTAAGCCCGAAGATGGCCGCCAGCGGCCAGAGCAGATCGCCGAGTGCCACGCCCACCGCCAGCGGTGCCGCCGAGGCAAAGCCGCCCGCAAGCGCGCGGGCCGTCAGCGCCACCCAGACCGGGCCGGGGGTGAGGAACAAGAGCAGGATGGCACCGCCATAGAGCGCCAGTTGCCACAGCGTGACAGTCATGATGGGGGCGCCAGCCGGCCCTCGCTGTCGAGTGGCCAGAAAGGGTTATGCGCCAGTTCCCAGACATGGCCGTCAGGATCGGCGAAATAGCCCGAATAGCCACCCCAGAACACCGCCTCGGGGGGCTTCAGTGCGGTTGCACCGGCTTTCAGCGCCAGGGCGAAGGCGGCATCCACCGCGGCGGGGCTGGGGAAGTTTTGCGCCAGCGTCACCGCCCCCGTGCCAAGGCTCGCCCCGGTGCGCCCCTGATCATGGGCCAGCGCCGTGGCGTCGAACAGTGCCAGCTTCAATCCGCCAAGATCGAAGAAGGCGATGTTTTCGCCCTGTTCGTCTACCTGCCAGCCAAGCTGGTTGTAGAAAGCGAGCGCGCGCGCCAGATCGGCCACGCCAAGGGTGATCAGGGTGATCCGTTGCGGTGTCATGATGCGGGGCATTCCTTGAGACGGGTCTGGCCGGCATCGTCTTGCAGGGCCAGCACCTGCGCGCGCGCGCCAAGCTGGGCAAAGAGCAGCGGTTCGGTGCCGGTCATGAAGGCTTGCGCACCCAGCGCGCAGATTTCGTCATAAAGCGCCGCGCGCCGCCCGGCGTCAAGATGGGCGGCAACCTCGTCGAGCAGCAGGATCGGCGGCGCCCCGCGATCGGCGGCGAGGGCGCGGGCATGGGCGAGGATCAGCGCGATCAGCAGCGCCTTCTGCTCGCCGGTCGAACATTGCGCCGCGCTCATACCCTTGTCGTGCCAGATCGCGGTCAGATCGGCGCGGTGCGGGCCGATCAGGCTGCGCCCGGCGGCCAGGTCGCGCCGTCGCCCCTCGGCGAGTGCGCTCTCCAGATCCGCCTCAAGGGGCGGGGCATCGCAGGCCAGCGCCAGATCGGCCATCGGGAAGTCGCCCGTTGGCGCGGCGGTCTCGGCCAGCCGGGCGATCAGGGCGCGGCGATTGGCACTGATCAGCGCCCCGGCCATGGCCATCTGCGCTTCGAGCGCGCCATACCAGGCGCCATCCGCATGTTGCTCGCGCAGCAGGCGGTTGCGATCGCGCATGGCTTTTTCATAGGTCAGCGTGGCTTCGGCATGATCAGGAAAGAAGCCCAGCGCCATACGGTCCAGAAAACGCCGCCGCCCCTCGGCGCCTTCGATCCACAGCCGATCCATGGCCGGGGTCAGCCACAGCACGGCCCCCAGCCGGCCCAGTGCGGCCTGTGCGGCGGCCTTGCCATCAATGCGCAGGCTGCGCGGCTGGCCCGGCTGGGCGGTGGTTTCAATCTCGTGGCTTTGGCCGGAGGCGTGCAGCGTGGCAGCGATCTTCCAGCCAAGCGCCTCGGGTTGGCGCACCAGTTCCTCGGGTGCGGCGCGGCGCAGCCCGCGCCCCGGCGACAGAAGCGAAATGGCCTCCAGCAGATTGGTCTTGCCCGCGCCATTCGCGCCGACAAAAGCCACCGGGCGGCCATCGAAATTCGCCACAAGCCGCCGATGGGAGCGAAAATACGACAGGGCAAGCTGGGTCAGACGATAGGCCATGCGAGGGGCGCAAGCGGTGCGAGGGGGGCGCCGCGGCGGCTTGCCGCCGGCGCGCCGCGCCTCAGACGCGCATCGGCATCACGACATAGACCGCGCTGGTATCGCCGCCCTCGCGCACCAGCGCCGGGTCGCCAGCGGTGTTGAACAGGAACACCGCATTCTCGCGGTCGATCTGGCTGGCGATTTCCAGCAGGTATTTGGCATTGAAGCCGATCTCCAGCCGCTCGTCGCCATAGGCCACCACCAGTTCCTCGGTGGCCGCGCCACTGTCGGGGGCATTGACCGAAAGCGTCAGCTTGTCTTCCTCCAGCATCAGCTTGACGGCGCGCGACCGCTCCGAGGAAACGGTGGCCACCCGGTCCACGCCCTTGGCGAATTCGCTGGCGTCCACTTCAAGGCGCTTGGTGTTGCCCTGCGGGATGACCCGCGTGTAATCGGGGAAGGTGCCATCGATCACCTTCGAGGTCAGCGAGATTTCAGGCGTGGCGAAGCGGATCTTGGTCTCGGAGACCGAAATGGCGATCTGCATATCCTCGTCGTCAAGCAGCTTGCGCAGTTCGCCCACCGTCTTGCGCGGCACGATCACGCCGGGCATGTCCTCTGCGCCCGCGGGCAGGGCGGCATCGACACGCGCCAGCCGGTGGCCATCGGTGGCCACGCAGCGCAGCACGCGCCCGTTCTCGCCCTCGGCGACATGCATATAGACGCCGTTGAGGTAATAGCGCGTCTCTTCGGTCGAGATGGCGAATTTGGATTTTTCGAAGAGCCGGCGCAGGTCGCCGGCGCGGGCGGCGAAATTCGAGGTATATTCCGATGAGGCCATGACCGGGAAATCCTCGCGCGGGAGGGTGGCGAGCGCGAAGTTCGAGCGCCCGGCCTCCACCGTCAGCCGGCCGGTGCGCGGATCGTCGGTCAACTGGACCAGCGCGCCATCGGGCAGCTTGCGGACGATCTCGTGCAGCATGACCGCCGAGACCGTGGTGGAGCCGGCGCGCTCCACCTGCGCCGGTGCGCGGTCCACGACCTCGATGTCAAGATCGGTGGCGCGCAAGCTGACGGTATCGCCCTCGGCCTCGATCAGGACATTGGCCAGGATCGGAATGGTGTTGCGCCGCTCGACGACCGACTGCGCCTGTGCAACGGCCTTGAGCAGAATGGCGCGTTCGATACTGATCTTCATGGGTGCAATTCCTCCGCCGGGCGGCAAACTGTCTGGACAGGGAGGCCGAGACTAGCCGAAACCAGAGCGGCCTCAAGGGCTTTTGGCTGGTTTGCGGCCCTTTGCGGCCAAGGTCAAGCCCGTGTCAGCTTTCCAGAAGCCGGCGCAGCAGGTCCAGATCCTCGGCCAGTTGCGTGTCCTGTGCGCGCAGCTCCTCGACCTTGCGCACGCCATGCATGATGGTGGTGTGGTCGCGCCCGCCAAAGCGGCGGCCGATCTCGGGCAGGGAGCGGGTGGTCATCTGCTTGGCCAGATACATGGCGACCTGGCGCGGACGGGCGATGGTGCGCAGCCGCTTGGGGCCGATCATGTCCGAGAGGCGGATGTTGTAATGCTCGGCAACCTTGCGCTGGATTTCCTCGACGGTGACCTTGCGATCCGAGGAGCGCAGGATATCGGCCAGACAATCCTGCGCCAGATCGAGCGTGACCTCGCGCCCGACCAGACTGGCCAGCGCGAAAAGCCGCGTCAGCGCGCCTTCGAGCACGCGTACATTGGTGGTGATGCGATGGGCCAGAAACTCCAGCACGCCGGTATCGATCACCACATTGCCATAGGTAACGCGGTTCTGCTCGATCTTCTGCTGCAGGATGCCCAGGCGCAATTCGTAATCGGTGGGGTGCAGATCAACCACCAGGCCGCACTGCAGGCGGCTCTTGATGCGGTCCTCCAGATCCTTGATCTCGCCCGGTGCGCGATCGGCGGAAATGACGATCTGCTTGTTCTGGTCAACCAGCGCATTGAAGGTGTGGAAGAATTCCTCCTGCGTGCTTTCCTTGCCGGCGATGAATTGCACATCATCCACCATCAGCACATCGACCGAACGAAAGAGGCTCTTGAAATCCATGATCTGGCGTTCGCGCAGCGCCTGCACGAAGCGATACATGAACTGCTCGGCAGAGAGATAGAGCACCCGCAGGCCAGGCTGGCGCGAATGCAGTTCCCAGGCGATGGCATGCATCAGATGCGTCTTGCCAAGCCCGACACCGCCATAAAGGAACAGCGGATTGAAGGTGACCGTGCCGCCCTCGGCAACCCGTCGCGCGGCGGCATGGGCGAGCGCATTGGGCTTGCCGACAACGAAATTGTCGAAGGTGAAGCGCGCATCGAGCGCCGCGCCGGGCAGATCGCCCTCCTCGCTGCTGCGCGCCGGGCCACCGGCCGGCCGGGCCGGGCCGGTGATGGCCCTTCGCGCCGGACGGGCCGCATCGCGCGCCGCATCGGCGCCGCCGGCGCGGCCCGAGGATTGGGCATCGACAATGATCTCGACGCGATGCACTTCCTGGCCGCTGCTGGCAAGGCCGCGCAGAATATGTTCGGCGAAGTTGCGGTTGACCCAGTTGGCGACGAAATTGGTGGGAGCACTCAGCCGGGCGACGCCGTCGCGCAGTTCAGCCAGTCGCAGGGGTTCGATCCAGGTGATGAAATTGTTCTCGCCGACCGATCCCCGCAGGATGTTCCGAACCTCGCTCCACGCCGCTTGTGTCATTCTGTCCCGACCCATGCGCCGCGCGCCCCTGCGCCCGGCCTTTGTTGTTATGATCTGCCGCCCAGATCCGGGGCGAATTCCTGGCGATGCGGCGCTGCCACGGGCCGAAACCATGGCTCCGGTAGCGGCGGAGCCGTAAACAAGAGCAATGCGCGCCAAGGCACGCTATCCAGAAAAAAGGGTCGGCCGCGCTGTCGCAATGTCGAAGCCGACATCTGCTGCGCGGAACACATGAAAACACGCAATATCCCGGCTGGCGCCGGGTATAGCGGTTCTCCACGTGTCACATCCGAACCCCCCCAGGGCAATGTGAATCGCAAGGTCACGCTAGCAAGAGGCCGGGGCGAAGGGCAATCAAACATGTCACTTGACATGAAACTGCATGAAACGAATCGTGACAGGCGTGTGCCATGGGCCACAGATTCCCGAAATCCGGCAGGATGGCCCCGTATTTCTGGCCGGAACGCAGGAAGTTTCTGGCCTGCGTGCAGAAAAAAGCAAAGGCGCATCAATGCGATGCGCCTGTCACTTTGATTCTTGATCAATGCCGGGGCTTTTGATCAGTTCTGCCGGTGCCGGTTGTGGTTCAGGCGCCGAGCGCCTTCACGCGGGCCGTCAGGCGCGACATCTTGCGCGCCACGGTGTTCTTGTGCAGCACGCCCTTGGTGACACCACGGTCCAGTTCGGGCTGGGCGGCCAGCAGCGCGGTCTTGGCGGCGTCGGCATTGCCCGATGCGATCGCTTCTTCGACCTTGCGCAGGAAGGTGCGGATGCGCGAGCGGCGCGCCTTGTTCACGGCAAAGCGGCGCTCGTTCTGGCGGGCGCGTTTCTTGGACTGGGGCGTATTGGCCATGGTTTGTGGGTCTCTCAGGTCTGTTACGGTTTCGTCGCGCAAAAGACCCATACCCGGTGCAGGATGACCGGATCGATTCTTGCCTAAGCGGGCCCACGCGCATGTGGCGGCAGCCTATACGGCAAAGCCCGGACAAAGGAAAGCGGGAATCGTGTGGGGGTGTCGCGAGATATTTCGCGGCTCAGAGGTCGCGGAACTGCGCTTCGCGCTTTTCCAGAAAGGCGTTCATGCCTTCCTTCTGATCCTCGGTGTTGAACAGCGCATGAAACGAGCGGCGCTCGAACAGCAGCCCCTCGCGCAGCGTGGTCTCGTAGCTGCGGTTGACCGCTTCCTTGACGACCTTGGTGGCGATGGCCGATTTGGAGGCGATCTTCTGTGCCGCCGCCATGGCCTCCTCGATCAGTTTCTTGGCCGGCACCACGCGGCTCACCAGCCCCGAACGCTCGGCCTCTTCGGCATCCATGAAGCGCCCGGTCAGGTGCATGTCCATGGCCTTCGACTTGCCGACGAAGCGTGTCAGCCGCTGGGTGCCGCCGATCCCGGCCACCACGCCCAGGTTGATCTCGGGTTGGCCGAACTTGGCATTGTCGGCAGCGATGATGAAGTCGCACATCATCGCCAGCTCGCAGCCGCCGCCCAGGGCGTAGCCGGCCACGGCGGCGATGATCGGCTTGCGTACGCGCAGCAGGGCCTCGGTCTCGGGGGTGAAGAAATCACTCTCGAACACATCGACATAGCTCTTGCCCGCCATCTCGCCGATATCGGCGCCGGCGGCAAAGGCTTTCTCCGAGCCGGTAATGACGATGCAGCGCACCTTGTCGTTCTTTTCGGCTGCGGTCAGGGCCTCGGCCAGTTCGCCCAGCAGCTTCGAGTTCAGCGCGTTCAGCGCATCGGGCCGGTTGAGCCGGATCAGTGCGACATGCTGAGCGATTTCGACGACGATGGTTTCGTAAGCCATGAGGAGACCCCGTTTAGGCAATTTCGCGCCCGTGTCTAGCAGGATGGGCACAGGGTTCAAGCAATCTCTGCCGCGCTATCGCTGGCAGCGCGGGCAGAAGTAGCTGGAGCGCCCACCCTGCACGATGCGCCTGATCCGCCCGTCGCAACCATGGGTGGTGCAGGGCTCCCCCTCGCGGTCATAGACGCGAAACCGGTGCTGAAAGTAGCCCAGCTCGCCGCTGGCCTGGCGATAGTCGCGCAGGCTGGAGCCACCGGCCTCGATCGCTTCGGCCAGCACGGCGCGGATCATCCCCACCAGCCGTTCCAGCCGCGCGGTGCCGATCCGCCCGCCGGCGCGCGCGGGGTGGATGCCTGCGCGAAACAGCGCCTCGCTGACATAGATGTTTCCCAGACCCGCCACCACGCGCTGATCCAGCAACAACGCCTTGATCGGCCCGCGCCGACCGGCCAGTCGCGCCCCCAGCCAGGCGGCGTTGAAGCCGTTGCCCAGCGGCTCGGGGCCCAGTGTGGCCAGCAGCGGGTGGTTGTCGGCATGGGCAGTGGTCAGCAGGTCCAGCGCCCCGAAACGGCGTGTATCGTTGAAGGTGATTCGCGCGCCCCCCTCCATATGCAGCACCACATGATCATGCTTTTCCGGCACCGGGTGGTGGTGATGAAACTGCCCCGGCACGAAGGGCGCGGCCAGCCCGCTGACCGTCATGCGCCCGGACATGCCCAGATGCAGCAGCATCGTCTCGCCGCTGGAAAGCTCGGCCAGCAGATATTTCGACCGCCGCCGCAGCGCCAACACGCGCGCGCCTTCCAGCCGTTCGGCCAGCCCCGCGGGGAAGGGCCAGCGCAGCCCCTCGCGGCGGATCTCGGCGCGGGCAATGACCCGGCCGGCCATCGCCGGCTCCAGGCCCCGGCGCACGGTTTCCACTTCAGGCAGTTCGGGCAAGCGGGCCTCCGGGTTACGGCGTCGCATTGTGCAGGGGGCGCAGCATCCTGTAAGGAAGGGCAAGGCGCAAGCTCTCACAGGATCGACGATGAGCCCGGACAACCCGCAGACGACGCATTTCGGCTTTCAGACCGTTGATGAGGGCCGCAAGGCGGGCATGGTGCACGGGGTCTTCACGCGTGTCGCCAGCAAATATGACGTGATGAACGATCTGATGTCGCTGGGCATCCACCGCATCTGGAAGGATGCGATGATGGACTGGCTGGCACCGCACCCCGGCCAGTCGCTCCTTGATGTGGCCGGCGGCACGGGCGATGTGGCCTTTCGGTTTCTGGCGCGCGCCGGGGCGGGAGCCAGCGCGACGGTGCTCGACATGACGGAATCGATGCTCATCGAGGGGCGCAAGCGCGCCGAGGCCGAAAGCCGGGCCGAGGCGCTGGACTGGGTGGTCGGCGACGCCATGGCGCTGCCCTTCGCCGACAACAGCTTCGATACCTATACAATCAGCTTCGGCATCCGCAATGTCACGCGCATTCCGGTCGCGCTGAGCGAGGCCCTTCGCGTGCTGCGTCCCGGCGGGCGGTTGATGGTGCTGGAGTTCAGCCAGTTGCCCAATGCGGCGCTGCAAAGGCTTTATGACCTCTATTCGTTCAATGTGATCCCGGCGATGGGGCAGGCGGTGGCAGGGGACCGCGACAGCTACCAGTATCTCGTCGAATCGATCCGCCGCTTTCCTGATCAGGAAGCCTTCGCGGCGATGATCCGCGAGGCGGGCTTCGAGCAGGTGCGCTACCGCAACCTGTCGATGGGTATTGCCGCGCTGCATTCCGGCTGGAAGATCTGAGCGATGCGCGGTCCGCACAATATCTGGCGTCTGATCCGCACCGGCGCCACGTTCGAGCGCACCGGGGCGATGCGCGTGGTGCTGGAGGCGATGAATGCCCCCCCCAGGCTGCGGCTGGCGGCACGTGTTCTGGGCTGGCCGTTCAAGATTCTGGGGTTGCGCGGCGATCCCGCGCTGCCGCCGCTGGTGCGCGCGCTGACCGCGCTGGGCCCGGCCTATATCAAGTTCGGCCAGACCCTTGCCACCCGCCCCGATATCGTCGGCACCGATCTGGCCGAGCAACTGCGCTACCTTCAGGACAAGCTGCCGCCGTTTTCGATGGCGCGGGCACGCGCGACCATCGAATCCGAACTGGACCTGCCGGTTGATGGCGTCTTTTCCAGCTTTTCAGAGCCGATTGCCGCGGCCTCGATCGCACAGGTGCATCATGCGCGGCTGGCAACAACGGGCCAGGAGGTTGCCGTCAAGGTGTTGCGTCCGGGCATCGAAAAGGCGTTTCGCAAGGATATCGACGCCTTTCATTTTGCCGCCTGGATGATCGAGCGGCTGCTGCCCTCGACACGGCGGTTGCGTCCGGCCGATGTGATCGACCATTTTGAAAGCGTGACGCTGGCCGAGCTGGATCTGCGGCTGGAGACCGCCGCCGCGGCCGAGTTTGCCGCCAATACCGAAGGCGATGCAGGGTTTCGCGTGCCGCGTCCGGTCTGGCATCTGTCCGGCCGGCGGATGATGACGCTGGGCTGGGCCGAAGGGGTGCCACTGGGCGACAACGATGCCATCGACGCGCTGGGCGTGGACCGGGTGGAACTGGGCGCGCGGGTGCTGCGACTCTTTCTGCGCCATGCCATGCGCGACGGGTTCTTTCACGCCGACATGCACCAGGGCAATCTGAAGGTGGCCGCCAATGGCGATCTGATCGCCTTCGATTTCGGCATCATGGGCCAGATCGACGAATACACCCGCCGCGTCTATGCCGAGATCCTGTTCGGTTTCATCCGCAAGGATTACCGCCGCGTCGCCGAGGTTCATTTCGAGGCCGGCTATGTGCCCGCCGATCAGGATCTGGAGGCTTTCGCGCGGGCGCTGCGCTCGGTCGGCGAGCCGATCTTCGGCATGGATGCCACACATATCTCGATGGCGCGGTTGCTGAACTATCTGTTCGAAGTGACCGAGCGCTTCGGCATGCAGACCCGCACCGAGCTGATCTTGCTGCAACGCACCATGGTCGTGGTCGAGGGGGTGGCGCGTTCGCTCAATCCGACCATCAACATCTGGGAGGTCGCGCGCCCGGTGGTCGAGGATTACATCCGTGGCAATCTGGGGCCGGCGGCGCTGGCGCGCGATCTGGCGCAGACGTTGCGCGTGCTGGGGCGGTTTGGCCCGCTGCTGCCGGGCACGGTGGAGGCCGCTCTGATACGGTTGCGCAATCCCGCCAGCCCGGAGCCGGGACGCGCGCATGGCGCGCCGGTGCTGTGGTTCGTATCGGGGGCCGTGGTCAGCGCCCTGGCCTTTGTCGCCGGGATTCTGCTGCGCTGAGCCCATGCCCCGTCAGCTTGTCTCCGGCGCCGGGCGCGGCCGGCGCAGGCCGCTGACATCGGCACTGTCCACCAGCAGCCCGCCCGGAAGCACCAGCAGCGTCTGGCCGCCCTCGTTGCGGGCCTCGATGATGGGCTGATAGGTTGCCACGCTGGCGGTATCGAGCACCGTTTCGCCGGCGCGCGATTCCAGCTCGAACGTATAGCGCCCGTTTGGTGCCGGCATGCCATCCTCGCGCACCCCGTCCCAGTTCAGCGTATGCGAGTTGATCGCGATCTCGCGCCGGTCGATCTGCGTGCCGAATTCGTCGCGCACGATCAGGAAGGCGCGGTCAGCCCCGAAGGCGGGATCGGGGGCCAGCGATACCGGCTCGCCGTCATACCAGGCGCCGCCGTGGATGCGCGCCTCCATCCCCACCCAGGAGCCCAGATCGGCCAGGCCCGCGCGCCCCAGAAGCGCGGTGAGCAACTGGTTGGTCTGGGTCTGCTGCTCGACCGAAGAGAAGGTCGCCAGCTGCACGGCAAAATCGGTTGCCGACTGCGGGTTGAGCGGATCCTGGTTGCGCATCTGCACCGTGAGCATGTTCAGAAAGGTCTGGTAATCGCCCATCTGCCCTTGCGGGCCGGCCTGGCCAGGGTTGCTGGTTGCGCTGAAATAGTTCTGAATTTCCATGTATCTATCCTGTCAAAGGCGCAGATCAAGGTGATCGGAGGCAAGTTCTGACGCCAGCCGGCGCGCCGTGGCGGGCGTGCCCGGTTCCGGCGCGCTGGCCGCCAGCGGCAGATCGGGGCGGGCATTGTTGCCTTGTGCCGGCCTGTCGCCTTGCCCGCCCAGTTGCAGCGAAAGCCCGGCAAAGCCGAGATCGCGCATTTCCTGAGCCAGCAGGCCAAGGTTGCGGCGAATCAGATCCATGGTTTCCGGGCGTTCGGCGAAAACCGTGAGCGTCAGGCGGTTGTCACTGTCTTGCAGCACCATCTCCACCCGGCCCAGTTCGGCGGGTGACAGCGCGATCTCGAAGCGTCCCTTGCCATCGGCCGAGATCTGCGCACCCATCTGCTGGGCGATCGAGCGTGCCATTTCGGCGGCGGCGGGGCTGTTCGGTGCCGGCAGGGCGCCTGCCGGGGCGTTCGGCGCCGCAGGATCACCCATCGGCAACGCACCGGCGGGATAAAGTATCTCGGCAAAACCGTTCAGCGGCGCGGCCTCGCCAGCGCCAGGTGTGGCACCTGGCAGCGAGGCCAGACCAGATGCGGACCGCGGCAGATCGCCGCTCACGGCCGCGAGGGAAGCCGAGGGCAGATAGGTTGCGGGCGTGATGGGCAGGATGCCGGCGGGCAGGGCAATGCCCGTCCCGCCCGGCGCGGCATTGCCCGCAGAACTGGCCCAGGCTCCGTGCAGCGGTGTCTCGCCACGGCCATTCTGGGCCGCGATGCGCTCGCGCACTGATTGCGCCAGCGAGGACAGGGCACCCTGCGCCGGCGAATCACTTGCAGGGCCGGCTGTCAGCCCCGGCTGCGCGCCGTTTGCGCCGCCTGTTTGCGCCTGTCGTGCGGGGGTGTGATTGGCTGATGGCGCGCCAAGGCCGGTTTCTGCCGATGCTCCCGCGATTCGTGCGCCCGGCGTGGTGCCCTGGTCTGCATGATGCGCAGCCATGCGATCGATGGGTTGCATGGGCTGGCCATTGGGCTCGGCGCCGGCGCGCGCGAAGGGCCGCGCCGGAGGTGCGTCACCGGCGATGGCATGCGCGACGTTTGCCCCGAGGGCTGCAACTGCGGTCGGCGTCGATTCGCCTTGTGCACCCACGGCTCCGGGCAGCGTGGCGACAGATGCCGCCCCGGCTCCGGTCCGCGCCGCGCCGGAAGCCGCATTGTCTGCGCCCCCAAGGCCGGGCTGGGTTGAATGTGCGGCTGCATCCTGGCCGCTGATGGCATCCTTGGCAGCGCCCTCGCCGGACGCTTCCGGGCCCTTCGGCGCGATCTCGGTGGCAAGCGGGGCTTCATCATCGAGATCTGAAATCAGGCCAAAATCTGGCGTTTCGTGCTCGGAGGTACCATCCGGCTCCGCACTATCTGACGCTGCCTGTTCGGGCGTGTCGCTCGATGCGCCCTCGGTTTCGTCTTCGACTGCCGGTTCGGTTTTGGCACCGGGCGAATCGGTTTGCCGCGGATCTGCGGCAGGCCCCGGGCGCTGCTGGCGCTCAAGCTCGGTCATGAGCGCACCGAAAGCACCAGGCATCGAACCGGGTGTGCGCGCGGTTGCTGCGGTTGCCAGGGGCGCTGGGCGGTGCCCGGCGGGGGCGGCGGTATCGCCGAGGGTCTGGATCAGCATGGGGTTCTCCCGTTTTGCCGGCATTGATGCGTTTTACCACGCCTTTGGTTACTGCTTCTTTACCGCGCTCTGCGAATCTGTCCCCGCCATCCGATCGGACAAACGCAATTACGGAGTGCAGAATGCAGATCCCCATCGCCGGGCCGCTACCCGCCCCGCAAACCACCTCGCAGACCGCCCAGCAGGCCGCTGCCAGGGCGGCAGCCGAAGTCTCGCCGCTGCGCCGAAGTGCCGAAGCGCTGGAAGCTGCCTTCCTGTCCGAGATGCTCAAGGCCGCCGGGCTGGGCCGCGCGCCCGAAAGCATGAATGGCGGCCAGGGCGAGGAGCATTTCGCCTCCTTCATGGCCGATGCGCATGCGCAGGCATTGATGGCGCGCGGCGGCATCGGCCTTGCCGATTTCGTGGAACGTTCCCTTGCGGCCCGTGTCGCCGCTTCTTCGCTGGAGGGCGAGCAATGAAAACCCTGACATCTGAACTTCTCAAGCTGCGCAGCCTGCTGGAACAGGAGCGCGAAGCACTCATGCGTGCCGATCTTGAGCGAATTGACAGCCTTGCCGCGCGCAAGGCGACGCTGCTGGAGCGGCTGGAACCACGCCAGGACACCCCGCGCGAGCCGCGTGAGCGCCAACTGGCTGATACGGTGGCCGCCGAGGCACGGCGCAACCAGGCGCTGATCGAATCCGCGCTGGCCGGGGTGCGCGACGCACAGGAACTGATCGCGCGGGTGCGCAAGCCGCGCAAGCACAATACCTATGACCGCGATGGCCGCCGCGAGACGATCGGTGATTCGCCCAGCCGGCTGGAGCGGCGCGCCTGATCAGCGTAAACTAACGATGCTTCTTTCAACGCGGTGCCCCGGCACCGCGTTTTGTTTTTGCCCTGCCGGGCATTCGGCTCGCCGGATCGCCGGTGCCAGAACAATGGGGTTTCGTCCTCGTGCCGCACGGGTTGCGAACAATTTGAGCGAATTCTCCTTTGACGCCGAGGCGATGATTCACCTCTCATTAGCCTTTCCACCGCAGGGTGGTTTTCGCACCAATCAAGGTGGCGCGCTGCCCGCAAACCGGGTCGCCGCAGGTCCAGAAAGGGCTGACACCGTTCATTGAACGGCATCTCAACCGGCGCAAAGTCGCCCTTTTGAAGGAAATACACATGTCCTCGATTCTGACGAACAACGGCGCGATGGTTGCGCTGCAGACCATGAAGCAGATCAACCGCAACATGAGCGATGTTCAGAGCCAGATCTCGACCGGCCTCAAAGTGGGCTCGGCCAAAGACAACGCCG
>JBKBMS010000012.1:81015-107337 GCA_046295695.1 Pararhodobacter sp. | reverse complement strand
TCGTAGTCGGAGGGGAAGGGATCATCCGCAGGGCTCTCGATCGGCGCCCGAAGATCACCCGCCGCAAGACGCTCAAGACCCGCAGAAATCTCGCGAACAACACGCGCCTGAACCAAGGCCTGCTCGCGTTGTTCGGCCTCGGCCTCGCGCTGGCGGGCCTCAAGCTGTTCGGCCTCGCGCAGCCGGTCGCGGAAATCGCTGATCGAGCGCGCAATGCCGCCGATCTCGTCGGTCTGTTCCAGCAGGGGGATCTCGTGCTCATAATGGCGTTCGGCGATCTGACGCAACGCGCCGTCCAACTGACCCAGTGGGCGCAGCGAACGCCCGACCAGCAGATAGGTCGCCCCCGCGCCAAGTGCCGTCAACAGCAGCGTCACACCGACCGCGATCAGCCGCGCCGTCGCGAACTGCCGATCAAACACCGTGCGATCGGTGCCCACGAACAGGATGCCATGGATCACGCCATTGGGGTCGCGCACCGGTGCATAGGCGGTCAGGTAGGGCGTTCCCAGGATCGTCGCTTCGCCGAGATAGGTCTCGCCGCGCAGGATGGCGGCATGTACCGGCCCGTCGCGGCCCAGAACGGTATCGACCGCGCGGCTGCCATCGGAGGCAACGATATTGGTGGTGGAGCGTACGAATTCGCCCCGATCGGGATCGAAGAAGAAGATCGTCGCGCGTGAGCCTGTCTGTTCGCCGACCTGGTCGATCAGCCGGTGGCCGACCGGTCGCGGGATGCGCGGCCAGACAATATCGACAAGCTCGCCGTCTTCGTTGATCTCGAAGCTGAGCGTGCGGTCCACGGCTGAATAGTTGTGCGCCAGAACCCGTAGCGATGTGCGCTGGTCTTCGAGTGCGTTGGCGATGAACACGCCGCGCACCTGCATCAGCATGACAGTGGTCAGCACCGCCGCCAGCAGAACCATGAGGCCCACCGCAAGTGCCACCAGTCGCAGCCGCAGGGGCACGAGGCGGAGTCTGGAAAGGATACGGGACATTGGGTCAATCCTTGAAACCTCGGGATCGCACAAGGTTGGACACAATGCGTAAACATTCCGTTCCCAACGCCCGTAGGACGCCCTTCCGTCCCCGCACAGGACAAGGGACGGGTTGCCCCCCCCAAAAAAACGCTCCCCTCGCGCGAGATGAGGCACGACGTGGCGTGGCGTGGACCTCCGGTGCCATGAAACGAAAGCCGTGGCATGGGCGGCAAATCCCGGCCCGCCTTCCCTTGGAGAGGCACGCTCCGCTGCCGTGGTCCTCAAGCAAGGCCAGAGTTCATCGAACATGATCATGGGCACTGATTGCTTGAGCTTGATCAGGCAATCAGTGCACGGTGCTAGGCACGCTCCAATGCGATGGCGATGCCCTGGCCCACGCCAATGCACATGCTGGCCAGCGCGCGCCTGCCCCCCGTCAGCGCCAGTTCCAGTGCGGCGGTGCCCGTGATGCGCGCGCCCGACATGCCCAGCGGATGGCCCAGCGCGATGGCCCCGCCATTGGGATTGACGCGCGGGTCGTCGTCGGCAATGCCCAACTGGCGCAGGGTGGCCACGCCCTGGGCGGCGAAAGCCTCGTTGAGTTCGATCACGTCGAACTGGTCTTGCGTCAGGCCAAGACGCGCCATCAGCTTCGCGCTGGCTGGCGCGGGGCCGATACCCATGACGCGCGGCGCCACCCCCGCGACGGCACCGCCAAGAACCCGTGCGATCGGCGTCAGCCCGTGCCGGCGCGCCGCCGCCTCGCTGGCGATGACCAACGCCGCCGCACCGTCATTGACGCCCGAGGCATTGCCCGCCGTGACCGACCCGTTGGGGAACAGCGGGCGCAGCTTTGCCAGGGCTTCGGCGGTGATCGCGCGCGGGTGTTCGTCGCGCTCGACGGACAGAGGCTCACCCTTGCGCTGCGGCACGGTGACGGGCGCGATCTCGCGGGCCAGACGCCCATTGCTCCAGGCCAGGGCGGCCTTGGTCTGCGAGGCCAGCGCCATGGCGTCCTGCGCCTCGCGGGTGATGCCGTAGTCATCGGCAACATTCTGCCCGGTCTGCGGCATGGAATCGGTGCCATGGGCCCGCTCCATCGCCGGATTCACAAAGCGCCAGCCAATGGTGGTGTCATAGATCGCCGTATCGCGGCTGAATGCCGTTGTTGCCTTGGGCATGACGAAGGGCGCGCGGCTCATGCTCTCGACCCCGCCGGCGATCATCAACTCGGCCTCGCCCGCCTTCACGGCACGCGCCGCGGCGAGTATCGCATCCATCCCCGAGCCGCACAGCCGGTTGATCGTGGTGCCGCCGACCGCCAGCGGCAGGCCCGCCAGCAGCAGCGACATGCGCGCGACATTGCGGTTGTCCTCACCGGCCTGATTGGCGCAGCCGAAGATAACATCCTCCACGGCTTCCCAGTCGGCATCCGCATTGCGCTCCATCAGCGCGCGCAGCGGCACCGCGCCCAGATCATCGGTCCGCACCGAAGACAGGGCACCGCCATAGCGGCCAATCGGTGTGCGGATATAGTCGCAGATGAAAACCTCGGTCATGTCACACCTCCGGGCAAATGAGATCGGCAATGCGACCGGGAACAACCAGTTCACCCCCGGTCACGGCTTGCAACGCGTCGAGCGACAGCATTGGCAGTTTCTCGCGCAAGATGAAGCGCCCCTGTTCGATATCGACCACCGCAAGGCTGGTATAGATGCGCGTCACGCAGCCCACACCGGTCAAGGGCAAGGTGCAACGGCGCACCAGCTTGGGTTTGCCGTCCTTCGTCACGTGATCGGTAATGACGGCGACACGTTTGGCCCCATGCACCAGATCCATGGCCCCGCCCACCGCCGGCACGCCCGCCGCCCCGGTGGACCAGTTCGCCAGATCCCCCGTTTCGGCCACCTCATATGCGCCCAGGATCGCCACATCCAGATGCCCGCCGCGCACCATGGCGAAACTGTCGGCATGATGAAAGAAGCTCGTGCCGGGCTTGAGCGTTACAGCCTTCTTGCCTGCATTGATCACATCCCAGTCTTCCTGCCCCATGGCCGGGCTCTCACCGAAGTTCAGGATGCCGTTTTCGGTGTGAAAGATCACCTCGCGGCCCGCTGGCTGAAACTGCGCGACCTTCTCCGGAAATCCGATGCCAAGATTGACATAGGCGCCATCTGGAATGTCCTGAGCCGCGCGCCAGGCGATCTGGTTGTTGGTCAGCTTTTGCATGATTCAGTGCTCCAGCGGGTAGATGGCCCCGGCAAGGTTCAGATCTTCTTCCTGCGCCGGATCGGCGATCTGGACGAGCTTTTGCACGAAGATTCCGGGGGTGATGACGCTCTCGGGGTCGATCCCGCCAGGCTGAACGATGCGCCGCGCCTGCACGATCGTCTCGCGCGCGGCCATGCACATCAGCGGTCCGAAATTGCGCGCGGCGGCACGATAGGTCAGGTTGCCCTGCGTATCGGCCAGTTCCGCCTTGATCAGCGCGACATCGGCTTTCAGCCAGCGTTCCTGAACATAGCCGCGGCCCTCGAATTCCGCGACGGGTTTGCCCCTTGAGAGATCGGTGCCAAAGGAGGTGGGCGTATAGAAAGCCGGGATACCGGCCCCGCCCGCACGGATGCGTTCGGCCAGTGTGCCCTGCGGCACCAGCTCCAGCTCGATCCGTCCGGCACGATAAAGCCCGGTAAACACCACCGGATCCGCCGAACGCGGGAACGAGCAGATCAGCTTGCGGACCATCCCCGCCCCGATCAGCGCGGCCAGGCCGACATGCCCGTTGCCTGCGTTGTTGTTGATGACCGTCAGGTTCCCGGGATGACCCGTGGCGCGAAAGCGGTCGATCAGGGCATGGATCAGCTCGATGGGCGACCCGGCGCCACCAAAGCCGCCGATCATCACCGTCATCGCGTCGGAAATCCCCGCCACCGCCGTGGCAAGGTCGGGAATGGTCTTGTCCATGGATGCCTCTGCTCTCGGTGCGATCCGGTTGATCGCGGGATAGGCGGAATACCCCTTGCGGTAAATCTGTTTGTGCGGAAAATGAATTATGTTTACATATCGTACAAACCATGTGGTCCGCCGTTGACCATCAAGCAGCGTGACATCATGACAGGGCTCGCCCGAGGGCTCGCCGTGATCGAGACATTCTCGCAAGAGCGCCCGCGTCAATCGATCAGCGAGGTGGCGCGGGCCAGCGGGCTGGATCGCGCGACGGCCCGACGCTGCCTTCTGACCCTTGCGCAGGAAGGCTACGCGCATTGGGATGGCAAGTATTTCACCCTGACCCCGCGCGTCCTGCGTCTGGGAACGGCATGTCTGGCCTCGATGCCCCTGCCGCAACTGGTGCAACCCTATCTGGACGCGCTTTCCGACACCCTCGGAGAAAGCTCTTCTGTTTCGATCCTGGACGGCAACGAAATCGTCTATATCGCGCGCGCGGCGCAGCGCCGCGTCATGTCGATCGCGCTGATGCCGGGCGCGCGGCTGCCGGCCTATTGCACAAGCATGGGGCGCGTGTTGCTGGCAGCATTGCCCGAGGCAGAAGCACGCATGCGCCTTGGCCCCGCCGCCCTGCCCGCGCGCACGGATCAAACCCTCACCGACCCCGGCGCGATCCTTCTTGCGCTCAAGCAGGTCCGGTCCGAGGGCTTCGCCCTGATCGATCAGGAGGTCGAAACCGGCCTGCGCTCCATCGCCGTTCCGATCCTGAATGCCCATGGCCAGACCATTGCCGCGCTGAACATCGGCAATGCCGCCAGCATCCCGAGACAGCGAATGATCAAGGATTTCCTGCCCCGCCTGCAAAACCTGCAAGGGCGATTGCGGCTCATGATACGATAGGCCCCGCGCCCGATCACGACCGCCCCCTTGACGCCCTGCGGAGCGGACGGTAGAGGACGCTCAGCGGCGGGTATGATGTAATGGTAGCCTGTCAGCTTCCCAAGCTGAACGCGCGGGTTCGATTCCCGCTACCCGCTCCAATCCCTTTTCGCGCCGGCCATCGAGGCTGCTTCAATGCGGGCGGGCAACCTGTTGCCACCGGCCTGCCCGGTTCTTCAAGCCTCACATGCCGTCCTGCAAGCCCGCCCTGCAAGCCCGCCTGGGATCCCGACGGCGCGGGGATCAGCGGCGCGGCGGCGGCCGGGGCGGCACCGCTTCAGGCAAGGCGGCGGAAGGTCAGGTAATGCGCCACGCGGCCCTCGCGCAGGGCCTTTTGTTCATAGCGCGTGCTGATCCAGTCATCCCAGGGGGTCGCGGATTGCAGCACCAGTTCGAACCCGGCGCGCGGCACTTCCTCAAGCGTCTGGCGCACATAGTCGGGTATGTCGGTGGCAACACGAAACTCCGCCCCCGGCCGGCAGACGCGCGCCAGCGGCTCAAGATGTTCCGGCGTCACGAAGCGTCGGCGGTGATGGCGCGCCTTGGGCCAGGGATCGGGATAGTTGAGAAACACCTTTTCCAGGCAGGCACCGGGCAGCACATCGAAAAGGTCGCGTGTATCGCCGGGATGGATCGCGACATTGGGTGCCGGGGCGCGCCGCAGCCGCCCCAGCGCCATGGCGATACCATTGACGAAGGGCTCGCAGCCGACCAGCCCGGTCTGCGGGTAGCGATGCGCCATATGCACCAGATGCTCGCCCCCGCCAAAGCCGATCTCCAGCCAGAGCGGCCCCTCGCCGGGCAGGTCAGTGCGTGTCAGACGCTCTCGACGGGGGTTTTCATCACACGAAACCCCGGCCAGCCGGTAGCGCGGCAGATCCTGCGCCAGATACTCCTTCTGACTGGGCCGCAGGGTCTTGCCATGAATACGGCCATAGAAATTGCGGTGCGAGTTGGGTGTTTCGGTCATCATTTCAGCAATCGCCAGCGGGAAACAGAGACGGGGGGCGCTGCCCCCCGGTCCACTCCGGGGTCAGGCCCCGGCAGCTGTTCGGCAAGCCGCGAGGCCAGGTTCAGACGGCCTTCTTCAGCGCCTCGGCAAGATCGGTGCGCTCCCAGGAGAAGCCGCCATCGGCCTCGGGGGCGCGGCCGAAATGGCCATAGGCGGCGGTGCGCGCATAGATCGGGCGGCTCAGGCCCAGATGCTCGCGGATGCCGCGCGGGGTCAAATCCATCACCTGCGAAACCGCACGCTCGATCACATCGTCAGGGGCCAGGCCGGTGCCATGGGTATCGACATAGATCGACAGCGGGCGCGCCACGCCGATCGCATAGGAGATCTGCAACGTGCAGCGCTTTGCGATCCCGGCGGCGACGATGTTCTTGGCCAGATAGCGCGCGGCATAGGCGGCCGAGCGGTCAACCTTGGTAGGGTCCTTGCCCGAGAAAGCCCCGCCGCCATGCGGCGCAGCCCCGCCGTAGGTATCGACGATGATCTTGCGCCCGGTCAGCCCGGCGTCGCCATCCGGCCCGCCGATCAGGAACTTGCCGGTGGGATTGACATGCCATTCGGTGCCGCCGTTGATCCAGCCCTCGGGCAGAACCTCCTCGACATAGGGGCGCACGATCGCCTGCACATCGGCGCTCGAAAGGGTGGCGTCAAGATGCTGATGCGAAACCACCAGCTGCATCACCTCGACCGGCTTGCCATTGGCATAACGGATCGAAAGCTGGCTTTTTGCATCGGGCCCCAGCATCGACAGCTCGCCTGATTTGCGCGCCGCGGCCAGCCGGCGCAGGATCGCATGCGAATAGAGGATCGGCGCGGGCATCAACTCGGGGGTTTCATCGACCGCATAGCCGAACATGATGCCCTGATCGCCAGCGCCCTCGCGCTCGACGCCCTGGGCAATATCGACCGATTGCTCGTGCAGGAAATTCAGCACATGGCAGGTGTTCCAGTGAAACTTGTCCTGCTCGTAGCCGATTTCCTTGATGCAGTCGCGGGCGATCTGGCCGATACGGCCCATCACGTCCTTGAGCCGCTCGCTGCCGTCGCGACCGTCGCGTTCCGGCAGACCGATCTCGCCGCCAATCACCACGAGCCCGGTGGTGGCGAAAGTTTCGCAGGCCACGCGGGCGTTCTCATCCTCGCTCAGAAGGTAGTCCAGAACGGCATCCGAGACCCGGTCGCAGACCTTGTCAGGATGCCCCTCGGAAACCGATTCCGAGGTGAAAACATAGTTCTGTCTTGTCATGGTGATGGTTGCTCCATTGATGTCTACCGCCACGCCAGGAAGCCGTTGTGACGGGTCCACAGCGGCTAGCCCGTCAATGACCGCGCGTCAATTGCTTTCTGCGCAACCGCAGCAGAACCCAGCATGCCAGCAACATGCCCAGCCCCAGATGCCAGGGGGTATCGCCGAAACGCGCATGAAGCGGGGGGGAAGCGCCACCGGGCACGGCGGCATCGATCACACCCTGGCGGTTCATGCCCAGCGCCACCACCACCCGCCCGCGTGCATCGATCACCGCAGAAACCCCGGTATTGGCCACCCGCACCATCGGCAGGCCCTGTTCGATCGCCCGCAGGCGCGCCTGCGCCAGATGCTGAAACGGGCCGATGCGCGCGCCGAACCAGGCGTCATTGGTGATCTGTAACAGCCAGTCGGCACGCTCGGCGGTGCGCAGGTTGCGCGGAAAGATCGCCTCGTAGCAGATCAGCGGCAACACCCGCCCCGCCGCGCCCAGATCCAGCAACCGCGGGCCCGGTCCGGGCGAATAGCCCAGAAGCGCCTGCGCAGCAAAACCCGAAAGCCACGCCAGGCCGGGGCGGTCGGCATAACGGCCCAGCAGCGGAACATATTCGCCAAAGGGCACCAGATGGTGCTTGTCATAAACCGCCAGCGGCGCGCCCCGGGAATCGAGCACCGCGAGGCTGTTGAAATAGGCCGGGGCGCCCGCCTGCCCCGCGCCCTCAGCTCGCCGCTCACGGCGCTGGATACCCAGCACCAGCGGCGCGCCGCCGGCGGCTTCGGCGGCCATGCTCAGCCCGTCGCCCGCGCTGTCCAGAAAGAACGGCACCGCGGTTTCCGGCCAGATTACCAGATCGGGGGCGCGGCCAGCGGGCGCGGGCGCGGCGGTCAGCTCAAGGTGGCGAAAGAACAGCGCCTCGGCATGGCGGGGGTCCCATTTCAGGGCCTGATCGGCATTGGGTTGCACCAGCCGCACCAGCAGGTCGGGCGCCGGCAGGGTGGGCTGGGCAAGCCTTGCCGCACCCCAGAGCCAGCCTCCCACCAGCACCGCAATCGCCGCCGCAAGCCCGCCAAGTGCCGCGGCCGGGCCGCGACGCGATGCGCCCCGCCAGGCCTGCCAGAGCGCACCGCCGGCCTGCGCCAGCACCGCCGCCAACACCAGCGTCAGGGCGCTCAGCCCCAGCGCCCCGGACAGTGCCGCAAGCTGACCCAGCGGCGTATCAATCCAGATATGGCCCAGCATGGCCCAGGGAAACCCGGTGAAGAGGTGCCCGCGCAGCGCCTCGAAAGCCAGCATGGCCAGCACAAGGGCCCAAAGCCGCGCCGCCGGGCGCGCGCCGCCGAGCCAGACCGCCAGCGCCCCCGCCAGCCCCCAGAAAAGCGCCATGCCGGAAACCAGCAGCACCAGGGCGAAGGGCGCCATCCAGGCATGGCGGTCTGGCTCGATCAGAAAGGGTTCGACGATCCAGACCATCGACAGGCCGAAGGCCCCCACCCCGGCAAGCCAGCCGCGCCAGAACCCTGCGCGCGCCGCGCGTGCGCGCGACACCAGGTGCAGCACCAGCGCCAAGCCGCCCAGCGCCAACCACCAAAGCCCCCAGGGGGCCTGCCCCAGCGCGGCCAGAAGGCCCGCCACCAGCAAGGTACCCGCCAGAACCGGCCGCATGCGGGGGGCGGCGTCAGCGACACCCTGCGGTTGCCTGCGGTCGTTCGGCCGGCGCATTGGTCAGGCTTCGCCCTGCTGCGCGGCCTCGGCCTTGGCGCTGGCGTTCTCGGGCGCGCCGGCGGGTATGGCGGCGCGCAGCCGCAGCCGCTTGACGCGGCGTGGATCGGCTTCCAGCACCTCGATCTCGATGCCGGCGGGATGGGCGATCACCTCGCCGCGCACCGGCACCCGGCCAAGCAGAATGAACACCAGCCCTCCCAGCGTATCGACATCCTCTTCGGTGACATCCTGCGTCAGATCGGCGGCGATCAGTTGCTCGACATCCTCCAGCAGTGCGCGCGCCTGAATGAGCCAGACGCCGGGCGCCTCTTCGTGCCAGAGGCTTTCATCCTCGGTGTCGTGCTCATCCTCGATCTCGCCGACCACCTGTTCCAGCAGATCCTCGATCGTCACCAGCCCATCCACACCGCCGTATTCGTCGATCACCAGCGCCATATGGGTGCGTTCGGTCTGCATCTTCTGAAGCAGCACCACCAGTCGCATCGACGGCGGCACAAAGAGCAGCGGGCGCAGCAGTGGCGCCAGATCCAGCGCACCGCCATTGGCATCAAGCCCGTGGCGCAGCACCAGATCCTTGAGCAGCAGCAGGCCAAGCGGCTTGTCCAGCGTCTCGCTGTAGACCGGCAACCGCGAGAACCCGCTTTCGCGCAACACCGCGATCAGATCCTCGCGCCCGATATCGACGGGAACGGCGGCGATCTCTGCTTTGGGAATGGCCACATCGGCCACGCGCAACCGGCGCAGATTGCTCAGGCCCGGCAGCAGCTGGCGCATGCTTGCGTCAATCGCGCGCTCGCGCGCTTCGGCGCTGTCGGGGTTGGCAAGGGCATCGATCAGTCGGCCAAAAAGGCCACGCTGGCCATTGCCCTCGGCGGGAGACTCCGGCTCTTCCTGCGCGCCTTGCGCCGCCTCAGAGCCAGGAAGGGAATCGTTCATCTGTCCTTTCCGGTCGCGGTTCTTGCTGACAGCCCGGCCATGTCTGGCGGGCCATCCAGGCTTTCATATGGGTCAGCGATCCCCATGGTTGCAAGGATCGCCACTTCGGTTTTTTCCATCAATTCGTCATCGCGCGGATCTTCGTGATCATAACCTAGCAGGTGCAATACCGAATGCACCAGCAGATGCGTGACATGATCGGCGAATGCCTTGCCTTGCTCGGCAGCCTCGCGGGTGCAGGTCTCGAAGGCCAGGGCAATATCGCCCAGCGCCTCGGGATCGTCGGGCGTGCCGGCCTCGGGCGGTTCGGGCGGGGCACCGGGGGTATCGGCGGCCATGTCCCATCTGGGCCAGGACAGCACATTGGTCGCGTGGTCCTTGCCCCGGAACTGGGCGTTCAGTGCCTGGATGCGCGCATCGTCACAGGCCAGCACGCTGACCTCGAAGGCCGCCGGATCATGCCCCAGATGGGCGAGAGCCGCTGCGACGGCACGCTGGGCGAGGGGCGCCAGATCGCCCCATCGCTCATCCTCGCTGTTCAGTTCTACCGGCATGACCTGCACGAGTGCCTATGCTGTGCGCTATTGCTCGTCGCGCTCATACGCCTCGATGATGCGCGCCACAAGCGGATGACGCACCACATCGGCCGCCGTGAAGTAGGAAAACCCCACCCCCCCGACATCCTTGAGGATGCGCTCGGCGGCAGTCAGCCCGCTTGCCTGGCCGCGTGGCAGATCGACCTGGGTGCGGTCGCCGGTGATGGCCATGCGCGAGCCCTCGCCCAGACGCGTCAGAAACATCTTCATCTGCATCTCGGTGGCGTTCTGCGCCTCATCCAGCACCACGAAGGCATGCGCCAGCGTGCGCCCGCGCATGAAGGCCAGCGGCGCGATCTCGATGCGGCGCTCCTCCATGAGCTTCTGCAACTGCTTGCCGGGCAGGAAATCGTTGAGCGCGTCATAGAGCGGCTGCATGTAGGGATCGATCTTTTCCTTCATGTCGCCGGGCAGAAAGCCCAGCCGCTCGCCGGCCTCGACCGCCGGACGGCTGAGGATGATGCGATCCACATGCCCCTCGCTGAACATATGCACCGCCACCGCCACCGCGATATAGGTCTTGCCGGTGCCTGCCGGGCCAATGCCGAAATTCAGCTCATTCTCGAACAGCGCGCGGGCATAGTCCTGCTGCGCGCGGGTGCGCGGGTTGACGTGCTTCTTGCGGGTGCGGATCTCGATGCGCCCGGAGCGGAACATCTCAAGCTGCTTTTCGCCGGCGCCAAGCACCTCGCCACCCAGCCGGATCGCCCCGTCGATATCGCCGGCCTCAAGCGGGCGGCCCTCGGCCAGACGGGTGTAAAGAGCGTTGAGGGTCTCGACAGCGCGTCCCCGCGCCTCAAGTTCACCCATGATGTGAAGCTGGTTGCCACGACGGATGATCTGCACGCCGAGCTCATGCTCAAGCCGGGCAAGGTTGCGATCATACTCGCCGCACAGATCGACCAGCAGGCGGTTGTCGGCGAATTCGATATGCGATTGCAGCGGATCACCGGGGTTGAGCGGGGAGGTCAGCGCGCTGATGCCCAATAACGACTCCTGAACCAAAGGGGCGCCCTCAGATCGGGGCATGGAACAATGCTGCCAACACTTGCCTGCCCTGACAAGCCGGCATCGCATATCTTCGCCAAACTGTTACGGCGCGCGCAAAATATGGCGCGCAAACGGTGCAGAAATGCGACATTTCCCGCCCCTTGCAGGCGGCGGCCTCCCGGCTCGGGGCGCAAGAATGCGAACGGCGGCCCAAGGGCCGCCGCGAAAGGGCCGCCGAGGCGGCACGACGAGTCGCCTCAGGTGCCGCGCCGGAACCGGCCTACCGCGACGGTCGGCGGCGCAATGCCCGAACAGACCGGGTTGCCATAGGGGTCAAGGCGCGCCGACATGTAGCCCTCGATCCCGTCGTCGATCATCCAGTGATCGCAGCCATGCGGATCAACCCAGATGCCCGCCTGAAGATCAGACAGGTGGTTCGAACGCCCGATGTTGCGGTCAACGGTGTTGTCCTCGGGGTTGATCTCCCAGATATGTCCGGTCGCGGTGCTGGAGGCGTTGTAGGTGCAGCCCGAAACCAGCAGTGCAGCGATCCCGGCCAGGGCGAATTTCACGGTTTTCATGCTCTCAACTCCTGGCTCAGCGGACACAAAGAATTTCAACGCGGCGGTTTTGTGCCATTCCGGCGGCGGTATTGTTCGAAGCCACCGGGTGCATCGGGCCGAAACCACGCGCCGCCGAGACATAGCCGCCAGCCTGAATGGCCACATTCGCCACGGTGCGCGCACGGTTTTCCGACAGGCGCATGTTGTACTGGAAGCCGCCACGCGGGTCGGTGTGGCCATAGACGACAAAAGCCGACGAGCCATTGGTGCGGAAGAACTGCGTCAGACGCTCGCGCGCGCCGGGGCGCAACTGGTGCGAGCCGGTGGCGAACAGCGTATCGGCGCTTTCAACCAGACAGGTGTTGGCGCGGTTGCACACCGGGCGGCCGTCGCGGGTGCGATTGGGCGTCATGTAACCCTCGGCACCATTGTCGATGACCCAGTGCTCACAGCCATCGGGATCGACCCAGATGGTCGGCACATAGCGTTCGCCGATGATCGTGCGCTGCCGCTGGGCCGCGGCATCGGGCACACTGATGCCCAGAACGACCAGTGCCATGGCAGCGGCACCGGCAAGCTTTCGAACAGCTTTGGAAAGGGAATCAACCACAGCCATCGTCCTTTTTATTGTTTACCCCCAGAGGTCGTGCCAGCCTCGCAAGTTCGGCGCGTTCCGTGGCAGAACCGGATCAACGCTGCGGGCCGGCCCTTACCGACTGGGAAACACTAGCAAATTCGAAGCGCATGGGAAGAGTGATTCCCCGCCGCCACCGGGATATTGCCCCGGCATGCGGGAATTTCCACATGCCACGGGCCCGCCCGCACCCTGCGTCACAGCCCGAATACCCCGCCAGTGCCCCGGCCGCGCCGGTCACAGCGCCACGCCGGCAAGCGAATTCGGCCCGCTCGCGGTGATTCTCGCCCGCACCAGATCGCCGATGGCCGCCCCCGAATCGCCCAGATGCACGGCATGCAGATGGTCGGATTTGCCCATCATCTGCCCCGCCATCCGCCCCGGCTTTTCGATCAGCACGCCCACCTCGCGCCCCACCATCGCCTGCTGGCGCGCGCGCTGCTGCGCGCTCAGCAGCGCCTGAAGGCGTTGCAGCCGCTCGTCCATCACCGCCATCTCCACACCGGGGCGCTCGGCGGCCGGCGTGCCCGGACGGGCCGAATACTTGAACGAATAGGCCTGCCCGTAGCCGACCGCCCGCACCAGATCCATCGTCGCCTCGAAATCGGCTTCGGTCTCGCCGGGAAATCCGACGATGAAATCGCCCGACAGCAACAGATCCGGCCGCGCCGCGCGCAACCGTTCGATCAGCCGCAGATAGGCCGCGGCGGTGTGCTTGCGGTTCATCGCCTTGAGAATCCGGTCCGAGCCCGATTGCACCGGCAGGTGCAGATAGGGCATCAGCTTTGCCTCATCGCCATGTGCGGCAATCAGGTCGTCGCTCATGTCATTGGGATGCGAGGTCGTATAGCGAATGCGCAACAAGCCATCGATGCGCGCCAGTGCCCGGATCAGCCCGGCCAGCGACCAGCTTTCCCCATCCGGGCCTGCCCCGTGATAGGCATTCACATTCTGCCCCAGCAGGGTGATCTCGCGCACCCCGCGCTCGACCAGATCGCGCGCCTCGGCCAGCAGCCGCGCCACGGGGCGGCTGACCTCGGTGCCGCGCGTGTAAGGCACCACGCAAAAGGCGCAGAACTTGTCGCAACCCTCCTGAACGGTCAGAAAGGCGCCCGGCCCACGCCGCGCGCGCGGGCCTTTCGGCAGATGCTCGAACTTGTCTTCCGCGGGAAACTCGGTATCGACCGCCCGCGCCCCGGCGCGCACTGCCGCCTCCATCGCCGGCAGGCGGTGATAGGTCTGCGGCCCCACCACCAGATCGACGACCGGCGCGCGGCGCATGATCTCCTCGCCCTCGGCCTGGGCCACGCAACCGGCAATGCCGATCTTCAACTCGGGATTGGCCGCCTTGAGCCCCTTCAGCCGCCCCAGTTCGGAATAGACCTTCTCGGCCGCCTTCTCGCGGATATGGCAGGTGTTGAGCAAGATCATGTCGGCCTCTTCGGGCCGCTCGGTCGTCACATAGCCCGAGGCCCCCAGCGCCTCGGCCATGCGCTCGCTGTCATAGACATTCATCTGGCAGCCATAGGTCTTGATGAACAGCTTGCGCGGCGCACTCATGGCTCAGGATCCTCGAAAGGGTAAGCGACCCGCAGGGGCCCAGCCGTTCCTCTAGCGAAAAACACCCTGCCCCGCAACGCCAGCCGGCAGCAACCCACACCCGAAAGGGCAATCCGCCCGCTCAAAGCCGCGCAAAAAGCCCGCCCAGACGCGCCGCCTCCTCCGCCAGCCCCCAGGGCGGGTTGAGCACCCAAAGCCCTGAACCCACCATGCGATGGCCGGGCCGCGCGGGGGCAAAGCGCAGCTCATGGCGCAACGCGCCCGGATGCTCCGCCACCAGTGAGGCCAGCATCGGCGCATGGCGAGAATCCTGCAAGATCGGATACCAAAGCGCGAGGATGCCCACATTCCACTTCCGCGCGATCTGGCCGATGAACCGCGCCATGCGCTCATAGTCGTCAGCAGTCTCGAAGCTGGGATCAATCAGCATCATCCCCCGGCGCGGCGTTGGCGGGGTGAGCGCCAGCGCCATATCGAACCCGTCGCGCGCATGCACCAGGGCCGCGAAGGGCAGCATGGCAGCGGCCAGCGCCACATGTTCGCCCGGATGGCGCTCGGCCAGGTGAATGCTGTCGTGCATGCGCAAAAGCCGTGCGGCGATCATCGGCGAGCCGGGATAGGCGTCAGGCCCGTGCGCCGCGCGGGTGGCCGCCAGCACCCGTCCATAGGGGTGATCCGCGCCAAACCAGCCTACCACGCGGCCTATGCCCTGCGCGGCCTCGCCGGTCTTGCGCGCCTCGGGCGCTGCCAGATCATAGAGCCCGCGCCCGGCGTGGGTTTCCAGATAGCTCAGCGGCTTGTTCTTGCGCGTCAGATAGTCAAGCATCCAGGCCAGAAGCGCGTGTTTGTGCACATCGGCCAGATTGCCGGCATGATAATGGTGCTGGTAGGATAACATGCCGGGGGCCTCGCTCTTGGCCGGGATGATGCCTGAGGCGCGGTGAGGGCGGCTCAGTCCTGCCGACGCAGCCTGATCACCACATCGACCCGCGCAACCGCGCAACCGGCGGGCGGGGTCGGCAGGCGGGTGATTTCCAACTGGTCCGAAGGCGCATCGGTCAGCTTCTGGCTGTCTTCCCAGAAGAAATGCGGGTGATCGTCGGTGCGGGTGTCGAAATAGCTGCGCGCGGCATCAACGGTGATCTCGTTGAGCAGCCCGGCGGAGCAAAAGGCGCGCAGCGTATTGTAAACCGTGGCCAGCGAAACCTTCTCGCCCCGCGCGGCCGCAGCCGCATAAAGGCTTTCGGCCGTCACATGGCGATCGGCACCATCGCCAACCAGCAGGGTGGCCAGCGAAAGACGCTGCCGCGTCGGGCGCAACCCGGCCGCCGCCAGCCACGCCGCCGCATGCGTCAGCGCCTGATCCGTGTGAAGGGCGAAATCATTCTTCATGAGCGCAATATAAAGCCTGAATCCCCGATGTTTCAATGCCCCGGCACAATTTGCCGCGTATCGCCATCACCGGCCGCGCGAAGCTCACATCGCGAGCGGCGAGGCAACCGGCGAGGCAACCGGCGCGGCATCGCAAACCCCTGCCCCACCCCGCCCGGCACGAATGCGCGACTTGTCAGCCGCAAAGCGCAGGTGTTAGAGGGGATGAAACCGCCTGCACAACCGGAGACAGCACAGAATGGCGCCATACCCCTCGCAGTTCGACAAGGAGGCCCTGCTGGCCTGTGCCCGTGGCGAGCTTTTCGGCCCGGGCAATGCGCAACTGCCTGCGCCGCCGATGCTGATGATGGATCGCATCACCGAGATCTCGGGCGATGGCGGCGCGCATGGCAAGGGCCATGTGGTGGCCGAGTTCGACATCACCCCCGATCTGTGGTTCTTCGAATGCCATTTTCCCGGCAATCCGATCATGCCGGGCTGCCTGGGCCTGGACGGGCTCTGGCAGTTGACCGGCTTCAATCTGGGCTGGCGTGGCTGGCTGGGGCGCGGCTATGCGCTGGGGGTGGGCGAGGTCAAGCTTTCCGGGATGGTGCGCCCGGATCGCAGGATGCTGCGCTATTTCGTCGATTTCACCAAGGCCGTGCAGACCCGCCGGCTGACCATGGGCGTGGCCGATGGCCGCGTCGAGGCGGATGGTGAAATCATCTATCAGGTCAAGGATATGAAGGTCGCTCTGTCCGAGAGCTGAGCCGCGGTCATCAGGGAGCAAACGCATGCGTCGTGTCGTCATCACCGGGATCGGGGTCATCTCGCCCATCGGCAATTCCGCCACCGAGGTCGAGGCCAGCCTGCGCGCCGGCAAATCCGGTATCGTCTTTTCGCCTGAATACGCCGAGCACGGGTTTCGCAGCCAGATCCACGGCATGCCGCAGATCGACCTGGCCGCGCATATCGACAAGCGCGATCTGCGCTTCATGGGGCCGGGCGCGGCCTACAACTTCCTGTCGATGCAACAGGCCATTGCCGACAGCGGGCTTGAGGACAGCGACATTTCCAACCCGCGCACCGGGCTGATCATGGGCTCGGGCGGGCCGTCCACCTCGAATTTCTTTCAGGCGCACCAGATCGTCATGGAAAAGGGCAGCCCCAAGCGCATGGGGCCGTTCATGGTGACACGCTGCATGAGCAGCACCAATTCCGCCTGCCTGGCGACGCCCTTCAGGATCAAGGGTGTGAACTATTCGATCACCTCGGCCTGCTCGACCTCGGCGCATTGCATCGGCAATGGCGCCGAACTGATCCAGATGGGCAAGCAGGACATCGTCTTTGCCGGCGGCGGCGAGGAACTGGACTGGACGCTCTCGTGCCTCTTCGACGCGATGGGCGCGATGTCGTCGAAATACAACGACGCCCCCGAAACCGCCTCGCGGCCCTTCGATGCCACGCGCGACGGTTTTGTCATCGCCGGCGGCGGCGGCGTGGTGGTGCTGGAAGAGCTGGAGCACGCCAAAGCCCGCGGCGCGAAGATCTATGCCGAACTGACCGGCTATGGCGCCACGTCCGACGGGCATGACATGGTTGCCCCCTCGGGCGAGGGTGGCGAGCGCTCGATGCGGCTGGCGCTGGACACCCTGCCCGAAGGGCGCTCCATCAGCTATATCAACGCGCATGGCACCTCGACGCCCGCCGGCGATGTGACGGAGGTGCAGGCGATCCGGCGCATCTTTGGCGAGGCCAGCGTGCCTCCCATCGCCTCGACGAAATCGCTCACCGGGCATAGCCTGGGCGCGACCGGCGTGCATGAGGCGATCTATTCGCTGATCATGATGCAGGGCGGCTTCATCGCCCCCTCGATCAACGTCACCGAACTGGACCCGGCGCTGCGCCCCGAAGAGATCGCCACCGCGTTGCGCGAGGGCGTCGAATTTGACAGCGTCTTGTCCAACAGCTTCGGATTTGGCGGCACCAATGCCTCGCTCGTGATGAGCAGCTATCGGGATTGAGCGACATGGCGGAACTGATGAAGGGCAAGCGCGGGCTTGTCATGGGCGTGGCCAACGAGCGTTCGATCGCCTGGGGGATCGCCTCGGCGCTGGCCGCCGAGGGGGCAGAACTGGCCTTCAGCTATCAGGGCGACGCTTTCGGCAAACGGGTCGAGCCGCTGGCGGCCTCGGTCGGTTCGGATTTCCTGATCGATGTTGATGTCACCGACGAAGCCAGCCTTGATGCCGCTTTCGACGCCATCAAGATGCGCTGGGGGCGTATAGATTTCCTGGTCCATGCCATCGCCTTTTCCGACAAGAACGAGCTGCATGGCCGCTTCATCAACACCAGCCGCGGCAATTTCAAGCATTCGCTGGATGTGTCGTGCTTCAGCTTCATCGACGCGGCGCGGCGCGCCTCGGAACTGATGCCCGAGGGCGGCTCGCTGATCACGCTGACCTATGGCGGCTCCAACCGGGTGACGCCGTTCTATAACGTGATGGGCGTGGCCAAGGCCGCGCTTGAAGCCAGCGTGCGCTATCTGGCCAATGATCTTGGTCCACAGGCGATTCGCGTGAATGCGATCAGCCCGGGGCCGATGAAGACACTGGCCGGCGCGGCCATCGGCGGCGCACGCAAGACCTACCGCTTCACCGAGGCCAACGCCCCCTTGCGCCACAATGCGACACTGGAAGCAGTGGGCGGGGCGGCGGTGTTCCTGTGTTCGGATTACGGTGCCTGCACCACCGGCGACGTGATCATGGTGGACAGCGGCTATCACGTGCTGGGCATGCCGCAACCCGAAAACATCTGAGCGAGCGCGCTTGCGCTTCGGGCGTTTGTCCGGGCGCGGCTCACCCCATCATCTTCGCGGCGTCGCCGAGGTCGGTGTAGTGGCGGTGTAGACGCATCAGCGCGATGCGCAGCACGATCTTGCCCGAGCGCGCCGACCAGCCCAGGCGCCTCTCGGCGCTTTCCAGCCCCTCCAGGTAGCAACAGCAGCGCAGCGCCATGTCGCCCAGCCCCGGCCCCAGGTCACGCAACGCCGCAGAGACGCGCTCGCGGGCCGTGCGCCGTGCGTCGCCAGCGTGCCGCGCCGGAACCGCACACGATGCCAGGCGCGGTGCCGGACCCGGCGCTGACAGAAAATGCTCCCAGTTCCGGGTCGCCCGCGGACCGATCTGCGCAATCTCGAAATCCTCGCGCAGCCGCTCGGCAGCAGCCACGAGGGCGGGGCTCAGAAACGGGTTTCCATCCCGGTCGCGCCGGCGCGCCAGCGTGTTGACCGGGCTCTCGCCAATCCCCGGGCGCGGCCTTGTGCAAGCCTCATCGGCACCACGATCCATCGGCCGTGCCATGCTGGCGGGCAGGATTTCGGGGGTGGCACCGTCCAGCAACTGGCGCACCAACTGCCGCCCGGCTGTGGTGATCTCGTAGCGCGCCACCCGGCCGGGCCTGACACAGGCGATCCAGTCGCGCAGGGCGAAAGCCTCGGCCACCGGGCGGTCCAACACCGCCAGCCGCACCGCCCCCGAAGGCCCGTCGCGCAGCACCACCGCGCGCTCCATATCCGCCGCGACCGCCATCAGTGCGCCAGGCTCGCACAGCCGGCGCAGGATGCGCCTTGCCTCGGCCAGCAGGCGGGCATCATCAAGCGCCTCGTCCGCGACATCCGGCATGAAACCTGCGGCGGCGGCTTTCGGGCTGCTCCGGGGCTTCTTTCGTCCGGGGCACACCGATTTCAGCCGGCCAAGCGCGCCATCGATCAGCGGATCGTCGCGGCGGTTCTCATATCGCCGGATCTGTCGCATCACCGTCGAGGCATGCAGCCCCTCATCGCGTGCGATCGCCCGCAGCGAGCGCCCGCTTTCGGTATGGGTCAGGTAGCGCCGCACCTCGGCGGGCACCCATGCCGGAAGTTCGCCAATCGTATTGAGACTACTTGTCATGATTCCCTCACCGGCCCTGTCGTCAGCCTCGTTGAACATTGGAGTCACGAGCGATTCATTGTTTACAATTACCAGACAATTTCAACCATGGCGTGATTTCAAAAATTTCATTTTTCACGCTTTCTGGTGCAAGACACTGACCTTTAAAGATTCAAGAAATATCAACTGAGCGCACGTAGAAAAACGATTATATGCAACACTCGTGCCGGTTGTGAGACAATCAACGCTTTCACTAATCCCATATGATAGTCGAAAGGTGCGCCCATGAGCTGCCAGCCCCGTGACTCTATTGTCTCGATACTCGCAACAATTGCCGACACCCATCGCCCCCGCCTGCTGCTACGTGCGGCGCGGATCGGCACCAATGACTATCGCCGCGAGACCGATCTGCGCCGCGTATTGCGGCTGCCGGCACCGCCGCCGCCCGGCCCGGCAACGGTGCGCATGCTCATTGATCTGGAGGCGCAGCAGGAAGATCTGCGCACCCGGTCGGGCACGCATCCGGGAGTGAGCTGGCGACCGGCGCGCCATGTCGAGGTCATGATCGCCCTGATGGCCGAGGCGCGCCTGATGGCGCAATGCATTCAACAGCCACCCGGCACCGCGGCCTTGCCCGCCGCGCAGTCGCTTTAGCGCCGGCGCCGGTCGCTCTGCCTCTTTCCTGTTGCGGCCAACAGGGTATGTTGCGCGCGACAGGCAGCAGGATGGGCGCCCCATGAGCGATGCATTGGTGATCTTCACGCCTTCGGGCAAACGCGGACGCTTCGCGCTCGGCACGCCGGTTCTGACCGCCGCGCGGCAGTTGGGTGTCGATCTTGATTCGGTTTGCGGCGGGCGCGGCATCTGTTCGAAATGCCAGATCATGCCGGGATATGGCGCCTTCTCCAAACATGGCGTCACGGTCGAGCCCGGCGCGCTGAGCGAATGGAACGCCGTCGAGCAACGCTACAAGGACAAGCGCGGCCTGATCGACGGCCGCCGCCTGGGTTGTCAGGCTAGGATCATGGGCGATGTGGTGATCGACGTGCCGCCCGAAAGCCAGTTGCACCGCCAGGTGGTGCGCAAGGCCGCCTCGGCACGCGCCATTGCCATGGACCCGGCAACCCGGCTTTATTACGTCGAAGTCACCGAACCGGACATGCACGAACCCTCGGGCGATCTGGAGCGGCTGGCGGCGGCCCTGCGCAGCCAGTGGCAGATCGAGCCACTGGAGGCCGGCCCGGCGGTGCTGCGCAAGCTGCAAGGCGCGTTGCGCAAGGGCAAATGGGGGGTCAGCGTGGCGATCTACCGCGATCATCGCGACGGCCCGGCACGGTTGCTGGACATCTGGCCCGGCCTGCACGAAGGCGGGCTTTTCGGCCTGGCGATCGATCTTGGCTCGACGACCATTGCCGCGCATCTGACCGATCTGCGCGATGGCAGCGTTGTGGCCGCTGGCGGGGTGATGAATCCGCAGATCCGCTTTGGCGAGGATCTGATGAGCCGCGTCAGCTACGCGATGATGAACCCCGGCGGCGATGTCGAGATGACCGATGCGGTGCGCCAGGCGCTGAATGCGCTGGCACGCTCGGTCGCCGCCGAGGCCGGCATCGATCCGGCACTGATCCTGGAGGTGGTGGTGGTGTGCAACCCGGTGATGCACCATCTGTTTCTGGGCATCGACCCGGTGGAACTGGGCCAGGCCCCCTTCGCGCTGGCCACATCCTCGGCGCTGGCGCTGGCGGCGCGCGATCTGGGGCTGGACGCGCTCAACCCCGAGGCAAGGCTCTACACGCTGCCCTGCATCGCCGGCCATGTCGGCGCGGATGCCGCCGCCGTGGCACTGTCGGAAGCGCCCGAGAAATCCGAGGATCTGGTGCTGATCGTCGATGTCGGCACCAATGCCGAGATATTGCTGGGCAACAAGGAGCGGGTGCTGGCCTGTTCCTCGCCGACCGGGCCGGCGTTCGAGGGCGCGCAGATCTCCAGCGGCCAGCGCGCCGCCCCCGGCGCCATCGAGCGCGTCGAGATCGACACCGCCAGCAAGGAGCCGCGCTTCAAGGTCATCGGTTGCGATCTGTGGTCGGACGAGCCGGGCTTTGCCGAGGCGACCGCGGCCACCGGCATCTCCGGCATCTGCGGCTCGGGCATCATCGAGGCGGTGGCCGAGATGCGCATGGCCGGGATCGTCGATGGTGCCGGGCTGATCGGCTCGGCGGAGCAGACGGGCACCGCGCGCAGCCAGCCGCAGGGGCGCACACATGCCTATCTGATCCACGACGCCAGCGCCGAAGGCGGGCCGCGCATCAGCGTCACCCAGGGCGACATTCGCGCCATCCAGTTGGCGAAATCAGCGCTTTATGCCGGCGCGCGGCTTCTGATGGACGAACTCGGCGTGGAACGGGTGGACCGCGTCGTGCTGGCCGGGGCCTTTGGCGCGCATATCTCGGCCAGGCATGCGATGGTGCTGGGAATGATCCCGGATTGTCGGCTGGACAAGGTCACCAGCGCGGGCAATGCCGCTGGCACCGGAGCGCGGATCGCGCTGTGCAACATTGCCGCACGCGCGGCGATCGAGGGGCAGGTGGCGCGCATCCACAAGGTTGAAACCGCCATCGAGCCGCGCTTTCAGGAGCATTTCGTCAATGCCAGCGCCATTCCCCACGCCATCGACCCGTTCCCCGAACTGGCCAAGGTGGTGACGCTGCCGGATCTCAACCACAATACCGCCAGCGGTGGCGGCGAAGGCGGGCGGCGGCGGCGCTCACGCTGAGCCCTCCGGGGCACGCAACGCCAGGCGGCAGCTTGTTGCGCGGGGTTTCGCGCGTGTTTCAGCCTGTCACGTCAAGTGATGGCGGCCCAGCTTGCAAAGCCATGTGCAGGGGTTAAAACGGCGCAAACCTGCAAAGGAAGTGCCATGCCCCTGTCGCTCGTGATCCTGGCCGCCGGTCAGGGCAGCCGGATGAATTCGGAACTGCCGAAAGTGTTGCACCCGCTGGGCGGCGTGCCGCTTCTGGCGCATGCGCTGCGCACCGCCGAGGCGCTGGAGCCGGAGCGGATCGTGGTCATCACCGGCCATGGCGCGACGGCGGTCGAAAAGACCACGCAACGCCTGAACCCGGATGCGATCTGCCTGCATCAGGCCGAACAGCTTGGCACCGCACATGCCGTCGCGCAGGCCCGCGCGGCGCTTGAAGGGGTGCGCGGCGATGTCATCGTGCTCTATGGCGACACGCCCTTCGTGCGATCCGAAACGCTGGAAGCAATGCACGAGGCGCGCTGGCGCCACGCGGTGGTGGTTCTGGGGTTCGAGGCCGCCGATCCGGGCCGCTACGGGCGGCTGGTCGGCCAGGGCGAAATGCTGGAGCGCATCGTCGAGTTCAGGGATGCCACCGAGGCGGAACGCGCGATCCGGCTGTGCAATTCGGGCGTGCTTTGCGCTGAAGCCGGGCTCTTGATGGAACTGGTCGCCGCGGTGGGCAACGACAATGCCGCGGGCGAATACTATCTGACCGATGTGGTGGCTCTGGCGCGCGCGCGCGGGCTGAGCGCCGGCATGGTCATCTGCCCCGAGGCCGAGACCCTGGGCATCAATACCCGCGCCGAGCTGGCCGCCGCCGAAGCCATCTTTCAGGCCGGTGCGCGCGCCGAGGCGCTGGAAAACGGCGTCACGCTGCAAGCACCCGAAACGGTGTTCTTCGCGCTTGATACAGTGATCGGACGCGATGCGCTGGTGGGGCCGAATGTGGTGTTCGGCCCCGGCGTGAGCATCGAGAGCGGCGCCGAGATCCGCGCTTTCTGCCACCTTGAGGGCTGTCATGTCAGCCGCGGCGCGGTGGTCGGCCCCTTCGCCAGGTTGCGCCCCGGCACCGAACTGGCCGAGGAGGTGCGCGTGGGCAATTTCGTCGAGATCAAGAACGCCATTCTGGACGAGGGCGCGAAGGTCAATCACCTGTCCTATATCGGTGATGCGCATATCGGCGAGGCAGCGAATATCGGCGCCGGCAGCGTGACCTGCAACTACGACGGGGTGATGAAACACCGCACCGAGATCGGCGCGCGCGCCTTCATCGGCTCGGACACGATGCTGGTGGCGCCGGTGCGTGTGGGCACCGATGCGATGACGGGCTCGGGCTCGGTGATCACCGCCGATGTCCCCGATGGCGCTCTGGCGCTGGGGCGCGCGCGGCAGGAAAACAAGCCGGGGCTGGCCCGGCGGCTGATGGAGCGGGCACGCGCGCTGAAGGCGCGGAAAGGGTAGATCATGTGCGGTATCGTGGGCGTTCTGGGAACGCATGAAGTCTCGCCGCTGATCCTTGAGGCGCTCAAGCGGCTGGAATACCGCGGCTACGACAGCGCCGGCATTGCCACCATCAGCGACGGGCGGCTGGACAGCCGGCGCGCGGTCGGCAAGCTGATCAACCTCAGCGATCTGCTGGTGCATGAGCCGCTGGCGGGGAAATCGGGCATCGGCCATACGCGCTGGGCAACGCACGGCGCGCCGACGGTGCGCAACGCCCATCCGCATCGTGCCGGGCGCGTGGCGGTGGTGCACAACGGCATCATCGAGAATTACAAATCCCTGCGCGCCGAACTTGCGGCCATGGGGCTGGAGCATCAGAGCGAAACCGACACCGAAACCGTGGCGCTTCTGTGCCAGCACCATCTCGATCGCGGGCTAGCCCCGGTGGAGGCCGCGCGCACAACGCTGGCGCGGCTTGAAGGGGCTTTCGCGCTGGCCTTCCTGTTCGAGGGCGAGGACGATCTGATGATCGGTGCGCGCAAGGGCTCGCCGCTCGCCGTGGGCCATGGCGAGAGCGAGATGTATCTGGGATCGGACGCCATTGCGCTGGCGCCGATGACCGACCGCATCACCTATCTCGAAGAAGGAGACTGGGTGGTGCTGACCCGCGAGAGCGTGCAGATCCACGATGCCGAGGGGCGGCTGGCAAACCGGCCCGTCAGCCAGATCCGGCTGGATCAGACGCGGGTGGACAAGGCCGGGCACCGCCATTTCATGGCCAAGGAGATCGCCGAGCAACCCGGTGTGCTGCGCGCCGCTATCGGGCTGAATCTGAGCCCCGAGGGCGACGCGCTGGCGCTGCCCGAAGCGGTCGATTTCAGCCAGTGCGACCGGCTGGTGCTGGTGGCCTGCGGCACCGGCTTCTATGCCGCGCAGGTGGCGAAATACTGGTTTGAACAGCTTGCCGGCCTGCCCTGCGAGACCGATATCGCCTCGGAGTTCCGCTATCGCCAGCCAGTGCTTTCAGAGCGCGGCATCGGCATCTTCATCAGCCAGTCGGGTGAGACCGCCGATACGCTGGCAGCCCTGCGCCATGTGCAGGGGCGCATCGCGCGCACCATCGGCGTGATCAACGTGCCCACCTCGTCCATCGCGCGCGAAACCGATGTCGCCCTGCCGATCCATGCCGGCCCGGAAATCAGCGTCGCCTCGACCAAGGGTTTTACCGCGCAGCTTCTGCTGCTGCTGCTGCTGGCGCTGAAGGCCGCGCGGGACCGTGGCCGGATGGATGACGCCACGCTGGCCGGACATCTGGCAACGCTGGGCAGCCTGCCGGGGCTGATGCGTCAGGCGCTCGACCGTGAAGAGGCGGTCGAAGCCATCGCCAAGCAGCTCGCCGGGGCGCGCGATGTGCTCTTCCTGGGGCGCGGGGTGATGTATCCGCTGGCCATGGAGGCAGCGCTCAAGCTCAAGGAGCTCAGCTATATCCATGCCGAGGGCTATGCCTCGGGCGAATTGAAGCACGGCCCCATCGCGCTCATCGACAAGGCCATGCCGGTGGCGGTTCTGGCGCCGCGCGACAGCCTGTTTGAAAAGACCGTATCGAACATGCAGGAGGTCATGGCACGCCAGGGACGGGTGCTGCTGATGTCTGACAACGCCGGGCTGGAAGAAGCCGGGCCGGTCTGGCAGCATCTGAGCATGCCCACCGTGCCCGAGCTGATTGCGCCGATCGTCTATGCGGTGCCGGCGCAGCTACTGGCCTATCACACCGCGCTGGCGCGCGGCACCGATGTCGATCAGCCGCGCAATCTGGCGAAATCGGTGACGGTGGAATGAACATGCCGGAGGCTCAGGCGGCACTGGCGGCACTGGCCGCGGCCGGTGATGACGAACGCGCGCAGCAGATGGCCGCGTATCACAAGACCGCGCGGCGCTTTCTGGGCGTGGCGGTGCCAATGATCGAGGCGCTGGTGCGCGACTGGCGCGCGGCCTGCACGCTGGATGCGCGCCTGGCACTTGCCGCGGGGCTTTGGGAAAGCGACATCCACGAGGCGCGGGTGGCCGCGGCCAAGCTTCTGACCCAGGCGCGCATTCGCCCCGATGACAGTGCCGCCTGGGCGCTGATCACCGGCTGGGCCGAGGGATTCGACAGTTGGGCGATTGCCGATCACGCCTCGATCGCGGGAGGCAAGCGGCTGGTGGCCGATCCGTCGCGGCTGGATCATGTCGAGGGATGGCTGGACCATGAAAACATGTGGACCCGCCGCGCGGCGCTGGTGATGACCCTGCCCTGGACCCGGCTGACGCATCCCAAGCCGCATGAGGTGGCGGTGCGTCACCGGGTTCTGGGATGGGCCGCAGAGCTGGCGGAGGAGCGCGAGTGGTTCATCCAGAAGGCGGTCGGATGGTGGCTGCGCGATCTGTCCAGGCATGATGCGGTGCTGGTACGCGACTGGCTGGAGCGCCATGGCGCGCGCCTCAAGCCCTTCGCGCGGCGCGAGGCCAGCCGCCATCTGCGCGACTGATCGAATGCGCGGGGGGGGGGGCGGCCCCCCCCCCCCCCCGGCGGGTGGGGGGCAACTAACGGGTGACGCCCCCCCAAAATGATCCCAGGCGCGGCCATTTGGCAGGTTGGCGCGGGGACACCC
>JBKBMS010000012.1:0-81005 GCA_046295695.1 Pararhodobacter sp. | reverse complement strand
GGGGGCGCTGCCCCCGCGCCCCCGGGATATTTGGCGCACAAAGACGGGGTCACGCACCGCAAAATGCTTCCCAGGCGCGGCATTTGGCATGATGCGAGCGGTAACACCGGTTTATCACCATTGTCGCGCCGCATTTCCCCAATTATCCCTGCGCCAGCCAAGCCAACAGAGGAGCCGCCGATGCGCGCGACAAGAATCGTTCAGAAGATCCTGGCCAATTACGAGGGCGAGACCCCGGGCGTGAAGGCCAATCTGTGCCGCATGCTGATGCAGGGCAAGCTGGGTGGCACCGGCAAGATGATCATTCTGCCGGTCGATCAGGGGTTCGAGCATGGGCCGGCGCGCAGCTTCGCCGCCAACCCTGAAGCCTATGACCCGCATTACCACTACCAGTTGGCCATTGATGCCGGGCTCAATGCCTATGCCGCGCCGCTGGGCATGATCGAGGCCGGTGCCGACACCTATGCCGGCCAGATCCCGACGATCCTGAAGGCCAATTCGGCCAATTCTCTGATGTCGGAGACGGCGGGCAAGAACCAGGCGATCACCGCATCGGTGGATGATGCGCTGCGGCTGGGCTGCTCGGCGATCGGCTTCACCATCTATCCGGGTTCGGACATGGCGCTGGACATGTTCGAGGAGATCAGCGCCATGCGCGAGGAAGCCGCCGCAAAAGGCGTGGCGACGGTGATCTGGTCCTATCCGCGCGGCGAGGCGATCACCAAGGAGGGCGAAACGGCGATCGACATCGCCGCCTATGCCGCGCAGATCGCCGCCCTGCTGGGTGCGCATGTCATCAAGATCAAGCTTTCGACCGATCATCTGGAACTGGGCGAGGCCAGGAAGGTCTATGAGGCGCAGGGCATCGATATTGCCAGTCAGGCGGCGCGCGTGCGCCACTGCATGCAGGCCAGCTTCAATGGCCGGCGCATCGTGGTGTTTTCGGGCGGGGCGAAGAAAGGCGCGGATTCGGTCTATGACGATGCGCGCGCAATCCGTGATGGCGGCGGCAACGGCTCGATCATCGGGCGCAACAGCTTCCAGCGGCCGCGCGACGAGGCGATGGCGATGCTGGGCAAGCTGGTCGATATCTATCGCGGCAAGGCCTGAGGCGCTCCGGCGGATGTGGCGCGACCAAACGGGCGGCTGAGGAAGGCTGAACCCGCCAGGCCGAAGCGCCAGGGGTAATCGGCGGCGCGGCTGATGCCGATGCGCGGACCGCAAAGGACCGCCGCGCCCGCGCCCGGCAGGATGCAGAAGTCACGCCGATCGAAGGGCAGGTGGTTGTCCTGGGGGCCGATGCCGAGCGCCTGACCAAGCCGTCCGGGGCCGGTGGTCAACAACTGCGGCTTGTCGGTGCCGCGGCGCGTGGCCATGAGGGCCAGCCCCCGGCGCGGCTCCATGGCGCGCAGCAGCACCGCATCGCCCCTGGCGCAGACCACATTCAGGCACCAGTGGATGCCATAGGCGCGATAGACATAGGCGCGTCCCGGCGGGCCGAACATCGCCGCGTTACGCGGCCTGGGGCCCGGAAAGCTGTGCGAGGCGGGATCGTCATGAGCATAGGCCTCGGTTTCGGTAAGGATGCCAACGGCGCCGCGCAGGCATAAGATGGTGCCGATCAGATCACGCGCCACGGCCGGAGCCGGGCGATCGAACCATGCCGCCGGCAGCGGCGCGATCATCGCAGCATCGCCACGACCTGCCGGCGCTGCGGGTGGTCGCGGTGTTCGACGACATAGATCCCTTGCCAGGTGCCCAGCGCCATCCGCCCGCCGATCACTGGCACCTGCAGGCTGCTTGGCAGGATCGCGGCCTTGATATGCGCGGGCATGTCGTCAGGGCCTTCGTCAAGATGCGTGAGCCAGGCCATTGCCGGATGCCCGGCAGGCGGAACAAGGCGCTCAAGAAAGCCGCGCAGATCGCTTCTGACCTCAGGGGCCGCATTCTCCTGGATGAGCAGGCTCGCCGATGTATGCCGGATGAAGAGCGTCAGCACCCCATGGCCCGACGGCAGCTCTGCCAGCCACGCAACGATCTGCGAGGTGATCTCGTAGAAGCCGGCGCCGGTGGTGGGAATGGTCAAGGTGGTCTGCATTGCTGCCCTGGCACCGGGAAGTCAGGCATCGAGCTTTGCGCCGCAGGCGGCACGGCGTCAAGCCGCGCGGCCGGAAAGACGAACCCGAAAACCGGCGCCATCGCGCATTGCGGGCTTGACGGGTGGATCGCAGCATGAAACATACCGACCGTCCGGTATTTTTCATGTGCGCCATGACCATCAAGATCCCTTCCCTCCTGCATGAAGTTCTGGGCGAGCGGCAAAGCCCCGGCGGGCTGGTGCTTGTCGGGCTGCTGAGCGCGGCGCTGGCGCTTTTGTGGTTGCCGGCAATCGCCCACCAGGGCGATCTGGCAATCTGGCGAAAGATCCTGGCCGGATTGTTGCTGCTCGACATCGCCGCCGGGGCAGTGGCCAATCTAACCGCTGGCACCAATGCCTTCTACGCAACCCGCCCCGCGCACCGCTGGGGCTTCATCGTCCTTCACATCCATCTGCCGGTGCTGGCCGTCCTTCTCGGCCAGCCGCTTGGGCCCTATCTGCTGGTCTGGGCCTACACGATCGGGGCGGCTGTCACGGTGAACCTGCTGCATGGTCGCCCGGTGCAACGACCGGTTGCGGGAGGGCTGCTTTGCCTTGGCCTCATGGGACTGCCACTCTTGGCGCTTGACGGGCTGGGCATGGCGGCAAGCCTGCTCTTTCTGTTCAAGGTGGCCTATGCCTTTGCCGTGAACCACGCGCCGGGGCAGCCCGATGCATGATCCGCTCTTGCGCATCGCGCGCGACGCACCACAACAGCATGAACGCGCCATTGCCATCCTCAGCCAAGCCTTTGCGCGGGACCCGGCGCTCGAATACTTCACCCAGCCCGCAGCCCCGGCGGCCCGGCCCGCCCTACGCCGACGCCTCATCGCGAGCCTGGTCCGCATGCATCTGCGCAGCGGCCACAGCCTCTGGGGCTGGCAGGACGGCGAGGCGTTGATCGGCTGTGCCCTGGTCGAGGATGCCGCCGCGCCTTTGCGGCGTGCAGCGGCGCTCCTGGGCGAGTTGCCGGCGTTGCTGCGATTACCGGTGCAAACGCTGCGCCGACTCAACGCCTATGGCGCAGAAAGCCAGCGCCGGCGCCCCCCCGGCACCACGGTTTTTCTGGCCATGATCGGCCTTTGCGACAGCGCCCGCGGCCAGGGGCACGGCGCAGGCTTCATGCGCGCGCTGCACGACGGCTACGGCACGCGTGCACACTGGGCCCTCGACACCGAGAACGCCGACAATCTGGCCTTCTACCAGCGCCTGGGCTATCAGCTTTATGCCACCGAAACGCTGGGACCGGTGCGGATGTTCAAGATGCAGCGCTCCCCGGCCATGCCACTCCCCGAGCCTGAGCCGGAATCGCGCCATGAAAACCAGCCGTGACGATCTTCTGGCCATCGCCTTTCGCCTTTTTCTGACGAAAGGCTATGAAAACACCAGCATGCAGGATCTCGCCCGCGCCAGCGGCCTTTCGAAGGGCGCGTTTCACCACTATTTCCCGCGCAAGCAGGATCTGCTGGATGCCTGTATCGCGCGTTTCTTCCACGAGTTTCTGCCCGCGACCGACGACGCCGCACACAAAAGCGCCGAAGCCTTCGCCCTGCGCACTGCGCAACGCTATGCCGATGCGCTGATCCTGATGCGCCAGCACGACATCCCGCTGGCAGCCTACCAGGCATTTCTCTGGGCACAGGTGCGCGATGCGCCGCAGGCGTTTCAGCAGCATCAGGCGGTGTTTGCCAGGGCGCTCGCAACAGGTTTCGAGGCAGAGTATCCCGGCTGTGACGGCATGTTGCTTGCCCGCCATCTCATCGCCCGGATCGAGGGGATGGGCGCCCTGCTTTGCCTTGAGCCGCCCGCCGATGCCGCCGCCATCGCCCCGGCGTTCCGGCAGGTTGTGGAAGATTTCCTTGCACCGCTCAGAAGCGCGCCCTGACCCCGGCCACATTGTCACGCTGGGGGATGGGCCAGCCCTGACAGCCAGTTGCGGAATTTCCTGAGCGGCGCGCCTTCGGGGCGCTCCAGCGGCCAGACCAGATAGTAGCGCCCGTCGGCGGGCTCGGGGCCGGCATGGACACGCTGTAACCGCCCCGAGGCCAGTTCCGGCGCCGCCAGATAGCTCGGCAGCAGTGCCACGCCAAAGCCGTGAATCGCCGCCTGCGCCATGGTCGCGAACTGATCGAACAGCATGCCGCGCAGCCCGGAAACCGGCCGGCCCTTGCGGGCGAACCATTCCTCCCAGGCATCGGGGCGGGTTTCCAGATGCAGCAGCGGCAGCGCCAGCATCGCATCGAGCGTTTCCACCCCCGCCCCCACCAGCGAGGGTGCGGCGACCGGCTCGACCATCTCATCGGCCAGCGGCAGATAGCCGACATCCTTCCAGTCGCGCCGCCCGTAATGGATTGCCGCATCGAGCGGTTCCTGGGCAAAGCTGAACGGCGCCAGCCGAGTGCTGAAATTCACCGTCACCTCGGGATGGCGGCGCGCGAAATCGGGCAGACGCGGGGCCAGCCAGTGCATGCCAAAGGCCGGCAGCACGGCCAGATTGAGCCCTCCGCCGGTGGGATTTGCCTTCAGCCGCAACGAGGCGCTGGCCAGATTGGCCAGTAGCCCGCGCACCTGGCGGGCATAATCATGCGCCGCCGGCGTCAGTTGCAGCCGGTTGCGTTCGCGCAGCAGCAGGGGGGCGCCCATCTGCTCTTCGAGCGCCTTCAACTGCCGGCTGATCGCGCTTTGCGTCAACGACAGCTCCTCGGCGGCGGCGGTGGCGCTGCCCAGCCGGTCAACCGCCTCCAGCGCCACAAGCGAACTGATGGAAGGCAGGAAGCGACGCGGGATAAGCATGATCAAAACTCATGATGTGGCGATCAGGCTTCAATATACTTCTGCGCCGTTTTCGCCAATATTCATTCATTGCACGGCAACAGCTTCAGGAGATCAGCTTGCCCATTGCGCATGAAGACGCCGGTTTCACCCCCGCCCGCCGCCTCGCCGGACTGGCCCTGTCCGAGATCGTGCAGATCAGCGAGGCAGCGGCCGCGCTGAAACGCGATGGCCGCGACATCGTCTCGCTGGCAACCGGCGAGCCCGATTTTCCCACGCCGGCGCATGTCATCGAGGCCGCCCATGCCGCCGCGCTGGCCGGGCAAACGAAATATCCGCCCACCGCCGGCCTGCCTGCCCTGCGTGCCGCCATCGCCCGGACCGCCCCCGGCCCGGCCTGCACCGCCGCGCAGATTGTGGTTTCCACCGGCGCCAAGCAGGTCATCGCCTCGGCGCTTCTGGCCACGCTCGATCCCGGCGACGAGGTGATCATCCCCACACCCTACTGGACCTCCTATTCCGATATCGTCGCCATGGCCGGGGGCACGGCGCGGCTGATCCCTTGCGGCATCGAGGCCGGTTTCAAGCCCAGCGCCGCGCAGATCGAGGCCGCGATCACCCCGCGCACACGCTGGCTGATGCTGAACTCCCCCTCCAACCCCAGCGGCGCGGTCTGTTCCGGGGCCGAGTTGCGCGCGCTGGCCGAGATGCTGGCGCGGCATCCGCAGGTCTGGGTGATGAGCGATGAAATCTATGACCAGCTCGCCTTCGTGCCCTTCGCGTCGTTCCGGGCGGTGGCGCCGGAACTGGCCGGGCGCATGCTGGTGATCAACGGCGTGTCCAAGGCGCATTCGATGACCGGCTGGCGCATCGGCTGGGGGATCGCGCCGCAACCGCTGATCGGTGCCATGACCACGGTGCAGGGGCAGATCACCTCGGGGGCCTGCACCATCGCCCAGGCGGCGGCACTGGCCGCGCTGACCGGCCCGCAACACCATCTGGCCGAGCGCCGCGCGGCGATGCAGGCCCGGCGCGACCGGGTGGTGGCCGCGCTTTCTGCCATCGACGGGCTCGATTGCCCGCGCCCCGAGGGCGCCTTTTACGCCTTCCCCTCGTGCCGGAGCGTGCTGGGCCGCACAACCCCGGCCGGCGAGGTGCTGGGCGATGACGCGGCGCTGTGCCACTATCTGCTGCATGTGCAGGGCGTGGCGCTGGTGCCGGGGCGGGCCTTTGGCATGCCGGGGCATTTCCGGCTTTCCTTCGCCTATTCGGATGGCGAGCTTGATACCGGGCTGGCGCGCATTGCGCGGGGCATCGCCGCGCTGGGCAAGGGAGGGGTCTGATGGACCGCGCCGAGATCGTCCACGCCAACTTCCTGCGCCGGGTGGCGGCGCGCGACTTCCCCGCAGGCCGCCGCCCCGCGCCCGGCCTGCCGGCCCCCGAGGCGGTGGCGCTTTTCCGTGCGCAATGCCTCAGCCGCGCGCTTGATCGCACCAGTCGCGCCATGCAGAAGGCCGGCCAGGGCTTTTATACCATCGGCTCGTCCGGGCATGAGGGCATGGCCGCCGTGGCCCATGCGCTGCGCCCCACCGATATGGCCTTCCTGCATTACCGCGATGCCGCCTTCCAGATCGCCCGCGCCGGGCAGGTGCCGGGGCAATCCATCGCCTGGGACATGCTGCTCTCGTTCGCCGCCTCCAGCGAGGATCCCATCTCGGGCGGGCGGCACAAGGTGCTGGGTTCAAAGGCGCTCAACATTCCGCCGCAGACCTCGACCATCGCCAGCCATCTGCCCAAGGCGGTGGGCGCGGCCTACAGCCTGGGCCTGGCGCGCCGCCACCCGCCCGAGCACCGCCAGCTTGCCGAGGATGCGCTCATCATGTGCTCGTTCGGCGATGCCTCGGCCAATCATTCGACGGCGCAGGGCGCGTTCAATACCGCGCAATGGACCGCCTATCAGTCGATCCCGCTGCCCCTGCTCCTTGTCTGCGAGGACAATGGCATCGGCATTTCGGTGCGCACGCCGAAAGGCTGGATCAAGGCCAGCTTCGCCCAGCGCCCCGGCCTGAAGTATTTCGAGGCCGACGGGCTGGACCTCTACGCCGCCCATGCCACCGCGCGCGAGGCTGCCGATCATGTGCGCAGCCGTCGCCGCCCGGCCTTCGTGCATCTGCGCACGGTGCGCCTTTACGGCCATGCCGGGGCCGATCTGCCCACCACCTACATGCGCCGCGAAGAGGTCGAGGCCGAGGAAGCCAACGATCCGCTGCTGCATTCCGTGCGCCTGCTGCATGAGGCCGGCGCGCTGGCGCCCGAGGCCGCGCTGGCAATCTATGAGGAAACCTGCGCGCGCACCCAGCGCATCGCCGAACAGGCCGTCGCCCGCCCGCGCCTGAGCGATGCCGGGGGCGTCATGGCCAGCCTGATCCCGCCCGCCCGCGCGTGCCGCCTCACCAACGGGCCCGCGGCCGAGCGGCGTGCGACGCTTTTCGGCGGCGACCTTCAGGCCATGGACGAGCCGCAGCCCATGTCACGGCTGATCAACTGGGCGCTGAACGATCTGATGCTGGAACACGGCGAGATCGTTCTGATGGGCGAGGATGTCGGCCGCAAGGGCGGCGTCTATGGCGTGACGCAGAAATTACAGGCGCGGTTCGGCCCCGACCGGGTGATCGACACGCTGCTGGATGAACAATCCATCCTCGGCCTTGGTATCGGGTTGGCGCAGAACGGCTTCCTGCCGATCCCGGAAATCCAGTTCCTCGCCTATCTGCACAATGCCGAGGACCAGTTGCGCGGCGAGGCCGCCACCCTGCCCTTCTTTTCCGACGGCCAATACACCAACCCGATGGTGGTGCGCATTGCCGGTCTGGGCTATCAGAAGGGGTTCGGCGGGCATTTTCACAACGACAATTCGCTGGCCGTGCTGCGCGACATTCCCGGCCTGATCCTGGCCTGCCCCTCGGACGGGGCGGAAGCGGCCATGATGCTGCGCGAATGCCTGCGCCTGGCGCGCGAAGAACAGAGGCTGGTGGTGTTTCTGGAGCCCATCGCGCTCTATCCGATGCGCGATCTGCACACCGAGAAGGATGGCGGCTGGATGCGCCGCTACCCCGCCCCCGATCAGCGCCTGCCCTTCGGCTCGGTCGGCATCGAGGGTGAGGGGCGCGATCTGGCAATCGTCACCTACGGCAACGGGCGCTACCTGTCACAACAGGCCGCGCCGGCGCTTGGCAAGGCGGGGGTGAAGCTGCGCATCATCGATCTGCGCTGGCTGGCGCCGCTGCCTGAGGCCGCGCTGCTGCAAGCGGTGCAGGGCTGCGCGCGGGTGCTGATCGTCGATGAATGCCGCCGCAGCGGCAATCTCGCCGAGGCGCTGATGGCCCTGATGAGCGAGGCCGGCCACCACGCCGCCCGCATCACCGCTCAGGACAGTTTCATCGCCACCGGCCCGGCCTATGCGGCAACGCTTCCCTCGGCTGCGGGCATTGTCGAAGCGGCACTGGAACTGACGGGGCGCAAATGAAAACCGCTGTCGTGATCTGCCCCGGACGGGGCACCTATACCAAGACCGAGCTGGGCTATCTGGCACGGCATCATGCGGCCAGGGCACCGATGCTGAGCGTTTTTGACCGCCAGCGCGAAGCAATGGGGCAGGAGTTGCTGGGTGCGCTCGATGGCGCGGCGCGCTATTCGGTGGCCAGGCATACGCGCGGCGACAACGCCTCGGCGCTGATCTATGCCTGCACGCTAGCCGATTTTCAGGCCATCGAAGGCGTTGAAATCCTCGCTGTCACGGGTAATTCGATGGGGTGGTATTCGGCACTGGCCTGCGCCGGCGCGCTTTCGCCCGAGGCTGGCTTCAAGGTGGTCAACACCATGGGCACGCTGATGCAGGAACAACTGATCGGCGGGCAGCTCATCTACCCGTTCACCGGCGAGGACTGGCAACCCCTGCCCGGCCGGCGCGCGGAACTGATGGCGCTCATGGCCGAGATCGCCGCCCGCCCCGGCCATGCGCTGGCACTGTCGATCGACCTGGGCGGCATGCTGGTGCTGGCCGGCAACGAGGATGGACTGGCCGCCTTCGAGGCAGCGGTGCCACCCCTTCAGGACCGCTTTCCGATGCGGCTGGCCAATCACGCGGCCTTCCACACCGCACTTCAGGCCCCCGTGGCCGAGGCCGGGCGCGCACGGCTGGGCGCGGATCTCTTCGGTCAGCCGGCACTGCCCCTGATCGACGGGCGCGGCGCGATCTGGTGGCCCGGCGCCAGTGATCCGGCGCGGCTGCGCGCCTATACGCTGGGCCATCAGGTCACCGAGACCTATGATTTCACCCGCGCGATCAGCATCGCCGCGCGCGAATTCGCGCCCGATCTCTTCATCATCACCGGCCCCGGCACCACCTTGGGCGGGGCGGTGGCGCAATCGCTTCTGCTGGACAATTGGCGGGGGCTGCGAAACAAGAACGACTTTCAGACCCGGCAGGCGGCAGAGCCGCTGCTGGTGTCCATGGGAATGCCGGCGCAGCGCGCCCTCGTCACGAAACAAGGAGACTGACCAATGACCCCACAACAGATTTTCGCCACGCTCGGGCTGGACGACAAGCAGATCTCGGGGGGCTCGCTGGCGGTCTTCAGCCCCATTGACGGCGCCGAAATTGCCCGCGTGCATGAAACCCCGCTGGCCGAGATGGACGCGGTGCGCGCCCGCGCCAATGCGGCCTTCGCCACCTGGCGCGCGGTGCCCGCGCCGCGCCGGGGCGAACTGGTGCGCCTGCTGGGCGAGGAACTGCGCGCCGCCAAGGAGGCACTGGGCGCGCTGGTCACGCTGGAAGCCGGAAAGATCACCTCCGAAGGGCTGGGCGAGGTTCAGGAGATGATCGACATCTGCGATTTCGCCGTGGGCCTTTCGCGCCAGCTCTACGGGCTGACCATCGCCTCCGAGCGCCCCGGCCATGTGATGCGCGAGACCTGGCATCCGATGGGCCCCTGCGCGGTGATCACCGCCTTCAACTTCCCCGTCGCCGTGTGGTCATGGAACACGGCTCTGGCGCTGGTCTGCGGCGATCCGGTGATCTGGAAACCCTCGGAGAAAACCCCGCTCACCGCGCTGGCCTGCATGACCATTCTGTCGCGTGCGCTCAAGCGTTTCGGCGAGGATGCGCCCGAGGGGCTGGCGCAACTGGTGATCGGCGGCGCGGCGCATGGCGAGGCGCTGGTCACGGCAACGGACATTCCGCTGGTCTCGGCCACCGGCTCGACGCGCATGGGCCGGATCGTCGGCCCCAGGGTGGCCGAGCGCTTCGGCCGCTCGATCCTGGAGCTGGGCGGCAACAACGCGATGATCGTCGCCCCTTCGGCCGATCTGGACATGGCGGTGCGTGCCATCGTCTTTTCGGCCGTCGGCACGGCAGGGCAGCGCTGCACCTCGCTGCGCCGGCTCATCGTGCATGAAAGCATCGCCGAGGATCTGCTGGAACGGCTGAAGAAAGCCTATGCCAGCCTGCCGGTGGATGATCCGCGCAAGACCGGCACGCTGGTTGGCCCGCTGATTGATGCCGGTGCCAAGGCACGTATGCTGGAAGCGCTGGACAGCGCGCGCGCGCAGGGCGGCACGGTCCATGGCGGCGCGCCGGTGGACACCGGCCTTGGCGGTGCCTATGTCGCCCCCGCGCTGGTAGAGATGCCCGGCCAGAGCGAGGTGGTGCGCGAGGAAACCTTCGCGCCCATCCTCTATGTCATGCGCTACAGCGATTTCGACGCCGCGCTGACGATGCACAATGCGGTGCCGCAGGGGCTGTCCTCGTGCATCTTCACGCTCAACCTGCGCGAGGCCGAAGCTTTCCTGCAAGCCTCGGATTGCGGCATCGCCAATGTCAATATCGGCCCTTCGGGCGCCGAAATCGGCGGTGCCTTTGGCGGCGAGAAAGAAACCGGGGGCGGGCGCGAAAGCGGCTCGGATGCCTGGAAGGGCTACATGCGCCGTGCCACCAACACGGTCAATTACTCCGCCGCACTGCCGCTGGCGCAAGGCGTCAGGTTTGATGTCTGAAAATCACGCCAATCTCTGGCACGCCACCTGCCGGGAGACCGTCGCCGCCCCGCCACTGGACGGGGTGGTGACGGCCGACCTGGCGGTGGTCGGCGGTGGCTTCACCGGCTGCGCGGCGGCGCTGCGCGCGGCCGGGATGGGGGCAAGTGTGGCGCTGATCGAGGCGCATGACATCGGCCATGGTGGCTCGGGGCGCAATGTGGGGCTGGTCAATGCCGGGCTCTGGCTGCCCCCCGATGCAATCCGCGCCACCATGGGCGAGGATGCCGGAGCGCGGCTGATCGAGTTGCTGGGGGCAGCGCCGCAGCGGGTCTTCGATCTGATCGAACGTCACGGCATCGACTGCGAGGCGCGGCGCAACGGCACGCTGCATCTGGCCCATAGCCCCGCCGGGCTGCGCGACCTGCAATCGCGGCTGACGCAGATGCAGGCGCTGGGCGCCCCGGTGTCGCTGCTGGGGCAGGCCGAAACCGCACGCCGTCTGGGCAGCGCCATCCATCATGGCGCGCTGCATGATGCCCGCGCCGGCACCGTGCAACCGCTCGCGCTGTGCCGTGGGCTGGCAAGGGCGGCGGGGGCGGCAGGGGCACGGCTGCACGGCCAGAGCGCGGCGCTGAGCCTGCGCCATGAGGGGGGCCAGTGGCGGGTGCTGTCCGCGCGGGGCGAAATCCGCGCCCCGGCGCTCCTGCTGGCCAGCAACGCCTATCACCTGCGCATCGAGGGGCTGCCCGCACCGCAGATCGTGCCGGTGCATTACTTCCAGATGGCCACCACGCCCCTGCCACCGGCGCTGTGCGATACCATCCTGCCCGGCGGCGAGGGCTGCTGGGACACGGCAATGGTGATGTCATCCTATCGCACCGATGCCGCCGGGCGGCTGATCATCGGCGCCATTGGCCGGCTGGACCATCCCGGCAGCGGCGCGCATCGCGGCTGGGCGCGCCGGCGGCTGGGGCGGGTGTTCCCTGCCCTGCGTGATGTCGCGCTCGAACATGCCTGGCACGGGCGCATCGCGATGACCGGCGATCATATCCCCAAGCTGCAACAGATCGGCCCGCGCGCGCTGGCCGCCTTTGGCTATTCCGGGCGCGGCATCGGCCCTGGCGTGACCTTCGGCACGATGGCCGCCGAAGCCCTGCTGAACGAAACCCCCGAGGCCCTGCCGGTAGTGCCCGTGCGCGCTCACGCCGAGGCGCTCACCGGATTGCGCGAGGTCTGTTTCGAAAGCGGCGCGGTGGCGATGCATCTGGTGTCCGACCGGCTGTAGCCTGCCCCCCGCCGGCATGGCCCTGCTCATGCAGCAGCGACACGATGGCGCATCGGCGCATTTTGTCCTATGATCAGGCTGCGCTCGCGGCCCCTGCCGTGAGCGCCCCAACCAGACGGGAGGCCCGAATGTTTCGTTCCATCGCCCTCACCATGCTGCTGATCACTGCCCCATTCGCCGCGCAGGCGCATATGTGCCCGGCCATGATGGCTGAAATCGACGCCGCGATGCCCACCGCCATGCTCAGTGATGACGTGCGCGCACGCGTGCTGGAACTGCGCGCCGAGGGCGAGGCGCTGCACAACGCCGGCGACCACAGCGGATCGGTTGCAGCCCTTGAAGAGGCCAAGGCGCTGCTTGATCTCTGAGATCGCCCACAGGCCGGACCGGCCAGCCTGCCAGATCGCGTGATCTGCCGGCGCTAGCCCGCCGCCGAATCAGGTGGCGCGCGCTTTTGCAGCGCATCGAGCGTCTTGAGATGACGCACCAGCCCCGGCAGCGCCGCCAGCGGCAGCATGTTCGGCCCGTCGGAGGCAGCCTTGTCGGGGTCGGGGTGGGTTTCGATGAACAGCCCCGCCACCCCTACCGCCACCGCCGCGCGCGCCAGCACCGGCACGAATTCGCGCTCGCCCCCCGAGGAGGTGCCGCGCCCGCCGGGTTGCTGCACCGAATGGGTGGCATCGAAGATGACCGGCGCGCCGCTGCGCGCCATGATCGGCAGCGCGCGAAAATCGCTGACCAGCGTATTGTAGCCAAAGCTCGCGCCGCGCTCGGTCAGCAGCACATTGGCATTGCCCGACGCCATAATCTTTTCGACCACCGGCGCCATGTCCCAGGGTGCCAGGAACTGCCCCTTCTTGACATTGACCACCCGCCCGGTGCGCGCCGCCGCCACCAGCAGATCCGTCTGGCGGCACAGAAACGCAGGGATTTGCAGAATATCCGCCACCTCGGCGACGGGCGCGCATTGGGCAGGCTCGTGCACATCGGTCAGAACCGGCAGGCCAAAGCGCGCGCGGATCTCGGCAAAGACCGGCAGCGCGGCCTTCAGCCCCACACCCCGCGATGCCAGGCCCGAGGTCCGGTTGGCCTTGTCAAACGAAGCCTTGAACACCACCGGCACCCCCTCGACCCGGCCCAGCGCGGCCAGCACCTCGGCGATCTCCAGCGCCTGCGCGGCGCTTTCCATCTGGCACGGCCCCAGAATGAAGGCCAGCGGCCGGGCATTGCCGAACACCACATTGCCGGCGACGACCTCGCGGTTGGCTTGCTGCATGCCCCTGCCCCTTCTGCCTGTCAGCCCCATATGGCCACAGCCACCCGGCCGGGGCAATGCCGCTGCTGCGCCACGCCGCCCCTTGCCAGGGCGCACACACCCGGCTAGACCGCGCGCCCGTGCCAACACCTCGGAGGGCGACCATGGGACGCAAGCGCAAGGGCCGGCCGGTACATGGCTGGCTGATCATCGACAAGCCGGCAGGCATCAGCTCGACGGCTGTGGTCTCCAAGGTGCGCTGGGCGCTGGGCGCAGCCAAGGCCGGGCATGCCGGCACGCTCGATCCGGCGGCAACCGGGGTTCTGGCGGTCGCGCTGGGCGAGGCCACCAAGACCGTGCCCTTCGTCACCGATGCGCTGAAATGCTATCGGTTCATGGTGCGCCTGGGCGAAGCCACCACCACCGACGATGCCGAGGGCGAAGTGATCGCCCAGAGCGACCTGCGCCCCGACGACGCGGCCATCGAAGCCGCGCTTGATGCCTTTCGTGGTGAGATCAAGCAGGTGCCGCCGCAATTCTCGGCGGTCAAGGTCGAGGGCGAGCGCGCCTATGACATCGCCCGCGCCGGCGAGGCAATGGACCTGGTCGCCCGGCCCCTGAGCGTCGAGCGCCTGGCGATCATCGCCCGCCCCGATGCCGATCATGTCGAACTGGAGATGGTCTGCGGCAAGGGCGGCTACGTGCGCTCGATCGCGCGCGATCTGGGCGCGGCGCTGGGCTGCCATGGTCATGTCGCCTGGCTGCGGCGCGAATGGTCGGGGCCATTTCAGGCCGAGCAGGGCCTCAGCCTTGAAAGGATCGACGCGCTGGCCGGTAGCCCGGAACTGGACGCCCGGCTCTTGCCGCTGGAGGTGGCGCTGGCCGATCTGCCGGAACTGCTGCTGAGCGCCGAGGGCGCGACCCGGCTGCGCAACGGCAACCCCGGCGCGGTGCTGCGCTCGACCGCCGAGCCGGGCGAAACCGCATGGGGCAGTCATCAGGGCCAGCCGGTGGCGATTGGCACCTACATCGGCGGGATGCTGCATCCGGTGCGGGTGTTCAATCTCTGAGCCACCCCTCTGGACGATCCCCGGCGCGGATGGTTTAGTCGCGCCGCAACGAGGGAGGGACATCCATGGCGACCGGCACCAATATCCGCACCTATTTCGAGGGCCGCTGGCATGCGGGCGATGTGGCGGTGATGCGCGCCGCCGATCATGGCGCCTGGCTGGGCACCACGGTCTTTGATGGCGCGCGCTACTTCGACGGCATGATCCCTGATCTGGAAGCCCATTGCGCGCGGGTCAACCGCTCGGCCGAGGCGCTGATGATCACCCCCACCGTGACCACCGGGGACATGGTTGCGCTGATCCGCGAGGCGCTCAAGGGCCATGACAGCCCCTGCTATATCCGGCCGATGTACTGGGCGCTCGATGGCGGGCCGCTCGGTGTGGTGCCCAAGGCCGGCGCCACGGGCTTCTGCATCTGCCTGGAGGACATCCCCATGCCCGCCGTCGATGCCGCCACCACGCTGACCACCACGCGCTTTCGTCGCCCCACGCTTGACAGTGCGGTGGTCAATGCCAAGGCCGGTTGCCTTTACCCCAACAATGCCCGCATGCTGGCCGAGGCTACGGCCAGGGGGTTTGGCAACGCGCTGGTCTGTGACAGCCATGGCAATGTCGCCGAAACCGCCACGGCGAATGTCTTCATGGTGCGCGACGGCGAGGTCTTCACCCCCATTCCCAACGGCACCTTCCTGGCCGGCATCACCCGCGCGCGCCATATCGCCAATCTGCGCGCCGACGGCGTCGCCGTGCATGAGGCGGTGCTCACGCTGGACGATTTCCGCAGCGCCGACGAGGTGTTTCTGACCGGCAATCTGGCCAAGGTCACGCCGGTTTCAGCCTTTGACGAGGTGCAATACGCCTCGCGCACCATGGCCCGGCGCGCACGCACCCTTTACTGGGACTGGGCCGCCGGCACCCGCTGACGCATCAGGGGGCACCGGGGGCGGGACCGGGGGGGGGGGGCGGCACCGGCTGCTGACGCTGGACAAGCCCGCCTGCGAGCGCCAAGATGGCGCCAAACAGGGAGCGGTGAATGCGCAAGTTTCTGGTCGTGCTGGATGACAGCCGCGAGTGCCTCAACGCGATCCGCTTTGCGGCGCTCAGGGCGGCGCATACCGGCGGCGGCGTGCAGATCCTGTCGATCATCACGCCCGAGGAGTTCCAGCACTGGATCGGCGTCGCCGAGATCATGCGCGCCGAGGCCCGCGAGCGCATCGAGGCGCATTTCGAGGTGTTCGCCAAATGGATGCGCGACCGCCAGGGGATCGAGCCCGAACTGGTAATCCGCGAGGGCGAGCCGGTGGACGAGATCCTCGCCCAGATCGAGGATGACCCGGCCATCGGCATTCTGGTGCTGGGAGCCGGCACCGACCGCGCCGGCCCCGGCCCGCTGGTGACGCAACTGTCGCGCAATTCCGGCTCGCTGCCGATTCCCATTACCATCGTGCCCGGCGGGCTTTCCAAGGAGCGCATGGAAGCCATCGCCTGACGCCCGGCCAGCCTCTGGCGCCCCTCCGGGCCTTGCGCGGCGCCGGTAAAGCCCGTATCAGGCCGAAAATACGGAGATGCGCCATGCCCAGCGACCCCAATGCCGCCCGTTCCCTTCCCGCCAACCCGCCACTGCCCGCCGATGAACGGCTGATCGTGGCGCTGGACCGCCCCGATGCACTCAGCGCGCTGGCGCTGGTTGAGCAACTGGGCGAGGCGGTGGGCTTCTACAAGATCGGGCTGGGCATGCTGACCGGGGGCGGGCTGGCGCTGGCCAGCGAGCTCAAGGACGCGCACGCCAAGCGCATCTTCCTTGATCTCAAGCTCTTTGACATCGGCGCCACGATCGAGGCGGCGGTGCGCGGGCTGGCACGGTTCGATCTGGATTTCCTGACCGTGCATGGCGATCCGCAGGTGGTGAGCGCCGCGCGCGAGGGCGCGGGCGGCTCGGGGCTGAAGATCCTGGCGGTAACGCTGCTGACCTCAGTTGACCGCTCGGATCTGGATGCCGCGCTGATCAAGCCCGGCGCCCTTGATGATCTGGTGGTGGAACGTGCCGCGCGCGCTTTTGATGCCGGCGCGCATGGGGTGATCGCCTCGCCGCAGGAGGCCGCACGCATCCGCGCCCTGCCGCAGGCGGCGGGCCGGCTGATCGTTACGCCCGGCGTGCGCCCGGCCGGCAGCCCGCGCGGCGATCAGAAGCGCATCGCCACCCCCACCGAGGCCATCCGTCAGGGCGCCGATCACATCGTCGTCGGCCGGCCAATCTGGCAGGCCACCGACCCGCGTGCCGCCGCGAAGGCGGTGCTGGACGAGCTTGCCACGCTCTGACGCGCGGCATCAGGCGCTCAGTCCTCGTTGATATCGCGGCGAATGTGCTTGACCTGCCCCTTGCGCAGGCCAAGCCCATAGCGCAGGCTCAGCCAGGCGACAACCGACAGCACGGCAAAAACCACGACGGCATTGAGCGGTGCCGCCGCCATCCAGGCCCCGCCGGGCAGACCCAGTCCGATCGCGGCGCCCGTCAGCACCGCGCCGATGGCAAAACCCACGAAGACATAGCCCGGCACCACCACCTCCAGCGTGGCCACCGCCAGGCCGAAGGCCACCCAGACCCACCAGGTGCCCAGCATCACTTCGCCCCGCCGCTGCGGCCCGTGAGCATGCGGAAGGCATCGCCGAAGGCATCGAGCGCCTGCGCCGGCACCACGATGGTCTGCTTGCCGGCCCCCTCGCCCACCTTGGTCAGCGCCTCGACCTGCTTGAGCGCCACCTGATACTGCGCCGCTTCCAGCCCGTTCTTGGCAATCGCGGCGGCGATGACCTCGGTGGCGAAGGCCTCGGCCTCGGCCAGAATCCGGCGGGCCTTGGCCTCCTGTTCGGCGGCGTAAAGCTCGCCGTCCGCAGCCAGTTCCACCGCGCGGCGCTTGCCCTCGGCCTCGGTCACCAGCGCGCGGCGCGCGCGCTCGGCATTGAGCTGCTGCAACATGGCGGTGCGCGTCGCCTCGTCGAGATTGACGTCCAGAAGCTCGGCGCGCGTCACCTCGATGCCCCAGTCATCGACCACATCCTTGATCGCCTCGCGAATCCGCTCGGTGAGGCGGGCGCGGTTGGCCTGCACCTCGTCAAGCTCCATCGTGCCGATCTCGGAGCGCACGATCCCGGCCACCGTCGTCTGGATGGCCGCATCCACATCGCGGATGCGATAGACCGTCTTTTCCGGCTCCATGATGCGATAGAAGACGCTGGTCTCCACCTGCACCAGCACGTTGTCGGTGGTGATCGCATCCTGGCGGGTGTTGGGCAACTGGCGTTCAAGGACCGAGATCCGGTGCGCCACCGTATCGATGAAGGGCACGATCAGATTGATCCCCGGCCCCAGCACCACGCGCAGCCGGCCAAAGCGCTCGACGACATATTTCTCCGACTGCGGCACGATCCGCACGCCCAGAAAGATCGAGACAATGATGAAAAGCGCCAGCAGCAAGAATACGATGCCGCCGCCATCGAGAAAATCGAGGGGCATGAAAGACTCCGTCATCCGAGGTTGATCCGGTTTCATCAATAGAGCCGCAAGAAAGTGGCGGATTCAGCTTCCGGACTATGCGCGAGAAGACGAGGAAGGGAAAGAGGGCAGGCAATGCCTGCCCGCGTTCAGCCGCCCAGCGCAGGCCAGTTGGCGTCGGCGCGCTGGATATGACCGGGAATGTCGCGCTCCCAGCGGCGGTGGATGGATCGCGAGTAATTCAGATAGAGCCGCCCATCGACAATCCGCCAGGCATTCGGATCAATGGGCGCGGTATAGCCCTGCGACACCGCCCAGGCGCAATAACCGCCATATTGCGGCGCATAGGCTTCGGGGGCTGCGACAAAGGCCGCGCGGTTTTCGGCGCTGGCAAAGCGCCATTCCGCGCCCCCCCAGTGCAGGCTGTGCTCAGGCGTACCGCGCACCGGGCGCGCCTGCTGGAAATAGGCCACCGGGTCATAGCCGCGCAGCGCCAGGCCATTGTCGGTGAAATAGGTCTCGGCGAGCGGCACACCGGGCAGGCTTGACACCAGCGCAGCGGCGAAAGAGGTCAGGATCAGGGCACGACGACCGGGCATGGCAAACTCCTTTGACAAATCATGCCCTCAACTTGCCCGGCACACACCCCACGGTTACATCCGCTCCCTACAACTTGGCGTGAACAGCGCCCCCGGCACGCCACCCGCCGCGCGCGGCGCCACACGCGGCGATGCTTGAAGATGCCCTCGCCCCCCTGTAGGGAAGGGCAAATCCCCCTTCCACCGGAGCAACCCATGGCCTCGTATCAATATGTCTATCACATGGATGGTGTCTCCAAGACCTATCCCGGCGGCAAGAAATGCTTTGAGAACATCCGCCTGAACTTCCTGCCGGGCGTCAAGATCGGCGTTGTCGGCGTCAACGGCTCGGGGAAATCCACGCTGCTGCGCATCATGGCCGGCATCGACAAGGATTTCACCGGCGAGGCCTGGGCCGCCAAGGGCGCCAAGATCGGCTATCTGCCCCAGGAGCCCGAGCTTGACGCCACCCGCGATGTGCGCGGCAATGTCATGCTGGGCGTGGCCGCCAAACAGGCCAAGCTGGAGCGCTACAACGAACTGGCGATGAACTACTCCGACGAAACCGCCGACGAAATGGCGCGGCTTCAGGACGAGATCGACGCCGAGAACCTGTGGGATCTCGACAGCCAGATCGATGTCGCCATGGAAGCCCTGCGCTGCCCCCCCGACGATGCCGATGTCACCACGCTCTCGGGCGGCGAGAAACGCCGCGTGGCGCTGTGCAAGCTGCTGCTGGAAGCGCCCGACATGCTGCTGCTGGACGAACCCACAAACCACCTCGATGCCGAGACCATCGCCTGGCTGCAAAAACACCTTATCGAATACCGTGGCACCATCCTGATCGTCACCCATGACCGCTATTTTCTCGATGACATCACCGGCTGGATCCTCGAACTCGACCGCGGCCGCGGCATCCCCTATGAGGGTAATTATTCGAGCTGGCTGGAACAGAAGGCCAAGCGACTGGCCCATGAAGCACGCGAAGACAAGGCCAAGAGCAAGGTGCTGGAGCGCGAGCTGGAATGGATCCGCGCCGGGGCCAAGGCGCGTCAGGCCAAATCCAAGGCGCGCATCCAGGCCTATGAGGAAATGGCCTCGAAATCCGAGCGCGAAAAAATCGCCACCGCGCAGATCATCATTCCCAACGGGCCGCGCCTGGGCGGCAAGGTGATCGATGTCGAGGGACTGAAGAAGGCGATGGGCGACAAGCTCCTGATCGAGGATCTCGGCTTCTCGCTGCCGCCGGGCGGCATCGTCGGTGTGATCGGCCCCAACGGCGCGGGCAAATCGACGCTGTTTCGCATGCTCACCGGCCAGCTCGAACCCGATGCCGGCACCGTCACCTATGGCGATACGGTCAAGCTGGCCTATGTCGATCAGTCGCGCGACGCGCTCGATCCGGGCAAGACCGTCTGGGAGGAAATCTCCGAGGGGCTGGAAGTGCTGGAACTGGGCGACGCCACCATGAACAGCCGCGCCTATTGCGGGGCGTTCAACTTCAAGGGCGGCGACCAGCAGAAAAAGGTGGGTCTTCTGTCCGGCGGCGAGCGAAACCGGGTGCATATGGCCAAGCTCCTGCGCTCTGGCGGCAATGTGCTCCTGCTCGACGAGCCGACCAACGATCTTGATGTCGAAACCCTGCAAGCCCTCGAAGCCGCGCTTGAGGATTTCGCCGGCTGCGCGGTGATCATCTCGCACGATCGTTTCTTCCTCGACCGGCTGTGCACCCATATCCTTGCCTTCGAGGGCGAGGGCCATGTCGAATGGTTCGAGGGCAATTTCGAAGCCTATGAAGAAGACAAGATCCGCCGCCTCGGCCCCGATTCGGTCGAGCCGAAGCGCGTCAAATACAAGAAATTCGCGCGCTGATCGCCATTGAAAAGCCCGCGCCGGGAACCCTCGGCACGGGCTTTTCATTCGCATTCGACCGATGCCGGCACCCGTCTTTGTGCCGCAAATATCCCGGGGGTGAGCCGGCAGCGCCGGCGAGGGGGCAGCGCCCCCTGCCCTTCTTCTCAGCGCATCGCCTCAAGCCGTTCCAGCACCTCGCCCAGCCGCGCCGCCTCGTCGCTCTTCTCGGCGAGTTGCACGCGCGCCTCCTCCACCACCTCCTCGGCGGCATTGGCCACGAAGCGCGGGTTCCCCAGCCGGCCCTGCAACGCGCCGATCTCCTTTTGCGCCTTCTCCAGCGCCTTTTGCAACCGCGCCATTTCGGCGCCTAGATCGATCACCCCCTCCAGCGGCAAGGCATAGCTGGCGCCCTCGACGGCGATGCTCAGCGCGCCCTTTGGCAGGCGTCCGGCTGCCTCGACACCCTCAATCCGCGCCAGCCGTTCGATCAGCGCGGCATTGCGTGCATAGGCCCCGGCCGCCGCCGCGTCCTGATCCAGCGCCAGCATCGGCAGTTTCAGCCCCACCGGCACCCGCATCTGCGCACGCGCCGAACGCACCGCCTCGATCAGCCCGACAACCCAACCCATTTCCCGGTCCGCCGCCGGATCGGCCAGTTCGGGGCCGTATTCGGGCCAGTCGGCATGCACCAGCATCTTCGCGCGCGGCCCGGTCAGGCTCCAGAGCTCCTCGGTGATGAAGGGCATGAGCGGGTGCAGCAGGATCAAACACTGATCCAGCACCCAGCGCATCACCGCACGGGTTTCGCCGGCCTGCGCGCCATCCAGCAGCGGCTTGGCGAATTCAACATACCAGTCGCAGACCTTGCCCCAGACGAAACGGTACAGCGCATCCGCCGCATCGTTGAACCGATAGGCCGCCAGCGCCTCGTCCACCTCGATGCGCACGCGCGCGGTCTCGCCGATGATCCAGCGGTTCACGGTCTGGCCGGCCGCCGGCGGCAGCGCGCCGGGCAGGGGCACGTCATCGGCAAAGACACCGTTCATCTCGGCAAAGCGGGTGGCGTTCCACAGCTTGGTGGTGAAATTGCGATACCCCGCGATGCGCTGGGTATCGAGCTTGAGCACCCCGCCCAGCGAGGCCATCGCCGCATTGGTGAAGCGCAGCGCATCGGCGCCGAATTCGTCGATGATCTCCAGCGGATCGACGACATTGCCAAGGCTCTTGGACATCTTCTTGCCCTTGGCGTCGCGCACCAGCCCGTGCAGATAGACGGTGTGGAAGGGGATCTGATCCACCACCGCCAGTTGCATCATCATCATCCGCGCCACCCAGAAGAACAGGATGTCCTGACCCGTCACCAGCACCGAGGTGGGGAAGTATTTTTCCAGCTCGGGCGTCTGTTCGGGCCAGCCCAGCGTGCCAATCGGCCAAAGGCCCGAGGAGAACCAGGTGTCGAGGACGTCGGGGTCGCGGGTCAGCGCCTTGCCCGGTGCCATGGCCTGCGCCTCGGCTTCGCTGGTGGCGCAATACTCGTTGCCCTCATCGTCATACCAGACCGGAATCTGATGCCCCCACCAGAGCTGGCGCGAGACGCACCACGGCTCGATATTCTCCAGCCAGTGGTAATAGGTCTTCTCGCCGCTCTCCGGCAGGATCTTCGTCGCACCACTGTGCACGGCCTCCAGCGCCGGCTTTACAATTTTCGACGTATCCACAAACCATTGCCATGTCAGATACGGCTCGATCACCACTTTCGAGCGGTCCCCGAAGGGCTGCATGATCTTCTTGTGCTCGACCAGCGGCACCCGCTCCAGATGCTCGGCATGGGTCTCGGGGTCGATGGATTTTTCCAGCACCGTCACCGCCAGCCCCTCGGCGGTAACGGCCTCGATCACCGCCTTGCGGGCATCGAAACGGTCCAGCCCGCGCAAGTCCTCGGGCACCAGATTGACGGCGTTGATGTCCACCCCCGCCGGATCGATCCGCCCCTCGGCGATGGCGCGCGCCAGTTCGGCGGCCTCGGCATAGGGCAGGCCATCGGCGCGCATCCGCGCCTTGGTGTCCATCAGGTTATAGAGCGGAATGCCGTTGCGCACCGCCACCTGATAGTCGTTGAAATCATGCGCGCCGGTGATCTTCACCGCGCCCGAGCCAAAGGCCGGGTCAGGGTATTCATCGGTGATGATTGGAATGAGGCGGCGATGCTCCTTTGGTCCCACCGGGATTTCGCACAGCTTGCCGATAATGGGCGCATAGCGTGCATCCGAGGGATGCACCGCCACCGCACCATCGCCCAGCATGGTCTCGGGCCGCGTGGTGGCGATGGAGATGTAGTCGCGGATCTCATCCACCACCACATTGCCCTCGGCATCCCTTTCCACGTAGCGGTAGGTCTCGCCGCCGGCCAGCGGGTATCTGAAATGCCACATATGGCCATCGACCTCGGTGTTCTCCACCTCGAGATCGGAAATCGCGGTTTCAAAATGCGGGTCCCAGTTGACCAGCCGCTGCCCGCGATAGATCAGCCCCTTGCGGTGCATTTCCACAAAGACCTTGATCACCGCGTCGTGGAAATTGCCCTCCTCGCCCGCCGGTGCCCCCGGCGCGCCGGACATGGTGAAGGCGTTGCGATCCCAGTCGCAACTCGCGCCCAGCCGCTTGAGCTGGCCAATGATCGTGTCGCCCGATTGCGCCTTCCAGTCCCAGACCTTTTCGAGGAATTTCTCGCGCCCCAGTTCACGCCGGCCCGCATTGCCGGCCTTGGCCAGTTCGCGCTCGACCACCATCTGCGTGGCAATGCCGGCATGATCCTGCCCCGGCTGCCAGAGCGTGTCGAAGCCGCGCATCCGGTGCCAGCGCACCAGAATGTCCTGCAACGTGTTGTTGAAGGCATGACCCATATGCAGGCTACCGGTCACATTGGGCGGCGGGATCATGATGCAAAAGCTCTCATCACGCCGCGCATTGGCACCGGCGCGGAAGGCGCCCGCCGCTTCCCATTGCGCGGCAATGCGCGCCTCGGCTTCGGCGGCGTTGAAGGTCTTGTCCATGGTCATCGCTGCATCCCTCTGGCTTTGGCCGGTGTTTAGCGCCCCGCCGCGCAAAGGAAAAGGGCGCAACCGTCCTGCGGAAACGCCCCCTGCCCTGCGCGGATGAGGAGCAGGCACGCCCTGCCCCGGCCCGCTTACCCCCGCGCGGCGATGATGATGAACTCAACCTTGTAGTCCGGGGTTGCCAGCCTTGCCTCGCCGGTGGCGCGTGCCGGCGGATTGGCCGGGTCGATCCAGCCATCCCAGACCGCGTTCATGGCTGCGAAATCGGCCATGTCGGCCAGCCAGACGGTGGCCGAGAGGATGCGCGATTTGCTCGATCCGGCCAGCGCCAGCAGCCGCTCGGCCTCGGCCAGGGCCGATCGCGCCTGCGCGGTGACATCGGCGCCCTCGCCCACCTGGCCCGCCAGATACACCGTATCGCCATGGATCACCGCCTGCGACATGCGGCGGCCGGGTTCAATGCGTTCGACAGGGGTATTCATTGTGGTCCTTTCCGGCCCTCGGGCCTGCTGCTTCGCGCCCCTGCAAAGCACGAGCCCACCCCCGAAGGCAAGCCCGTCTCAACCGCTCGGTTCCAGTGGCCGTCTTCAGTGGCCGCCAACCCCGGCAGCGGGCTCGCGCCGCACCACCTGCCAGGCCAGTTCTGCCAGTGCATCGCGGGTCTCGGAGGGCAGCGCCGGGCGCATCGGGCCGGGAAGCCCGCGCGGGTCTGTGCGATGGATCACCGCGAAATGGGTCAGCGCCACCAGCCACGCGCCGACCTCGGACAAATGGATGTCATCGGAGAAAAGCGCCTCGATCCCCTCAAGCCCCGGCACCTGCCCGGCGATGATCGCATCATGCACCGCCGCCATCACCCTGTTGGCGGGAATGAGGCGCATTGGCGGGACGCCATCGGGGCGACCGGCATTGACGTGATCAACGATTGCCTGCCAGCGCGGCGCCTCCAGATCCAGCCGCTCGCGCCAGGGCAGATGCCCCTCGGGATCACTGCCGGCACCCTCGCGCTCGGGCGTCAGGCTGACCCAGCTGGCGTAGAGCAGCACCTCGGCGCCACGCCCGCCCGCCCCCTGTTCCCAGGCATGGCGCGCCCAGCGCAGCGCCTCGTCAGGCGAATTGTGCCAGGGCATGGTGTTCGACAGCGGCACCCGCTCGGTCAGCACCAGAACATCGAAACGGGCGATCTCGGCGCGTGCATCCACACCGTCGGGGCGGTTGTTCCAGCGCCAGTCAAGCGGGCTGCCGGGAATGGTTGAGCGTTCCACGCGCCCGCGCGGTGCGCCGGCAACGATGCCCAACGCCTCAAGCGGCGCGGCGATCGGATCGGTCAGGCTGTGCCCGGACAACACGATGCGCCGCTCCAGTGACGCCTGTGGCCCGCCCGCCAGCGCCGGCATCGCCGAAACCAGAAACACCGTCACGCCAAGGCAATATGCAAGAATCCGAGCCATGGGGCAGCCTAACGCAACGACACGGCATAATCCAGCAGGGGCAACATTGCCGCCGCGCCGCGACACCGCTAAGCCTGTTGGCGGAGGTCCGCATGCCCGAATTCGACACCGTCATCCGCACCCGCCGCTCGGTGCGCGGTTTTCGCGCCGAGCCGCTTGCCCCGGCGCTGATCGCTGAAATCCTGGAACTGGCGCGCTGGGCGCCATCGAATTGCAACATCCAGCCCTGGCAGGTGCATGTGGTCTCAGGCGAGGCGCTGCGCGCGCTGGGTCGCGCCATGAGCGAGGCCGCCGCGCGCGGCACCCGCCCGGTGCCTGACGTGCCGATGGATACGCGCTATCAGGGCCCCTTCCGCGAGCGCCAGATCGGCGCGGCCAAGGCACTCTATGGTGCCATGGGGATCGCCCGTGACGATCACGCCGGGCGCACGGCGGCTTTCCTGCGCAATCTCGATGCCTTCGGCGCGCCCCATGCCGCCTTCATCTTTCTGCCGCAGGGTTTCGGGCTGCGCGAAGCCGCCGATCTGGGCGGTTTCACGCAAACGCTGATGCTGGCCATGGCCAGCCGCGGTGTGGCAAGCTGCGCGCAGGGCGCGCTGTCGCTCTATCCTGATGTGGTGCGCACGCATCTGGGGCTGGAGGCGGGCGCACACCTGATCATGGGCATCGCGTTTGGCCACGAGGACCCCACGCATCCGGCCAATGCCGCGCGCACCGATCGCGCGGCGCTCGATGCGCTGGTACGCTTTCACGGCTGAGCCCGCCGCCCGCCACAAGGCAACCGCGCCCCGGATGACACCGGATGGCCTTGATTCCCGCGCGCTCTGCCCTTAAGCGTGGCCAAATTCTGACAGGAGCCCTCCGATGCCCGCAGCCCAGCCGTCTGCCAAGCCGACCGCATGCCTCGTTCTGGCCGATGGGACCATTTTCTATGGCCGCGGCTTCGGCGCCACCGGCGAGACGGTCGCCGAATTGTGCTTCAACACCGCCATGACCGGCTATCAGGAAATCATGACCGATCCCTCCTATGCCGGGCAGGTGGTGACCTTCACCTTCCCGCATATCGGCAATACCGGCACCACCCCCGAGGATGACGAGACCGCCGAGCCGGTCGCCGCCGGCATGGTGGTAAAATGGGACCCGACCGAACCCTCGAACTGGCGCGCCACGGGTGAACTGGTCGAATGGCTGGAAAAGCGCGGGCGCATCTGCATCGGCGACATCGATACCCGCCGGCTGACCCGCGCCATTCGCCAGCAAGGCGCACCGCATGTCGCGCTGGCCCATGACCCCGAAGGCAATTTCGACCTGGAGGCGCTGGTGGCGCGCGCGCGCGCCTGGAAGGGGCTGGTGGGGCTGGATCTGGCCAAGGACGTCACCTGTGCCCAAAGCTACCGCTGGAACGAGATGCGCTGGGCCTGGCCGCAGGGCTATGCGCCACAAACCGCACCGCGCCACCGCGTTGTCGCCATCGACTACGGCGCCAAGCGCAACATCCTGCGCTGCCTGGCCTCGGCGGGCTGCGATGTCACGGTGCTGCCCGCCACCGCCAGTGCCGATGAGGTGCTCGCGCTCAATCCCGACGGGGTGTTTTTGTCGAACGGACCGGGCGATCCGGCCGCCACCGGCGCCTATGCGGTGCCGATGATTCGCGGCGTGCTGGAACGCGACCTGCCGATTTTCGGCATCTGCCTGGGTCATCAGATGCTGGCGCTGGCGCTGGGCGCGCGCACCATCAAGATGAACCACGGCCATCACGGCGCGAACCACCCGGTGAAGGATCTGGAAACCGGAAAGGTTGAAATTACCTCGATGAACCATGGCTTTACCGTCGACAGCCAGACCTTGCCCGCCGGCGTGATCGAAACCCATGTGTCGCTCTTCGACGGGTCGAACTGCGGTATCCGCATGGCCGAGCGGCCGGTCTTTTCGGTGCAGTATCACCCCGAGGCCAGCCCCGGTCCGCAAGACAGCTACTATCTGTTCGAGCGATTCGCCGCCGCCATGGATGCACGCGCGGCCTGAGCCCCGCCACACCGATGCCTCACCCGCCCCGGTGCGGGGCACACCGGGCCTCGGCCCGGTCAGAGGCAAATCTGGCGAAATCATGGCAAGAATGAGGCGAAGTTAACACCGCCTTTACCAATTGACGCGCATTGAAGTACCAGGCGCCGGCCCGACAGCCGGTGCCCCTTTTCTGGAACGGGGCACAGCGCATGAGCGTGGCATTTGCACAATTCGTGGGGACACCGGTGGCCAGCGGGCTGGACCGGTTGCGCCCGCAACCGCTGCCCCATGCCCTGCTGCTGCCCCCCCCCACGCTGCCCTGCACACCACGCCGCCCGCTGGGCATGATCTTGCTCGAACAGCGTGCCATCAGCGCCGCCGATCTGTTGCGCGCCCTGGCCATCCAGACCCGCGAGAAGGCGCGCCTTGGCGATATCCTGCGCGCGCATGGCATGGCCAGCGAAGCGGCGGTAAATCGCGCCCTGGCCACGCAATACGGCACCAGCGTGCTCAATTCGCGCCAGGGCCGCCCTGACCCGCGACTGCTTGATGCGCTTGGCCCGGCGCGGTGTCTGGCCATGCAGTGCCTGCCCTGGCGACGGGCCGGGGCGGTGACGCTGGTGGCCTGCGCCGCGCCCGACCGCTTCGCCGAGAACCGCCCGGCGCTGGAGGCCGCGCTTGGGCCGGTGGCCATGGCCGTGATCTCGGAGGGCGATCTGCATGAGGCGCTGATCGGCTCGCGGCGCGCGCTTCTGACGCTGATGGCCGAAACCTGCGTAAGCGCCGCGGAAAGCTGCCGCGGCTGGAACGCGCGCCGCTTCAGCCTGGTGCTGGCGCTGGCGCTGTCGGGCCTGATTGCAGCAACGCTGCTGGCACCGATGGCAAGCTTTCTGGCACTGTTCGGGCTGGTGGTGGCGACGCTTCTGATCTGCACCACGGTGCGCGTGGCCGCGGCCGTCGCCCATCTGCGCGGCGCGACCGCACGCCACCCGGAAAGCGGGCAGGCCAAGGGCGCGGCGCCCTATCGAAAGCCGGTGATTTCCATGATGGTGCCGCTCTACGGCGAGCCCGGAATCGCGCCACGGCTGATCCGCCGGCTGGGGGTGCTGAACTATCCCCGCGAATTGCTCGATGTGATGATCGTGGTCGAGGAAGACGATCTGCCTACGCGCAAGGCGCTGGAACGCTCGCGCCTGCCGGAATGGATGCGCGTGGTGCCGGTGCCGGGATCGGCGCTGCGCACCAAGCCGCGCGCGCTCAATTACGCGCTCAACTTCGCGCGTGGCAGCATCATCGGCGTCTATGATGCCGAGGACGCCCCCGCCCCCGATCAGTTGCACCGCATCGCCCGGCGCTTTGCTGAATCCGGCCGCGATCTTGCCTGCATTCAGGGCGTTCTGGACTATTACAACCCCCGCACCAACTGGCTTTCGCGCTGCTTCACCATCGAATACGCCGCCTGGTTCCGGCTGATCCTGCCGGGTTTCGAAAAACTGGGGCTGGCGGTGCCGCTGGGCGGCACGACGCTGTTCTTTCGCCGTGATGTGCTGGAGTCGCTGGGCGGCTGGGATGCGCATAACGTCACCGAGGATGCCGACCTTGGCATCCGGCTGGCGCGGCACGGCTACCGCACCGAATTGCTCGATACCGTCACCCTCGAAGAGGCCAATTGCCGCGTTCTGCCCTGGATCAAGCAGCGCTCGCGCTGGCTGAAGGGCTATGCGATGACCTATGCGGTGCATATGCGCGATCCGCGCCTGCTGCTGCGCCAACTGGGGTGGTGGCGGTTTTTCGGATTTCAGGTGCTGTTTCTGGGCACGCTGGTGCAGTTTCTGCTGGCGCCGATCCTGTGGAGCTTCTGGTTGATGCTGTTCGGCCTGGGTCACCCGCTGGCCTCGGCCCTGCCGGGTGGGGCGCTGCTGGCCATCGCCGGGCTGTTCCTGCTGAGCGAAGTGACCAATCTGGCGATCAACATGTCCGCGCTGCGCGCGCATGATCATCGTTCCCTGCGGCCCTGGACGCTGAGCCTGCATTTCTACTTCCCGCTGGCGGCGGTGGCCGCCTACAAGGGCTGCTGGGAAATGATCACCGGCCCCTTCTACTGGGACAAGACCTCGCACGGGCATCATGACTGCGCCCAGCAGCCGGCACTCGGTGGCGCCTGACACCGCGCCCTCGGGGCAATTCCGTCAGTCGCCGCTGCGCTTTCGATCCCCGGATTCGAGCTTCAGCCGGGTTTCGAACGCATGCGAGATATGCGCCTTCAACGCGTGGTCTGCATCCTCGCCATCGCCGCGCGCGATCGCCTCGACGATCGCCGCGTGCTCATCGAGCGCGGCCTGACCGCGCCCCTCGGCCTCCAGCGATGTGGTTGCCAGAAGCGCCATCGAGCGATGCACCAGATCGAGCTGGCGCACCAGAAAGCGGTTGTGCGAGGCCAGATGAATCTGCTTGTGGAAGCGCTTGTTGGCGCGGCTCAGCGCCGGCGGATCGTTGACCAGCAACCGGTCGGCGCTCACCATGTCGCGCAGCACGCGCACCTCCTCGACGGTGGCATGGCGCGCCGCCAGCCGGGCCGCCAGCCCCTCCAGCTCGGCGCGCACGACGTAAAGCTCGGCCAGTTGGTTGTGATCGAGCGAAGCGACGATCAGCGAGCGCCCGTCACGGGCAAGCAGCGATTGCGTTTCAAGGCGTTGCAGGGCTTCGCGGATCGGCGTGCGCGAAACACCGAAACGCTCCGCCAGTTCCGATTCCACCAACCGGTCGCCCGGTCGATAGACCCCCTCGTCAATGGCGGCGAGGATCAGCGTATAGGCATCGGCCTGGGGGGGGCGGTGTTCGGGCATCAGTCTCTCCGTCTGGGCGTGCAGCCTAGTGTCTGTTCCAAAGGCTGAAAAGCCCGTATCGCCCGATGCCGGCGTTGTGCCACCCCGCGCAGGGGGCTTGAGCACCCCGGCCATTCACGCTAGCGATACCGCATGCAGACCGATACCACGCCGCGCCTGCCCTTCGACAGCGTCGAGACCTGGGTGTTCGACCTGGACAACACGCTCTATCCGCCGGCGGTACGCCTTTTCGATCAGATCGATGCCCGCATGACCGATTTCGTGATGCGCGCAACCGGGCTGGCGCGTGCACCGGCCGACCGGCTGCGCCACCAGTACTGGCTGGACTACGGCACCACACTGGCCGGGCTGATGCACCACCACGGCGTTGATCCCGTGCCCTATCTTGAACAGGTGCACGCCATCGACTTCTCGGTGCTCAGCCCTGATCCGGCCCTGCGCCGCGCGCTCAGCCGGCTGCCGGGGCGGCGCATCGTCTATACCAACGGCTCGGCGCCCTATGCCCACCGGGTTCTTGAAGCGCGCGGGCTGACGGGATTGTTCGATGCCGTCTATGGCGTGGAACACGCCGATTATCACCCCAAGCCGCAGCCGCAGGCCTTTGCCACGGTCTTTGCCGCCGACGGGCTTGATCCGCGCCGCGCCGCCATGTTCGAGGATGACCCGCGCAACCTGCGCGTGCCCCATGATCTGGGCATGCGCACCGTGCATGTGGCACCCTGCCCCCTGCCACCAAGCAAGGCGGCGCATATCCACTACCATACCGACGATCTGAGCGGCTTCCTCGCCCGGATCTGAGCGCGACCGCGGCGCAATGCCGCACTGCGGCAAGACGCCTGATGCCATTCCGGCAGTGAAAACCTATATCTGCGGAAACCATTTCTGCGGAGTTCCCATGACCACCCTGACCCATGACCATCCCATGCAGGCCTCGTTCGTGCGGCGGTTGCCGGTGCTGGGCCCGCTTGCCCGCGAACTGGCCGAGGGCGATGACGATTTTCCGTTGATCCTGATTGTTGCCCTGCTCAGCGCCTGGGGCTGCGCCTTCATGCTCTGGGGGCTGCCGGCGCTGGTGCTGCCGGCGCTGGTGGCCGCGCCGCTGATGATGCTGGTGCTGGTGCTGATCACGCGCGGCTGAGCAGGCACTCGCGGGGCGGCCTCTCGCGTATCGGCTCGGCGCGCGTTATATCTGGCGCAAAGCAGGGGGCGGCATGCGCGAAACCTTTGACATCATGATCTCCGGTGGCGGCGTGGCCGGGTTGGCGGCAGCGGCGGCCTTTGGCAGCGCGGGCTACACCGTGCTTTGTGTCGATCCTGCCGCCCCGGTCACTGAAGCCGGCGCCCCCGATGCCGATCTGCGCACCACCGCGTTCCTGCAACCCTCGATCCCGGTGCTCGAAGCCGCCGGCCTCTGGCAGCGGCTCAAGCCCCATGCCATGCCCTTGCAGATCATGCGCATCGTCGATGCCGGCGGCCCCGAGCCCGAGGCCCGCATCGTGCAGGATTTCGACGCCGCCGAGCTGTCCGAGCGTCCGTTCGGCTGGAATCTGCCCAACTGGCTGCTGCGCCGCGAGGCGCTGGCCCGGCTGGGCGAATTGCCCGGTGTCAGCTTTCGCCCCGGCCTTGCCACGCAGACGGTGCTGACGCGCAGCAGCGAGGCATTGATCACGCTCAGCGACGGCACGCGCATTGCCGCAAGACTGCTGATCGCCGCCGACGGGCGCAATTCGCCGGTGCGCGAGATGCTGGGCATTGGCGTCAGGACCTGGCGCTACGGCCAGAAGGCTCTGGCCTTCGCCGTCACCCACGAGTTGGCGCACAACACCATCTCCACCGAGATCCACCGCGCCGGCGGTCCGTTTACGCTGGTGCCGTTGCCCGAACGCGACGGCAAGCCCTGTTCGGCCGTCGTCTGGATGGATACCGGTCCCGAGATCGCACGCCTGAAAGCCCTGCCGCCAGCCGATTTCGAGGCCGCGATGAACCGGCGTGCCTGCGGCCTTTACGGGCGGCTCGCGCTGGCCTCGCCGCTCAGCGTCTGGCCGATCATCGCCCAACTGGCCGATCGCTTCAGCGCCGAACGCACCGCGCTCATGGCCGAGGCCGCGCATGTGGTGCCGCCGATCGGCGCGCAGGGGCTGAACATGAGCCTGGCCGATCTGGGTGCGCTGCTGGCTCTGGCCACGCCCGATACGCTGGGCAGCCCCGAGATGCTTGAAGCCTACCACCGCCGCCGCTGGCCGGAGGTGAAGCTGCGCCTGTCCGGCGTCGATCTGCTCAACCGCGCCTCGATGGTGGCCGCGCAACCCCTGCGCGATGCCCGCGCCGCCACGCTCAAGACGCTCTATGCGCTCAAGCCGGTGCGCCTGGGCCTGATGCAACTGGGCGTCGGCATGCGCTGACGGCCAGCGCGAGGCACGCCTTGCCCCGGCGCGGCTTTGGTGGCAGGCAGGGCGCGCAACCGCTCCGGACCCTCCATGCCCGCCGACGCCACTGCCCCCAACCGCCCCACGCTCGGCAACTGGCTCGCCGTGATTGCGCTTGGCGTGATCTGGGGAGCAAGCTTCATGTCTGTCACCGTTGCATTGCAGGGCTTTGGCCCGCTCTCCATCGCCGCGATTCGCATCGCCCTGGCGGCGGCGGCGCTGTGGCTGCTGGCGCTTGCCCTGCGCCAGCCCCTGCCAAGGGCCGGCACGCGCGCGGGCCGGCGCATCTGGCTTTTTGCGCTGGGGCTGGGGTTCTTTTCCAATGCGCTGCCGTTCTTCCTGCTGTCCTGGGCGCAGCAGCATGTGACCTCGGGCTTTGCCGGGATCACCATGGCGCTGGTGCCCTTGTTCACGCTGGTTCTGGCCCATCATCTGCTGAGCGGCGAGCGCATGACACCGCTCAAGCTGGCGGGGCTGGCGCTGGGGCTGGTCGGCGTGGTGGTGCTGATCAGCCCCGGCGCGCTGCAACTGGGCCGCGGGTTGGTGGAGCCGGTGGCGCAGCTCATCTGCGTTGGCGCCGCCGGCTGCTATTCGATCGGCTCGATCCTGACCCGGCGCTGCCCGCCGGTGAACCTGATCGCCTTCAGCGCTGCAGCCCTTCTGGCGGCCGCGGTGATGATCGTGCCGGTGGCGCTGAGCGTCGAGGGGTTGCCCACGCAAAGCCCGCCGATGCCGGCCCTGCTGGCGGTGCTCTATCTGGGGCTGGGACCGACCGCGCTGGCTACGCTGCTTCTGGTGCAGGTGATCCGCACCGCCGGCTCGACCTTTCTGACCCAGACCAACTATCACGTGCCGGTCTGGTCGGTGATCTTTGGCACGGTGTTCCTGCACGAAGCGCTGCCGGGCCAGTTTCTGCTGGCGCTGGGGCTTATCCTGGGCGGGCTGGCGCTGAGTCGCGCCACCCGGCTGCGGCTGCGCCCCGCACCCTGATCGCCGCCCGGCCGGGCGCGGCTCAGAGCGCCGCTTCGATCTCGGCGACCAGGCCCAGGACCACCTCTTCCAGCAACGCCGGATCTTCGCATTCGGCCATCACCCGCACAAGCGGCTCGGTGCCCGACTTGCGGATCAGGAGCCGCCCCTGGCCCGCCAGCCGGCTTTCGGCAGCGCGCACCGCCAGGCGCACCGGCGCGGCTTCCATCGGTGCCTGACCGGGCTGAAAGCGCACGTTACGCAAAAGCTGCGGCACCGGCTCGAACTGCCGCGCCAGAAGGCTTGCCGCTTCGCCCTGTTCGACCATCGCCAGCAGAAACTGCAACCCGGCAATCAACCCGTCGCCGGTAGTGGCATGGTCGGTCATCACGATATGGCCTGATTGCTCGCCGCCCAGATTGAAACCGCCGGCGCGCATCCGCTCGACGACATAGCGGTCGCCGACGGCAGTGCGTTCCAGATGCAGCCCATGGCCTTGCAAGAACCGCTCCAGCCCCAGGTTGGACATCACGGTCGCCACCAGCGTATCGTGCTTCAAGCGCCCCTCCGAGGCCCAGCGTCGCGCCAGAAGCGCCATGAATTGATCGCCATCGGCAACCTTCCCCGCCTCGTCGATGATCACCACCCGGTCGGCATCGCCATCCAGACAAAGCCCCACATGCGCGCCATGCGCCACCACCGTCTCCGCCGCGGCGCGCGGATGGGTCGAGCCGACCTCGCGGTTGATGTTGAACCCGTCCGGCGCCACGCCCAGCGGCACTACCTCGGCGCCCAGTTCCCACAACACCTCGGGCGCCGCCCTGTAGGCCGCACCATGCGCGCAATCGACCACCACTTTCAGCCCCGCCAGGCTGATCCCGCGCGGCAGCGTCGTCTTGGCATATTCAACATAGCGCCCCAGCCCGTCATCGATATGGCGCGCACGACCGATGCTGAGCGGTGGCGCCAGTTCAATCTCGGCCTCCAGAATGGCTTCGATGGCAGCCTCGGCCTCGTCGGAAAGCTTGAAGCCGTCAGGCCCGAAGAACTTGATGCCGTTGTCGGTGGCCGGGTTGTGGCTGGCCGAGATCATGATACCCAGATCGGCGCGCATGGAGCGCGTCAGAAAGCCCACCGCCGGCGTTGGCACCGGGCCAAGGCGCAGCACATTCATTCCCGTCGAGGTCAGCCCGGCGGTGAGCGCGTTTTCCAGCATGTAGCACGAGCGCCGCGTATCCTTGCCGATCACCACGCGATGGCCGTTTTCAGCGCCCACATTGAAATAGCGCCCCGCCGCCGCGCCCAGTCGCAGCGCCAGTTCGGCTGTCATTGGCCAGAGATTGGCCTGCCCGCGCACCCCGTCGGTGCCAAAGAGCTTGCGACTCATGGGTTTTCGTCCTCCGTTGTCAGCGCCCGCCAGAGCGCCAGCGCCTGCACGGTCTCGGCGACATCGTGCACGCGGATGATCTGCGCACCCTGCGCCGCGGCATGCAGCGCCACCGCCACCGAGCCCGGCATGCGCGCACCGGCAGCCTCGACGCCCGACAGCGTGCCGACGAAACGCTTGCGCGAGGCCCCCAGCAGGATCGGCGCCTCCAGTGCGTGAAACAGCGCCAACCCCTTGAGCAGCGCCAGATTATGCGCCAACGTCTTGCCGAAGCCGATGCCGGGATCGACAATCAGCCGTTCGCGCGCGATGCCCCTTGAAAGCGCAAATTCGATGCGCCCGGCCAACATGTCATGGACATCGAGCAGCACGTCATCATAGCGTGGATCGGCCTGCATGGTCTGCGGCGTGCCCCGCGCATGCATCAGACAGATCGGCACCCCGGCATCGGCCACCACCGCGGCCAGGGCGGGATCGTAACTCAATGCCGAGACATCATTGACCATATCGGCCCCTGCCGCCAGCGCCGCCGCGGCGACCACCGCCTTGCGCGTGTCGATCGAAATGGGCGTGTTGATGCCCGCCGCGCGCAGCGCCGCAATCAGCGGCGCGGTGCGGGCGATCTCTTCGTGTTCAGGCACATCCGCCGCGCCGGGGCGGGTGGATTCGCCGCCGATGTCCAGAATATCCGCCCCCGCCGCCACCTGCGCATGCGCGCGCGCCATGGCGGCCTCCAGCCCATGCGCCTCGCCACCATCGGAAAAACTGTCCGGCGTCGTGTTGACGATGCCCATCACCAAGGGGCGCGAAGCGGGCAGACCGGCAAGCGCCGGGCGCGGACATGACAGCCGGTCCGGCGCCTCGTCAGCCGGCGCAACCGGCTGGCGGTCACGGCCAAACGCATCAATGCCGGCAAACCACACATGCGCCGAGCCCGCCAGCCGGCGCGCGCCGGCGGGACGGGGCAGATCGGTGCGGGGGCGGGGAAATTGGTAGATCATTTCAAACCGCTAAGCGAAGCGCTTGGGCCTTGGCAAGTGGCCTTGCACCTCAGGGCGTGATTGTTTCAACCGGCACGCGACTTCCCGCCGAAAGCACGGTTCCCGCAGGCACCCACAATGCCACAGCGGCCAGGGATTCCGCCAGCCAGAGCGCCAGCGCCGGGCCATCATGTGCCCGGTCAAGCGGACCATCGGGCGTATCCAGCACCAGTTTCGAAGGCGCCCAGACGATGATCTGCCGGCGCCGCAAGGCCCAGTCGATCTCGGTGCGGCTGGCCACCACAAGGCAACGCCGGTCGCGCGCCGCCAGCCGCCATGCGTTCTGCTCGATGGCCAGAAGCGCGATGCGGCGGCGTACCGGGCGCGGAATATCGGCAAACAGGGCGGTTTCGGGCGCATCCGGCGGCGGGCCAACGCAAAGCGCGACCGGCTGTCCGCTGGTGATCAGCGCATCCAGCCGGGCGGGCAGATCGGGGGCATCAATGGCGGCATTGTCGAGATAGACCACCAGCGGATGCACCGCCCCGTCTTCGCCATCCTCTTGCAGCGCACTCAGCGGCGCCGCAGCCCGGCTGCGCACGATCTCCACCCCCAGCGCGCCGGGGCCACGGTCCAGCTTTTCGATCCGCACGAAAACCCGCATCGCCTGCGGCGCGGACAGAACCCGTTCGGCGATCTTTTCGGCAAGCGTTTCCAGCAGGTCGAGCCGTTGCGCCGCCAGTTCATCGGCAATCGCCTCGGTGATGCGGTCATAGGAAAGGATGCGATCCACATCATCGGCCAGCGGCGCCGGATGCGGGCGCACCTCGACAACGACATTGAACAACAGCCGCTGGCGATTGCCGCGCTCGGCCTGAAAGGCACCGATCTCGGCCTCGACCAGATAGTCGCGCAATGAGATGCGGTCGCGCGGATCGGTCGGCGCGGTGGCCTCGGCGCGTTCCTCGGGATGGGCAAAGGCCAATCGGATATCAGTGCTCATGCGCCGCCCGGTGTTTTGCTGACTAGCCGGTATCTAACCCGGACTGCAAGGCGCGCCCAGCCCAAAGACGGCGCTTCGCCGATCATCGCCGACCGGATGTCACCGGCGCGCAGGAGCGCTCGATCAGTTGCTCGAAAGCTGCACGGGCTGACGATAGAACAGATGCGAGCCGATCTGCGCGGTCTGCGCAAAACTGCGCGACCAGCGCGGGCGCACGGCGGTGGTGTGAAAATGCGTCGCACCATCAGTCAGATCGCGCGGCGCACCGTCCAGCATGACCTGGGCGATCTGGCCGGCGATGGCGCGCGCCTGTGGTTCGCGCATGCCGCGCGAATGCCCGTTGCAGGCATAGCTGAACTGGCACGCATTGCGCATATGGGCATTCTGATGCACCACCCCGCAGACGGAATTGGGATAGCTTTCGCGATCAACCCGGTTGAGGATCACCTCTGCAACCGCGAACTGGCCGGCAACGGATTCACCGCGCGCCTCGTGATAGATCGCTTCCTGCAGGCATTGAAACTGCCGGTCCTCGGACAGGGTCAGGGGCTGGCGCAGCAGCCAGTCGGGATCGAAGCGCAAGCTGTCGGCCACCGCGCGCGGCCCCGTTGCCCGGCTGACCAGCGCCGCCGGCACCCGCTGAATGGCCTCGCGCTCGGCATTGAGCGCCAGCATCAACCCCTGCTGGGCACGCAGTTCGGCCATGGCCGGCCCGCCAGCCCCCAAAAACCCCAGAAACAACGCCAAAGCAGCGCCTGATCGGCGCAAGTGATGCCCAAGTCCCATACCGTCCATCCTCTGTATCAGCCAACGGCAGCACAAGGCTTTGCCAGCGGCGTCCGGTTTCCTGCCGCCAGCCCTTTGTGGCCCGTCCGGCGTGCAGGTATTCCTGCGGGCTCCGGGGGCGCAGGGGGCGCGCCTGCGCCGCCTGGTGCCCTGCCGGAGCAGATCCGGGCTGCGCATACGCCAAAAACGACCTTTCGTCCAGTTCGCGACCAGCCCTGAACGCAGCCACGGGCCGAAAGCCGCCCATCGCTGCTCTCAGACACGCATGCACGGACGCGGGACCAACGCCCGGCTCCTTGCGGACTCATGGTTAACATATTGTTAATTATGGATTCTGGTCCTCAGCGAAGATCGGGCATGGAATTCGCCGCATCCTTCGTGCTGATCGTCAACTGCGCTGCTGCCAGCCGGGCCACCGGCACCCGAAACGACGAGCAGGACACATAATCAAAACCCGCATCGCGGCAGAAGGCGATTGATTCGGGGCTGCCGCCATGCTCGCCGCAAACCGAAAGTGTCAGATCCTTGCGGGCCTTGCGGCCGCGCGCGGCGGCGATATGCAGCAACTCGCCAACACCCTCGGTGTCGAGCACATGGAACGGATCTTCCGGAAAGACCCCGCTTTGCACATAATACGACATGAAGCGCCCGGCGTCGTCGCGGCTCAGACCATAGGTCATCTGCGTCAGGTCATTGGTCCCGAACGACAGAAAGGCCGCATGCTGGGCGATTTCGGCGGCCCGGAGTGCGGCGCGCGGGGTTTCCACCATCACCCCCAGCCGGTAGTCGAATTCGGCACCCTTCTCGATGCGCACCGAAGCCGCCACCGCGTCGATGCGCGCCTTGACCAGCTCCACCTCGCGCATGGCCGAAACCAGCGGGATCATGATTTCCGGCACCACCGGCGCACCGCGACGGCTGGCCTCGATCGCCGCCTCGAAAATGGCGCGCGCCTGCATTTCGTAGATTTCCGGCACGGTGATGCCCAGCCGCACCCCGCGCATGCCAAGCATCGGGTTGAACTCGGCCAGTTCCTCGGCCCGGCGGGTAATCTCGGAGAGCGGCTTGTCGAGCGCATCGGCCAGTTGCCGCATCCCCTCGCGGGTATGGGGCAGAAATTCGTGCAGCGGCGGGTCGAACAGCCGGATGCAGACCGGCAGGTCCTGCATGATCTCGAACAGCTCGATGAAGTCGGACCGCTGCATCGGCAACAGACGCTCCAGCGCGGCGGCACGATCCTTGGCGGCATCGGCAAAGATCATCTCGCGCATCACCGTCAGGCGGTCATCCTCGAAGAACATGTGCTCGGTGCGGCACAGCCCGATGCCCTCGGCCTTGAAAGCGCGCGCGATACGGGCATCGGCGGGGGTGTCGGCATTGGCGCGCACACCGATGTCGCGCAACTCGTCCGCCCAATCGAGCAGGGTGTTGAAATAATCGTCCAGCGCCGGCTCAAGAAGATCCACCGCGCCCAGCAAAACCTCGCCTGAAGTGCCGTCCACGGTGATCAGATCGCCCTCCTGCAGCACATGCCGCCCGGTGTGCATCTCGCGCGCGCGCGCATCGACACGCAGCCCGGTGGCGCCAACGATGCAAGGCAGCCCCAGCCCTCGCCCGATCACCGCCGCGTGGCTGGTCATGCCGCCACGCTCGGTCAGCACGCCCGAGGCAGCGTGCATGCCGCGAATATCCTCGGGCGCGGTCTCGCGGCGTACCAGGATGCAGGCTTCATCGCGCGCCGCCATGGCCTGCGCCGCGCCGGATGTGAACACGATGCGCCCGGTCGCTGCACCGGGGCTGGCGGCAATGCCACGCACCAGCACATCGCGCGTGCCGCGCGGATCGACCTGACGATGCAGCAGATCGGCCAGCGCGCGCGGCTTGATGCGCATCAGCGCTTCCTTGCGGGTGATGATGCCGTCCTGCGCCAGCCGCACCGCAACGCGCACCGCCGCGCGGCTGGAGCGCGGCACCTTCAGCGCATCCAGCACCCAGAGCTTGCCGTTCTCGATGGTGAACTCGATCTGCATCTCCTCGCGCAGCTTTTCGCGGCAGATGGCACCGTGGCGCAGAAGCTCGGCATAGGGCTGGGGGTGCTGATCCTCCAGCGAGGGGCCGCGCTTGTCGCGCGTCAGATAGAGCGCCTGAGGATTGTTTGAAACCGCATCGCGCCCCTGGCCATGCTCGGCGTAGCGCCCGGTGATCTGCTCGGAGCCGGTAACCGGTTCGATGAACTGGATCACCCCGGCGCCGCTGGCCCCGGTGCCAAACCCTCCGGCCATCGCCTGCACCACCAGGCCCAGCCCGGCCTCGGCCGGGGCGCCCTTGGCCTGGCGCAGCAGCCGCGCCGAGGTGCCCTCCCAGGCACGCGCCATCGAGCGCAGCACCTCGGCCAGTTGATGCCGAGGGTCCTGGGGGAAGGGCTCTTCCATCTCGGTTTCGTAATCATGCAGTGCGGCTTGCAGCGCCGGCAGGCAGGGTTCGACATTTTCGAACATGTCGGGGTCCAGCCGCGCCACATGCTGCGCATAGGACTGCACAAAGCGCAGATAAAGCGCGGTGGCAACCGGCTCGCCATGGCGCGCGGAGATCTCGGCGTGGCGCTCGTCATTCATGCCGATATTGAGGATCGCGCCGGGCCCGCCCCAATCAGGGTTCTCAGAGCTTGGGCGCACCGACAGCAACTGGCCCCCATCGAATTTCGCAGTCAGACCGGCCGTCACCGGGGCCGGCCCGGCGGCAATGGCGCGCACGGCTTCAAAGGACAGCGCCACGGTGCGCGGCACCGGCAGATCCAGACGCACCAGCCGTTGCAGGCATTTTGCCCGCCAGCCATGCGTGCGCAGCGAGATCGGCGCCGAGGCGGTGATCTCGGTATAATCCACAAGGCTCATATTGGCGGATCTCGTCGGCATGGCATGCATTCCCTGGCTGGCGGGCAGGATAGGCTTTCCCGGCGACCGTGCAAGCGCAGAAATCTTTGCCACCGACCGGGCAGGGGCATTGCCCCCGCCCGCCGGATGGTGGCGCGAGGCGGCGCTCAGCCTTCCAGGCGGGTCAGATCGCCCACTTGCAGGCAGATCGCGCGGATGCGGTGCAGCAGGTTGAGCCGGTTGCGCCGCAAGACCGCATTGTCCGTGTTGATCTGCACAGCGGTAAAGAAGGCATCAATCGGCGCGCGCAGGGCGGCCATGGCGTGCATGGCAGCGGCGAAATCCTCGGCCTGCATGGCCGGGGCGATGGCGTCCTCGGCCTGATCGAGCGCGGCGAAAAGCGCGGTTTCCTCGGCGCTCTCGGCGAATTTGGGATCGGCGCCGAAGCTGTATTCCACGCCGTCCTTCGCCTCGGCCTGTGTCAGGATGTTGTTGGCGCGCTTGAAGCCCTGAATGAGGTTTTCGCCGTCATCGGTTTCCAGAAAATCGGCCAGCGCCTGCGCGCGGCTGACCAGCAGGGTGAGATCATCGTTGCCGGGCATGGCGAGGCAGGCGTCGATGACATCATGGCGGATGCCCTGCTCGCGCAGGAAGACCTTCAGGCGGTCGTGGAAGAAGGCGAGAAGGTCGGCATTCTTCTCGTCATACTGGTTTTCAATGAAGGGCATGAGGGTGCCGGAATCAAAGGCTCCAGACGAGACTTTGAAAATCTTCTGCAACCCCAGCCGCAGCCCATTCCCCAGCACCAACCGGATCACCCCCAGCGCCGCGCGGCGCAGCGCGTAGGGGTCTTTCGAGCCCGTCGGTTTCTCGTCAATCGCCCAGAAACCCGTCAGCGTGTCGATCTTGTCGGCCAGCGCCACGGCCACGGAAACCGGCTCGCTTGGCACGTCATCCGAGGGGCCCAGCGGCTGGTAATGCTCCTTGCAGGCGTGGGCCACGGACAAGGGCAACCCCTCGGCGCGGGCGTAGTAGCTGCCCATCGTGCCCTGAAGTTCCGGAAACTCGCCCACCATCGCCGATTGCAGATCGGCCTTGGCCACGCGGGCGGCCAGTTCCGCCTGTTCTGGGTCAGCCCCGACCAGCGGCGCGATCTCTTGCGCCAGCGCTTCGATGCGCAAAATACGATCTTTCTGGCTGCCGAGCTTGTTGTGAAAGGTGACATTGGCCAGCCCCTCGGCCATGCCCGAAAGCCCGACATTTGCGACAACGCGCAAATCATTGTTCCAGAAGAATTTTGCATCGGAAAGCCGGGCCGCCAGCACCTTCTGGTTCCCGGCCAGGATGGTGGCGCCGCCATCGCGGGTCTGGCGGTTGGCCACTGTCACAAAACGAACAATGCGCCCGGTTTTCGGATCGCGCAGGGAAAAGAACTTCTGATGCTCGCGCATCGAGGTTTGCAGCACTTCCGGCGGCAGATCGAGGAAGGTCTCGTCGATCCGTCCGACCAGCACCACCGGCCATTCGACCAGCCCCGCCACCTCGGCCAGCAGCGCAGGGTCTGCCACCAGCTCCAGCCCCAGCGCGAAGGCCTGGGCCTCAACCTCGGCCAGAATGGTATCGGCGCGCGTCTGCGCATCGAGGATCACATGCGCCTTCTTCAGCTTTGCCTCGTAATCGGCAAAGCCGGTGACGGCAAAGGCATCGGGCGCCATGAAACGATGCCCGCGCGTGGTATTGCCGGCGCGGATGCCGTCCAGTTCAAGCGGCACGACCTGCGCGCCGGCTTCATCCGAGAGGATGCACAGGATCGAATGCAGCGGGCGCACCCAGCGCAGGCTGCCCGCGCCCCAGCGCATGGATTTGGGCCAGGGGAAGGTGCGGATCACACGCTCCAGCGCCTCGGCGAGGATCTCGGTGGCCGGGCGACCCGGACGCTCGATCATCGCGACATAAAAGGCGCCCTTCTTGTCCTCGCGGGTTTGCAGCGCATCGAGCGTCAGGCCGGTGGCACGCAGAAAACCGTCGATCGCCGGTTGCGGGGCGTCGGTCTTGGGGCCCTTGCGCTCTTCGCGCAGGGTGGGACTTTGCGCGCTCAGCCCCTCGATGGCCAGCGTCAGCCGGCGCGGGGTGGCAAAGCCGTGTGCATGGGCGTAGGTCAGCCCGGCTTCGACCAGCGCATCGGTGAGCAGGCGTTTGAGGTCCTCGGCGGCGCGGGCCTGCATGCGGGCTGGGATTTCCTCGGAGAAGAGTTCGATCAGGACATCGGGCATGGAAGGGGCTTTCAGCGAGGGGTCCGGTATCAGCGTTCGGAGATCAGCGTTCGGGGGCCGGCGGGCAGCCCGGCGGCAAGGCGCGACCGTCAAAATGAGCGGTGCCGCAAGCGTTCATCTGGTGCCAAAGATAGCCGCGTCCATCGGGGTAGAGCGCCAGCACCCGGTCGAAGCCGTAAATGAAATTGCTCTCGCCCAGCCAGGCGGTGGCGCGCCCGGCAGCCAGATCGGCATCGAGCCCGGGCGCGTCGAAACACGAAAACCAGCTCGGGGCGTTGAGCGGGCGCGGCTCGGTATAGGGTTGCAGCTCCATCACCGGACCGACGAGGGTGAAACAGGCCCGGTAACGCAGGGGCGAGCTGGCAGAATCGATGCCCTGAAAATCGGCGATGGAAAGCCGCGTGGCGCCTTCGGGCAGATCCACGGTCAGGCTGATCTGCGGCTCCAGCCGGTCATAATAGCCATAGACCTGCAAGTAATACATGCCGCCCCCGGCCAGCAGGCCAGCCAGCACCAGCGCCAGGGCGACCAGCCGGCCCATCACGCCGCCGCCCCCCCGGCCTCGGTGGTGACGAAGGCATCGGCGCATTTCCTGGCCAGCGCGCGCACCCGGCCGATATAGGCCTGCCGCTCGGTGACCGAGATCACCCCGCGGGCATCGAGCAGGTTGAACAGATGGCTGGCCTTGATGCACTGGTCATAGGCCGGATGGGCCATGATGATGCGACGCCCCGCCGCGTCGCTTTCGGAGGCGGCAAGGATGCGCTCGCATTCGGCCTCGGCGTCCTTGAAATGCTCGAAAAGCATGTCGGTATCGGCCTGATCGAAATTCCAGCGCGAATACTCCTGCTCGGTCTGGCGAAAGACATCGCCATAGCTGAGCGGGATCGGCGCGTCGGGGTCGTTGAAGGGCATGTCCATGACGTGATCAACGCCCAGCACATACATCGCCAGCCGCTCCAGCCCATAGGTCAGCTCGCCCGAGACCGGCTTGCAGTCATGCCCGCCGACCTGCTGGAAATAGGTGAACTGGCTGACCTCCATCCCGTCGCACCAGACCTCCCAGCCCAGCCCCCAGGCGCCCAGTGTGGGGCTTTCCCAGTCGTCCTCGACGAAGCGGATGTCGTGCAGGCTGTCATCAATGCCGATGGCGCGCAGGCTGCCCAGATAAAGCTCCTGCAGATCAGGGGGCGAAGGCTTGATGATCACCTGATACTGGTAATAATGCTGTAGCCGGTTGGGGTTTTCGCCGTAGCGCCCGTCGGTGGGCCGGCGCGAGGGCTGCACATAGGCCGCCGCCCAGCCCCGCGTGCCCAGCGCGCGCAGGGTCGTGGCCGGGTGAAAGGTGCCGGCGCCCACCTCCATGTCGTAGGGTTGCAGCACCGCGCAGCCCTTTGCCGCCCAGTAGCTTTGAAGCCGCAGGATGATGTCCTGAAAACTGCGCGGTTTGACGGGGCTGTCGCTCATGGTCGGCCTCTGACGGTTCGGGGTCTGCGCCTCAATAGGCAAGCACCGGGGCGCGGTCAACGGCGCGCGGCTGTGCATTCGGGGCATGCACGTGCAAGGCCGGGCCCGGCGATTTCTTGGATTGCGGCGGGTGGGGTCTAACCTAACCCGAATTTTATCTCTATGAAGACCGTGACCCTGCTAGATTGGCAGGCAGGAATCAAGCAACGGACGAACAATGCACGTGACAGCCGCAAGACCACGTTTTCTCAAGACTCTGTTCTCAGTCCTGTTGCTGTCGCTCTGCCTGCCCGTTGCGGCGCTGGCCCAGACATCGCATTGGGTCCAGTTCGAGGCACATGCAACCCTGCGCAGCGCCGAGGAATACGCCGCGCGCTATGAGGCCCGCTTTGGCAATGTCGCCGGGTTCCGGCTTGCCGGTGGCTGGTATGCGCTGGCAATCGGCCCCTTCGAAACGCCCGACGATGCCGAATCCGTGCGCCGTCAACTGTTGCAGGCGCGCGACATCCGGCCTGATTCCTACGTGGCGGACGACAGCATCTATGGCCAGCAGTTCTGGCCCGCCGGAAGCACTGCCGGAAGCACTGCCGGAAGCACTGCCGCGCCCGCGATCACCGAGCGCGCCGCCGACGCGGCAGCGGGTGAGGCGGTCATCGACGGCCAAGCCGCCGACACTGCCCATGACCCGGCAACCGACATGGCCGCCCAGGACACTGCGCCCCCCCCCCGCTTCGCCAATATCCCCGACGAAACCCTTGCCGAGGCACGCGCCAATGAACGCCAGCTCAGTCGCGACGAACGCGCCGAGATCCAGGTCGCGCTGCAGTGGTTCGGCTATTATACCCAGGCCATTGATGCAGCCTTCGGCCCCGGCACGCGGCGCGGGATTTCCACCTGGCAAGAGGATCAGGGCGCCGAGGCCACCGGCTTTCTGACCACGCGTCAGCGCATGGAACTGCTGTGGAGCTATGAACAGGCGCTGGCGCGCTACGACTTCGCACCCGTGAGCGATCAGCGCGCCGGCATCGAGATCACGCTGCCCGCCGCGATGGTGGCCTTTGACCGCTACGAGGCGCCCTTCGTGCATTTCTCGACCATCAATAACAGTGGCATGCGGCTTTTGCTGATCAGCCAGGAGGGCACGCAGGCCACGCTGTTCGGCCTTTACGAGATCATGCAGACGCTTGAGGTCATCCCGCTTGAGGGCCGGCGCGAGCGGCGCAACAACGGCTTCCTGCTGACCGGACAGTCCGATACCGCGCGCGCGCATGCCGTTGCGCAGCTTCAGGGCGGGGCGATCAAGGGCTGGATGCTGCTATGGGAACCGCGCGCCGACGAGGATGCGGCGCTGGTGATCGAAACGCTCGAAGCCTCCTTCCGCCCGACTGCCGGCGTGCTGCCCAGCGACGCCGGGGCCTCGGCGTCGACGGTGGCGCGGCGCGATCTTCTGGCCGGGCTGGAAGTGCGCCGCCCGGTGCGCGCGCGTTCGGGCTTTTTCGTCGATGCCGTAGGCACCGCGGTCACCACCGCCGAGGCCGTTGCAAGCTGCGAGCGGGTCACCATCGACGAAGCCTATGTTGCCGATGTGCGGTTCATCGACGAGCAGGCGGGCGTGGCGGTGCTGAGCCCGCGCGAGCCGCTGGTGCCCCTGGCCTATGCGCAGTTCGCCCCGCTCGATCCGCGGCTGGATTCCGCTGTGCGGGTTTCGGGCTTTTCCTATCAGGATACGCTGACCCGCCCGATCCTGACCTTTGGCCAGCTTGCCGATCTGAAGGGCCTCGATGGCGAGGACAGCCTGCGCCGGCTGTCGATCCGGGTGCAGCCCGGCGACACGGGCGGGCCGGTCTTCGATGGCAACGGGGCGGTCATGGGCATGTTGCTGCCACGCTTCGAGGACCCCACCCGGCTCTTGCCTGAGGATGTGAATTTCGCAGTCTCGGGCGAGGCGATCCTGGCCACGCTTGAGCGCGCCCAGCGGCGCGGCGCACTGAGCCGCGAGAACGCCGCCATGCCCGCCGAGATCCTGACGCGTGTTTCCTCGGACCTGACGATCCTGGTGTCCTGCTGGAACTGACCCGCCGCCGGGGCCGCGCGGCGCATGGTCTCAGCCCGCCTCGACCCTGACGTGAAAGCAGTTGTTGCTGGCCGAACGGAGATGAACAAACGCCACCTCGGCGCGCGCCAGAAGCCGGCTGCAGGTGGCAATGATGCCCTCCAGCGCCACCACCGCGCCGGTTCCATAAACGATCCGCTCATCCGCACAATAGCCGCGCAGAATGTAGTGCGACGAGGTCAGAAACGCCGGAAGCTCCGGCGCGGGCGCCGGGCCCGGCGCATCCTCGGCGGACAGAAAGATCGGCCCGGTTTCGGTATAGGGGTTGAGACCGGCAAATGGCCGGTGCGCAACGATCAGATAGGGCGCGCCGGCCGGCACCAGCCGCAGGTTGTGGCGGCAGGGAATGGCGCTGCCATCGCTGACCCGCCGCTCGGGTGGCTGGCCATTGGCATCAAGGCCACCCTGCCGGTAATGCGTGGCAATGGCATCGCTGAGGGGAATGAAAAGGGGGCGCATCGGAACCTCGACTGACGGACAGACCACCACCCTGCCCCGATCCGCTCGCCCCGGCCACCCGGAAGCTGCGCAAATTCAGCCACGCCAGAAACGCGGCAACAGCAGCACCAGCACGGCCACCATCTCCAGCCGCCCCATCAGCATACCGGCGATCATCAGCCATTTGGCCGTTTCCGGAAACAGATGCACCGCGCCGGTTTCGCCAACCTCGCGGCCAAAGACCGGCCCGATGTTGCAGATCGCCGTCCAGGCGGCGGTGATCGCGGTGCGCGTTTCCAGCCCGGTCAGCGACAACAGGATGGTCAGCACGCCAAAGCCGAGCATGAAGGCGGTGAACATGACGATCACCGAGGTGATCACCTCGTCATCGACGCGCCGCCCCTCGATGCGCACCAGCGCCACGCGGTTGGTATGCACCACCTGACGCAACTGCGCCCGGATCGCCCCGAACAGCACCAGAAAGCGAAACACCTTGATGGAGCAGCCGGTCGACGCCGTGCAAGCGCCCACAAACCCCGCCACGATCACCACCAGCACCGGGAAATCGCCCCAGGCCGGCACATCGGCGCTGCCGTAGCCGGTGCCGGACATCAGCGAAATGGTGTTGAAGGCACTCTCGCGAAGCACCTGTTCGACGGGCACGCCGCCCTCAAGCAAGCGGTAGCCGGCCACCAGCCCCACGGCATAAAGCGTCCAGCGCAGATAGGCATGCACCTGCACATCGCGCAGCAGCGGCGTGACCGAGCCATTGACCAGTTGCACATAGCGAATGAACGGCAATCCCGCGAGCCACATCAGCACCGTGCTGACATTCTGCGCCAGCGGCGAGAATTCCACGAAGGAGGCATCGCGCGTGGAATAGCCGCCAGTGGCGATGGTGGTCAGCGCGTGGTTTACGGCATCGAAAGCCCCCATCCCCGCCATCAGATAGGCCAGCGCGGCAAGGATCGTCAGGCCAAGATAGATCTGCACCAGCATCAGCGAGATGTCGGCGACGCGCGGCATCACCTTGCCCATCGTGTCAAAGCCTTCCGAGCGGAAATGCTGCATCCCGCCTACCTTCATCACCGGCAGGAAGATCAGCGCCACGATAACGATGCCCAGCCCGCCCAGCCATTGCAGGATGGAGCGCCACAGCAGGATCCCGGCGGCGGTTTCATCAAGCCCGGTCAGAACGGTGGTGCCCGTCGTCGTCATGCCGGACATCGCCTCGAACAGCGCATCCGTCACATCGAGCGCTTCAAGCCCGAGATAGAGCGGCAACGCCCCAAAGGCCGGCAGCACCACCCAGGTCAGCGTGGTCAGCAGAAAGGACTGCCGAAGGGTCAGCGCGGCGCCCAGCGCATTGGCAGTCGCAAGCGCCGCGCAGGCACCGGCCAGCGCCGTCACGAAAGCCGAAAGCACGAACACCCGCCAGGTGTCCTGCCCCTGCACATAATCGGTCGCAGCCGGGATCAGCATGGTCAGCCCGAGCGCCACCAGAAGCAAACCGATGATATGGGCCACGGGTCGGAAATCAGGCATGAAAAAGCCTTGGCGGCTGGTTGTGGCACTGTCAAGCGGGCAGCGAGCCTGCACTGCACCGCACAAGGTAGCTGATGGCTCGGCAAGCCGGCATCGGGGCAGCAGCGCCTCGTCATCGGCGCGCCGGCAAAGCGCGCTGGCGGGGGTCATCTCGGCGGCGGTGGTGGCGGCGGTGCCACACGGGTTCAAGGTCAGGGTAAGAATGCCTTGTTGTGCCACGTCACGTGCCGAAGCGGGGGCAGCAACACCCGGACCCTGAGCCCATTCACCACCCGCGCCAAGCCCCGCATCGCCAGTCCCCGTCGCCGCGGGCCTCAGCCCACATGCACGAGGCTGGCGAAGAGGCGCGGATCAAGGCTTTCGGCGGCGAAGGTTGGCCCCTCGGTCAGCACGCTGACGGCATCATGACTGTGCAGGCTTTCCTGATGGCTGGCCACCACCCGGAAATCACCGATCCGCGGCTCGGCCATCAAACCGGCACAAAAGAGCCGCGCGGCATCTTCCACGAAGATCGGATTGGCGGCGTTGAGCTCGGCGAATGCCTGCTCGTCCTCGCGCTTGACCATCACCTGGGTCTCGGTGGGCACCGCGCGGCGGCACAGTTCAATCAAATCCTCGAACCACAGCACCGCACCGGGCAACACCTCGACGGAAATCCGCGCCACCGAACGCTGCGAATGCGGCGTCGCCAGTTGGCCGCGCCCGGCGCGCGCATGTTCGGACAACTCCAGCGAACAGGGGCAGGTCGAGGAATAGACATAGTCCAGATGCATGAAGCGCCGCCGCTCATCGTTCTGATCCACCAGTTCGAGCGCAATGTCGTAATACTGCCAGCCCCAGAGGCCGGAGCGCAGGCTTTTCACCTGCATCGGAAAAGAAAAGCGCATCTGGATGCGGGCATCGAAGCTCTCAAGGTCGGATCGGTAGTCATCGAGCGCGGCTTCGATCACGCTCAGGCTGAAGCGTTTTTGCGCGTGCTGGTAGAAGCTGCGCATGATCCGGCTCATGTTGATGCCCTTCTTGTCGGCATCCAGGCTGACCGTGCCGGTGACGCTGGTCTGAAGCGTCACATCGCCCGCCCCGGCGCCGTCCGAGGCTCGGGTGCGAAAGCGGATCGGCAGGCGGAAGTTGGAAATGCCGACATGCTGGATCGGCCGGTGCGCGCCGCGGATCAGGCTGGCCGGGCCGTTCTGCAGATCCGGCATGCTGCGGCGATAGGCGGTATCGGCCACGAAATCCGCCGGATAGTCGCGCCGGAAAACCGGATAGGCCGGATCAGGCTGCCCCGGAAGCAGCCGCACCAGGGCCGGGTCGAGCGCGGCAATCTCGGTATCGCTGGCCCGGCCGGCCCAGGCCCGCAGAACCGCCAGCGCGGCCTCGGCCTCGGAGCGGTCGGGTTCGCGGTCGCTTATCGGCAGGTGAATATTCATGGCGCGCCCTCTTGTTATTCGCGCTTGGTCCTGAACCTCAGGGGCCCGGCCCCGCTGAAGGTAACCATTTGGCCCGCGCTTTCAACGGTTCTACGCCGCCAGCGCGCAAACGGATCATTCCGGCGCGACGTTCAGAGCGACTCAAGCGCCCCCAGAATATCGCCCAGCAGGTCTTCGGCATCCTCCAGCCCCACGCTCAGCCGGATCAGCCCCGGCGTGATACCCAGCGCAAGTTTCTGCTCATCAGGCAGGCGCTGGTGGGTGGTCGTCGCCGGATGCGTGGCAATGCTGCGCGCATCGCCCAGATTGTTGGAAATCAGCACCACCCGCAACGCGTTCAGAAAGGCAAAGGCCGCCGGCTTGCCGCCACGCAGCTCAAGGCTGAGCACCGTGCCCGGCCCGCCCATCTGCGCCTTCGCCAGCGCATGCTGGGCATGCCCCCGCAGCCCCGGAAACAGCACCCGCGCCAGCGCGCCATGGCCGTCAAGCGCCTCGGCCAGCCGCTGCGCGGTGGCCGCCTGCGCGCGCACCCGCAGGTCCAGCGTGGTCAGCCCGTTGAGCAGCACCCAGGCGTTGAACGGGCTCATCGCCCCCCCGGTGTGCTTCATATAGGGCTCGACGGTGCCGCGAATGAAGGCGCGCGTGGCGCAGATCACGCCCCCCAGGCAGCGCCCCTGCCCGTCGATATGCTTGGTCGCCGAATAGATCACCACATCGGCGCCCAGGTCCACCGCGCGGCTGAAGACCGGCGTGGCAAAGACATTGTCCACCACCACCAGCGCGCCCACGCCATGCGCCAGCTCCGCCACCGCGCGCAGATCCACAACCTCCAGCGTGGGGTTGGACACGCTTTCCACAAACACCGCCCGGGTGCCCGGACGCAGCGCCGCGCGCCATTGATCCAGATCGGTGCCATCGACGAAACTGACCTCGACGCCATAGCGCGCCAGCACCTCTTCGAGCACATAGAGGCACGAGCCAAAGAGCGCGCGGCTGGACACCACATGATCGCCGGCGCGCAGCATCGCCGTCAGCGCGCCCGAAACCGCCGCCATGCCGCTGGCGGTGGCAAAGGCGTCTTCGGTGCCTTCAACAGCGGCCATGCGTTCCTCGAAAGCGGCAACCGTGGGGTTGCCATAGCGCGCATAGATGAACTCATCCGGCCCCGATTGCACGAAGCGCGCCTCGGCGGCCTCGGCCGAGGGATAGACGAAGCCTTGCGTCAGATAGATCGCCTCGGCCATCTCGCCGTATTGGCTGCGTCTTGCGCCGGCATGAACCGCCTGCGTGCGCGGTTTCCAGCCTTTGGCCATGTCCTGGGCCATGTGCACCTCCTGCGGCTCAGCCGCGCTGACCATCACCGGCAGGAGCGCCCTTCAAGCGGTTTTGCAAAGGGCCGCGCCTCTTTAGCGGTTTGTTTTTCTCGTGGGCCGCAATCCGGCTCAAATCCCCACGCCGTGCTCGCGCCATACGGCATCGGGCGGGCACTGGTCAATCCGGCAGTTGTGCGGGGGTGCATTTTCGGCGCGAAGATGATGATCCGGTCGCGAAATCAGTCCGATACGGCCAAGGAATCGCCCAGATCATGCGGCAAGTATCGTCCCGCGCACAGCCAGAGGCTGGCGACGGCACCAGATTCGGGTGGCGGTTCGACGAGACATGAGTGAAACCGGGGCACAGACCATGAAACCCAGACATCCGGGACTTCTGCGCGAAACGGCGGGCCTGTTCGGCGCGGGCGCGGTGCTCGTGCTACCCGCCTGTCTGGGATTCGTGCTGCTTGCCGGTCTGGGCGATGCGGTCGGCGCCTCCGAGCGCACGCAGCCGCCAGCCAACGCGCAGCCAGTCGCCGCGCGCGCACCGGATGCAGGCACCCCGGCTGACCAGGCGGCCCTGGGGCGCGATGCCCAAGCCGAGGTCCGCGCCGCGCTGCGCTCGATGTCAGCCGATGAACTGCGTCTGACCGCGCAACGCATCCATGCCGCTTTCCGGATCCAGCTTGGCGCCCCGGATCTGCGCCCGGCACGCGCCCTGATCGACTATGCCACCCTTGCCGAGCAGGAGCTCGGCGCACGCGGTCTGCCCTGGCCCGATAACCTGCCAGACACCGCCCAGATGCGCCAACTCTTCGAACTGGTGCTCTGAACCGCGCGAGCCCGTCGATACCGGCGGCAATACTGCGTCACGCAACTCACCCCCGCAAACCGGCACTATTGCCTTAAATTACACATAAATCCGCTTCGACGGGCCGGTTTTGTGCGCAGCTCTTTCACAATTTATTCGCAATGAACCGGCAAGATGAACGATGCGGGCGTCCGCCCCGACATACCAATACCCCGACACATCGCTGCCAGGATGGCAGCCTCGATCCAGCCCCCCGTAACCGGCCCATTCGTGCATGAGGCCCGCCATGCCGCTGTTGCAGATCACCGCCCGGGAAACCGGCCTCGTCGTGCCCGCCGCTCCGTTCGGCCTGCCGGCACCGATTGACGCGTCAGGCGACGACCCCGAAGGCATGATCCGCTCGGCTCTGGCGCATCTGCCGCCCGGCGTGCCGGTCGTGGTGCTGGTGCACGGGCGTGGCTATGCCCCCGGCCTGCCGGGCCATGATCCGCACCAGTTGCTGTTTGCGCCGCGCTCGGCGCAAAATTCGCGCCGTTTCATCTCCTGGCCGCGGCGGCTTGGTTTTGCCTTGCCCGCCTCGCACGATCCCTCGCGCGCACGCGGGCTGTGCATCGGCTTTGGCTGGGCCTCGCGCCAGGACATCTGGACCGCGACACAGCAAGCCGACCGCTCGGCGCTGATGTTGGCGCGCCTGGTGCAGATGGTGCGCCGCGCCGATCCCGCGCGAAGGGTTGATCTGATCGGCCACAGCCTGGGCGCGCGCGTCATCCTGAGCGCCCTGCCGCTTCTGGCACCCTCTACGGTGGCGCGCGTCTTTCTGCTGGCGGGCGCCGATCTGGCCAGCCATGCCGAGGCCGCAACCCGCTCGCCCGCCGGGCAGACCGCCGAATTCTTCAACATCACGTCGCGCGAAAACGATCTTTTCGATCTGATGTTCGAGCTGTGCCTGAAACCCTTCAGTGCCGACCCGGCAATCGGCCGGGGCCAGCTTGACGCGCCGAACTGGCTCGACATCCAGATCGACCATGCGCAGACCCTGCTACGTCTTGCCGCGCTTGGTTTTCCTCTGCCCGCGCCGCGGCTGCGCATCTGCCATTGGAGCGTCTATCTGCGCCCCGGCATCTTCCGGCTTTACCGCGCGCTGCTGCACGACCGCGAGCGCATGGCGCTGGAGCCGCTGCGCGCCGCGCTCGCCGTGCCGCCCGAACCCCGCTGGGCGCGGCTGCGCACATTCGCTGTGCGCCGCCCGCTCTTGCCTTTCTTGCAGCGGGGCCCCACCTTGCCGGGGTAAACCCGACGAGGAAACCATGCCCAAACCGATCGAGCTTTACTACTGGCCCACGCCGAACGGCTGGAAAATCACCATCGCCCTTGAGGAAATGGGCCTGCCCTATACCGTGCATCCGGTCAATATCGGCACCGGCGAGCAGTTTGGCGCTGATTTCCTCAAGATCGCGCCGAACAACCGCATGCCGGCAATCATTGATCCCGATGGCCCGGACGGCGCACCGATCTCGCTCTTTGAATCGGGGGCGATCTTGCAATATCTGGCGCGCAAGACCGGGCGCTTCGGGGGGGACAATGCGCGCGAACAAGCCACGGTCGAGCAATGGTTGATGTGGCAGATGGGCGGGGTGGGGCCGATGGCCGGTCAGGCGCATCACTTCCTGCAATACGCCCCGGCCATGGACCCGCCGCAGGATCTTCCCTATGCCAAGGACCGCTACCGCCGGGAGGTGGGGCGCCTTTACGGCGTCCTGGACCGCCGCCTTGCCGAGGCGCGCTATGTCGCGGGAGGCTTCCTGTCGATCGCCGATATGGCCATCTGGCCCTGGGCAATCCTGTGGGACCGCCAGGAACAGGAGCTTGACGACAAGCCCAACCTGAAGCGCTGGCTGGACGAATTGCAGGAAAGGCCCGGTTTTGCCGCCGGCAAGGCCGTGGCGGGCGAGTTGCGCTCGAACATCTCGCAAGACAGGAAATCGCAGGAAATCCTGTTCGGCGCGCGCGGCGCCAAATAAGCCTGCCTCGAAGGCTTCGGGCAGCGGCATGGCCGCTGCCCGGCCATCGGCGGCGCGCTCAGCGCTCGAAGAAACTCTCTTCGGCTTTGGTCACGTCATAGCCCAATGCCTCAAGCCCGTTTTCCAGATTCTCGGGCAGATGGGGCATACCCAGCAGGTAATCGGCGGTGGGCGTCGTGGCCTCGTCATAGGCGATGCGCAGCGCCTCGGCGAAATCCTCAGGCTCGAACGCGCCGCGCCCGACCCAGGCGATCGCTACCAGATGTGCCTTCTCGTCATCGTTGAGCGCACCGATAAAGGCGCGCACTTCGGGCAGGCGCATCTTCTCGCGTGCCTGAAAGATGATATGAACCACCTTCTTTATGCTGATCTCGGGCGACATGGCAGACCTCCGGTCTCTCGGCCAAGTGTCGCGCGAATGGCACTCTTGCGCAAGCAAAACCGGCTTCAGTGACGGGGCGCAAAGAGCCGCAGCCAGGCCCAGTCGGGCAGAAACCGCCCCAGCCGGAACACCCATGAAAAGAGCATCGGAAAGCTCTTGCGAAAATGCGCCGTGCCCATGTGGTCAAAGGTTTCTGCGGCGGCATCGGCGGGGTTCATGATGAACGGCATGGTAAACTCGTTCTTGGCGGTCAGCCGGCTGCGGATGAAACCGGGGTTGACCAGTTGCACCTCGATGCCCGAGCCGCGCAGATCGGCCTGCATCGATTCCGCCAGATGCATCAGCCCGGCCTTCGAGGCCCCGTAGCCAATGGCTCCGGGCAGGCCACGAAACCCCGCCAGCGAGCCGATCAGCACCAGATGCCCGGTCCCGCGCGCCACCATTCCGGGCATCACCGCCCCCATGACCCGCGCCGCGCCGGTGAAATTGATGTCGCACATCGCCTCCACCTGGGCGGCATCCCAGTTGCGGGCTGTTTGCGGCCAATAGGCCGCAGCAAGGTAGACCACGCCATCGACCGCCCCTGCGGCATGGGCGGCCTCCTGCACCGCGGCGCCGTCGCGCACATCGACCGGCACCACCAATGCACGTCCGGGCAGGCCGGCGGCCAGATCGTCGAGGCGTTCGCGCGAGCGTGCGCTCAGCACCAGTTCGACGCCCGCGCGGCTCATGTGTTGCGCCAAGGCGCGCCCCAGCCCCTCGGAGGCACCCACCAGCCAGTAACGTTTGCCCGCCCAGTTGCGCATCAGGCGTCCAGCGGGCGCATGGTTGCCACCAGTTCGGCGACCTTGAAGCCGAATTTGCGAAACTGGCTGCGGTTGATGATGATGCCATTCTCCATCAGATACATCCAGTCGGTCACATCCAGCACCCAGCCACCCGCATTCTGCGGCAACCGGATGCGATAGCGAAGCTGCACGCTCGCGCCCTCCTGTCGGCCGATGCCGGGGCCCACCAGATCGTCGGCCTCGGCGCGGATCGTGCCGTCATTGCCCAGCGTCAGCCGCCATTGGCGATCCTGCACATTGCCGCCCACATAGTGAAACTGCTCATCCAGAACGCCGCGATTGCCCTGCCAGCGCCCCTGCATCCGGGCCGTGAAGCGCGAGTTGACCCGCCCCATCGGCCCATAGATCACCCCCTCGCACAGAAGCGGGCCGTCCAGATGCCGGCGGATGTCGAAGGCAGGCTCGGTGCCAGCGTAATCCGAAGGCTTCTGCGCGCCAAAGCCCATGCGTCGCGACAGGGTCAAAAGTGCAAAGCCGGAAGCCAGAGCCACCAGCAGAAAGACCAAAATATCAGGCATGGGGCGCCCCTTTCATGTATGCGGGCAGCGGCGGGCAGAGCCGGGTCGAGCGGTTCATCGCGACACCTCCTTGACAGGCGGCGCCGGGCGATGGCCAAAGATCGCCCCCTTCCACCACAGTTTCAGCGCCTGCCAGTGGATCAGCGCCAGCACCCGGCGCGAGCCCAGCGGCCGGCGCAGCATGGCGCCAAGCAGGCTGGCGGTGCTGGCCGGGCGGCGGGCGCCGCTCAGCGTGGCCACCAGCCCGCCGCCAGCATGGCCGTATTCGATACGGATCGCCACCTTCCGCGCGTCGATATCGAAGTGAAAACGATAATCGCCCGCGACCGGCTGAAAAGGCGACACGTGCAGCAGTTTTCGCGCGCCCAACTCATCCCCCGGCAAAATGGGGCGCTGGTCGTCGTGGTGGCACAGATAGGAATGTCGGTCGCCATAGGTGTTGTTGACCTCGGCGATGACGCAGCGCAGGCTGCCGTCATGGCCGTGGCACAGCCAGAAGCTGACCGGGTTGAACACATGGCCAAGGATGCGCGGCTGCGCCAGAAGCAGGATGCGCCCGCCCGCGGCATCGAGCCCGGCCTCGGCCAGCGTGCGGCGCACCCAGCACACCCCCACGCCCGCGTCGGGCATACCGCCATGGTCGATGTCATGCAGTGCGACCAGATTGGCCCGGTTGCGGCTGAAGATCGCCGGGCCGCGCACCGGCTCGTCAGGCGCCAGCAGCAGGTAATCCACACCGTAGCTGAAGCGGTTGTCCACCCCCCCCTTGCGTCCGTGAAACGTGCGACCAGCAATATGTTCCAGCGTGTTCATGCCGCCACCTGCTGGTTCCGGGTGGTCATCGCGCGCACCACGTCGATGGCACTGGCAAAGCCGTCCTCATGGAAGCCATTGCGCATCCAGGCACCACAGAACCAGGTGTCACGGGTGCCGTTGAAGGCGCGTATCCGGTCCTGCGCGGCAAAGGCGGCCAGATCGAACACCGGATGACGGAAGGTATGAGTGTCATAGATCAGCGCCTCGTCGATGGGGCGCGTCGGATTGAGGGTGACGATGTGCAGATCATCCTCGGGGATCGGCTGAAGCGAGTTCATCCAGTAGCTCAGGCTGATGCGTTCGCGATCCTGCGCGGAATGCTCCGTGTAGGTCCAGCTTGCCCAGCATTTGCGCCGGCGCGGCATCACCGAAGGGTCGGCATGCAGCACCGCGTGATTGTTCTGATAGCCCACCGCGCCCAGCGCCGCGCGTTCCTCGGCGGTGGGATCGGCGAGCATGGCCAGGGTATCGTCGGCATGGGTGGCCATCACCACCGCGTCGAAATCCTCCCAGATGCCGCCCTCAAGCCGCACCTGTGCCCCCTGATGCCCGCGCCGGACCGCAGCCACCGGCGCGCTGGTGCGGATATCGACGCCGCGGGCCAGCAGATCGCGCTCCAGCCGGCGCACATATTCCACCGAACCGCCGGCCACCGTATGCCACTGATGCTGCCCGGCATAGTTGAGCAGCGCATGGTTTTCAAAGAACCGCACCATGGCACGGGCCGGGAACTGCATGATCTGATCCTTCGGGGTTGACCAGATCGCACCGGAAAACGGCTGAAGATACCGCTCGCGGAACCACCGGCCCATGCGCATGCTGTCCATCAATTCGCCGATTGTCATGGCCGGGTCGCCCGCCGCCTGCACCGCCTTGCGGTTAAAGCGCACGATGTCGCCGATCATGCGCAGAAAGCGCGGATCGGCGATGTTGCGGCGTGTGGCGAAGATCTGGTCAAGCGAGTTCAGATTGTATTCGCAGGCCCCGCCATCGAACGAAGCGCCAAAGCTCATGGTGCTGGGCACGCTGGGCACCTCCAGCGCCTCGAACATGGCTGTCAGATTCGGGTAATTGGCATGATTGAATACGATGAAGCCGGTATCGACCGGCTGATCGCCCCGCTTGCCGGCAATGACCGTGCGCGCATGCCCGCCAAGGCGCGGTGCGGCTTCGATGAGCGTCACGCGATGGCCCGGCGCCAGAAGCCAGGCTGCGCTCAGGCCGGAAATGCCGCCGCCGATCACGGCGATCCGGCGCGGTTGCAGGGCGGGCGGTTCAAACGGCATTCAGGCTCTCCTCGATACTGCTACAAGGGATACGCGCGCGCCGGGCGAACGGATTAGTCCAGGACGCGTAAGATTTTTCCTATCCTGCCTGTGATCTGCCGATACGCACCGCGCGTAAGATGGACATGTTGCAGTTGCTCACCGAAACCCGGATAACTGATCGGCGCAGGCCGCATGCGCCACCAAGCGCATGCGCGGTGCGGTTACCAACCGAAGGGCCGGAAGACGTGGCAGAACATACGGCATCACCGGGCAATATGACGGGCGAATGGGTAAACGAGATGCGGCGCGTTGCGCACCATGCTGATGAGGCCGCCTTTGCTGCGCTGTTCGGTCATTTCGCGCCGCGCATCAAGGCGTTCCTGATGAAATCCGGTGCCACGGCGGCGCTGGCCGAGGAATGCGCGCAAGATGTCATGGCGACGGTCTGGCACAAGGCGCAGCTTTTCGACCCGGCGCGCGCCAGCGTGGCGACCTGGATCTTCACCATCGCGCGCAACCGCCGCATCGACGCGCTGCGCAAGGCACGCCGCCCCGAGCCCGAAGACCTGCCCTGGGGTCCCGAGCCCGAGCCCGATCAGGTTGACGTGCTGAGCCTGCAACAGGAGACCAGAAAACTGGGCGTGGCCCTGGCCAGCCTGCCGCAAAACCAGCGGGTATTGATCGAACAGGCCTATTTCGGCGATCTCAGCCACGGCGAGATCGCGCGCATTACCGGGCTGCCGCTTGGCACGATCAAATCCCGCATCCGCCTGGCGCTGGACAAGCTGCGCCAGGCCATGACGTGAAGGTAGACGACCGCGATGATCCGCCACCATCTCAATGACGCGCTGCTGATGGCCTATAGCGCCGGGCAACTGCCCGAAGCCTTCAATCTGATCGTGGCCACGCATGTCTCGATGTGCGACGAATGCCGTGCCCGGCTGGAAAGCTTCGACGCGGTGGGTGGGGCGCTGCTGGAGCAACCCGCCGCGGAGCCGCTGCCGGTGCTCGCCGCCGACAGTCTGGCGGCCACCATGGCGCGCATTCGCGATGCCGCACCCCAGCCCCGCCCCACCCGGCCAGCCCGCCGCGGGCTGTTTCCCGCGCCATTGGCCGAATATGTCGGGGGCGATCTGGGCGCGGTGCGCTGGCGGCCCGTCGGGGGTGGGGTGAAGCAGGCGATCCTGCCCACCGCGCGCGACGCCTCGGCGCGGCTGCTTTACATTCCGGGCGGCGTTGCCGTGCCTGATCATGGACATCGCGGCACCGAGTTGACGCTGGTGCTGCAAGGCGCGTTTCGCGATGAATTCGACCGCTTCGCCGCCGGCGACATCGAGATCGCCACCGAAGCCGATGAGCACACCCCGGTCGCCGAGGAAGGGCCGGCATGCATCTGCCTGGCGGCAACCGATGCACCGCTGCGCTTCAAGGGCATGGTGCCGCGCCTGTTGCAGCCGTTCCTGCGGATCTGATCACCCGCGGCGCGGCGATCAGCCCTGGTCGGCTCCCTTGCCGGCCCCCTTGTCGGTGCCCTTGCCGGAACCCTCGTCGGTGCCCTCTTCAGGCTCCTGCCAATGGCGCTCGATGAGTTTGTAATTGCTGATCAGAAAGGCGAACATCACGCCCATCTGGCCAAAGGTATCCCACAGCACATAGACATCGGTGGAGAAGTTGCGCCAGACGAGTTCATTCATGGCGGCAAAGGCCAGAAAGAACCAGGCCATGCGCCGGGTCAGCGCCATCCAGCCCTCATGGCTGATCGGCAGCGCCCCTTCGAGCACATAGGCCAGCCAAGACTGCCCCCGCCACAGGCCGACCCACAAAAGCAGGCTGAACAGGCCGAAGACGAAGGTGCTTTTCATCTTGAAGAAGCGCTCGTCATTGAGCGCCACCGTCACGCCGCCCAGCACCACCACCAGCACCAGCGTTGCAACCTGCATGCGCGAAAGCTTGCCCGTCAGGCGCCGCAACACCAGCGCCGAGGCGATCTGCAAGGGCGTGAACGCCACGATCGCAATGATGAAACCCGCATATTCGACCCCGCCCAGCGTGACGGTTTCACTGCGCATCAGGAAATAGACCGCCAGGAACACGCCCAGGGGGCCGTATTCCAGGAACTGGCGCAGCGCGGGGGAAACGGGGGCCGGAGTCTGAGGCATGAATTCTCCTGTGTTGCCTTCTTCTGCCCGCGCGGCCAACGCTTGGCAAGCCGCAACCGGGCCGGTCAGGCGAAGGCTTCTGTTCCCCGCCGCGCCGCGCCGGGCAAACAGCGATCCGGGCGTGGGCGTTCCGGTGGTCCGTGGTTCGCCCCGCCGCACCGCGCGCGCCATGCCATTCCTTTCTGGGGCGCGGAGAGGGAAAAGCGCTTGAATTTCAGCGTTGCGAAAGGCTACTGCCCAAGCCATACCGAACCGCATACCGACCCTGCCGCCGAACGGCGACCAACAACAGGAGCCCGCATGGCGCCGCTCAACCACGCCCCGATCCCCGAACTCTATGTCTCGCCCGATTCCGCGCAAAAGCTCAAGCTTGAGGCCGGCGCGCTTCCCTCGTGGGATCTGACGCAGCGGCAGGTCTGCGATCTGGAACTGCTGATGAATGGTGGCTTCACGCCACTCAAGGGCTTTCTTGGCCAGGCCGATTACGAAAGCGTGCTGGAACGCATGCGCCTTGCCGATGGCACGCTGTGGCCAATGCCGGTGGTGCTTGATGTCTCGCAGGCGTTTGCCGCCGCCATTGAGCCCGGGCAGGATATCGCGCTGCGCGATGCCGAAGGGGTGATCCTGGCGATCCTGTCGGTCACCGACAAATGGTCGCCGGACAAGGCGCTTGAGGCCCGGAAGGTGTTTGGCGACGATGACCCGGCGCATCCGGCGGTGCACTACCTGCACGATATCGCCGGGCCGGTCTATCTGGGTGGGCCGGTGATCGGTATTCAGGCGCCGGTGCATTACGACTTCAAGGCGCGGCGCGACACCCCCAACGAATTGCGGGCACGGTTTCGCAAGCTCGGTTGGCAGAAGGTCGTGGCCTTCCAGACCCGCAACCCGCTGCACCGCGCGCATCAGGAACTGACCTTCCGCGCCGCGCGCGAGGCGCAGGCCAACCTGCTGATCCACCCGGTCGTCGGCATGACCAAACCGGGTGATGTGGACCATTTCACCCGCGTGCGCTGCTATGAGGCGGTGCTTGACAAATACCCCGCCGCCACCACCGCGCTGTCGCTGCTGAATCTGGCGATGCGCATGGGCGGCCCGCGCGAGGCTGTCTGGCACGGGATCATCCGGCGCAACCATGGCTGCACGCATATGATCGTCGGGCGCGATCATGCCGGGCCGGGCAAGAACAGTCAGGGCAAGGATTTCTATGGCCCCTATGACGCGCAAGACCTGTTTCGCCAGCACGAATCCGAGATCGGCGTGGCGATGGTGGATTTCAAGCACATGGTCTATGTGCAGGAAAAAGCACAATATTTCCCTGCCAATGAAGTGCCGGAGGGTGACACGATCCTGGACATTTCCGGCACCGAGCTGCGCCGCCGCCTGCGCGAGGGGCTGGAGATCCCTGAATGGTTTTCCTTCCCCGAAGTGGTGGGGCAGCTGCGTCGCCGCTTCCCGCCACGCTCGAAACAGGGCTTCACGGTCTTCTTCACCGGGCTTTCGGGCTCGGGAAAATCGACCATTGCCAATGCCTTGATGATCAAGTTGATGGAAATGGGCGACCGGCCGGTAACGCTGCTGGATGGCGATGTGGTGCGCAAGCATCTGAGCTCGGAGCTGGGCTTCTCCAAGGAGCACCGCGACCTCAACATCAAGCGCATCGGCTATGTGGCCAGCGAGATCACCAAGAACGGCGGCATTGCACTTTGCGCCCCCATCGCCCCCTACGCCGGCACCCGGCGCGTGGTGCGCGACATGGTCGAGCATTACGGCGCCTTTGTCGAAGTGCATGTGGCGACCGATCTTGAGGAATGCGAACGGCGCGACCGCAAGGGCCTTTACAAGCTGGCGCGCGAGGGCAAGATCAAGGAGTTCACCGGCATCTCGGACCCCTACGAGGCCCCCGAAGCGCCCGAACTGCGCGTCGATACGCAAGATGTCGATGTCGATCACTGTGCGCATCTGGTGCTGCTGAAGCTCGAAAGCATGGGGCTGATCTCCGGGCGCTGAGGCCGCGGACGCGCCGCACAGGAAGAACGGATCAAGGGGGCGTTGGCCCCCTTTTTCATGTCGCCTTCATGCCGCCAGTTGCACGATCACCGCGCCGGCGGCGATCAATGCCATCAATGCCACACGGCGCGGCCCGGTGCGCTCGCCCAGCATCAGCCAGCCGATCAGCGCGGCAAAGACCGTCGAGGTTTCACGCAGAACCGCCGCCTGCCCCACCTGCCCCAGCCGCGTGGCCAGCATGATGCCGCCGAACGAGGCAAAGGCGACCAGCCCGCCCAGAACCCCGCGCCGCATCAGCCCCGCCACCTCATGGCGCGGCATCGAGGACCAGCGCTTCCAGGTCCAGAGCGGCATGAAGAAGCCGTCGATGAAGAAGAACCAGGCCAGGAAGGTGAAGGGATCGGCAGTGGCGCGGATGCCATAGGCATCGACCGTGGTGTAGAGCGCGACAAAGCCGCCGGTGGCCACTGCCAGTCCCAGCGCCGGCACCAGGGTCTCGCGGTCAACGGTGATGGTGCGCAGATTGTAGAGCGCCAGCCCATAGATGCCCGCCACCAGCACCGCCACGCCCAGCCATTGCACCGCGTTGAAGGTTTCGCCGAACAGAAGCCAGGCGCCGATCACGGTAAAGAGCGGCCCGGTGCCGCGCACCACCGGATAGACGACCGTATAGGCGCCACGGCTGTAGGCCATGGCCTGCAGCACCTTGTAGCCGACATGGATGGCAAAGACGGCGGCAAAGATCGGCCACATATGGGGCTCTGGCCAGGGCACGACGAAGAGCGCGAAAGGCGCGGCCATCAGCCCGTAGCTGGCGTCGATCGCCGCGCGCGAGAGCCAGGGATCATGCCGGCCCTTCTGCAAAGCGCCGAAGATCGCATGCAGCAGTGCTGCGGCCAGAGCCAGCATCAGCGCAACATTCTGCCCCGATGGCGTGCCTTCGAGTGCAATCAGCCAGTCCGTCATCGCAAGCCTCGGCAGGTATCGGCGGCAGAGCCGGGGGCCAGCCCCCGGACCCCCAGGATATTTTCAGCACAAAGACGGGTGCATCGGATGCGGCGTCATGTAGCCTCGGCGCCGGTAAGGGCGGCGGCGAATTCAGCCGGATCGAAAGGTGCGAGATCGTCGATCTGCTCGCCTACACCGATGGCATGGATCGGCAGGCCGAACCGGTCGGCCAGCGCCACCAGCACGCCACCGCGCGCGGTGCCGTCGAGCTTGGTCATGATCAGCCCCGAGACATCGGCCATGGCGCGGAAGGTTTCCACCTGTTTGAGCGCGTTCTGCCCGGTTGTGGCGTCAAGTACCAGCAGCGTGTTGTGGGGCGCGCCGGGGTCTTTCTTGCGCAGCACGCGCACGATCTTGGCCAGCTCTTCCATCAGATCGGCGCGGTTTTGCAGGCGGCCCGCCGTGTCGATCATCAAGAGGTCGGTGCCCTCTGCCTGGGCCCGCACAAGCGCATCAAAGGCCAGCGAGGCGGGATCAGAGCCTTCCGGCGCGGTCATGACCGGCACCCCCGCGCGCGCGCCCCAGACCTGCAATTGCTCGACGGCGGCGGCGCGGAATGTGTCGCCGGCAGCGATGATCACCGACTTGCCCGCGGCGCGAAACTGCGCCGCCAGTTTGCCGATGGTGGTTGTCTTGCCGGCGCCATTGACACCCACCACCAGAACCACCTGCGGGGTTTTGGGAAAAAGCGGCAGCGGCCGGGCGACAGGTTGCATGATGGCGGCGATCTCGGCGGCAAGCAGGGATTTGATCTCGGTGGTGGTGAGCTTGCGCCCAAAACGCCCCTCGGCCAGCGCCGCGGTGACCTTGAGTGCGGTTTCCACGCCCATGTCGGCCTGGATCAGCAACTCCTCCAGTTCCTCAAGCATGGCGTCGTCAAGAACCCGTCGCGGCGCATCCGCGCGCCCGATCAGGCGCCCCAGCAGGCCGGGCCGGCCCAGATCGGCGGCAGCGGCCGGCAACGCCGAGGGGGCGGAGGGTTCAGCCGCGTCGGGCTGTTCGGCCCCGGCGGCGACCAGCGCATCCAGTCCCTCGTCGAGCTTCGATGACGAGCGGAACATGCGTTCCTTGAGTTTCTTGAAGAAGGACATCGCATTCTCTTGTGCAGCAGGGCGGGCACCTGGATGAAGTGCCGGATAGCCATGACAGCTATCGCAAGGGGGGCGGGGATGGAAGAGGGGCGCGGGCATGCCGCCTCTGCCCGTTCGTCCGCGGCCATGCTATGGGTGGGGTGCATCACCGGAGCCCGCACCATGCCGCTTGCCATCTTTGCCCTGCTCAGCCTGACCCCGGCGCTGCTGCTGGTGGTGGGCACGGTGCTGGGTGGCGCCTGGATCTGGGCGGCCCTGCTCTATATCACGCTCCTTGCGTTTTCCATGGATCGCGTCGTGATGGCGCTGCCCGATGCGCGGGGCGAGTTTCCGGCCGGCGACGGGCTCCTGGTGGTCATCGCGCTGACGCAGTTTGCGCTTGTTCCGCTGGCGCTCTGGGCCTTGGCGGGAGGCGCATTGCGTGGGCTCGACTGGCTGGCGGGTTTTGTCGCCTTTGGGCTCTGGCTGGGGCAGGTCGGCAATTCGGCGGCGCATGAATTGATCCACCGCGGCGGCAGGGTGCTGTTCGGACTGGGGCGGGCGATGTTCATCCTTATCCTGTTCGGGCACCATGTATCGGCGCATCGGCTGGTCCATCACCTGCATGTCGGCACACGCGCCGATCCCAATTCACCAAGGCGCGGGCAAAGCTACTACGGGTTTGCCCTGCGCGCCTGGGCAGGATCCTTCCGCGCTGGCTGGCAGGCAGAAACCGCCCTGCGCCGCCGCTCTGGCGCACCGCGGCGCACACATCCCTATGCGATCTATCTGGGCGGCGCAGCGCTTTGCCTTGTTCTGGCATGGTGGTTCTTCGGGCTGAAAGGTCTGGCCATCTACGCGGGCCTGGCGCTGCACGCTCAATCGCAGATGCTGCTGTCGGACTATGTTCAGCATTACGGGCTGCGCCGCCGGGTGCTGGCCAACGGCAAGGCCGAGCCGGTCGGCCAGCAACACAGCTGGAACAGCGGGCATTGGTTCACCTCCGGCATGATGCTGAACGCGCCGCGCCATTCGGATCATCACGCCCACCCCGCGCGCCCGTTCACCCGGTTGCGCCTGCCGGAAAATGCGCCGCTGCTGCCGGCGCCGTTACCGGCCATGGCAGTCGTCGCACTGGCGCCACCGCTTTGGCGACGGGTGATGGATCCTCGCGTCGCGGCCTTGCAGCAAGGCATCACCAGCGCCCGGCCTGACCAACTCGCATCCTCGTGAACATCAGGATCGGCCAGAGCGGCTGGTCAATCGCCGCGCGCTCTGGCACTCTGCCCCTCACCCCAGCGGAGGCCGTGATGCGTCAGTTGCTTGTTGTTATCGCCCTTGCCACCGGCACCCTGTTCATGGGCGCGCTCACGCCCTTGAACGCCGAGGAACGCATGAGCGGCGAGGCTTTCGAACGCTATACAACCGGGCGCACGCTGAGCTTCAGCTTCAATGGCGTGCCCTACGGGATCGAGCAGTATCTGCCGGGACGGCGGGTGCTCTGGGCTTTCGTCGGCGATACCTGCCAGGAAGGCATCTGGTACGAACGCGAAAGCATGATCTGCTTTCTCTACGACTACAGCCCGGACGAACAATGCTGGTCGTTCTATCGCAGCGAATCCGGCCTGCGCGCCGTGTTCGAGGGCCCTGATGGCCCCTCAACCGAGCTATACGAAGTAGAACGCAGCAGCCAGCCGCTGACCTGCGAAGGCCCGGGCGTCGGGGTCTGAACAACGCCAATCAAGCCGGAAATCTGCATCCCTTGCGGCAATACTGCCGCCTTTCCCCTGTGGGAAGGTCGGGATTGTGACAGCCCGCCGCTTCAACCCAGGCGTCACGGCCGGCAACGGGCCCTGGCCGTCAGGCGCGCTTGTGCCCCGCGCCCGTCTTTGTGCCACAAATATCCTGGGGGTGAATGGGCGCAGCCCAGAGGGGGCAAGGCCCCCTGCCCGGCTCAGGTCAGCACACCCGAGGCGTCGATATGCGTCTTTCCACCCAGCCAGGGCAACAGCGCGGCGGGCAGGCGCACCGATCCGTCCGCTTGCTGGCCGTTTTCCAGCACCGCGATCAGCGTGCGCCCCACCGCCAGGCCGGAACCGTTGAGCGTAGCCACGAAATCGGGCTTGCCGCCTTCCGGACGATAGCGCGCGTTCATCCGCCGAGCCTGGAAAGTGCCACAGGTCGAGCACGAGCTGATCTCGCGGTATTTCCCCTGACCGGGCAGCCAGACCTCGATGTCATGGGTCTTCTGGCTGCCAAAGCCCATATCGCCGGTGCACAGAACCACCGTGCGATAGGGCAGCTCCAGCTTCTGCAGGATCGCCTCGGCGCAGCCGGTCATGCGCTCGTGTTCCTCCAGCGCCTTTTCAGGGGCGCAGATCGTCACCATCTCGACCTTTTCGAACTGGTGCTGGCGCAGGATACCGGTGGTATCCTTGCCCGCCGAGCCCGCCTCGGAGCGGAAACACTGGCTATGCGCCGTCATGCGGATCGGCAACGCCGCGGCATCAAGGATCTCGCCGGCGACAAAATTGGTCAGCGACACTTCCGACGTGGGAATGAGCCACCAGCCATTCGTCGTCTGATAACTGTCCTCGGCGAATTTGGGCAGATTGCCGGTGCCGAACATCGCCTCGTCGCGCACCAGAACCGGCGCCCAGGTCTCGGACAGGCCATGCTCGCCCACATGAGTATCCAGCATGAACTGCGCCAGCGCCCGGTGCAGCCGCGCCACGGCGCCCTTGAGCACCATGAAGCGCGAACCCGAAAGCCTGGCCGCTGTCGCCAGATCAAGCCCCGGCTTCACGCCTTCGATCTCGAAATGCTCCTTCGGGGTGAAATCGAAACTGCGCGGATCGCCCCAGCGGCGGATCTCCAGGTTATCGGCCTCGTCGCGCCCGTCAGGCACCTCATCGAGCGGCAGGTTGGGGATCTCGGCAAGCATGGCGCGCAGGCGGGCATCCTCGGCGCTGGCCTCGTCGTTCAGGCGGGCAACCTCGGCCTTCTTTTCGGCCACCAGCGCGCGCAGGCGCTCGAATTCGGCCTCGTCGCCACGCGCCTTGGCCGCGCCCACCTCTTTCGACGCGCGGTTCTGTTCGGCCTGAGCGGTCTCGGCGGCAAGGATGCGCGCGCGCCGCGCCTCATCCAGCGCCAGCAGCGCCGGCGAACACGGGGCAAGCCCTCGCCGCGCCAGGGCGGCGTCGAACTTGGCGGGGTTTTCGCGGATGGCGCGGATATCGTGCATGATCTTCCCTCGACTGAAGCTGGCCCTCATATGCAACAATCCCGCCCGCAGGTGAAGGGTGGCAAGAATCTTCGCGCCTGGCATGAACCATTTCGCCACAGCGCGGCACTATGGGGGTAGTCGAAGGAGCCAAACGATGCATGAGCGCGAAAAGGCACGGGCTTTGGGTGCCTATCATGTTGCCGGCGCCCGGTTGGGCGATGCGGGTGATTTCGCCGCCCTGGTGGCGCTCTTTGATGCCCGGCTGCGCGCCCATGCCCGCCGGCTGTGCGACGATGCCGAAACCGCGCGCGATATCGCGCAGGAGGCATGGCTGACCATTTCGCGCAGTCTGGGCGCGCTGCGCGACGATCATGCCTTTCTGGCCTGGGCCCTGCGCATCACCACCCGCATCGCCGCGCGCGATCTGGGTCGGCGGATACGCCAGCGCGAGGCGGTGCAGGGATTCGGCGAAAGCCTGGCCGATGATCCGGTGCCGGAAGGCGATGCGCTGCGCGCCGCCATCGCCACCCTTCCCGCCCACCAACGCGCGGCATTGGCCCTGTTTTACCTTGAAGAGATGTCCGTGGCCGAGGTGGCCGTGGCGCTCGATATTCCGTCGGGCACTGTGAAAACCCGGCTCATGCACGCCCGCAACCGTTTGCGGGCCCAGTTGGAAGGACAAGACCATGGACAAACTTGACCGCATGATCGCCGAGGCTTTGCGCAACGAGGACCGCGCCCTGCTCGAAGATCTCGAAGAACCCGGTTTCTATCAACTCGCCTTCAGCACCTTCCGCGGCCCGCAGGGCTGGGTGACATGGGTGTTGATGGTGGTGCAGACGACGATGTTTCTGGCGGCTGTCTGGGCCGGCTGGCATTTCTACACCGCCACCGAGCTGCTTTCGGCGCTGAAATGGGGCCTGAGCGCGGCGGTGCTGGCGGTGCTGGCCACCCAACTCAAGATGGCGCTGGTGCCGCAGATGCAGGCCAACCGCGTGCTGCGCGCCCTGCGCCGGGTGGAACTGATGATCCTTCAGTCAAAGCCGGGCTGAAGCGGGCGGAAACCGGCTTTGGGCGCGCCGCGCGCGCGCCCATCGCTTGCACAGCCGCCCGCTCAAGGCTAAACCCGGCGCGACCGACCGAATGGCCCTGAAAGGGAAGCCCCGCATGTCCACCATTGATCTGCAAACCGCGCGCCGGGTGGCGAAACTGGCGCGCATCGCCGTGCCGGAAGAAAACCTGCCCGCGCTGGCAGGCGAGTTGTCCAATATCATCACCTTCATGGAACAGCTCAACGAAGTGGATGTCGAGGGCGTCGAGCCGATGACCTCGGTCACACCGATGCGCCTGAAGCGGCGCACCGACGGCGTCAGCGATGGCGATATGCAGGCCAGGATCCTGGCCAATGCTCCCGATGCCCGCGAGGGGTTCTTTGCCGTGCCGAAGGTGGTGGAATGAGCAAGCCGAACGAACTGACCATCGCTGCCGCCCGTGATGCCCTGCGCAGGGGCGATCTGGGCGCGGTGGAACTGACCGAAGCCTGCCTGTCGGCGATCGAGGGGGCGGGCGCGCTCAATGCCTTCGTTCATCACACGCCCGAGATCGCGCTGGAGCGCGCGAAAGCCGCCGATGCCCGCATCAAGGCCGGCGACGCACCGGCAATGTGCGGCATCCCGGTGGGCATCAAGGATCTCTTCTGCACCGAAGGCGTGCCAAGCCAGGCCGCCAGCCGCATCCTGCAAGGGTTCCGCCCGGAATACGAATCGACCGTCTCGGCGCAGTTGCGCGATGCCGGCGCGGTGATGCTGGGCAAGCTGAACATGGACGAATTCGCCATGGGTTCGTCGAACGAGACCGCCTGCTACGGCCCGGTGGTCAACCCCTGGAAGGTCGACGGGCGCGCGCTGACGCCGGGCGGCTCTTCGGGCGGCTCGGCGGCGGCGGTGGCAGCGGATCTGTGCCTGGGCGCAACCGGCACCGATACCGGAGGCTCCATCCGCCAGCCGGCGGCCTTTACCGGCACCGTCGGTATCAAGCCCACTTATGGGCGCTGCTCGCGCTGGGGGATCATCGCCTTCGCCTCCTCGCTCGATCAGGCCGGGCCCATGACGAAAACCGTACGTGACGCGGCGATCATGCTGGGCGCGATGTGCGGCCATGATGTGAAAGACAGCACCTCGGCCGATCTGCCGGTGCCCGATTTCGAGGCCGCGCTCACCGGCGACATTCGTGGACGAAAGATCGGCCTGCCGCGCGAATACCGCATGGAGGGCATGCCCGCCGAGATCGAAACCCTCTGGTCCGACGGTGCGGCCATGCTGCGCGATGCCGGCGCCGAGGTGGTGGACATCTCGCTGCCGCATACCAAATACGCCCTGCCCGCCTATTACGTCATCGCCCCCGCCGAGGCGTCATCCAACCTGGCGCGCTATGACGGGGTGCGCTATGGCCACCGCGCCAGGCTGGGGCCGGGCGACGGCATCACCGAGATGTATGAGAAAACCCGCGCCGAGGGCTTTGGCCCCGAGGTGCAGCGCCGCGTCATGATCGGCACCTATGTGCTTTCAGCGGGCTTCTATGACGCCTATTACAACCGCGCCCGCAAGGTGCGCAGCCTCATCAAGCGCGATTTCGACGAGGTTTTTGCCCAGGGCATCGACGCGATCCTGACGCCCGCCACCCCATCGGCGGCTTTCGGTCTGGGCGAGATGGCCGAGGCCGACCCGGTGCAGATGTATCTCAACGATGTGTTTACCGTGACGGTCAATCTGGCGGGCCTGCCCGGCATTGCGCTGCCCGCCGGGCTGGACCGTCAGGGCCTGCCGCTGGGGCTGCAACTGATCGGCCGGCCCTGGGGCGAGGCGGACCTGCTCAACACCGCGCATGTGCTGGAACAGGCCGCCGGCTTTGTTTCCAAACCGGAAAAATGGTGGTAGTCTCGCAAAAAACATAATGCGAGCAGAGGCAGACATGCGGTTTTCGGCACTGGCAGCGGCAGCGCTTCTTGCGCTACCGGCCTGCATGGGCGGCGGCACCGGCAACACCGGCAGCACGGCATCGATCCATTCGGGCGTTGGGTTTGGGGATTACCAGCGCTATCTGCGCGAACGCGAAGCGGCGCAGCGGCAGGGCGTGCCCTACTCCGTGCCGCCGGAGAGCAGCGCGCAGCCGCCTCGGCCCGCGCAGCCGTCCCCCGCGGCCATGGCACCGGGCCCCGCACGCCCGGCCGGCTCGCAAGGCACCATTGCCGCCACAACGCTGCCCGCCACAACGTTGCCCGCCACGGGGCAGGCCGCACCATCGGCTGCCCGGCAGGCCACGGGCGCGCCGCTCGCAGCGCCCATGGCGGCCCTGCCGCCCGCCAGCCAGCCTCAACCGCCCGCCGCACCGGCCTTCGGCACCTCGCCGGTCGCCAGCGCGAGCAGCGCGCCCCGCCCCGCCGGGCTGTCGGACGAGCAGGATTTCAACGCCGTCGCCGCGCGCGAAAGCATCGAGAGCGACCGCGAACGACTGGCACACCAGCGCGCGCAGTATCAGGTGGTCGAGGTGACATCCGTGCCCGATGCCTCCGTGCGTTCGGGGCCCAATGTGATCGAATATGCGCTGGGCACCAATCATCCGGTGGGTGCGCAGCAGCACCGCCGCATGAACCCGCTGCGCTGGAGCCGCTGGGAAAGTGCCTGCCTGCAATTCCATAACCAGGACGCTGCACAGGAAGCCTTCCTGGCCGCCGGTGGCCCCGAGCGTGACCCAGGCAATCTTGACCCCGATGGCGACGGCTATGCCTGCTGGTGGGACCCCACCCCCATTCGCCAGGCCGTGCGCGCCGGGCAGTAGGCGGCAATGATCCTCCACCCTTCGCCCAATTTCGGGCCCCGCCGCGACGGCTTGCGGCCTGAACTGGTGGTTCTGCATTACACCGAGATGGCCGGGCCGAAGGCCGCGCTCGAACGGCTCTGCAATCCAGAATCCGAGGTCTCGGCACATTACCTGATCGGTGCCGATGGCCGGATCTGGCATCTGGTGGACGAGACGATGCGCGCCTGGCATGCCGGTGCAGGACGCTGGCGGGGGCACGGCGATGTCAATTCACGTTCCATCGGCATCGAGCTGGACAATGACGGTGCCAGCCCCTTTGCCGCCGCCCAGATGCGGGCACTGGAGCACCTGCTGCCGGCGATCATGACGCGCTGGAACATCCCGCGCGACGGGGTGATCGCCCATTCCGACATGGCCCCGGAACGCAAGGTTGATCCTGGTGCGCGCTTCGACTGGCTACGGCTGGCGCGGCAGGGTCTGTCCATCTGGCCGGCGCCGGGGGGTGATGAACAGGCACCACTTGGCGCTACGCTCGATGCCATCGGCTACCCGCCAGCAGCCCCCGACCGTCGCCTGGCCGCCTTCCGGCTGCGCTTCCGCCCCGGCGCTCAAGGCCCGGAGGATGCCACTGACCGGGCGCTGGCCGATGCCTTGGCGCAGCGGCACTGGATTGCGGGATAACTGACAGAAACTAGCCAATGACACGCAAAACACAGGCTCCGGAAGTTGACAAAGTGAAAGCTCAGATACGGATCACATAATCCTTGCGCGTCGTTTCGAGCACCTCCCATGTGCCCCTGAACCCCGGCCGGATCAGGAAACTGTCGCCCGCGCGCAGCGCATGCACCGTGCCGTCATCCTCGGTCAGAACCGAATGGCCGGCCAGGATGCGGCAGTATTCCCATTCGTCATATTCCACCCGCCACTTGCCCGGCGTCGATTCCCAGATCCCGGCATAAAGACCGTCGCGCTCCTCGATGTCCCAACTGCGAAACACCGGACTGCCGGCGATCAGCCGCCCGGCCGGCGGGGCCGAGACCTCGGGCTCTACCTGGTCGGTATTGACGCGCTGAAAGTTCATTGCATTCTCCCTGACTGCTGCCGCACCCGCCCAAAAGCCTTGAACGCACCGCATGGCATATGGACATTCATCTCCCTGACCTCCTAACTAGCCCGCGAAATCGAGGGAAGACCATCATGAAAAGCATCGACGATCTCGCACTTGAGCACACGCTGGTCAGCATGGATGACGATGGCATCGTCACCGTCACGCTCAACCGCGCCGACAAGCGCAATGCGCTCAACGCCGCCACGATCGAGGAACTGATCGACATTTTCACCACCTTGCCGCGCGCCGGGGCGCGCGCGGTGGTGCTGCGCGCCGAAGGCACACATTTCTGCGCCGGGCTCGATCTGGTCGAACATCACCGCGAGGATCGCCGCCCGGAAGATTTCATGCATATCTGCCTGCGCTGGCACGAGGCTTTCAACAAGATGGAATACGGCGGCGTGCCGGTGATCGCCGCGCTCAAGGGCGCGGTCGTGGGCGGCGGGCTTGAACTGGCCTCCTCGGCGCATATCCGGGTGGCCGATGCCAGCACCTATTTCGCCCTGCCCGAGGGCCAGCGCGGCCTTTTCACCGGCGGCGGTGCCACGATCCGCGTGGCCGATCTGGTGGGCAAGGCGCGGATGATCGACATGATGCTCACTGGCCGCGTCTATCAGGGCGAGGAGGCCATCGCCGTGGGTCTGGCGCAGTATCTGGTTGAGGACAGCGAGGCCCGCGCCTACCAGATCGCCCGCGCCGCGGCCTCGAACCCGCCCCTGTCGAACTTCGCCATCTGCTCGGCGATCAGTCATATGCAGAACATGTCGGCGCTTGATGCCGCCTATGCCGAAGCGGTGGTGGCAGGGATCGTCAACACCCAGCCGGCCTCACGCGGGCGCCTTGCGGCCTTTGCCGACAAGACCGCCGCACGGGTGCGCCCCAATCAGGATTGAGCCAGCCCCACAAGCGGGATGATCTGCGGGCTTTGCGCGGTGCAGGGCGCGCGCTGCCAGTCGCCCCAGAGCACCTGCACCCGCAGCCCGGCGCCGGCAATGGCAGCTTCGATCTCGGGGCGCTCGGGAAAGGCGATGCGGGCATCGGCCGAAAAAAGCTGCCCGTCGCGCAACCGGCGGTAGCTGGTGCGATAGGTGCAAATCGCCGTGGCGGTATCGAATGCAGCCTCGTCCCAGCGCCGGCAGGGACCGTGAAAAGCGTGGTCGATGATCTCTTCGGTCTGTTCGGGGGTCCATTCACGCCACTCGGCACGCGCCGGGTTGCGGCTGTCGAACACCGCCAACCCGCCGGGAGCAAGATGCGCGGCAATGCCCTTCAGCACGGCGGCACGATCGGCGGCATCGAGAAACACTTGAAAGACATGCCCGGTCATCACGATCAGATCGAAGCGCCGGCCCAGATCCAGCTGCCGCGCATCAGCCTGGACCCAGTGCACGGCATCGCCGCCGGCCCGTGCACGCGCGATGGTCAGCATCGCCGCCGCGGGATCGACGCCCACAACCTGCGCCCCCCCTGCGGCCAGGGCCACCGCCAGCCGCCCGGTGCCGCAACCCAGATCGAGCACCGCGCGCCGCCCGACCGCCAGTCCCAGACAGGCGACATCGCTGGCGGCTTGCGGATTGTCCGCATCATAAAACCCCGCCAACGCCGGATCGTGGTAAAGTGCGTCCATCCGCTTCCCGCCGCGCCACAAGGACGCGATGCTTTTCGCAGCCCTGCGGTGCATGCTATATCCGCTGCATGAGCGATGTCACCACATCAACGCAGCAACTGTTGGCGTCCGGCCCGCGTGTGCGGGGGCTGTGGGGTGGCATCGGTGTGATGATGCTGGTGCTGGCGCTGGTGCTCGGCAGCCTGGGCTACCATCAGGCCCGCCGCGCGGCCCTCAACGAACTGACCCAGCGCGGCGACAGCACGCTGCGCCTCGCGGTGGCAGCGCTGCGCGGCCAGTTGCGCCGCTTCGACCGTCTGCCGGGGCTGATCGCGCAGCAGCAGGTGATCCACGATCTGCTCCATGCCCCGACCGATCCAGCGCGCATTCTGTCGGCAAATCACTATCTGAAAGCGACCAACGCGCTGCTCGAATCCTCGGACATCTATGTCATGGCGCTGGATGGCACCACGCTGGCGGCCAGCAATTTCGATACCGACATCTCCTTCGTCGGCGGCAATTTTACCTTCCGGCCCTATTTTCAGAATGCGCTCACCCATGGCGAAGGGCGCTTTTATGCGCTGGGCACCACATCGCTGGTGCGTGGCTATTATTTTGGTGCGCCAATCCTGATTGATGAGTCCATCGCCGGCGTCCTGGTGTTCAAGATCGACCTTGATGCCATCGAACAAAGCTGGCGGGGCTCGGATTATGAGGTCGTCGTCACCGACCCCGAGGACATCATCTTCATGTCCTCGCATCCGGACTGGACCTATGCCGCCATCCGCCCGCTCACAGCCGAACGCCTGGCGCGCACCCAGCGGACGCGCCGCTATGCCAATGCCTCGCTGCACGAGTTGAGCTTGAGCCAGCAGGGCACATCGGGGGAGGGGCAGTTGTGGCGGGTGCGCGGGGCCGGCGATGAGATCGAATATCTGGTGCTGTCCGAGCCCATGCCCGATGCCGACTGGACCGTCCATGTGCTTGTCGCCACCGCCGCCGCAAGGGTGCAGGCGGCGACACGGGTCGCGGTGGCCGGGTTGCTGGCCGGTCTGGCCGGGCTGGCCGGGGTGATCGTGTTGCAGCGCCGCGCCCGGCTGCGCGAGCGACTGGCGCTTCAGGCCGAGGCACGCGCCCAGCTTGAGCGCCGCGTGGATGAGCGCACCGCCGAACTCGCCAGCGTCAACCGGCGACTGGAAGACGAGGTGGCCGAGCGCCGCGCGACAGAGGGGCGGCTGCGCTCAACCCAGGCAGAACTGGTGCAGGCCGCGAAACTGGCCGCGCTTGGCCAGATGTCGGCGGCGCTGAGCCATGAATTCAACCAGCCGCTGGGCGCGGCGCGCAATTATGCCGAAAACGCCCAGTTGCTGATCGAGCGCCAGCGCATCGAGGAGGCCGCGGGCAATATCGGGCGTATCCTCAAGCTGATCGACCGCATGGGCACGATCTCCAAACACCTGCGCAATTTTGCCCGCAAGCCCAATACCCGGCTCAGCGATGTGGCGCTGGACGAGGCCTGCGCCGCCGCCGAGGAAATCATCGGCTGGCGGCTGCGCGCCGGCAAGGTGCAGTTGATGCTCGATCTGGGCGATCCGTCGCCGGTGGTGCGTGCCGGCCCCGTGCGGTTGCAGCAGGTGCTGGTCAATATCCTGTCGAACGCGCTTGATGCGCTGGAGGATCAGAGCGAGCGCATCATCACCGTGCGCGCGCGCGTGCAGCCCGGCATGGCAGTGATAACCCTGGCCGATAACGGGCCCGGCATTGCGCCGGCGCTGCTGTCGCGGGTGTTCGACCCGTTCTTTTCCACCAAGGGCGTCGGCAAGGGGCTGGGGCTGGGGTTATCCATCTCCTACAACATCATCCATGATTTCGGGGGAACCATGAGCGTCGAGAACGCCCCCGCCGGCGGGGCGGTGTTTACAGTGACGCTTCCGTTGGCCAATGCCGCCGGCGCACCCGATCGCACGGCAGGGGATGTTGACGCGGCATGAGTGGCGGGCGGATCCTTCTGGTCGATGACGATGCGGATCTGCGCCAGTCAACCGCGCAGGCGCTTGAACTGGCCGGCTTCGAGGTGGTGGCGATCGACGCCCCCGAGGATGTCGCCGCCCTGGTAAGTTTTGGCTTCGACGGGCTGGTGATCACCGATATCCGCATGCCGCGCATGGACGGCATGAGCCTGATGAACCTGGTGCATCGGGTCGATCCGCAGATCCCCGTCATCCTGATCACCGGGCATGGCGACGTGCAGCTTGCGGTGCGGGCGATGCGCGAGGGAGCGCATGATTTCGTCGAAAAGCCGTTTTCGGGCTCGCAACTGGCCGAAACCGCGGCACGGGCGCTCGATTATCGCCGCCTCGTGCTGGAGAACCGGGTGCTGCGCGCCGCCGCCGGGCAGGCCGATGATCTGGAGCAACGCCTGATCGGGCGCTCGCAACTGATGATTGACCTGCGCCGCCGCCTGCGCACCATCGGCCCGTCGGAAACCGATGTGCTGATCACCGGCGAAACCGGCACCGGCAAGGAGGTCATCGCCCGCGCCATCCACGATCTGTCTGGCCGCGCCAAGCGCCCCTTCATCGCCCTCGATTGCGCCGCGCTGCCCGAAACCCAGATCGAGAGCGAGCTTTTTGGCCATGAGGCCGGGGCCTTCCCCGGCGCGATGCGCGCGCGCTACGGGCGGTTCGAACATGCGCGCGGCGGCACCATCCTGCTCGATGACATCGGCTCGATGCCCTCGGCGCTGCAAGGCAAGCTTCTGCGCGTCATCCAGGAACGCACCATCACGCCGCTGGGCTCGAACGAGGCGCGCCCGCTGGATCTGCGCTTCATCGCCACCTCGCGCGCACCGCTCGAAGACGAGGTTGCCGCCGGGCGGTTCCGCGCCGATCTCTTTTACCGGCTCAACGTGGTCAGCCTGCGCGTGCCGCCCCTGAGCGAACGACGCGAGGATATTCCGCTGCTGTTCACCCGCCTGCTGGCCGAGGCCGCCAGCCGCCACCGGGTAGAGCCGATGTCCCCCGCCCCCGCGCTCTTGAGCGAAATCATGAGCCGCCACTGGCCGGGCAATGTGCGCGAGCTGCGCAATGCCGCCGACCGGCTGGCGCTGGGTATCGGGCTTGATCCCGCCCCCGCGCCCGGCCCCGCCACCGAAGCCATCGAGGCCACCGGCGGCAAGCTGGTCGAGCGCGTCGCGGCCTATGAGCGCGCCGAGATCGTGCGGGCGCTCATTGCCCACGGCGGCAGCCTGAAGCCGGTCTATGAATCGCTCGGCCTGTCGCGCAAGACGCTTTATGAAAAGATGCTCAAGCACTGCATCGACAAGACGCTTTATTCCGATTCGTGATTTCGGATTGGGCGGATTCCCACCCGCCCGCGGCACCGATGGGTGGAAATCCACACATCGCCCCATCGCAACGGTCGATCCGGCCACGGCAATCAGGCTCCGGGCCTTGCATTGCGCATCGGGTCCGCGCTTGTTGATCGCGCATCTGCGCCGCAGGGAGTTCGGCGCAGACACTGCATATCTGCTATCGTCCAGGGAGGACATCATGCAACTGAACAAATTTGCTGCGCTGGCTGCGGCCGCGCTGATTTCGGCGACGGCCGCCACCGCGCAGGACCGTACCGGCTGGCCCAGCTCGCTCACCGTTGGCACGGCCAGCCAGGGCGGGGTGTATTTCGTCTATGGCAACGGCCTTGCCGGCTTCCTCGGCGAAGAGCTGGGCATCAATGCCTCGGGCGAAGTGACCGGCGGCCCGGTGCAGAACGTGACGCTGGTGCAGATGGGCGATCAGGATCTGGGCCTGGTCACCATGGGTCCGGCCTATGAAGCCTGGACCGGCCAGAGCGAACTGGCGCCGGGGCTGGAGCACCGCGATATCCGCGCGCTCTTCCCGATGTACGAAACCCCCTTTCAGGGCATCGCGCTGCGCTCATCGGGGATCACCTCGGTTTCCGACCTGGCCGGGCGGCGCGTCGGCGTCGGCCCTGCGGGCGGCACGCCGGGCACCTACTGGCCGCGCTTCCTGAACACGCTGGGCGTGGGCGCGACGATCTCGAACGCAGGCGCGGCCGATACCGCCAGCCAGCTCAAGGACGGGCTGGTCGATGCCTTCCTCTTTGCCGCCGGCCTGCCCATCGGCGCCTTCTCGCAGCTTGCCGCGGAAGCCGATGTGGTTACCTTCAGCTTCACCCCGGATGAGTTGGACACCATCCTTGAAGCGCACCCCGAGGTCTCGCCCTTCATCATCCCGGCGGGCACCTATACTGCGCAGACCGCCGATGAGCTTTCAGTGGCGATGTGGAACTTCGCCATCGCCCGCGCCGACATGCCCGACAGCCTGGCCTACGAGATCACCCGCCTGGTCATGGAAAACAACGACCGCATGGTGCAGATCCACTCGGCTGCGCGTGCCACGCTGATTGAAAACGTCGGCAACAACGGCTTCCTGCCTTTCCATCCGGGCGCGGTGCAATACTTCACCGAGCAAGGCGTGGACATCCCCGAGCATCTGCGCTGAGGGAAAGACCCCGCATCGCTTGACGGGGTCACCTGAGCCAGTGCCGAAGTGTCGGGGCCAGAGCGCGGACAAACCCGCTCTGGCCCTTTCGCGACATCAGGATCGAGGGAGGGGATGACAATGAGCACGAACAAGCCGGCATCCGGCACGGCACCAGCTGCCGGATCGACCACCAATGCCATGGCCGCGACGGGTTCCGATGCCGCGACCGAAAATCTGGCCAGCGGCGTTGACCGCGAGGTGATCACCAGCAACCAGCGGGTGTTCGGCGGCCCGCTCGGACTGGCAATCGCAAGCCTCTGTGTTCTTTACACCGGCTTCCACATTGCGGTGATGAACCTCTATCCGCTGGAACCATGGGTCATGCGGCTGGTGCATGTGGGCGGCGGCCTGGCATTGGGCTTCATGCTGTTCTCGGCGCGCAGCGTCACCGACGATGCCGATGAGGCCCCTTATTCGACGGTTGAGAAATTCCTGCTGATGGCGGGCGGCGCGGCGGTGCTGCTGGCCTCCGGCCAGTTGCTGGTGATGTGGAGCACCGGTGATCTGATCCCCACCGGGGCACCGGCGGGCAAGCATGTCATCACCTTCGGTTATCCCATCATCTTCGGCACTGTTCTGGTGCTTCTTGCGTCATGGCTGGCTCCCTCGCGCCCTCGACACCGCCTCTCGCCCTCCGACACGCTCCTGGCCATCGCCGCGGTCACCGTTGGGCTCTACATCATCCTGCATGCCGATTTCCTGCGCACCCGCGCGCAGGTGTTCCCCCATCCCAATGACATGTGGGCCTCGGTCGCCGGGATCATCCTGATCCTGGAGCTGACGCGTCGCCTTGCCGGGCTGGCGTTGGTGATCATCGTTGCGGTGTTCCTTGCCTATGGCTTCCTGGGGCCGTATCTGCCCGGTGTTCTGCACCATCGCGGCTATGCGCCGGCGCGTTTCTTTGCCTTCATCTATACCGACAACGGCATCCTCGGCCCGACGACGGCGATTTCCTCGACCTATATCATCCTGTTCATCACCTTCGCGGCCTTCCTTCAGGCCAGCCGGGTGGGCGAATATTTCGTCAATTTCGCCTTTGCCGTGGCTGGCGGGGCGCGCGGCGGGCCGGCCAAGGTGGCGGTGTTCGCCTCAGGGCTGATGGGCATGATCAACGGCACCTCGGCGGGCAATGTGGTTTCCACCGGCTCGCTGACCATCCCGCTGATGAAGAAGGTGGGCTACCGCCCGCAAACCGCCGCCTCGGTAGAGGCCGCGGCCAGTTCCGGCGGGCAGATCCTGCCGCCGATCATGGGTGCGGGCGCCTTCATCATGGCCGAAATCACCGGCATCCCCTACCGTGACATCGTCATCGCCGCGATCATCCCGGCGGCGCTCTATTTCCTGTCGGTCTATCTGATGGTTGACAAGGAGGCGCTGAAGAAGGGCATGCGCGGCCTGCCGCGCGAGGAACTGCCGGAGTTTGCCACCCTGGCGCGGCGGGTATTCCTGTTCATCCCCATCGTGATCCTGATCGGAGCGCTGTTCATGGGCTATTCGGTCATCCGCGCCGGCACGCTGGCAATGGGTGCTGCGGCGGTGGTGAGCTGGTTCACCCCGCACCGGATGCTGGTGCGCGAGGTGCTCTATGCGCTGGAGATAGCCGCGCGCATGTCGCTGCAACTGGTGGCGGTCTGCGCGGCGGCGGGCATCATCGTCGGCGTGATCGCCATGACCGGGATCGGTGTGCGCTTCTCGTCGTTGCTGTTGGGCTTTGCCGGGCAGAGCCAGCTTCTGGCACTGGTCTTCGCCATGCTGGTGGCGATCATCCTGGGCATGGGCATGCCGACGACTGCAGCCTATGCGGTGGCGGCGGCGGTCATCGCGCCGGGGCTGATCCGCATGGGGATCGAGCCGCTGACCGCGCATTTCTTCATCTTCTACTATGCGGTGATGTCCGCCATCACCCCGCCGGTGGCGCTGGCCGCCTATGCCGGCGCGGCGATCGCGCAATCCGATCCGATGAAGACCAGCGTGGAGAGCTTCAAGATTGGGCTTGCGGCTTTCGTGGTACCGTTCATGTTCTTCTATTCGGCTCCGATGCTGATGCAGGGCCACTGGCTGGACATCGTGCATGTCTTCATCACAGCGCTCTTCGGCATCTACCTCATGGCATCGGCGGTACAGGGCTGGATGTTCGGCCGGCTCAACACGCCGCTCAGGCTGGTCACGCTGGCCGGCGCGCTGGGCATGATCGCCGGCGGCTGGACATCGGATCTGATCGGGCTGGCGGTCGCGGGTATTGTCTTTGCCATCCAGAAGGGTCTGATCTCGCCCAAGAATGTTGCGCGCGGCCTCGACTGACGCCGCAGACCGCCAACACCTCCCGGAGCCGCGCTTGCGCTCCGGGCACCTGCCCCGGCCCCAACGCCGGGGTTTTTTCTTGCACCGGCCTTGCTGACGGTCGCACCGGGTGATCAGAGGCGCAGATTGACGTCCTTCTGCAACCGGCCATGGCGGCGCATCTCGGCCAGGACATCGCCAAAGGTCTCCAGCCCCCGCGCCTTGAGCATCGGCACCAGTTTCAGGAAAGCCTCGGCGGTGGCGATGGTATCGCCCAGCGCGGTATGGCGGGCCTCTTCGGGGATGGTGATGCCCAGCCGCGCGGCCAGCGCATCGAGCGAATGTTCCTCAAGCGTGCCGAAGATCACCGCCGACAGCAGCACCGTATCAAGCACCGGATGATCGAAGCCGGCGCCGATCGTGGCTTCGTGGCGGCGCAAGAAGGCCAGATCGAACGGCGCGTTATGCGCCACCAGAACCGCGCCACGCGCGAAGTGATGAAAGCGCGCCCCGGCCTCGGCGATCAGGGGCGCGCCGCGCACCATGGCCTCGGTGATACCATGAACATCGGTTGAGCCGGGCGGAATGGCGCGCGCAGGATCGACCAGCGTTTCAAAGACCTCGCGTTCGACGCGCCGGCCATTGAC
>JBKBMS010000011.1:0-125067 GCA_046295695.1 Pararhodobacter sp. | reverse complement strand
AGGCCTTGGTTCAGGCGCGTGTTGTTCGCGAGATTTCTGCGGGTCTTGAGCGTCTTGCGGCGGGTGATCTTCGGGCGCCGATCGAGAGCCCTGCGGATGATCCCTTCCCCTCCGACTACGAGGCGCTGCGCGCGAGCTACAACAGCGTTCTTGACCAGCTTGGCGGTATCGTGGCGCAGATCGAGGCGGTTGCCGGGGGGGTGCGCGCCGGCTCGGGCGAGATCGACCAGGCGGCGCAGGATCTTTCCGCGCGCGCCGAGACCCAGGCCGCCACGCTGGAGCAATCCGCCGCCGCGTTGCAGCAGCTCACCGAGAGCGTGCGCTCCGCCGCCGCGCGCGCCGCCGAGGCCGAGACCGCCAGCCGCGACAACCATGCCCGCGCCGAAGGTGGCGCGCGTATCGTCCACGAGGCCATCGCCGCGATGCGCGCGATCGAGAAAAGCTCCGAGCAGATCACCCGCATCATCGATGTCATCGACGACATCGCCTTCCAGACCAACCTTCTGGCGCTCAATGCGGGCGTCGAGGCGGCGCGTGCCGGCGAGGCCGGGCGGGGCTTTGCGGTGGTCGCCTCCGAGGTGCGCGGCCTGGCCCAGCGGGCGTCCGAATCGGCGCGCGAGATCAAGGGGCTGATCGCCGAGAGCGCGGGCCATGTCGAGGCCGGCTCGGGGTTGGTGGGGCGCACCGGCCAGAGCCTTGAGGAGATCCTTGTCAAGGCCAGCGACGTGCAGACGCTGATGGGCGAGATCTCGGCCTCGGCGCGCGAGCAGGCCGCCGGGCTGGAAGAGATCAACGCCGGCGTCAACCAGCTTGATCAGGTCACCCAGCAAAACGCCGCCGTGGCGGAGCAAACCACCGCCGCCGCCGCATCGCTCAAGCAAAAGGCCGGCGAACTGGTCGAGGTGCTGAGCCATTTCAGCGCCAATTCCGCCGCGCCGGTCCATCTGCAACCGGTTGCATCCGGGCGTCAGGGCCAGCCCGCGCCGACAGACCCCGGCGCCTGGAATGGCTCTGCCGCAAGGCCCGTGCGGCGCGCGGCGGGTGGCGGATCGGGCGGGGGGGCGCCGCTCTGGCAGGACTTCTGAACCCCGCAGCCCAAACCGGGCCGCGCCAGGCGCCACAAACCCGACCGGCCGCCAATACGATCAAGGCGCGGCAGCCCCAACCCCGGGGCTGCCGCGCAAGATGTTCCAGCACGCAGGCGCCATCACCCGCCTGGCCACCACAGCAAAACCGAAGCCGGAAAAAACCGCACAACCTTGCAGATCTTTCTGACAGACTGCGGCGTCGTGCACTGCCGCCGCCCGGATTGATCCGCGGCGCGGGCGCGGCAACCGGTCGCATCCGACGGCAACCCGCGTCCTCTGGATGCGGATTCGAGGGCTCCGCGCGCGTCCTCCTACACCAACCGTTGGTACACTGCCCCACCGCCCTGACCGCTGATCGGGCAAACCCGAATCCGGCAAACCCGCATCCGGCGGCATGCCTTTTCGCCCTGGCGGCAGATATTTTCCGGCTTCAACCGTGCCCCGCAGCCGCGACGCCGCGCGGTGGCTTCCACGGGTTTCATGATGACCACGTTGCGCCGCCGCGCAAGAGATCCCCGCTGAGCGCCGGGTTTTGACGACTGTCGATGTGGTCTTGCGCGAAGCGTGAAGCCGCGCCCGCCCGCGCCGAACCCCACCGAACCCCAGCGCCGGGCAGAAAGCATGGGTGTGCGGTCCTTCAGGAGATCGGACCGCCTATACCGGCACCGGTGCTCCCGATTTGTGGTTTCCGCGCCGGGCTCCGTTCTGAAGTGGTCCTTTCAGCTGGTTGGCGCGGTGGTTTCGTTCCTGCGCGCGGCCTTGAGCGCATGAAGCAGTGCGGATTTCTTCAACGGTTTTCCAATGCAGCTGACAAAGCCCTCGGCCAGATATTCGCTGACCTGATGGGCCATCACATTGGCGGTGAAGGCAATCGCCGGCGGAGGTGGGCGCCCGGCCAGCGTGGCTTCCTGGACGATCTGCCGGCGCGCATCGACCCCGCCAAGAACCGGCATGGAAATATCGAGCAGGATGAGTTCGTAATCTCCCTCACGCCAGGCTTCGACCGCCTTCTGACCATCCTCCACCATCGTCAGTTCGATCCCGGTGTCGCGCAGGAGCGCCTCCAGCACGCGGCGATTGGTGCGGTTGTCGTCGGCGGCCAGCAGACGCATCCCCGCCAGATCCAGATCCAGCTCAAGGCCGGTTTCCGGTACTTCGTTGCTGATCATTTCGGTGGCGGGCAGGGGCAGGCTGATGGTGATTGTGGTGCCTTCGCCGAGCGAGGAACGCACATGCAGTTCACCCTGCATCATGTTGACCAGCCGGCGCACGATCGACATGCCAAGCCCGGTGCCGCCATGGCGGCGTGCCACCGAGTCGTCGCCCTGGACGAATTCGTCAAAGAGACGTCGCAGCTGCTCGTCGGACATGCCGGACCCGGTATCGCTGATCCTGACCACCAGCGCCTGTCCGGTTTGGTTGACCACCTCCACCGTTACCTGCCCGGTATCGGTGAACTTGATGGCGTTGCCCAGAAGGTTGTGCAGGACCTGGGCAAAACGATGCCCGTCGCCCCATCGTGCGGTGCCGGGGGGGGCCAGCCCGTGCACGCTCAGCGTCAGACCCTTCTCCTCGGCGCGCAGGCGGTGCAGATCGGCGATCCGCCCAACGGTGATTTCCGGCTGGAACGGGGTGTTCTCCAGTTCCAGCTTGCCGGCTTCGATCTTGGAAAGATCCAGAATGTCGTTGAGAATATTCTGCAGGCTTTGCCCGCTCTCGCGGATCGTGGTGACCATGTGCCGATGCTCGGGATCGGCAATCATGCTTTCCAGCACCTGGGCCATGCCCAGAACCCCGTTGAGCGGTGTGCGGATCTCATGGCTCATGTTGGCCAGGAACATCGATTTCATGCGGTTGGCTTCGTCGGCGGCCTGGCGGGCTTGCTGGAATGTCGTTACATCCATGCCCGCCCCGCGATAGCCCCGAAAGGTGCCCGTCTCATCGAAAACCGGGGTGCCTGAAAGCTGCACCCAGATCTCGTCGCCGTTGCGGGTGGCGGCCAGGCAGATGAAGTCGCTGAACGGCTGATGACTGGCGATGCGATCCTCCAGCCAGGCCCAGTCGGCGCTGGACATGACCTTGGGAAAGTTGCGCACCAGATCAATCATCCGCTGACCCAGCAGATGCTGACGATGAAATCCGGTGATGTGCTGATAGCCGCTCGACAGATAGGTCAGCCGCCGCTCGGCATCCTGCTCCCAGACCCAGGTGCGGCTGATGCGCGAGACATTCTCGAAGCGCGCATTGGTTTCGCCCTGCCGCCGCAGCGCCAGATGCAGGCGCGAGACATTGCGCGCGCGCTCGTCCAGAAGCCGGCCCATTATGACACCGGGAATGATGATGAGCGCTGCCCCGGCCAGCAACCCCAGGCGCAGCAGCCAGACATTGGGCGGGTTGTGCTGCCAGCCGTCGCGCGGGATGGCCCAGAGCTGCCATGTGCCGAAGGGCAGGGTGATGGGCATTTGCACCGGATCGTCATCGAGGATCGCGGCATCGCCAAAGAACAACCCGCCATCGGGGCCCGAGGCGTCATGCCCGCTGAGTGCCACGCGGACCGGCAGGTCTGGGTCCAGCAGGCCGGTGGCGGCATAGAAGCGATCGACATCGATCACCGCCGAGACGATACCCCAGAAGCGGCCGCGCTCCGAGCCATCCGGAATGAAGACCGGAAACCGGCCAATGAAGCCAAGCCCGCCCTGCACCAGGTTGACCGGCCCGGCAATCACCAGCATGCCGCTGTCGCGCGCCAGAAGTGCGCCTTCGCGCTGGAGCGGGTTTTCCAGGTAGTTCAGCCCGATGGCGGCGGCGTTTTCTTCCAGCGGATAGATATAGCGGATCACCAGGTCGGGTGCGGCGGCCATATTGCGGATCAGTGAATCCTCGCCGATCAGCCCCGCCGAAAGTGCCATGAAGCGCTCGCCGCTCATGTCGGGTTCCGTGACGATGGTGGCGATCATCCCGCGCACCAGCTGGATGTTCGACGTCAGCGCCCCTTCGATCCGCGCGCGCAACAGGCTGGTACTGCCCAGAACCTCCTCGCGCATCTTCTGCTCATGCACGCGTTGGTTCTGTGCTTCGGCGAAGATCCAGATCATCGCCACCACCAGCAGCGAAATCGCGGCGGGAAGGTTGGTTACACGAAATATGCGCTGCAAACGGCCTTTCTCCTCCTCGGGCGTTCGATGACGTGCCAACTTATCACCGGGTTTGCCAAAGAATAGAGTCTCGCACCGGCTGCTTAACAATTCGTGGAGTGATGCGGGCGCAAAAGCAACGCTTTCCTGCACCTGCCGGCCCCTCGGCGCGAACCGCAGGCGGTTGCGCCCCGCACCGGCGCCGAGGACTGCGTCAATCGGCTGTATTCAGCCGGTCATGCCGCGCAGGATCAGCATCTTCTGGATGTCCGAAGTGCCCTCGTAGATCTGGCAGACCCGCACATCACGCCAGATCCGCTCGACGGGGAAATCGGCCGTATAGCCATACCCGCCCAGCGTCTGGATGGCGTCCGAGCAGATCCGTTCGGCGGCTTCGGAAGCGTAGAGCTTGGCCATTGCCGCTTCGGTCAGGCAGGGGAGGCCGGCATCCTTGAGACTGGCGGCATGCAGCACCAACTGGCGCGCGGCCTCCAGCCGGGTGCGGGCATCGGCCAGCCGGAAGCCCACCGCCTGATGCTCGATCAGCGGCTTGCCGAAGCTGGTGCGGTCGCGCGCGTATTGCAGCGCGATCTCCAGCGCCGCCTCGGCCATGCCCACCGATTGCGCGGCGATGCCGATACGCCCGGTCTCCAGGCTGGACAGCGCGATGCGATAGCCCTCGCCGTCCTCGCCGATGCGATTTTCTGTCGCGATCTCCAGCCCGTCGAAGCGCAGCGCGGCGGTGTCCGATGCGGCCTGGCCCAGCTTCTGCTCGATCTTGGCCACTTCATAGCCGGGCGCATCGGTCGGGGTCAGGAAGGCGGTGATGCCCTTCTTGCCCTCGCTGCCTTCCAGCCGCGCGAACAGGATTATCCAGCCGGCAATCTTGCCCGAGGTGATGAACACTTTCTCGCCGTTGACGATGTAGCGGTCGTTGCGTGGCTGGGCACGGGTGCGGATCGCCGAGGCATCCGAGCCGGCATGCGGCTCGGTCAGCGCGAAGCCACCGATGAAGGCGCCGGCGGCAGCCGGGCGCAGTACGCGTTCCTTTTGCTCGGGCGTGCCGTAGCGCTGCAAGATTGCGTTGAAGGGGGCGTTGTGCACGCTCATCACGGTCGAAACCGCGCCATCGCCGCCGGCGATCTCCATCAGTGCCAGCGCATAGCTGACATAATCTGCACCCGCGCCGCCCAGATCCTCGGGCACGGTCATGCCCAGAAAGCCCATTTCGCCCAGGGCCTTCAGAACCTCCGGCTCGATCGCGGCGGCTGCGGCGCGTGCGGCCGCGCCGGGCGCAAGCACCTCGCGCGCGAAGGCGCGGGCGGTGTCGCGGATCATCTGCTGTTCATCGTTCAGGAGCATTGTATCCTCGTTTCTGCATCCGGGCACTGAGCGATCATCGGGCGCGGTTCCGGCCCTCTGCGCGGGCGTGCCGATCTGCCATTGATGTCTGCCCGGTCGCGCCGGAGCCTAGCAACTGCGCCGATGCCCGACAATGCCGTGCGGCGCTCCAACAGATCGCTGGCAAAGGCGGCTTTTGTTGCTAGGATCGCTTCGTCCAACCCAGTGCCGTCCTCGAAAGGCAGTCATGCCCGCCGATCCGTCATCGCCCCGCTCGTCCCCGTCGCCAGTGGCGGCGATGCCGGAAACCGTTTCGCGGTTGCTGGTGTTGACGCTGTCGCTGCTGCTGACGGTGTTGATCGGCTGGTTGCTGTGGATCGGCAAGGGTTTGCTGATGCCGATCATGATCGCCGTTCTGTCGGTCTATGTGATCGCGGCCTCGGGGCGGGCCATGGGGCGCTGGCGGGTCACGGGCTGGATGTCGCAATGGCTGCGCACGCTGTTTCTGGCTCTGGGCTTCATGGCCGTGCTGGCCGGGTTCAACTGGGTGGTCATCGTGACGGTGCGCGACCTGGTTGCCCTGGCGCCGCAGTATCAGGCCAATCTTGAGCGGCTGATCGCGCAGGTGATGGCGCTGCTTGGCCTTGAGGGCAATCCGAACTGGGAAATCATCGGCGCGGCCACCTTCGAGCGCATCGATATGCCGGCGATGATGGGCACCATGGCGGGGTCGGTGGGGTCGATGGCCGGGCTGCTGGTGCTGGCGGCGGTCTATGCGCTGTTTCTGAGCAACGAGGCGAGCGGGTTCTCGCGCAAGCTGTCGGTTGCGCTGCCGGGCCGGGGGCAGGCCCGCCGCACGCTTGAACTGATCGAGGCGATCAACGCGCGCATCGGCGAGTATCTGGCGGTCAAGACACTGATCAACCTCATTGTCGGCCTGATATCATGGGTGATCCTGAAGCTCTTTGGTGTGGATCACGCCTTGTTCTGGGCGCTGCTGATCGGATTGTTGAACTACATTCCCTATTTCGGATCGCTGGTCGCGGTGACGCTGCCGGTGGGCATGGCGATGGTTCAGTTCGGTGCGCTGCAGGTGGCGGTGGCGCTGGCGATGTGCCTGACGGCGGTGAACATGTGGGTTGGAAACTGGCTGGAGCCGCGCATGATCGGGCGGCGGGTGAACATGTCACCCTTCGTGGTGGTGGCGGCGCTGTCGTTCTGGACCACGCTTTGGGGGCTGGCAGGGGCCATTCTGGCGGTGCCGATGACCTCAATGGTGGCGATCATCCTGGCAGCCTTTCCCCAGACCCGCCCGCTGGCTGTGCTGGTGGCACAGGATGTTTCGGAATTCGACACCGCCGAGGCGGGCAGCGAGTGAACACGCCCGTTACGCCAAGGTTGCGCGCTTCGTCCGACGTTACCATATTGAAACCATGCGCTGCCCAGAGCCGAAGCTTGCCCCGTATGCCTTGAGCGGGATCTTTCGAACGATCCCGCGCCGGAGCCCGCCATGATGAATGCCGTCCCGCCATCCGACGCCGCCCCGCCGTGCGAACTGATTGTGGGCTCGTATAATGTGCACAAGGCCGTCGGTGCCGATCTGCGGCGCGATCCGCTGCGCACCATCGAGGTGATCCGCGAGATCGGCGGCGATATCGTGGCCCTGCAAGAAGTTGACCGCCGCTTTGGCGCGCGCGCCGGCGTGCTGGATCTGGCCGAGCTGAACGCCGCCACCGGGCTTGCCCCCGTGCCGCTGGGCGATCGGCTGGGCCGTGCCGCGCATGGCTGGCACGGCAATCTGCTGTTGCTGCGCGATGCCGAGATCGAAGATGTCCGCCCCGTGACCCTGCCGGGGCTGGAGCCGCGCGGGGCCATCGTGGCCGATCTGCTTGTCGCCGGTCAGCCGCTGCGGGTGATCGCCACGCATCTGGGGCTGCTGCATCAGTCACGGCTGATGCAGGCGCGCCGCCTTGCCGAGGAGATCGAGGGCGGCGATGGGCGCCCGACGCTGGTGATGGGCGATCTCAACGAATGGCGGCTGGGGGCAAGCTGTTCGCTGATGCCGCTGCGTCGCGAACTGCGGGCGGTGAAGCGTTCGGCGACGACGGCGCTGAGCTTTCCCGCGCAGATGCCGATGCTGCCGCTTGACCGCATCATCGGTTGCAATCGTGCCGAGGTGCGCGACATCCGCCCGCATGATACCCCGCTGGCGCGCCGCGCCTCGGATCATCTGCCGATCAAGGCCCGTTTGCGGTTGCCGCGCTGATGGCCTGGCTGGGCTGGATCCTGGCGCTGGCGGCGGCCCTTGCGGCGGGTTCGGCGCTTGCGCTGTGGTCCTACGGGCGCTTTGCCCGGCGCGCGCAGGGGCCGGATTCTCTGGCAATCCCGCCGGGGCAGGGCGCGCCGCTGGACCGGGCGCTGGCACCGCTTGAAGCCGATCATCCCGGCCAGAGCGGTGCGGCTTTCGTTTTTGACCCGCATGAGGCGTTTCACTTGCGCTTGCGCAGCGCGGCGATGGCAATGCGCAGTCTTGATCTGCTTTACTATATCTGGACCGATGATCTGACCGGTCGGCTGCTGGCCCAGGCGCTGGTCGAGGCCGCCGACCGGGGCGTGCGGGTGCGGCTGTTGCTCGATGATGTGAATGTGCTGGGCCGTGATCCGACCTATCTGGCGCTCGATCGCCATGCCAATATCGAGGTACGCCTGTTCAATCCGATCCGAGCCCGCGAGTCTGCCCTGCGCCGCGGGATCGAGCTGCTGTTCAACCTGGTGCGCTACAACCGGCGCATGCATGGCAAGATCTGGCTGGTTGACGGGCGCGTCGCGCTGGTGGGCGGGCGCAATGTGGGGGATGCCTATTTCGGTGCCGCGCGTGGCCGGCGACGCAATGTCGATGACCTGGAGATGCTGCTGGCCGGGCCGGTGCTGGGCGCGACCGCCTCATTGTTCGATGATTACTGGAACTCGGGCCTGGCGCTGCCGATCCGCTCGTTATGGCACAAGCGCAAGACCTCGCTGGCGCGATTTCGCACGCGGCTCAGGCGCGATGCGCGCAGCCCCGCGGCGCGTGCCTATCTCGAACGCGCGATGCCGGCCGGATCGTCGCCTGGCCTTCCGCTAGAGCGGTTGCGCTGGGCGGGCCGGCTGGAGCTGGTGGCCGACCCGCCGCAAAAGGCGCTGGGCAGCAGGCGTGCCGGCTGGCTGCCGGCCTCGGTGATGCCGTTGCTGCTGGCGGCGCGGCGCGATCTGCGCATCATGACCCCCTATTTTGTGCCCGGCACCGACGGGCTGGCGGCACTGATCGATCTGGCGACGCGCGGCGTGCGCATCGAGATCATCACCAATGCGCTGGCGGTGGCCGATCATGTGCTGGTGCATGGCGCCTATCGCTGGTATCGCCGCGCGCTGATCGATGCGGGCATCACGCTGTTCGAATTTGCCGCGCGGCCGGCGCGCCGTCGTGGCGGCCGGCAGTTGATGCTGCATGGCAAGGCGATGATCGTCGATGGGGAGCTGGGCTTTGTCGGCTCGTTCAACTTCGATCTGCGCTCGGCCTATCTGAACACCGAAATGGGCGTGATCTTCGACGATCCGCAAATGCTGGGCGAGTTGAATACGCGTCTGGACTGGGCCACAGGCCCGGAGCAGGCCTATCGGCTGGGGCTGGACGGGCGGCTCATGGCCTGGCTGCGCGAGGGCGAACCACCGCTCAACCTTGAACCGCAAAGCTCGATGCCGCGCCGTGTGCTTTCATTCCTGATCGGCCATCTGCCGATCCACCGGTTGCTCTAGAGCGCGGCGCAGGCGGTTTGCAGCCATGCACGGGTTTCAGCGCTGACCAGGGGCGAAAGCTCGGCCAGCACGCGGGCATGATAGGTATTGAGCCAGTCGGCCTCGTCGCGCGTGAGCCGCTCGCGTATCAGAAGCCTTGTGTCTATCGGCGCCAGGGTCAGCGTCTCGAAGGCGAACATTGCACGCCCCTCGCCCATGTCGGGGGCCGGCTGCACCGCAACCAGGTTTTCGATGCGGATACCAAAGGCGCCGTCACGATAATAGCCCGGCTCGTTCGACAGGATCATGCCCTGATCGAGCGGCAGGGTGGATACCCGCGAGATCCGCGCCGGGCCTTCATGCACGCTCAGCGCCGCGCCAACGCCGTGCCCGGTGCCGTGGTCGTAATCCTGCCCGGCCAGCCAGAGCGGATAGCGCGCCAGCGCATCCAGATGCGCCCCCGCCACGCCGCGCGGAAAGCGGGCCCGCGACAGCGCGATCATCCCCTGCAACACACGGGTGTAGGCCGCACGGCGCTCGGGTGCCACCACGCCCACCGGCAGGGTGCGGGTGATGTCGGTGGTGCCATCGCCATATTGCCCGCCGGAATCGAGCAAGAACAGATCGCCCGGTTCCAGCCGGCGGTTGGTCTGCTCGGTCACGCGGTAATGGTTGATCGCCGCATTCGGCCCGGTTGACGAGATGGTCTCGAAGCTCAGTTCCAGAAGCGGTGCACCCAGCCGTTCTGCGGTTTTGCGCCGACAGGTTTCCAGCTTGACCGCCATGTCGATTTCGCTCAACCCGTCAAGGGACACGGTGTCATACCAGCAAAGAAACTCGGCCATCGCCGCACCGTCGCGGCGATGCGCGGCGCGCATGCCGTCCAGCTCCTGGGGGGTCTTGCGGGCCTTGAGCATCAGGCAGGGGTCTGGCGCGCCGACGCCCTCGGCCAGCGCCAGCGCGAGCGCCACAGGTGCCGTTGCGGGATCGAACTGCACGCGCCCGTTCCGGGCGCCCAGCGCGGCGGCGAAAGCCTCTGGCGGATGCAGCGTCACGGCCGGATCGGCGGGCAGATCGGCCAGCTTGGCCGCCTCTATGAACAGATCCAGCCGCGCGTCGTCGTGCAAAAGCGCGAAGGCCAGCACCACCGGATTGCGCGCCACATCGCTGCCGCGGATGTTGAGCAACCATGAAATACTGTCGGGCAAGGTGATCGCCAAGGCCGAAACCCCGCGTTCGCGCAGCCCCTCGGCGATCTCGGCGCGTTTCTCGGCGCTTGACCGTCCGGCCAGGGCCAGCGGATGGGCGCGTGCCTTGCCGCAGGGCGGCGCGGGCTGGTCGGGCCAGATGGCATCGACGGGGTTGGCATCGAGCGCGCGCAGCTGGATGGCGCTGCCTTCCAGCCCTTTCTCGATGCGGGCGATTTCGTCAGGGGTATGCAGCCAGGGGTCGAAGCCGATCACCGCACCCGGCGCAGCATGCGCGCGCAGCCAGTCGGCGGGCAGGGTTTCGGGCCAGTTGACCGGAGTGAAGGCATCAAGGGCGATCTGGTCGCGCACCTGCAACCGGTAGCGTCCGTCGGTGAACACGCCCGCTATCTGCGCCAGCACGATGCAAAAACCCGCCGAGCCGGTGAAACCCGTCAGCCAGGCCAGCCGTTCGTCGCGCGGCGCGACATATTCGCCCTGATGGGCGTCGGCGCGCGGCACGATGAACCCGTCCAGCCCGCGCGCCGCCAGTTCGGCGCGCAGCGCGGCCAGCCGGGGTGGGCCCTGTTCGGGGCGGGTGGTGGCAGTGAAGGATTGAAACATCTCTGACCCTGAAATTATCGCGCGATCTGTCGTGATGGCTCAGCGCCGCATGCCGGCGGCCAGCCCCATCACCCGCGCGCGTGCCCGTGGATCGGTGTCGAACAGCGCGGCAAGCTGCTCGGTCATGGCACCGGCAAGCTGATCGACATCGGTGATCGTCACGGCGCGGTCATAATAGCGCGTGACGTCATGGCCGATGCCAATGGCCAGCAGTTCCACCGCCTTGCGCTTCTCGATCATCCCGATCACATCGCGCAGGTGTTTTTCCAGATAGTTCGCGGCATTGACCGAGAGCGTGGAATCGTCAACCGGCGCCCCGTCGGAGATCACCATCATGATCTTTCGCTGCTCGCGGCGGAACTGCAGCCGGCGATGCGCCCATTCCAGCGCTTCGCCGTCGATGTTTTCCTTCAGCAGGCCCTCTTTCATCATCAGGCCCAGATTGTCGCGCACCCGCCGCCAGGGCGCATCGGCGCTCTTGTAGACGATATGGCGTAGATCATTGAGCCGCCCCGGCCCCTGCGCGCGCCCCGCGGCCAGCCAGCGCTCGCGCGATTGCCCGCCCTTCCAGGCGCGGGTGGTGAAGCCCAGGATCTCGACCTTGACCTGGCAGCGCTCCAGCGTGCGGGCCAGAACATCGGCGCAGATCGCGGCAATGCTGATCGGCCGGCCGCGCATCGAGCCGGAATTGTCCAGCAGGAGCGTCACAACCGTGTCGCGGAACTCGGTGTCCTTTTCGACCTTGAAGCTGAGCGGCATGGTCGGATTGGCGACGACCCGTGCCAGCCGCCCGGCATCGAGGATGCCTTCCTCGCGGTCAAACTCCCAGCTTCGGTTCTGCTGCGCCTGAAGCCGGCGTTGCAGCTTGTTGGCCAGCCGGCTGACCGCGCCCTTGAGCGGCTCAAGCTGCTGGTCGAGATAGGCGCGCAGCCGTTCAAGCTCGGCCGGGTCGGCCAGATCCTCGGCGGCGGTCTCCTCGTCGAAATCGGTGGTGAAGGCGGCGTAATTGGGGTCGGCGTCGGAATGGGGTGCCGATGCCGGGGGTTCTGGCGGGGCCTCGGCCTGGGGCATTTCAGTCTCGTCGGACAGCTCGTCCTCGGCGGTGTCGTCCATCACCGCCTGGGTTTCGGCGGTCTCCTGGCGCGGGCCGTCCTCGGCGGCGTCGGTATCGTCTTCCTGGCTCTCTTCGCTGCCCTGGTTGTCGGGGTTTTCAGGCGCGTCGGTGCTGTCTTCGTCCTGGCCTTCATCCTCATCGCCGGTCTCGTCGGGATCATCGCCCAACTGGTCGCCATAGCCCAGATCCTCGATCAGCTTGCGCGCGAAACGGGCGAAGGCGGCCTGATCGGCCAGCACACCGGGCAGCCCCTCAAGCGTGCTGGCGCCCTGGCTCTCGACGAAGGGGCGCCAAAGATCGGCGACCGTGGAGGCGCCACGCGGCAGGGCGCGCCCGGTGGCCATCTGCCGGATCAGGTAGCCCGCCGCCACGGGCAAGGGTGCCTCGGACTGGCTGCGGATCTGGGCATAGCCCTTGCGCTCGGCCTCATGGGCAATGCGCGCGTCGATATTGTCGGCGGTGCCGGGCATGTGGCGCGCGCCCACCGCCTCGCAGCGCGCGGATTCCATCGCCTCGTAGAGATCACGCGCCATTTGCCCCTGCGGCAGATAGCGTGCATGGGTGCCGCTGTCATGAAAGCGCCGGCGCAGGGCAAAACCATCGGCAGTGCCGCGCGCCAGCAGCACCTCATCGCGGGTCATGCGGCGTGTCACCTGCGGCAGGCGCAGCGCATCGCCGGACATGCCCGGCGGATCGACCGAGAAACTGACCGCCAGTTCATGGTCATCGGCCAGCGTGCGGGTGGCTTCGGTCAGGGCCTTCTTGAACGGGTCGGCGGGGTTGTCTGAGGGGGCGCGGCTCATGGTTGGTTCCCCGAAACTTAGTGATGAAGCGCGGCGCAGACGGCCGGGAAGTAGTCTTCGTGCAGCGCATCGAGCGGAAAGGCGCGATCCTCACCAGCACCGCTGCGACGGACCGGCTCGATGCCGGTGCCGGGCGAATAGTCCAGTTCGTAGCGACCGGTAAGCAGGTTCACATCGCACTGGCCCTGCCGTTCCGGGTCCAGCCGGTCGTAGAAGCGATGCGTGAAGCCTGCCACCACGAACTGCCCGCCACGCCAGGCGATGGTCAGCTCGCTTTCCCAGGGCGTGCGGCCAATGGCCGTCTGTTCCATCTGCACCACGAAACTGCTGTCGCTGCGCGGCGCAAGGCTGGGGGTCTGGCCGGCCATCGGCCCGGCAAAGATCGCCGCTTCGGCACGGGCAGAGGGTTCAAGCCCGGCCGGCTCGCCGCCCGTCAGCACCACCAGATCGGCCATGCCGTCCTTCGCCCGGATGATCAGCGCGGCATCGAGCAGCCCGTCGCCCGTCCAGTCGGCGGTCAGCGCGGCGATGATGCGCCCCGGTTCCATCGCGCCATCCGCCGCCGCAGGCCTGGCCTGCGTCGCGCCAAGGCCCAGTGCCAGAACGCCGATCAGCGCTGCATGCAGCCCCGCCCTGGCGCCGCGCGCCGGCATCAGCCCAGTGCCATGCTGGCGGCGCTTTCGGGCAGTTCCTGGCCAAAGCAGCGCTGATAGAACTCGGCCACGGTCTGACGCTCCAGCTCGTCGCATTTGTTCAGGAAAGTCAGCCGGAACGCATAGCCGATATCGCGGAAGATGCGCGCGTTCTCGGCCCAGGTGATGACCGTGCGCGGCGACATCACGGTCGAAAGCTGGCCCTTCATGAAGGCGGTGCGCGTGAGATCCGCGACCGTGACCATCTGGCTGATCTCCTGGCGGCCCTTGGCGGTGTTGTATGTGGGGTTCTTCGACAGCACGATCGCGGCCTCGGCATCATGGCTGAGATAGTTCAGCGTTGCCACCAGCGACCAGCGGTCCATCTGGGCCTGGTTGATCTGCTGCGTGCCGTGGTAAAGCCCGGTGGTGTCGCCCAGCCCCACGGTATTGGCCGTGGCGAAGAGCCGGAAGGCCGGATGCGGGGTGATGATCTCGTTCTGGTCGAGCAGCGTCAGCTTGCCGTCATGTTCCAGCACGCGCTGGATGACGAACATCACATCGGCGCGCCCGGCGTCGTATTCGTCAAAGACGATGGCGCAGGGGTTGCGCAATGCCCAGGGCAGGATGCCCTCGTGGAACTCGGTCACCTGCTTGCCGTCGCGCAGCTTGATGGCATCCTTGCCGATCAGGTCGATCCGGCTGATGTGACTGTCGAGGTTGACGCGAACGGCGGGCCAGTTGAGCCGCGCCGCGACCTGTTCGATATGTGTCGATTTGCCGGTGCCGTGATAGCCCTGCACCATGACGCGGCGGTTGTAGTGAAAGCCGGCAAGGATGGCGAGCGTGGTGTCAGGATCGAACTTGTAGGTCGGGTCGATGTCGGGCACCCGCTCGCCGCGCTCGGCGAAGCCTTTCACCACCATATCCGTATCGATTCCGAAAACCTCGCGCACCGAGATTTCTTCGGTGGGTTTGAGCATCTGATCCGCCATATCCGTCCGCCATTCGTGCCTGTTTGCGCCCGGAACGCGCGCAGCGGGCCGGACAGGGTTTCATGGAACATATTGCGCCGCGCTGCAAGGGGAAGGCCGGGAAACCCTGCGTGCCGGTCCGGTCCGCGCGGCGGCGCAGTCCTGATGCGGGCCAAGGCAGGCGGGCCGAGGCAGGCGGCAGTGCGTTCAGTCGCGGAAGTGCCGGCTTTCCTTGACCTGATCCCAGGCCCAGACGACCTCTTGCAGGCGCTCCTCGTCGGCGCGATTGCCGCCGTTGAGATCGGGGTGCAGATCCTTGACCAGCGCCTTGTACTGGCGGCGGATCTCGGGGCGGCTCCAGGTGTCGCGCGCATCGAGAATTTCCAGCGCGCGGCGTTCGGTCGGCGGCAGGCGGCGGGTGGCCTGCCCGCCGGGTTTGGCCAGCGTCTCGGCGGGGCGGCGCGTGGCCTTGTCACCAAGCACCTGATAGGGGTCGTCGATGCCCAGCCGCTCCCAGCCGCGCGCCTCGCGGTCGTTGCCCATGGGGCGGGTGGCGCGGCCCCAGACGCGCTCATGTTCCATCGTGCCCAGCATTTCCTCTTCGGTCTGTCCGGCGAAGAAGTTCCATTTCAGGTTGTATTCGCGCACATGATCCTTGCAAAACCACAGGTAATCGTCGAGCGCATCGCGCGAACGCGGCGCGCGATAGAGGCCCGGCTCGGTGCAGCCGGGATGCTCGCATTGCCGCGATGAGGTCTCCACCGCGCCCGACATGCCGCGCCGGCCGCGATTGCGCTTTTTCTTGTCGGCCGAGGCCCGAATGTCGAAATTGAAGGGATCGCGCGTCATCAGAATCAGAAATACCCTTTGGTTTCAGTCTGGTGGCCAGAGCCGGGCGGTGTTTCGCTGCGCTCGGGGCGGGCGGTGGCCCATCCCCCTTGCGACTCGGAGGCGTAAGTTTAGTTTGTTCGCCGGGGTAATGGAAAGGGCAGACCGCAAATGACGACGCAGAATCGCGTGATCGACGAGATCGAGGCCCGGTTGCGGGCCGCTTTCACCATCAGCGCGCTCAGCGTCGAGGACGAGAGCGAACAGCACCGCGGCCATGCCGGCTGGCGCGACGGGGGGCAGACACATTTTCACGTCGCGCTCAACTCGCCTGATCTGGCCGGGCTTAGCCGGGTGGCGCGGCACAGGGCGGTGCATGCGGCGCTGGGTGCCGATCTGGTGGGGCGCATCCATGCGCTGCGGCTGAGCCTTGCATGAGGTCGCCCAGGTGCGCGGCATCGGCCTTGTGGAAAGGGCCCGGCCGGGGCCAGCCGCTTTCGGCACTCAGTCGCGTGTGGTGGCGTCGGTCTCCGGGGGCTGGTCGGGCTGCCGTTTGTGATTGCCGGCGCTGAGCACCGGCTGGGCGGGGGCGTGGTCGGCATGAAGCGCGGCCCCGGACCGGAACTGTGGCTCCTGGCGGGCATGGGGCTGGTGCGCGGCCAGCGTGATGACCGGCGTATCGCCCTCCTCGTGCTGCCGGGCGTCTTCGGCGCGGGCACCGGCCATGCCCAGCGGCCGGCGAAACACCAGAACGCTCTGGAAACTTTTCGCCGTGCCGGTCAGGCCCCGGCGCTCCTCGCAGGGCAGGGTTTCGGCGCGCAGATACTCCCAGCCCTCGCGGGCCTCGTCATTGAGCGCCTCTTCCAGCATATGCGCGAAGCGTTCCTCTGTGGTTTTGAGCCCCTTGACCTTGACGGCGCGCAGGGGGGCGGTGACGACCTTGTATTCATACATGCTCGACGCGACCTCGATCCGGATGGGCAGAAGCCTTGCCTTTTGGGTCATATGGCCCGGTTTTGCAAGTGTTCCGCGTTTTGGCGGCTGTATTCTAGGCCGTTGATTGCCGGACCCTGACGGTGATAGCGTTCAAGCACAGCGTATTTTTGCGGAGGTTTGAGATGACGGTTTTGCGCAGCACTGCCATTGCCCTGGCGCTTGCCGGGTTGCTGGCCTTTCCGCAGGGGGCAATGGCCCAGCTCGGCGGCATGATCACCGGGGCCGATGTGGACCGGGCCGCCGAGATCGCCAGCACCTATGGCCCTGCCGAGCGGCGCCATGATGACGCCGAGGAGAGCCCCTGGATCCGCGCCGAGATGGATGGCTTGATTTATACCATCACCTTTCTCAATTGCACCGACGGAACCGACTGCACCTCGTTGCAACTGCGGGCCTGGTGGGAATCGGGCGGGGCGCATACCATCGAGCAGATGAACGAATGGAACCGCAACCGGCGGTTCAGTGCGGCCTATCTGGACCACAATGGCAATGCCACGATCGAGTTCGACGTGAACCTGGCCGGCGGCGTCACCGCGGTGAACTTCGACGATACGCTGCAATGGTGGCAGGTGGTGCTGCGCGAATTTCTCAACGAAGTCATTGATCCGGGCTATGCCGGCGTTGGTGGCGGTAGCGACAACGAACCGGCGCTGAGCAAGTAGCGCGACCGGGTTTGCAGCCGGTTCCTGGCTCGCCGGGATTTCCCCGGCGGCCCATACAGGCTATGCTGCGGGCTCGTCTGGAGCAACCCGCGCCGATGCGCGCCTCCGCCGATCCACCCCGAAATCAAGGATAGCGCATGACCCGGGCCAAGGCGGGTGACACCGTCCATTTTCACTATACCGGCACGCTCGACGACGGCTCGGTGTTCGACAGTTCCGAAGGCCGCGAGCCGCTGGCGTTCACGCTGGGTTCGGGGCAGATCATTGCCGGGCTCGAAACCGCGATCGAGGGCATGGCCGTCGGCGAGGGCAAGACCGTCACCATCGCTGCCGACGATGCCTATGGCGCCTATGATCCGCAGGCACGCCAAGCCATCCCGCGCGATCAGATCCCCCCGCACATCCCGCTCGAACCCGGCACCATGCTGCAGATGCAATCGCCCGATGGCCGTGCCGTTCCGGTGTCGGTGGTCGAGGCCAGCGACGAGGCGGTGGTGCTGGACGCCAACCACCCGCTGGCCGGGCAGGATCTGACCTTCGCGGTCGAGATCGTCGCCATCGCCTGAACATCCGGCCCGCGCGCCCGGCATCGGGTGCTTGCCGGTTGCGCCATGGCGCGCTAAAGCCGCGCCATGGCCAAGCTCTATTTCCATTATTCCACCATGAATGCGGGAAAATCGACGATCCTGCTTCAGGCCGCGCACAATTACGAAGAACGCGGCATGCAGACCTTCCTGCTGACCGCCGGCCTTGACGAGCGGGCCGGGGCGGGGCGGATCGCCTCGCGCATCGGCATTGGCCAGCCAGCGGAAACCTTCGCGCCGGGCGACGATCTTTACGCACGCATTGTTGCGCGGCTGGCGGCGGGGCCCTGTGCCTGCGTTTTCATTGACGAGGCGCAGTTCCTGAGCGAGGCGCAGGTCTGGCAACTGGCGCGCGCGGTCGATGACCTGCGTGTGCCGGTGATGTGCTATGGCTTGCGGGTGGATTTCAGGGGCGCGCTGTTTCCCGGCTCGGCGGCGCTGCTGGCGCTGGCCGACGAAATGCGCGAGGTGCGCACCATCTGCCATTGCGGCAAGAAGGCAACCATGGTGGTGCGGCTGGGGCCGGACGGCAAGCCCCTGCATGAGGGCGCGCAGGTGCAGATCGGCGGCAATGAAACCTATGTCTCGCTCTGCCGCCGGCACTGGCGCGAGGCGATGGGCGAGGTATTGGAGGGCGAGACGGCAGGCGGTGTGGGGCCAGGCGCGGGCTGAAACACTGCTGACGCCCGACGAACATTCCGCTGCCGTGCCTCAGAGCGCGGCTGCTGCCCGTGCGGCCTGATCATAGCTGCCCGAAAGCCCCCGCAGCAGCGCGGCCAGTTCCGACAGCCCGGCCCCGTCCCCATCGCCGCGCGGCAGACCGCCGACAACCAGCGCCTCGCGGATGCGCCCGTAGCGCGCGCAGATCTCGGCACCTTTCGCGCTGATGGCGACAGTTTTTTCCTTGCCCTTGCGCCCTGTCAGCACCAACGCCTGCGCGGCCAGCTTCTTGATCGCGTAGCTGGCCAGATGGGTGTCTTCGATATTGAGCACCAGGCACAGATCGGCCAGCGTCTTGGCGCGGTCCCGATGCGCCACCTGGTGCAGGATCAGCACCTCCAGCGGCGACAGCCCCGGCGCGCCCGCCGCCGCCATGCAGCGCACGATCCAGCGCTGAAAGGCATGGGTGGCCATGGTCAGGGCGAATTCGACCTCGCTGAGTGCGGGCCGGGCCGATTGCGCCAGATGCGCCGAACTGACCACCGGGCCGATCCCGGCATCAGGCCGGGTATTGACGTCGGCTGCTTTCATCTTGCGACCCTCCTGCACCATGGCGAGCTTGACGTGACGACAATAATTTGTCAACAAATTGTCAACATGTTCACGGGGGATCAGATGAGCGCTTCAGCCTGGGATTTCTGGATCGACCGCGGCGGCACGTTCACCGATGTCGTGGGTCGCGCGCCCGATGGCGGGCTGCATCCGCTCAAGCTCTTGTCGGAGAACCCCGGCGCCTATGACGATGCCGCCATCGAGGGGATCCGCCGCCTGCTGGGCGGGGCGATCGACCCGGCGCGCGTGGGCACGGTGAAGATGGGAACGACGGTTGCCACCAACGCGCTGCTGGAGCGCAAGGGGGACCGCGTCGCGCTGATGATCACGCGCGGCTTTGGCGATGCGCTGCGGCTGGCCTATCAGGCGCGGCCGGATATCTTCGCCAAGGAGATCATCCTGCCCGAGCAGCTCTATGAGCGGGTGATCGAGGTGGATGAACGCCTGCGCGCCGATGGCACGGTCGAGCGCGCGCTGGATGCCGGGGCACTGCGCCCGGCGTTGCAGGCGCTGCGCGAGGCGGGGATAGAGGCGCTGGCCATCGTGCTGATGCATGCCTGGAAGAACCCCGCCCATGAAGCCGCGCTGGCCGGGCTGGCGCGGGCGATGGGCTTCGCGCAGGTATCCGTCAGTCATGAGGTTTCGCCGCTGATCAAGCTGATCGGGCGCGGCGATACAACGGTGGTCGATGCCTATCTCAGTCCGATCCTGCGGCGCTATGTGGCGCGGGTGGCGGATGCGCTGGGCGCCACGCCGCCGGGCCAGCCGGGGCCGGTGCTGCAATTCATGATGTCGTCGGGCGGGATGACCGCCGCCCAGGCGTTCCAGGGCAAGGATGCCATCCTGTCGGGCCCGGCGGGCGGGGTGGTCGGGATGGTGCAGACCGCGCGACTGGCGGGGTTCGAGCGGGTGATCGGCTTCGATATGGGTGGCACCAGCACCGATGTGGCGCATTGTGCCGGCGCCTATGAGCGCGCCTTCGATACCGAGGTGGCGGGGGTGCGGATCCGTGCGCCGATGATGCGCATTCATACCGTTGCCGCCGGCGGCGGGTCGATCCTGCACGCCGAGCCGGGGCGCTTCCGGGTGGGGCCGGATTCGGCGGGCGCCGATCCCGGCCCGGCCTGCTACCGGCGGGGCGGGCCGCTCACCGTGACCGATGCCAATGTCATGCTGGGCAAGCTGAACCCTGATCTCTTCCCGGCCATCTTTGGTCCCGCTCAGGACCAGAAGCTCGACCGCGCCGTGGTGGCCGGGAAATTCGCCGAGATCGCCGCGCGCGAGGGTAGGAGCAGCGAGGCCGTGGCCGAGGGCTTTCTCAGGATCGCCATTGAAAACATGGCCAACGCGGTCAAGAAGATCAGCGTGCAGCGTGGCTATGACGTGACGAAGTATCTGCTCAATTCGTTCGGCGGCGCGGGTGGGCAGCATGCCTGCCTGGTGGCCGATGCGCTGGGCATGGAGGCGGTGCTGATCCATCCGCTTTCCGGCCTGCTTTCGGCCTATGGCATCGGGTTGGCGACGGTCTCGGCGAGCCGCCAGCAGGCCCTGCTGGAGCCGCTGGAGGACGCCTCGCGCCCCCGGATCGACGCGCTGATCGAGGAACTGCGCGCCCAGGTCTTTGCCGATCTGGCCGCCCAGGGCCTGCCCGATGACGCGGTTGTCTGGGAGCCGGTGTTGATGCTGCGCTACGCTGGCACCGACACGGCCTTGCCGGTCGGTTTTGGTGCCCGCGATCTTGCACGCGCGCGCGCCGAATTCGAGGCCGCGCATCGCGCGCAGTTCGGCTTCGTCTATGACAACAAGGAAATCACCATCGAGGCGATCGATCTGCAGGCTCATGACGGGCGCCCGCATGGCGGCGACGAGGCCCGGCGCGAGACCACCGCCGCCGCGCCAGCCGCCAGCGAGCGAACCAAGCTCTATTGTGACGGGACCTGGCAAGAAGCGGCGGTGTTCCGGCGCGAGGAGCTTGGCCCCGGCGCCATCGTCACCGGGCCGGCGCTGATCATCGAGGCAAACCAGACAGTGGTGATCGAACCGGGCTGGCGCGCCGAGATCACCGCGCGCGACCATGTGCTGATGCGCCGCTACCAGCGCGCCGAACGTGCCAGGGTGCAGGGCTCGGCACAGGCTGATCCGATCATGCTGGAGGTGTTCAACAACCTCTTCATGAATATCGCCGAGCAGATGGGCGTGGCGCTGCAAAACACTGCCCATTCGGTCAATATCAAGGAAAGGCTGGATTTTTCCTGCGCGGTCTTCGATGCCGAGGGCGCTCTGGTAGCCAATGCGCCGCATATGCCGGTGCATCTGGGCTCGATGGACCGTTCGGTGGAAACCGTGATCCGCCTCAACCCGGACATCCGCCCCGGCGATGTCTATGCGCTCAACGCGCCCTATAACGGCGGCACGCACCTGCCCGATATCACCGTAGTTTCGCCGGTCTTCGACGAGGCCGGGCAGGAGGTGCTGTTCTGGGTGGCCTCGCGGGGGCATCATGCCGATGTCGGCGGCACCGCGCCCGGCTCGATGACGCCGCTGGCCACCACCGTCGATGAAGAGGGTGTGCTCATCGACAATCTGAAACTGGTTGAGGGCGGGCGCTTGCGCGAGGCGGAACTGCGCCGCGTCCTGACCGATCACCGCTATCCCTGCCGCAACCCCGATCAGAATATCGCCGATCTGAAGGCGCAGGTGGCCGCAAACGAGCGCGGCACCGCCGAGCTGCGCCGCATGGTCGGTGAATTCGGGCTTGATGTGGTGCGCGCCTACATGGGCCATGTGCAGGACAATGCCGCCGAAGAGGTGCGCCGCCTGCTTGACCGGCTGGAGGATTGCGCCTGCGACTATGAAACCGACACCGGGCAGGTGATCCGCGTGAAGATCCGCGTGGATCGCGATGCGCGCGAGGCCACGGTCGATTTTACCGGCACCAGCCCGGCACAGGCCAACAATTTCAACGCGCCCGAGCCGGTGACACGCGCGGCGGTGCTCTATGTGTTCCGTGTCATGGTCGAGGCGCCGATCCCCATGAACGCCGGCTGCCTGCGGCCCATCCGCATTGTCGTGCCGCAGGACTGCATGCTCAACCCGGCCTATCCCCGCGCGGTGGTCGCCGGCAATGTGGAGACCAGCCAACATGTGACCAATGCGCTCTTTCAGGCACTGGGGGCGATGGCCAACAGTCAGGGCACGATGAACAACCTGACCTTCGGCAATGCCACCTACCAGTATTACGAGACGATCTGTTCCGGCTCGCCGGCCGGGGTGATGAACGACGGCCGCGGCTTTGACGGCACGTCCGGCGTGCATGTGCATATGACCAATTCGCGCCTGACCGACCCCGAGGTTCTGGAGCTGCGCTTTCCCGTGGTGCTGGAGGAATTCGCCCTGCGCCACGGCTCGGGCGGGGCGGGGCGCTGGCGCGGCGGCGATGGCACCACCCGCACCATCCGCTTTCTGGAACGCATGGATTGCGCGATCCTCAGTTCGCACCGCAACCGCCCGCCGCTGGGGCTCGATGGGGGCAGCGTGGGGCAGGCGGGCCAGACGCTGGTCCGCCGGGTCGATGGCCGCACCGAGGTGCTGGCAGCCTGCGATCAGACCGTGCTGGAACCCGGCGAGGCGGTGAGCGTGATCACCCCCACGCCAGGCGGCTTTGGCGCGCCCTAGCGCAGGCCCAGATCGGCCAGCGCGGCGCTCAGTTCCGGCGGCAGATCATCGTCGCCGGGGCGCTGGGCGGGCAGGTCGCGCGGCGCGTCCTCGGGCCTGAGGTAGCGCCAGCCCTGAAACGGACGGCGCGGTTGCGGCTCGGTGCGGATGATTTCGGGGTTGAAGACAATGCCGCAGCGCAGGATGCCGTCGTCGCCGGTCACCTCGTCCAGCCGCAGGATGGCCTGGCGCGCCAGCACCTGCCCCTTGAACACCCAGTAGAGCGAGCCGCCATCGAGCAGTTCGGCTCCGCGCTTGGGCCACATCCGCGTTACATGGCGCGGCAGGCCATCGGGGTTGAGGGCGGCGCGGCTTTTCTGCCAGTCGATCAGATCCTCGACGGCATCGGCCCCGACGCAAAGCTTGATCAGGTGCAAGGGCATGGGTTCTTCGTGCTGAGTGGGGCGGCTATTGGCAATTTGCAAGACCTCACCACCTAGCACGCCCCGCGCCAAAGGCAACCGGATGTCCCCCGCTGGCCGCGCAGCCCCCCGCCGCGCAGCCCCGTGAGCAGTCCCATGAGCGGCCCGGTCGCGATTGACGCCTTGGCGGCGGGGGCGTATCTTGCTGGATCCAGCCCGCATTGCACAGGATTTGCGCATGACCCGCTTTGCCGCCCCCATTGCCGAGCAGATCTGGGACATGAAATACCGCCTGAAGGATGCCTCCGGAGCGCCGCTCGATGGCACGCTGGAAGACACCTGGCGGCGCATTGCCCGCGCGCTGGCCGCCGTCGAATCCGAGCCCGCGGGATGGGAGGAGCGCTTCTACGCCGCGCTTGAGGATTTCCGCTTCCTGCCTGCCGGGCGCATCACCGCCGGGGCCGGCACCGGGCGCTCGGTGACCTTGTTCAACTGCTTTGTCATGGGCACCATCCCCGACAGCATGGGTGGCATCTTCGACATGCTGAAGGAGGCCGCGCTGACCATGCAGCAGGGCGGCGGGATCGGATATGATTTTTCCACCATCCGGCCGCGCGGGGCACCGGTTTCGGGCGTGGCGGCGGATGCCTCGGGGCCGCTTTCCTTCATGGATGTCTGGGATGCGATGTGCCGCACCATCATGTCGGCAGGCTCGCGGCGCGGCGCGATGATGGCGACCATGCGCTGCGATCATCCCGACATCGAGGATTTCATCAGCGCCAAGCAGGATGCCGCGCGGCTGCGCATGTTCAACCTTTCGGTGCTGATCACCGATCCGTTCATGCAGGCGGTCAAGGCCGATGCCGGATGGGATCTGGTGTTCGACGGGCGGGTCTATCGCACGCTGCAGGCGCGCGATCTGTGGAACCGGATCATGCGCGCCACCTATGATTACGCCGAGCCCGGCGTGATCTTCATTGACCGCATCAATGCCGCCAACAACCTCAACTACTGCGAGACCATCGCCGCCACTAACCCCTGCGGCGAGCAGCCGCTGCCGCCTTATGGCGCCTGTCTGCTGGGGTCGGTCAATCTGGCGCGGCTGGTCAGTGATCCCTTCGGTGACGCGGCACGGCTGGATCAGGCGGCACTGGACGATCTGGTGCGCGTGGCGGTGCGGATGATGGACAATGTCGTCGATGCCAGCCGCTTCCCGCTGCCCCAGCAAGCCGAGGAGGCGCGGCTGAAGCGGCGCATCGGGCTGGGGGTGACGGGGCTGGCCGATGCGCTTCTGATGCTGGGGCTGCGCTATGGCTCGGATGCCGCCGTGGCGCAGACCGAAGCCTGGATGAGGGCGATTGCCCGCGCGGCCTATCTGGCCAGCGCCGATCTGGCGCGCGAAAAGGGCGCGTTTGTGCTTTTTGACGCCGAGAAGTTCCTGGCGTCAGGCAACATGCAGGCGATGGACGCCGATGTGCGCGAGGCGGTGCGCGCGCATGGCATCCGTAACGCGCTGCTGACTTCCATCGCGCCCACCGGCACGATCAGCCTTTATGCCGGCAATGTCAGCTCCGGCATCGAGCCGGTTTTTGCCTATGCCTACAAGCGCAAGGTGCTCCAGCCCGACGGCTCGCGCACCGAGGAAGAGGTGGTTGATTACGCGGTGCAACTGTGGCGCTCGCTCAAGGGTGACGCGCCGCTGCCGGATTATTTCGTCAATGCCCAGACATTGGCGCCCATCGACCATGTGAAGATGCAGGCGGCGGCGCAGAAATGGATCGACAGCAGCATTTCGAAAACCATCAACTGCCCTGAGGATATTTCCTTCGAGGCGTTCAAGGATGTCTATCTGGCGGCCTGGGACATGGGCTGCAAGGGCTGCACCACCTACCGGCCCAATGACGTGACAGGCTCGGTGCTGACGGTCTCCGAGGCCACCGAGGCCGAGCCGCAGGCCGATACCGGCGCCGAGGTGATCTATCTCGCCGAGCCGCTTGATCGCCCCGAGGCGCTTGAGGGCCAGACCTACAAGCTCAAATGGCCGGTCAGCGAGCACGCCATCTATATCACCATCAACGATATCATCGTCGGCGGGCGGCGGCGGCCCTTTGAAGTGTTCATCAATTCCAAGAACATGGAGCATTACGCCTGGACCGTGGCGCTGACGCGGATGATCTCGGCGGTGTTCCGGCGCGGGGGCGATGTTTCCTTCGTGGTGGAAGAACTGAAAGCCGTGTTCGACCCGCGTGGCGGGGCCTGGATGCAGGGGCGCTATGTGCCCTCGATTCTGGCCGCCATCGGCAGCGTGATCGAGGAGCATCTGGTGCGCATCGGCTTCATCGAGGGGGCCGGGCTGGGCCTGAAATCCGATCCCAGGGCCAAGGTGGCGGTGATGGGTGCCGGCGCACGCGGCAAGGCCTGCCCGGCCTGCGGTGCCTATGAGATGGTCATGATCGAGGGTTGCATGACCTGCCGCGCCTGCGGCCATTCCAAATGCGGGTGATCGCCCGTTGTCACACTGATTTGTCACGGCGGGTCCATCTCTGCCAAAATGGGCGTTTCGGCGGGTTTTGTCAGGGGCATTTTTTGTCACTTCTCTGCAAATCTTTGAAATAAATTGATTTTGACTGAGCGGGCCGGCAAAGGTCCTGACCTGCCCCCCCGGTGGTCCCTCGTTCATAACGAGAGTCCCTGGGGTTGATAGTTGTCGGTTTCGCCTGCTGCAAGCGCGCCGGGCATGAAAGCGGCACGGCCAGATTTCCTTGAGTCGCCTGGTGCTTATTCCAGCGCCACCGCCACATCATGTCCATGCGCGCGCAGCAGTGCATGGCGGCGCGCGGTGCGCAGGTCTTCGGCGACCATTTCGGCGCACATTTCGCGCGCGGTGATCTCCGGCTCCCAGCCCAGCTTCTCGCGTGCCCTGGTGGCATCGCCCAGCAGGGTTTCCACCTCGGCGGGGCGGAAATAGCGCGGATCGATGCGCATGACCACATCGCCGGGCCTGACCGCCGGCGCCTTGTCGCCGCTCACCGAGACGACGGTGGCCACCTCGTCAACGCCGGTGCCGCTGAACGCCAGTTCGATCCCCAGATCCTCGGCCGACCAGCGGATGAATTCGCGCACCGAATGCTGCACGCCGGTGGCGATGACGAAATCCTCGGGCGCGTCCTGTTGCAGCATCATCCACTGCATGCGCACATAATCCCTAGCATGGCCCCAGTCGCGCAGCGCGTCGATATTGCCCATGTAAAGACAGAGGTCCAGCCCCTGGGCGATGTTGGCAAGCCCGCGGGTGATCTTGCGGGTCACGAAGGTCTCGCCGCGCCGCGGGCTTTCGTGGTTGAAGAGGATCCCGTTGCAGGCATAGATCCCGTAAGCCTCGCGGTAATTGACGCAGATCCAGTAGGCATAGAGCTTGGCCACCGCATAGGGGCTGCGCGGATGAAAGGGCGTGGTCTCGCGCTGCGGGCTTTCGGCGACCTGCCCGTAAAGCTCCGACGTGGACGCCTGATAGAAGCGGGTCTTCCTTTCCAGCCCCAGAAAGCGGATCGCCTCCAGCAGCCGCAGCGTGCCCATCGCATCGACATCGGCAGTGTATTCCGGCGCTTCGAAACTGACCGCGACATGGCTTTGCGCACCGAGGTTGTAAACCTCGTCCGGCTGCACCTCGGACATGATGCGCGTCAGGTTGGAGCTGTCGGTCAGATCGCCGTAATGCAGCTTGAGGCGTTGATGGTTGCTGTGCGGGTCCTGGTAGATATGGTCGATGCGCTGGGTGTTGAACAGCGAGGCGCGGCGCTTGATGCCATGCACCTCATATCCTTTTTCCAGCAGGAATTCAGCCAGATAGCTGCCATCCTGCCCAGTGATGCCGGTGATGAGGGCGCGTTTTGTCATGGATTTTCCAGATCTTGATCACGGGTGCGGCGATGCGGGCCGGGTTGCTTGCCCGATGCCTCGGCGGTGGCGAGCTGCTCTTGCTCAAGCATCTGCGAGTAGAGCGCAAGATGCCGGCTGGCGGAGACTTCGGGGTCGTTATGGGCGCGGGCATGCAAATGGGCGCGAAGGCCCCGCAGCAATGCCTCGGCGCTGCCCGCATCGCGCAATGCCCAGGCCAGCCCTTCGGCGAAATCCCCGGTATCGGCGTAGCGGGCAATATAGCCGGTTTCCAGATGGCGAACCAGTTCTGGCACGTTGCCAACCCCGAAGCCCACAACCGGCGTTCCCGAAAGCATCGATTCCACCACCGTCAGAGGCGCGTTGTCCTCGCGCGAGGGGAAGGCGAAGACATCAGCCGCAGCGTAGATCATGGCCATTCGCGCCTCGTCCTGGACATGGCCCATGCTGTGCACCTTCATTCCCAGATCGAGGGCATTGGCGCCAAAGACCAACCCCTCCACCCCCTGGGCCAGACCCCGAGCGCGCAGCAGGCCAAGGCTTCTGGCAAGAAGATCACCGCCCTTGCGCTGGTTGGTCAGGCTGTCAGCCCCAAACAGCACCAGCTTGCGATCCAGCGGCAGGCCAAGGTGCCGCCGCGCCAGCACCCGGTTGGTCGGCCTGAAGCGGTCAACCGGCAGCGCGTTGGGGATGAAATGCACCGGACGATCCTTGAACAGCGCGCTTTCGCGGGCGCGTTCGGCCAGCCATTTCGAAGGGCAGATGATGTGCAGGTTGTGCAGCTTGGCATAGGCGTCGCGCTTGATCTTCCAGTTCTGGTGCGCCAGGTCCGCCCCGCCCAGCAACGGGCATTCGCGGCAGTCCTGGCGAAACTTCTCGCAGCCCTCGGCGTAATGGCAGCCACCGGTGAAGGCGTTCATGTCGGCCAGCGTCCAGGCAACCGGCCGATCGGCCAGCACATCGGCATTGGCATAGTCGAAGATGCCGGCAACCCAGTGCAGATGCACGATATCGGCCTGATCGAGCGCGGCGCGGTTGGTGCGGAAATCGACCACCGAGCCGGTTTTGGAAACCATCTCCTGCGCGCTCAGGGCCGGCACTTCCGCCCGGCTGACGACGGCGGCGGCGTGCCAGGCTTCATTGAGCGCGCGCCCGTCCATTGTTTTGCCATCGCTGCCCGGAACGGGGGTCAGCGCATGCACATGGGCATGTGCGGTCTTGCGAAACAGGCAATGGATCTCGGCGTTCAACCCGGCGCGGCGCAAAGCCTCGACCCGGCGCTGGCTGCCCAGCCCCGCGCCGCCGTGATCCCAGACACTGAGTGTTGCAATGCGCAGCCCGGCCTCGGCGGCGTTCTCGATACGGGCGGAATGCTCCAGCATGGCGTGCAGGCGCTTGCGCAGCGCAGGATCGCACGTCAGCCGGGCATCCGGTGCGCCGGCATCGGCAAAGAGGCTTGAAAGGATGCTGAAGTAGCGCTGCTTTTCATCGGTGCCGAGCGCTGCCTCTAGGCCATCGAAATAGGCTTCGCTCCAGAAATTGAACAGCAGATCATCGGCGGTGTTGCGGTGCCCGGCTTCGACAAGCATGGCCCATGCGCGGCTGCGCCAACGCAGGCCATCGAAGTACTTTGCCGCGTGTTGCCGGTTCATGGCGCTGTCGGCATTGTGCAGATAGTGATAGACCACATCCGGCAACACGGTGATCGACGAGGTGGCGGCATAGGCGCGCACCGTAAAAAGGCTGTCCTCGCCGACGCGGAGATCCTCGGGGTAGGGATGGGCCTGCACGAAATCGGCGTCGTACAGTGCGGCGTAATGCCCTTCCGTGGTGGCAAGCAGGGCCGGGGTCTGGTGCAGGGTCGTGTTGACAAGCGGTTCGGCGGTTACATTGGCGGCAAACTTGATGGCCCCCGTGCCTTGCCTGCCATGAAGTGTTTGTTCGACGCGAAGCGCGCCGCGCACAATGCAGCTTTGGTGCTGCCGCGCTACCGAATGGAGCCGCTCGAGCGCACCGGGCGCGATTGCATCATCGGCATCCAGAAAGAACAGGTAGTCGCCACGCGCAGCGGTGATCCCGGCGTTGCGGCTGAAGCCGGGACCACGATTCCGATCATTGTCCAGCACGCGCACACGCTCGTCGGTCCTTGCCAGCCCTTCAAGCACGTCACGACTGCCATCGCTGCTGCCATCGTTGATGCAGATGACTTCGATCTCGCGCAGGCTTTGTTGCAGCGCGCCTTGCACCGAGGCGGAAACCGTCGTCTCGTTGTTGTGGCACGGGATGATCACGCTGACCTTTGGCCTTGCCAGAGGGTTGCCTGCCGCCAGATCATCAAGTGGTGCCGCTTTCCAGCGTGGCCCGGAATGAACCGCCCGGTCCTTGATCAGCGCCCGCACCGCGCGCAGGAATTCGGGTTGGTCGGTATGGGCATTGGCAATGCCGATGAAGGTTTCGGGGCCGAGATTGCCATGATCGGTCATTGCCAAGAGATCGGCATCGGAAAGGAAGGGGAAGAACTGGCGCATCAACTGTCGTGTTTCGGCATCCAGCCGCTCGCGCGCCGTGTTGGAAACGCCCCCCGTGCTGAAGTTCAGCAGAGGTTTTGCCACTTCATAATACCTTGCTCCGGCCTTGAACAACCGGATCGTGAGTTCGTAATCCGCGATGATCGGATACTCGGTGTTATAGCACCCCACCCGGTCATAGAGTTCGGCGGGTATCAGCATGGTCTCGTGGCGCAGGGGCATCCGCAGCATCACGGAATGATCGAACGGCATTGAGCGCAACACGTGCGACGAGCCATCGGCGTTGATGTAGCGCGCCAGCCCGCCGATGAAATCGCAACCGCTGTATTGCCGCGCCGCGACAAGTCGTGCCACGGTATCGGGCTCATACCAGTCGTCGGCATTGAGCATGAGGATGCAATCGCCCTGCGCCAGCGACAACCCCTTGTTCATCGCATGGTAAAGCCCGTCGTCCGGTTCGGAAACGAAATAGTCAATGCGTGCCTCATGCGCGCGCAGAAGCTCAACCGAGCCATCCTGCGAACCGCCGTCGATGACGATGTATTCGATGTTGTCGTAGCTTTGGCCGAACACCGAGCGCATTGCCGCTTCCAGCGTTCGCGCGGCATTCCAGCAGACGGTGATCACCGTCACCAGCGGCAACTCCGCGCTGCGCTGCCTCGCGCCCCCCCGCAAGCGCAGCCCGCCCTCGACCTGGCGGCGGCCGGTGAGGTCTGGCAGTGTATGGTGCTGGGCGGTGATCCTGGTAGCGAGAGTCATGACGCGGGGGGCCTTCGGACAGGAGCAGTCAGTTCAACGTGCGATAATAGTCATGCGTCGCCCGTATGCCGTCCTCAAGGGGCGTGATGCGCTCGCCCAGCAGCACCCGCACATCGCGCGGGTTGGCGATCACGTCGCGCGGCTCGGTTGCCAGCAGGTCGCTGGCCGGCACCTGCCGGTAGGCCAGCGGTTGCCCGCTGACCGTCTCGATGGTGCGCACCACGTCCCAAAGGGTCGTCGAGCAGCCCGAGCCCAGCATGCAGACCGGTGGCGTCGGCTCGCCGCGGCGCATGCGATCGGCCAGGGTGGCGATGCCGCGGCCGACATCGCCGGCAAAGACGAAATCGCGCGACTGCATCCCGTCACCGTTTATTGTCACCGTCTCGCCGGCGATCGCGGCGCGGGTGAAGGCATGGATGGCGCTTTTCTTGCGCTGCGAATGCGCGCCATAGACATTGGTCAACCGCACCACGGAAAAGCCCGCCCCGCGCAGGCCAGCCAGCTTTCCAAGGATCATTTCTTCCGCGGCCTTGGAGGCGCCATAGAAATTCTTCGGGCAATAGGGCGAGTCCACCGAGACCTCGAACGAGCCGTCGAACAGCGCGCCGGCGGTCGAAACCAGGATGAAGTGATCGCCCGGCTGCAAGGTCTCCATCACGAAACGCGAGGGGTCGGTGATGTTGGCGGCAATGAAATCAAGCGGCCGGTCCTTCGATTCAGCCACGCGCGTCTCGCCGGCAAGAAACACGAAGCAGCGCGGGCCGGCGGGCAGGGTGGCCAGGAAAGCGGCGGCTTCCGGCGCCTGGTAGGGGCCGCGATGGACCGGCAGGGCGAGGGCCTCGTGGCCGGGGCAGGGATTGGACAGATCGTCGATCACCACCGGGGCAAAGGCCGCGAAGGCGCTGTCGTGCATCAGCGCGTCAAGGATGTTTCTGCCGACGAAACCCAGGCCGCCGACGAGGATAAGATTATGTGTCATGGGGTCTCGCTGCTGGTGTCCGGTTGTGCTGTTCTGGGCGGGCTGGCGGGTTTGGGGCCCGCCGATGCCGCGACGACGCGCCCGCCCTCGATATGGATGCCACATTCGGTTTTTGCTTGTCCCGCCCAGCGGCCCGCGCGCGCATCTTCGCCGGGGCGCAGGCTACGGGTGCAGGGGGCGCAGCCGACAGAAGCATACCCCCGCGCGCGCAGGGGATGTCCGGGCAGATCGAAGCTGGCGAAATAGGCGTCAACCTCTGTGCCGCCCCAGTGCAGCAGCGGATTGAGCTTGATCCAGCGATCCTGCACCTCGAACAGCTCAAGATCGGCGCGGGTGGCCGACTGCGACCGCTTGCGCCCGGTGATCCAGCAATCGATCCCTTGCAATGCGCTCAGCATCGGCAATGTCTTGCGCACATGGCAGCACAGATCGGGGTTGCGCCGATGAAGCTCGCCGGTCGGATCGTCAGCTTGCAGCGCGTCGGCATGGGGGGTGACGATGCGCAGGTCTTGCAGGCCCAGACGCTCGCACAGCGTATCGCGATAGGCGAGTGTTTCAGGGAAATGGTGCAGCGTGTCCAGAAAGATCACCGGCACGGCCGGGTCGATCCGCGACAGCATGTGCAGCAGCACCGCCGCTTCGGTGCCGAACGAAGAAACCAGCCCGATGCGCCCCGCAAACTCGTGTCGGATCGCTGCTTCAAGCACAGCTTCCGGGGGCGCATCCTGATGGCGTTCACAAAGCGTCCGGGCATGTTCGCGAAGGGCAATGCGCGACAGTGTTTCGAAAGAGGTCATGGCCATGCCCTCTCCTGCGGGGCCCCTGGCACCCGTCAGGCCTCGGTGATCTGCGCCGGAGGCGCCGAAATCGAACGCTTCTCGAACCAGAAGCAGCCACCGCGCAGGGCCGGCAGCGCGGCGCGGGTTTCGGGGCTGAAGGCTTCGTTCAGTTTGTCCCGCATGTGCCGCGTGGCATGTGCCGATGAGAATATCAGCGGAAAATGCTTGCCATAGGGTAGCATGTAGCAGGCCAGCAGATATTGTTCGTTGTAGTAGCGGTCGAGCCAGTCCTGGGGATAATCCACCGGCCAGAAGATATCGTGCAGGCCGACGATCACCCCCTCCGCGAGGCGTGGCAGAACCTCCAGAAAGAAGACCGTCACATCGGAGTTCTGGAAACTGCGGTGACTGCCGTCGAAGAACAGCACATCACCAGGCACGAGTTCATCGAAGATGCCAAGATCGACGTCCTCCAGCCCGCAGCGATGAATCGTCTCGCAGATCGCGTCGATTTCTTCGCGCGGCTGCGGATCTATGGAGGTGATCGTTGTCGCCGGGCTATGCTCGTTGCGGGCCTTGGCAAAGAACTTGGTCGAGTTTCCGGAGCCGATCTCAATCAGCCTTCGCGGCTGATTGGCAGCAACGACAGTGTAGCTGCTCATGCCATCGAGCGAGGGGAACCAGTTCTGCTTCCAGCGCGGCGCGGTGGGGTCTGGAGTGTCCCATGGAACCGAAAGGAAGGCCGTTGTAAAGCCAGCCATACGCTCGATGAACGCGGCTTGTGGCGCGCGCTGGGCCTCAAGGATCGCCAGAATGTGCGCCGCGCCACCGTTTTCTTCGGTCCAGCGGCGGGCGAACTTGGGGGGGAAATTGATCCTGAGATCCTTGTGCACTGGAGTGTCTCCACTAACGATGGCGAATGGCCGGCAGAACTGAGCGGTGGCGGCAGCGTCCTTTCCGGTCTTATCGCCAGCGCGAGAGGCAGGGGATCTTGCTGCGATCGCAGCGCCCGGCGTATTTTTCTGCGATCTCGCGCACCTCGCCGATCAACCCGTCCGACAGGGTGATCGGGTTCAGCCCCAGGCCAAGGAAGCGGTCGTTGATGACATGCAGATCGTTCTCGTCTGCCTCGACGCGCGGGTTGTCCACATAGGCGATTTCGGCGCCCATCAGATCATGCAGTTTCCCGGCCAGATCGCGCAGTCGGTGCGTTTCGGTCATCTGGTTGAGAATGTTCACCCGATCGCCCTTGAGGGGCGGGTTCAGCAGCGCCAGCTCGACGCAGCGGCAGGTGTCCTGGATATGGATGAAGGCGCGCGTCTGCCCGCCGGTTCCATGCACGGTCAGGGGAAACCTGATCGCCGCCTGCATGATGAAGCGGTTCAGCACCGTGCCGTAATCCCCATCATAGTCGAACCGGTTGATGAGCCGCTCGTCCATTCTGGTTTCATCGGTCTGGGTGCCCCAGACAATGCCCTGATGCAGATCGGTGATCTTCACGCCATCGTTCTTGTTGTAGTAGAAGAACATGATCTGATCGAGGCTCTTGGTCATGTGATAGATCGAGCCGGGATTGGTGGGGTAAAGGATCTCCGTCTCGTTCTCGCCGACGGCAGTGTCCACCTTCACTTTCAGGTAGCCTTCAGGGATCTTCATGCCGGCAGTGCCGTAGCCATAAACTCCCATCGTGCCCAGATGAATGAGGTGGATATCGAGGCCTGATTCGACGATGGCCGCCAGCACGTCGTTGGTGGCGTTGACGTTGTTGTTGATCGTATAGCGCTTGTGCCAGCTCGACTTCATGGAATAGGGCGCGGCGCGCTGTTCGGCGAAATGGATTATGGCGTCGGGTTTCTCGTCCCTGAGCAGCGTCAGCAGCCGGTGGTAGTTCTCGCCGACCGTGAAGTTGAAGAAGCGGATTTCGCGGCCGACAAGATCGTGCCAGACCTTCAGGCGTTCGCTGATCGGCCTGATCGGGGTGAGGCTTTCGATTTCCAGCTCGACATCAATCTTGCGACGCGAGAGGTTGTCGACGATGATGACCTCATGGCCACGTTTCGAAAGATGGAGTGCGGTTGGCCAGCCACAGAACCCATCCCCGCCGAGAACAACGACTTTCATCTTTTCGAATCCTCACTTCGATCAAATACCTTTTGACCGCATGGCCTGTCGGCAGCGGTGCCGGAATCTGCTTAGCCTGAGTTCCGGATCAGGGAAAGGTGGTTCTTGTCTCCGGTGGTTTCGGTGGCGCATGGCGCTGCACATATGTCTTGTCATGAATGCGTCTGGCCAGCGCGATGAGCGCGCACCCGCCTGAGAAGCCCGCAGGCCGGATCGTCCGGCCCAAGCCTTTGCATGGCTTGTTCGATGTCCCTGGCAGCACCGTCGGGCGCGCGATCGCGCAGCAATGCCACGCTCATCTGCAACAACCGCTCGCGCAAGCCATCCAGTTGTGCCCCGTCGGAATGATCGAACGACTGTCGCGGCGGGGCGAACGGGTTGCCGGATGCCGGGCTGGCGTGAAGTCCCTGCCGGTCGGTTGCCCGGCTCATGCCTTCAAGCGCCACGACCTGCTCCGACAACAGTTCGACAAGTTGCCAAGCCTCCGCCTCGGCATCATGGGAAGCGTCAACAGGGCCGGTTTCGTGGCAGGGTAATGACTCGCTCAAGCAATAGCTCCGTGCTTTCAACATGCCTGAAAAGAAGACAGCAAAAGGTTGTGGCAGGTCAATTGCTTTCGCGTGCGGGGCAGCCTTCGGGATCGCGCTCAAGGTGTTCCACCCTCCTGTCCGCCAAGGGCCCGGCATGCGTTGAGGGGGCGATGTCGGCATGCGAAAGGCTCTGGCAAGACATCCGCGATCGGTCTAGGATCGACCCGCAATACAGGGATAAGATGTCCTGAATGCGCCGTTGGAGTTCTGAGAGCATTGAAGACTGACGCCTTGGATCCGTTGTCCGGCTGTGCGCGAACCGAGGGAACGCTCGTCGCCGCATATCCGGGCAATGCCGTGCGTTTTCTGGATGCGCTCCGGTCGCTGGCCGCGGTTCCGGCGCGGCTTGTCGTGTTGGAGCCCCATCACGGATCTGCCGTGCAGCTTGAGCGCCTTCTGGCAAATGTGCCGGATGTGTCGGTGGTGCCGGCATTGCTGGGCGCTGCACCTGACCGGGTGGAAATGATCGCCTATAACGTGCCCGGACTTCGCAGCACGGTCCCGCCGACCGCGGCGATGCGCATGCTCTATCCGGGGTTTCGCGCGCGCGGGCGCTACCGGGCCGGCAGCATCGACCCGGCGGAACTGGCCGGGAACAGCCGCGGGATGGTGCAGCCGCTCCACCTGTGGATCGATGCGCCGGGCCAGGAACTGGCCATCCTTGCCGCCTGGGAAAAAGCCGGGCTGCTGACGCAAACGCGCCAGCTTTATCTGCGTTGCAGCGCCGTGCCGCTTTTTGCCGGTGGCGCCGGACTGCAGCATCTTCAGGCCTGGGCCGAGGCGCGGGATTTCAGACAGACGAACCTTTGCACCGATGATCCGGACTGGCCCAGCATGACACTGACCGCAGACCCCTCCGCGCGGCTTCAACGTGAGCTTCAGGCTGAACTTGAAGGGGTACGAAAGGCCCTATCCGAGGCCAACGAGCGCGCCGACAGGCAAAAGGCTCGCATCGGCGAACTGGAGCACCGTCTGGAACTGTCCAGTCAGGAGTTGCACAGGGCCGAAGGGCAGATCCGGTTGATCAGGGATCTGCTGCTGGGCGAGGCCAGGTTGTGAGCCGCCGCAAGCCCGGCGAGGCCGCGCCGGCGCAGAAGCCGACATCCGAACCAGCCCCGAAACCCGGCACCCGAGCAAAGGCGCCGCCCCGCCGAAAACCGGCCCAAAGCGCCCAGGGACGCCTTGAACCGGGCCGCGCCAGCTGGCGCGATGCGGAGTGGGAAGTGCTCACCGCCCTTTCCGTCGAGGACATTGCCGCAGATCCTGACCGGGGCGCGCTGGCCGCTCTTGCGGCCGTGGCGCACAGCCATGTCGGCGAGCTTGCGCAGGCCCGGCATCTGGCCAGGCTGGCGCTCGAATGGGGATGCGGGCGCGCTGCGGTGGCGAGGGTGCTTGTTGCTTCGGTTCATGACAGCCTGGCACGCTGCGCGCTGGGCCTTGGCGATACCGCCGCGGCCGAGGCACATTTCACCACGGCGGTCGGGCTGCTTGAGCCACGCTCGGACAACGCCGGGATCGTATCCTCGCGCCAGTTTCGTGAACAGATGCGCCTGGGTCTGTTGCCCGACGCCCAGGCCACCCTTCAGGCCCGCCTGACAGGATTGAAGCGTGAACCGGCAGCCTCGCGCGCGCAGCTTGATATCCTTCACGCCGAGCTTGACCTCTTGAAACACGAGCTGTCGATCGCGCTGCAGCGAAACCAGTTGTTCGGCGGTCCCAGCCACGCGGATGCAGACACCGCGACGGCCGCGAGGGGTCAGGCGGTTTCGCAACTGGGGCAGGATCTGTGGGTGCTGGAGCGAACCAACCACAAGCGCGAGGGCTATTTCGTCGAATTCGGAGCGACGGACGGGTTGTTGCTGAGCAACACCTGGCTGCTTGAGAAGAAATACGGCTGGACCGGCCTGTGCGCCGAGCCCAACCCGGCCTTTCACGAGGCGCTGCGCAAGAATCGCAGTTGCATCATTTCCGATGCCTGTATCGGGCCGCGAACGGGTGAGAATGTCGAGTTCATCCTGGCGGATGTCTTTGGCGGCATTGCCGATTTCGCCGATGCCGACCAACACAAGCCTATCCGTGCGGCCTATCGCGCCGATGGCCGGGTCCTGCAATTGCAGACCATCTCGCTGGAAGATTTCCTGTTGCAACACAAGGCGCCGCGGGTGATCGACTATCTGAGCATTGACACCGAGGGCAGCGAATACGACATTCTCAGCCGCTTTCCGTTCGAGCGCTGGGAGATCAGGCTCGTCACCGTGGAGCATAACTACACCCCCCAGCGCGCGGCGATCTGCAAGTTGCTGACGGCTCATGGCTACCGGCGCACCGAGGCGCAGTGGGATGACTGGTATGAACTCCACCGTTGAACCGGGCCAGCCTGGCCGGGCTGCGTGTCGTCCGCGGATCGTGGTGATCGCTGGCGTGCCGCGCAGTGGCAGCACCTGGTTGTTCAACGCCACGCGCCTGCTGATCGAGGCAAGTGGCAGCACCCTGCATTCCGCCTGGGTGGCCGACTATCGCCCCGCCGATCATGCCGAAGCGGATTTTCACCTTGTGAAGCTGCACCAGCCGGCTGAATTGAGCTTCGCGTGCCACTGTCTTCTCACAACCCGCCGCGACGCGGTCTCGCAACTTGCATCGCTCTTGCGCATGGGGTGGCTTGCCCCCGATGGCGAAGTCATTCGCACCCGCGCCTGTGAGCTTCGCGGGCTCTATGAATTCTGGGCCGCGCGCTCGGACCTTGAGATCGCCTATGATCAGATTTGTGATCAGCCGGAGTTGGCGTTGCAACGGGTGCAGGCACAGATCGGCCTGGGATCGCGCGGTACTGATCTGTCCCGCGTATTTGATGGGCTGAACCGCCTGAAGCCGCCGGATACGGGCCGCTATGACCCGCTTACCTTGCTTCATCCGGGGCATGCCGCCGATGCCACCGAGCGCTCGAAATACATCGAAATCGTTCGTGCGGCCATGGATGGCCGGTAACAGATTGCTCCATTCAGAATGACATGCCAGGGCGGCGGTGACGGAGCGTCAGCCGTCTTGCATGCTCTGGCGCCGCTGCCGGCATCGGCTTCAGGCGATCATGGGCGAGGGCTGCCTCATATCCGAAGGCATGAAAGCCTGTCTGCACATGGGCCATCCTGACCCTGCTCAGCCATCGGCAAGCCCGGAGGGCAGCGCAACCGGCCCGTCGTTGAGCAACGTGAGCGTGGAAGGAAAGCGGGTTTCCTCGGAGGCGTTTTCATCATGCGGCAGAATCAGCGTCAAATGCACCGCGCCACCTTCGCGCAGCACCGGGCCAACGATCCATGGGCAATCGACCGCGCGTGCTTCGCCCTCGGCCAGGTCGGCGAAGTCGAACGCCACGCCATTGACGGCAAGCACATCGCCGGCGCGATCCAGTTCAAGCGCATCGGCGCGCAGTTGCGGGGACAGGGTGATCTTCATGCTAGTCTCCTCAATACCAATGACCGACCGCATTGCATGATGCGAAGATGTTGGTGCTGGTGCTGCCGTGCAGCACGTTGATGGCGCGCACCGCGCTGAGCACCGTGGCGCTGGCACTGAAGGGAACCAGCAGAAAGCTGCGCTGCTGAAAACTCAGGCCGTCCCCGGACTTGAGCGTCAGGCTGAAGTCTGGCGTCGCGATGAAGGCGGACGGGAATGTCCAGTCGGCAAACGCGGTTCGAAAGGGATTTGCGTTGGTTCCGCCACCCTCGGCATTTCCGGGGCCAAGGGGGAGTTCACGCCAGCAACGCAGGGTCCCGTCCGCGCTTCGCTGGTAATGGCCGTTAGCATTGCTTCCGCGTTCGGTGGTTCGCTCGACAACCCAGAACGCGCCATCGAAGGTGGCCTGGGTGTCGATGTTGGTGCGGATATAGCTTGCGGGAAGCGCAACGCCGGTCACGGTGCGGCAGGCAATGGGGCTGCCGCCGTCAAGCGCAATGGTCGCTGGTCCGGTGTTTGTGGCGCTTGCCCGAAACCGCATCCGCAGGCCCGTGGGCGGGGGGGATGGAATATTTGCGCCGCTGGTTAGCACGATGGTGTTTCCCGTGCCGCCATATTGGACACGAAGCGCCGGGCTGGCCGATAGCAGCGTCGCGCTGTCGCCTGTCTTCAGGAGCCGTCCGCTCGTGGCGTCGGTCGGTGATTGAGTGACGGCGGCGCCGGTGAGCGGGCCGCCAAGATGGGCACCCGCAGGAATATCCACCATGGCCGAGGCAGGGCTCACGCTCAGCGCCGTGTTCCAGTTCGCCCCGTCCGGGCTTACCTTCACGGCAAAGGCTTCGCTGCCCATGGTGCCGATTTCCGCGCGCCCGGCGAAATCGGTCTGAAACAGCACGCTTGCGTGCTCTGACGTGGCAGCCTTGTTGATCTTGAGGCGATGCCCTGCGCCGGCATGGCTGAACAGGCTGGCCTCTGATGCCAGGCTCAGTCGGTTGATACTGTCATGGCTGGTCTGGATTCCGAGGCCGGGCAGATTGTCGAGCGCCATGTCGAGAACCTTTACCCAGCCGGTGCCTTGCCACAGCAGGTATTCCTGCTGGTCTGCCACCCATGCGCGCCACCCCGGCTGCGGCACGAAGAAGAGCCAGGCGTCATTGACCCAGGCCGCAAGCCGATTTGCCTGCCCTTCCCAGGCGCCCGTCGGTGAGGCGCCGAGGCCCCAGACCTGCCCTTCCTGCGGCTGCGCGACGGGGGCCGTGGCATCGACAGACTCAACCACCAGCTGCACCAGCACATCGAGCAGTTGCAACGCTTCGTTATGGGTGACGTGCTTTTGTGCCTGCGAGGACTGGATATAGGGCATTCCCAGCCTTGGCGAGAGCTCCAACATGACTGCCTCCGTTTCCATGCGGATCTGACAGCCAACCTAGTGGAATGAAGGAAGCGGTGAGTGAATCCGGCGTGCGTTGCGCCCGCCTTGGCCCGCAGTCTCTACCGGCTGGAGCGCGCTGCGCGCAGCCGCCGGGCAACCGCACGCAAGGGCTGCGTCAACCGCCAGGCCCGAGAAGCATGAATCCGGGCCAGTTCATCCCGCAGTTGCTCGTGGTCTTGCAAAAGATTGTCGCGGGCCAGCAACATGCGTGCCAGGATGTTTTCGCGCTGCTGGCCGTCGCGCTTGGACACGGCGCGTTCAAGAGTATCGGCCATCTGGTCGAGCGCCTCCCGCTGCAGGATGAGCTCTTCGGCCAGCCACGGCAGGTCGCGCCACTCCTGCAGGCCGCCGCCCAGGCGAGCAAATGTCTCGCGAAGCGCGCTGCGCCCGGCATCGACCTGTTCAAGAATGGTTGCAGACAGGGCGCGGTCAGGCGCTGGACGAACGAACATGGCTTCCAGTTCGTCAGCCAGTTCGGCCGCGTAGGCATTGCTGCCGAGCAGGGCAACGGCAAGCAGGTGTTCAAGGCTTGCCAAGGCGGGCTTGTCGTGCCCGGCCTCCGCCGAGCGCGCATCAGCGGGTGCCTGTTCCAGCGTCAATCCCAAATGCGCGCAAAGTGCCTCTGCGAGGGCGTCGGCGGTGGTTTCGGCAGCGTTGGCCTCGACAAGAACAAGGCGCCGGCGTGCGCGTCGGCAGGCCTGCACCACAGGCACCGCTTGCGCGATCCATTTCTTCAACGCGGCCTGCGCGCCCTCGCCATCGGCAAGCAGGCGGCATATCGCCAAAACCGGTGCCTCGATGACTGCCAGCACAAGCGCATCGTTTTGCGCAAGTGCTGCGTCGATGTCAGACGCAATGGTCAGTGTCGGAGAAGGCCGGGCGCGCGCCAGCAGGGCCCCAAGCCGGTCTGGAAGGGCCTGGCCGAGATGCGGAACAAGCAGCAGCGTCTTTCCAGACATCGACTGCGACACGGTGTCCAATGCGGAGCGGTCTGACGTCATGCTGCGGCTTGTCCTTGATCTCGCCGTTTCAACCACCTTCGCAGCCTACCGGAAGGGAGGGCAGGCTGCGCGACGGGATGGTACGCAGAGAACCACATTCACCTTGGATTATCCAGCCCTGCAATGGTGCCGGGTCGCTTGGACGCCGCGCTTGCGTGGCGTCCGCATTTCGCAGGGGCAGGGGGTGGCGTTGCCCAACTTCGCTGCGGCCATGCGTCTTGATGGTTTCCCGGCATCCTGCCGCATCATCCTGACAATTTGCTGATTTGCAATTTTCTGGTTTTTCTTGCAGATGAATTTGCAAATTTTCCGGATTCCGCTTTCCCTTGTCGCGACGGCCCCCTATTTTGGCGACAAATCCGGGGAGGGCCGCCATGAAGGACATTCTGCACGAACTTGAGCGCCGCCGCCAGACCGCGCGGCTGGGCGGAGGGCAACGCCGCATCGACGCCCAGCACGCCAAGGGCAAGCTGACCGCGCGCGAGCGTGTGGAACTGTTGCTCGATGAAGGCTCGTTCGAGGAATTCGACACATTCGTCGTCCATCGCTGTACCGATTTCGACATGGAGAAAGACCGCCCCTATGGCGACGGCGTGGTGACCGGCTGGGGCACCGTGAACGGGCGGCAGGTCTATGTCTTCAGCCAGGACTTTACCGTCTTTGGCGGCTCGCTTTCAGAAACCCATGCGCAAAAGATCTGCAAGATCATGGACATGGCGATCCAGAATGGCGCCCCGGTGATCGGGCTCAACGATTCCGGAGGGGCGCGCATCCAGGAGGGGGTGGCCTCGCTGGCCGGTTATGCCGATGTCTTTCAGCGCAACATCATGGCCTCGGGCGTGGTGCCGCAGATTTCGGTGATCATGGGACCCTGCGCGGGCGGCGCGGTCTATTCACCGGCGATGACCGATTTCATCTTCATGGTGCGCGATTCCAGCTACATGTTCGTCACCGGCCCCGATGTGGTGAAAACCGTCACCAACGAGATCGTCACCGCCGAGGAACTGGGCGGTGCCTCCACCCATACGCGCAAGAGTTCGGTTGCCGATGGGGCCTTTGAAAACGACGTCGACGCCCTGGTCGAGGTGCGCCGGCTGGTCGATTTTCTGCCGCTCAACAACCGCGAAAAGTCTCCGGTGCGGCCCTTCTTCGATGATCCCGGCCGCATCGAGGAAAGCCTCGACACGCTGATCCCGGACAATCCGAACACGCCCTATGACATGAAGGAGCTGATCCTGAAGGTCGCCGACGAGGGCGATTTCTACGAGATCCAGACGGAATTCGCCAAGAACATCATCACCGGCTTCATCCGCCTTGAGGGGCGCACGGTCGGCGTGGTGGCCAACCAGCCGATGGTGCTGGCGGGGTGCCTGGATATCGACAGCTCGCGCAAGGCGGCGCGTTTCGTGCGCTTCTGCGATGCCTTCGAAATCCCGATCCTCACCTTCGTCGATGTGCCGGGCTTCCTGCCGGGCACCGGGCAGGAATTTGGCGGCGTGATCAAGCATGGCGCGAAGCTGCTGTTTGCCTATGGCGAGGCGACGGTGCCGAAGGTGACGGTGATCACCCGCAAGGCCTATGGCGGGGCTTATGACGTGATGGCCTCCAAGCACCTGCGCGGCGATTTCAACTACGCCTGGCCCACCGCCGAAATTGCGGTGATGGGGGCCAAGGGGGCGGTCGAGATCCTCTATCGCAGCGAACTGGGCGATGCCGAGAAGATCGCCGCGCGCACGAAAGACTATGAAGATCGCTTTGCAAACCCCTTTGTGGCGGCGGAAAAGGGCTTCATCGATGAGGTGATCATGCCGCATTCGACACGCCGGCGGGTGTGCAGGGCCTTTGCCAGCCTGCGCCACAAGAAGCTGAGCAACCCTTGGAAGAAACACGATAACATCCCCCTTTGAGCCCATCCATGCTGCGGTTTCTTGCCCTTCTTGCCTGCCTGTCCGCCCCGCCCGCCATGGCGCAGGAGCGGCTTGGCCTGCCTTCGGGGCTGGAAGTGGTGCTGCACGAGATCCTGTGGGATGCCGACCAGGCCACCGCGCGGTTCCGGTTCATCGCCGAGGACATCGCCGCGCCGGCCTTCGATCCCGCGGCGTTGCTGGACGATATGGAAACCCTGTGCCGCGATTTCGCCCTGCCGATCCTGCGTTCGCGCTTTGCGCAAGCCGATGCGCTGGTGTTGTCGGTGGCCAGCGCGCCCAGCCCGTTCGGTGCCTCGGACTCGGGCCTGACACAATTCTTCGAAGGGTTCGAGGTTGAGGGCGACAACTGCATATGGAGTGCGTTCTGATGGATTTACAACATCTGGCCCCGGCACCGGCAAACGCCCCGCCGGCTGGTGCTCCGGCGCCACATGGCATGGCGCTGGCGGGCGGGGCCGTGCGGAAAAACTGGCGCAAGCCCCTGAAATGGGCTAATCTCCGTTCCGGCGTGGCCGCGTTGGCTTGCGCGACAACAACAGTCCGGCGGATCGGAAACAAGGTCCGACCGGGGAGCGAAGAGAGCAGGAGACCTCTATGTCCAAGACCCTTACCGCAGCCCTCGTGGCAACGTTCAGCCTGGCTGTGCTTGCCGGCTGCCAGAGCAACCGCCAGGAAGAATTCACCATCGTCGAGCCGGTTCAGCCGATCTACGTCGAGCCGGCAACGACCAAATACCGCTAAGCGCCCGGCGCGGGCCCAAGGCTTTGTGGCGGGGCAGCGCGCTGCCCCGTCGTCTTGCGTTGCGATGACGGCCGGCGCGAGGGTTGCGTCATGCTGAAGCATCGCGGTTTCCCGGGCCGGCTTCCGGGCACGGATTTCCAGTTCGTCATCCGGCGCGGCAACAAGGACGGTGCCACGCCGCTCATCGAGCGCAAGCGCTATGCGGACCGTCGCCCGGCCGACCGGCGCGCCGACAGCGCCTTCATGGCCGCGCTCTGGCAGCATTTCGGCGAGGAACCGTTCGAGCGCGGCAATCTTGATGCCGGGCGGTTGTCATGGCTTTTCGGCCGCGAGGTGGTTCCGGCAGAAACCCCTTTCGATCCACGCAGCTATGAGGCGCTCTTGCGCATCAACCTGCCGATGGCGCAGGCCAGTTTCCCCGAAGTATTCGCCGCCGCCGACGAGCCCTGGAACGAGGGCCGGGGCGATGATGACGAGGACGAGGCATGACCGCGCGCATGACCGCATCGGCGAAGCGGCGCGCATTCACGCATTCGTCATTGGTCTGTGGCGGCGCGGTGCTGTTGTGTCGAGCCACCGGCGCTGACGGTCGCGGGGGAACCGGCTACAGGCTGGCGCGTCCACTTGCCAACGAAAAACAGGAGTTAAGCTCTCAATGTCGAAGAAACTTGTTCTGGTCCTTGCGGCCGTCGCCGCACTTGCGGCCTGCGGAAACAACCCCGGTGAGCAGGCCCTGTTCGGGGCCGGTGCCGGTGCGGTTGGATCGGCCGTTGTCGGTGGCGATCCGATCGTCGGTGCGGCAATTGGTGCAGGCGGCAACGTCGTCTTCTGCCAGACCTACCCGCATCGCTGCCGCCGCTGACGCGGCACAAAGTCTGCACGCTACAGCGCCGCTTGCGCCCTTCCGGGCGCAGGCGGCGTTTTCTATTGGTGCCTCGGCAGCCTCTTCGGCCGGCGCCGGGCTGGGGGAGTGAGAATGTTCAAGAAGATCCTGATCGCCAATCGCGGCGAGATCGCCTGCCGGGTCATCAAGACGGCGCGCAAGCTGGGCATCCGGACGGTCGCCGTCTATTCCGATGCCGACCGGAACGCGCTGCATGTCAGAATGGCCGATGAGGCGGTGCATATTGGTCCGTCGCCGGCCAACCAGTCCTATATCGTCATCGATAAGATCATGGCGGCGATCCGCGCGACCGGCGCCGAGGCGGTGCATCCGGGCTATGGCTTTCTGAGCGAAAACATGAACTTCGCCGCAGCGCTTGAGGCTGAAGGCGTGGCCTTCATTGGCCCGCCGTCGAAAGCCATCGAGGCGATGGGTGACAAGATCACCTCCAAGAAGATTGCCGCCGAGGCCGGGGTCAGCACGGTGCCCGGCTATATGGGCCTGATCGCCGATGCCGATGAGGCGGTGAAGATCAGCGGTGAGATCGGCTATCCGGTGATGATCAAGGCCAGTGCTGGCGGTGGCGGCAAGGGCATGCGCATCGCCTGGAACGACGAGGAGGCGCGTGAAGGCTTTCAGTCCTCGAAGAACGAGGCCGCGGCGAGCTTTGGCGACGATCGCATCTTCATCGAGAAATTCGTCACCCAGCCGCGCCATATCGAGATTCAGGTGCTGGGCGACGGCCATGGCAACTGTGTTTATCTCTTCGAGCGCGAATGTTCTATCCAGCGGCGCAACCAGAAGGTCATCGAGGAAGCCCCCAGCCCCTTCCTGGATGCGGCAACGCGCAAGGCGATGGGCGAACAGGCCGTCGCGCTGGCGAAAGCGGTAGGCTACACCAGCGCCGGCACGGTTGAGTTCATCGTCGATGGCGCGCGCAACTTCTACTTTCTGGAAATGAACACGCGGTTGCAGGTTGAGCATCCGGTGACGGAGCTGATCACCGGCGTCGATCTGGTCGAACAGATGATCCGCGTGGCGGCCGGGGAAAAGCTGCCCTTTGCCCAGGGTGATCTGGCGATCAATGGCTGGGCGATGGAAAGCCGCCTTTATGCCGAAGACCCCTATCGCAACTTCCTGCCCTCGATCGGCCGGTTGACCCGCTACCGCCCGCCCACCGAGGGCACCACGGCGCGCGGCGGTGTGGTGCGCAATGATACCGGCGTCTTCGAGGGCGGCGAGATCAGCATGTATTACGATCCGATGATCGCCAAGCTCTGCACCTGGGGCGCCACTCGCGCCGAGGCGATCGAGGAGATGCGCCTGGCGCTCGATACCTTCGAGGTCGAGGGGATCGGCCACAACCTGCCGTTCTGCTCGGCGGTGATGGATCATCCCAAGTTCGCCGCCGGCGACATCACCACCGCCTTCATCGCCGAGGAATACCCTGAGGGCTTCCAGGGTGCTGAACTGCCTGAGGCGATGTTGCGGCGCGTGGCGGCGGCCGCGGCGGCGATGAACCGTGTCGCCGAGATCCGCCGCACGCGGGTTTCAGGCCGCATGGACAACCACGAGCGCAAGGTCGGTGATGACTGGTCGGTCAGCCTGCAGGGGCAGCAATTCGCATTGCGTATCCGCGCCGATCGCGCCGGGGCGACGGTGGAGTTTGCCGATGGCGGTGCCATGCGCGTCGAATCCGACTGGGTGCCGGGCCAGCCGCTGGCGCGGCTCATGGTCGATGGCGCGCCGCTGGTTCTCAAGGTCGGGCGCATCACCGGCGGCTATCGGCTGCGGCTGCGCGGTGCCGATCTGAAGGCGCATATCCGCACGCCGCGCCAGGCCGAACTGGCCGCCCTGATGCCGGAAAAACTGCCCCCTGACACTTCCAGGCTGCTGCTCTGTCCGATGCCGGGGCTGGTGGTGAAGCTTTCGGTCACCGAGGGCGAGGAGGTTTTCGAAGGCCAGGCGCTCTGCACCGTCGAGGCGATGAAAATGGAAAACATCCTGCGTGCCGAGCGGCGCAGCCGGGTGAAAAAGATCAATGCCAGCGTTGGCGGCAGCCTGGCGGTGGATGATGTGATCATGGAGTTCGAATAGCATGGCGCCGCGGCGCGCCATCCCCATGCAACAGCCATTCCCCGCGGATGCCGGGGCGGCAGGCTCTTGCCGGCCCCGCTACCGGCCTGCGGGGCGGCGCTCCAGGATCTCCTGCCGGCGCAGGGGGAAGCGGTCGATCACCGCACTGATCTCGCGCACGTCGCGAGGGGCGGGGCGGCGCTGCTTGACCTCGCCATCCTTGTCGATGATGGCCAGCATGAAGCCGCGCGGCCGCAACCGCTGGCGCAGCACGCTGCCCGAATTGCGATCACTGTCAATGATCACCACCACATCACGCTCGAACAGATCCTCGGTGCGCTCGGCGATCTCGCGCATCTGGCGCACGAAGGCGGGATCATTCGGCGTATCGGCCATGATTGCCAGTATGCGCCATTCCCAAAGGAAATCATCGAGGTCCAGCCCGGCGGCATCGAGGATGCGCAGCCCGGCTTGCGCCTCGTCGTCAATCGCGCCTTCGAGAGCGTTCTCGGTTGCGTCCTCGGTTGTGTCTTCGGTGGCTGCCGTGTTGGGCGCGACGCCCTCTGCCGTTGCCTCCACGCTATCGCCGGCCCTGCCTGGCGTTTGCCCGGAGATGGCGGATTGCTGGGCGTGTGCGGACGGGACCAGCAGCGTCATTGCCAGCGCCAGCGCCAGGGCCGGGAACGGAGCCGCAAACAGGATCGGTTTCATCATCAAGGTCATCGGTCCTTCTGTTGCTACAGATATAGGCAGGCGCTGGCAGAAAACACCAGCCAAGACGAACAATTGGCTGCGTTCTGGCTGCAAGGCCGCCTGAGCCAGCCGCCAGAAACAGCCGCATGAGACAAAGGAACCAGCCATGACGCAAAAGCCTGATCCCCTTGCCGCCTGGCGTGCGCTGGCCGAGAAGGAACTCAAGGGCTGCGACCCGGAAAGCCTGACCTGGCAGACGCTGGAAGGCATCCCCGTCAAGCCGCTCTATACCGAGGCCGATATTGCCGGGCTTGCCCATATGGGCGGCGTGCCCGGCTTGGCACCCTTCACCCGCGGGGTGCGCGCCACCATGTATGCCGGCCGGCCCTGGACGATCCGGCAATATGCCGGCTTCTCTACCGCCGAGGAATCCAACGCCTTTTACCGCAAGGCGCTGGCGGCGGGGCAGCAGGGCGTGTCGGTGGCCTTCGATCTGGCCACGCACCGCGGCTATGACAGCGATCACGCGCGCGTGGTCGGCGATGTCGGCAAGGCCGGGGTGGCGATCGACTCGGTTGAGGACATGAAAATCCTCTTTGACGGCATCCCGTTGGAAAAAGTCAGCGTTTCCATGACAATGAATGGCGCGGTGATCCCCATTCTGGCCAGTTTCATCGTTACCGGCGAAGAACAGGGTGTGCCGCGCGCGCAGCTTTCCGGCACCATTCAGAATGACATTCTGAAGGAATTCATGGTGCGCAACACCTATGTCTACCCGCCCGAGCCCTCGATGCGCATCATCGCCGATATTATCGAATACACCGCTGCCGAGATGCCAAAGTTCAATTCGATCTCGATCTCGGGCTATCATATGCAGGAGGCGGGCGCGAACCTGGTGCAGGAGCTGGCCTTCACGCTGGCGGACGGGCGCGAATACGTGCGCGCGGCGTTGGCGCGTGGCATGGATGTGGACGCTTTCGCCGGGCGGCTGAGCTTTTTCTTCGCCATCGGCATGAATATCTTCATGGAGGCTGCCAAGCTGCGCGCCGCGCGGCTGCTGTGGCATCGCATCATGTCGGAATTCAATCCGAAGAAGCCGCAAAGCCTGATGCTGCGCACCCATTGCCAGACCTCGGGGGTCTCGTTGCAGGAGCAGGACCCTTACAACAATGTCGTGCGCACCGCCTATGAGGCGCTGGCGGCGGCGCTGGGCGGCACGCAGTCCCTGCATACCAATGCGCTCGACGAGGCCATCGCCCTGCCCACCGAATTCAGTGCCCGGATTGCACGCAACACCCAGCTGATCTTGCAGGAAGAAACCGGGGTAACCAGGGTGGTCGATCCGCTGGCGGGCAGCTACTATGTTGAAAAACTGACAGCGGACTTGGCGGAATCGGCGTGGAAACTGATTTGTGAGGTTGAAGAAATGGGAGGCATGACAAAAGCTGTCGCCTCCGGCATGCCCAAGCTCAGGATCGAGGAATCGGCCGCGCGCCGGCAGGCGATGATCGACCGTGGCGAAGAGGTGATCGTTGGCGTCAACAAGTATCGGCTGGCGCAGGAAGATCCGATCGACATTCTGGAGATTGACAACCAGCGCGTGCGCGAGGGGCAGGTCGCCCGGCTGGAGCGGATCCGCGCCAGCCGTGATGCCGGTGCCACCGGCGCCGCCCTGGCCGAGCTGGAGCGCCGCGCGCGCGAGGGCGGCAATCTGTTGGAGGCCGCCGTCGAGGCGGCCCGCGCCCGCGCATCGGTAGGAGAGATCAGCATGGCGATGGAAAAGGTATTCGGGCGCCACCGCGCCGAGGTGAAAACCCTCGCGGGCGTTTATGGCGCGGCCTATGAGGGCGATGACGGTTTTGCCGCGATCCAGCGCGCGGTCGAGGCCTTCGCCGAGGCCGAGGGGCGGCGCCCGCGCATGTTGGTGGTCAAGATGGGGCAGGACGGGCATGACCGTGGTGCCAAGGTGATTGCCACCGCCTTTGCCGATATCGGTTTTGATGTCGATGTCGGTCCGCTGTTTCAGACGCCCGAGGAAGCCGCGCAGGATGCCATCGACAATGATGTGCATGTGGTGGGCATCTCCAGTCAGGCCGCGGGGCACAAGACCCTGGCACCAAAACTGGTGGAGGCATTGAAGGCCGCCGGTGCCGGGGATATCCTGGTGATCTGCGGCGGGGTGATCCCGCAACAGGATTACCAGTATCTCTACGACCATGGCGTCAAGGCGATCTTCGGCCCCGGCACCAATATCCCCAATGCCGCGCGCGATATTCTGCGGTTGATTCGTGAGTCCCGCGCTTAGGTTGAAAAAGTGACATACAGATGGAAAATTCAGCCCGTTTGAGCCAATCCAGAGGACGAAATGTTGGAATTTGATCATCTGGCAATCGCCGCAACCGATCTTGAGACAGGCGTCGCCGCCATCGAGGAGGCGCTGGGCGTGCGGCTGGCGCCGGGCGGCGAGCACCCGCTCATGGGCACCCATAACCGCCTGCTGGGGCTGGGGGCGGGCGAATATCTGGAGGTCATCGCCATCAACCCTGCCGCACCGGCGCCGGGGCGGCCGCGGTGGTTCGCGCTCGATAGCTTTGCGGGGGCGCCGCGCCCGCGCGCCTGGATTGCGCGCACCGCCGATCTGCACGGGGCGCTGGCGCGCGCGCCTGAAGGGACCGGCGTGGCGCATGCCTTTACCCGCGCTGCCTATGCCTGGGAAATGGCGGTGCCCGAAAGCGGCCTGCTGCCGTTCGACGGGCTGTTTCCGGCGTTGATCGGTTGGCAGAGCCGCGCCCATCCCGCCGATGTTCTGCCCGATACCGGCGTGCGGCTGCGCCGGCTGATCGTCACCCACCCGGAAGCCGGTGCGCTGCGCGCCGCACTCGCGCCGCTGATCAACGACGCGCGCCTGGCGATCACCATGGGCGCCGAGCCGGCACTGGCGGCCGAGTTCGACACCCCCCATGGCGCGCGGGTGCTTGCGTGATCCGTCAGGCGGTCGCCGGGGATGCCGGGGCCATTGCCGATATCTGGAACCCGATCATCCGCGACACCGTGGTCACCTTCAACCCGGTCGAGAAGTCCGCGCCGGAAATCGCCGCGCTGATCGCCGCGCGCGCCACCGAGGGCCATCCGTTTCTGCTGGCCGAGGAGGCGGGAACGATCCTGGGTTTCGCCACCTATTTCCAGTTTCGTGGCGGCCTGGGCTATGCGCGCAGCATGGAGCATTCGATCAATCTGGCGCCGCCGGCGCGCGGGCGCGGGCTGGGGCGTGCGCTGATGGCGGCGCTGGAGGACCATGCGGGCAAGCGCGGGATGCACATGCTGATCGGCGCAATCACCGCCAGCAACGCCGAAAGCCTGGTCTTTCACCGCGCGCTGGGTTTCGTCGAGGTCGGGCGCATCCCCGATGCGGGGTGGAAATTCGGGCGCTATCACGATCTGGTGCTGATGCACAAACGCCTGTGATATGGGGCTGCCGGCAGAGAGACCTGCCAGCGGCATGCGGCACGCAGGATGGTGCCCCGCCGCGCTGCGGAAAAGCGGTTTCCCCGCTCGGCATTGCGCCCTAAAGTGGCGCGTATGACGACGCTTTGGTCACGTATATCGGCTGCTTTGGCGGCACTTGCGGCGGGTGAGCCGCTGAGCGCGGTGTTCGACCGGTTGCGCGCCGTGCCCGAACGCAGCGTGGCCTTCACCATCGGCGTGATCGCGCTGGGGGCAAAGCTGGCCAAGGCCGACGGGCAGGTCACACGTGACGAGGTTACGGCTTTTCGCTCGGTCTTCATGATCCCGCCTGCCGAGGAGGCCAATGCCGCGCGTGTCTTCAATCTGGCGCGGCAGGATGTGGCAGGCTTTGACGCCTATGCGCGCAAGATCGCCGGCATGTTTCCGCCCGGTGATCCGGTGCTGCGCGATCTGCTGGAAAGCCTGTTCCACATCGCCCTGGCCGATGATGATTTTCATCCGCGCGAGGAGGCGTTCCTGCGCGAGGTGGCGGCGATCTTCGGCCTGTCCGAGCGCTGTTTTTGCGCGCTCAAGGCGCGGTTCGTGCCGGGGGCGTCGCCTGACCCTTTCGAGATGCTGGAAATCCCCGCCGATGCCAGCCTTGAAGAGGCGCGCCGCGCCTACCGGCGCATGGTGCGCGAAACCCACCCTGATGCATTGCGCGCTCGTGGTCTGCCTGATGAGGCGGTGTCACTGGCCGAGGCGCGGCTGGTGGCGCTGAACAACGCCTGGGAAGAGGTGCAGGCACGCCGCGCTGCCTGAGCGGCTATTGTGCCCCGCTGGCTGCCCGGCTGTTTGCCGCAAGGGGGGGCGGCGCGGCTTCGGGCGCGGCTTGGCCCGGTGCGGTGCCATTCGGCTTCTTGCGGGCAATGCGCACTGCATTCGTTACCCCCAGTGTCTTGGCCAGCGCGGCGAAACGCTGCCGCGCGACCTCGCCGAAGAGATCCTGGCGCTCGGGTTGCAAGATCAGCTCAAGCAGCTTCTTCTTCGGAAAGTAGCGCAATTCGCCCGCCAGTTCCGGCCCGCCGACCGAGAACATCGCCCCAAAGCGCATGGCGCGGCCCAGCATGATCGCCTGGCGGATCTCGTTGTCGTCGAGCAGCGTCAGAAGCGGCGTCAAGCGGCTGTCAGCGCCGGCGTTCTTGTAGCGGTTCATCAGCGCCAGCCCCAGATAGACGCGCCCCTTGTGGTCAAGCCCGCCGAGATTGGCGCGGGTGGCGGTATCGAAACAGCTTTCCGCGCGATAATCGGGGTGGGCGCGCCAGTTGACATCATGCAGCAGGCAGGCGGCCTTGATCAGCCGTAACCGCTCGGGCGAGGCAGTGCGATAGAGCGGCATCAGGAACTGAAAGAGGCGCTTGCCGAAGCCCGGCAACCGGGCCTGCGCGGCCTCGGCATGGCGGCAGGCTTCGATCAGGGGGTCGCGGGCGCGCAGCTCATCAGGCATCTGCTCGAACAGGATGCCCTCGCGGATGCCATAGCTGGACACGAAGATCTCGCGCGGGCGAAAGACATGCAGCAACTGGCGCAGCACCACCGTCGCCAGGGGCACCAGCAGGATGCGTTCGGGCGAGATGCCGGTGGCATCGCGCAGCTTCTTGAGGTTTTGCCCTTCAAGCCAGTCGATGGTCTTGCGGATCGACTTTGGCGTCATGGCGTATTCATGCAGCACGGTCAGCGGATAGCCGCGTCGCTCCATGTCCAGCCGGGCCAGCGCGCGCCATGAGCCGCCGACCAGATAAAGCGCCTGATGTCCGGTGCCGATCTCGTCGGCAAGGCCGCGCAGCACGGTGGCGATATGGGCGCGCAGCCCGCGTTTGCCACCTGCCACCTGCTGCAACCGGAAAGGGCCGAGCGGCGAGCTGACGCGCCGGCCGACGCTGTTGCCGCCGATCTCGGCCAGTTCCATCGACGAGCCGCCGATATCGCAGACCAGCCCCTGTGCACCGGGCCAACCGAGCAGCACGCCCTGCGCCGAAAGCCGGGCTTCCTCGGGGCCGTCGATGACCAGCATGCACAATCCGGTGGCGGCTTCGACCTCGGCCTGGAATTCCGCGCCATCGGTGGCCTCGCGCACTGCCGCGGTGGCCACCATGGTCAGGCTGGAGAGGTGCATCTCATGCGCCAGAAGCGCGAAGCGCCGGATGGCGGCAAAGGCACGCAGTCGCCCCTCGGGGTTGAGCTGCCCGGTTTCCACCATGCCACGGCCCAGCCCGCAGAGGATCTTTTCGTTGAAGAAATAGGCCGGTGAGCGGGCAGCACCGTCAAACACCACCATCCGCACCGAGTTCGAACCCACATCGATGACGCCGACGCGCTCCAGTGCGCGGGTCTTGGGGTCCTTGAAGAGGCTCTGGCCATGAAAGCCACGAACCGGTGGCGCGGGGGGGGGGGCGGTGTTGTCGTTGCTGGTCGCACTGCCTGTCATGCCGCTGCCTGTCTGTCCAAGATGTCTTTGTCGGTGGTCACTGCCGAGCCGGTGGGCGCTGCCGACATGCGCGACATCGCCGCCATGCCGGGCGATGGGCGCTTCTCAATCCTCGCCATGCGTAAGCTCCGGCACATCCCGCGCACCCGCCGAACCCCGGCCTGAGAGCGAGGGATTTTCCATGAAGAAGCGATGACAGTTGAACAGGATGCGATCCTCAAGCGGGGTGGCGGGTATGGCGCGGGTGTAGCTGCCATTGCCGTCGAGCACCCAGCTTTGCGCCTCGTCGTGCAGATTGGCCGCCATGACCTGTTCCACGATCTGCGCCTTGACCGTCGGGTTGTGAATTTCCACCAGCGTTTCCACGCGCCGCAGCAGGTTGCGGCCCATCCAGTCAGCCGAGGACAGAAAGACCTGCGACTCGTTCGAGGGCAGGCCGTGCCCGGCCCCGAAACAGACGATGCGGGAATGTTCCAGAAAGCGCCCGATCACCGATTTGACGCGAATATTCTCCGACAGCCCCCGGATGCCCGGACGCACCCCGCAGATGCCGCGGATCACCAGGCTGATTTTCACCCCGGCCTGGCCGGCGGCATAGAGCGCGTCGATCACATCGGGCTCGATGAGCGAGTTCATCTTGGCCCAGATCGCCGCCGGACGCCCGGCACGGGCATGTGCGGCCTCGGCGTTGATCAGCTCGATCAGCCTTGGCTTGAGCGAAAGCGGCGAGATCGTCAGATTTTCCAGCCTCTCGGGCTCGGCATAGCCGGACAGGTAGTTGAACACCCGCACCGCATCGCGTCCCAGCGCCGCATCACAGGTGAAGAGGCTCAGGTCGGTATAGATGCGCGCGGTGATCGGGTGGTAGTTGCCGGTGCCGAAATGGGTATAGGTGACCAGCCGATCGCCCTCGCGGCGCACGACGGCGCTGATCTTGGCATGGGTCTTGTAATGGATGAAGCCGTAGACCACATGTGCGCCGGCACGCTCCAGCCGACGGGACTGGCGGATATTGGCGGCCTCGTCGAAACGCGCCTTCAGTTCCACGAAAGCGGTGACGGACTTGCCCGCCTCGGCGGCCTCGCACAGCGCCGCCACGATCGGGCTTTCGCGCGAGGTGCGATAGAGTGTCTGCTTGATGGCCAGCACATCGGGGTCGCGCGCGGCCTGTTCCAGAAAGCGCACCACCATGTCGAAGGTCTCGTAGGGGTGGTGCAGCAGCATGTCCTTCTGGCGGATCGCGGCGAAGATGTCGCCGTCGTGGTCCTGTACGCGCTCGGGCACGCGGGGGCTGAAGGGGGGCCATTGCAGATCGCGCCGGTTGTCGAGCACCAGTTCCTTCAGATCGGCCATGCCCAGCAGGCCCTGAACCTCGATCACCTCGTCGGGGGTGACCTCCAGTTCGTCCATGATCAGCGTACGCAGTTCGGGCTCGGCATCCGCGGTCAGTTTCAGCCGCACCACCTCGCCGCGGCGGCGGCGCTTGAGCGCCACCTCGAATTCGCGCACCAGATCCTCCGCCTCCTCCTCGACCTCCATGTCCGAGTCGCGCAGCACCCTGAAGGCGCAGGAATTGCGCGCGCTGTAGCCGGGAAAGAGCGTATGCAACTGATCGAGCAGCAATTCCTCAAGCGGCAGGAAGCGCTGCACCGCCCCGTCCACCTTCAGCGGGATGAACCGGTCGATCTGCTGAGGCACCGGCAGAAGCGCGTTGCGCCGGAAGCCATCGGCGCGGCGCTCGATCTGCAGCGCCAGGCAGAAGCCGGCATTGGGGATGAAGGGAAAGGGATGCGCCGGGTCGATGGCCAGCGGCGAAAGCATCGGAAACACGTTCGCGAGGAAATAGTCGCTCAGGAAGGCGCGATCCTGCGGGCTGAGATCGGCGCGTTCGAGGATGACGATATTCTCGGTTGCAAGCGCCTCGAGCAGCACGCCGAAGGTGCGTTGCTGCGCGGCCATGAGCTGGCGCGCATCCTCGTTGATGAGCGCAAGCTGCTCCTCGGGCGCGCGCCCGTCGATCGAGGGCAGGGCATTCCCGGCGCGCTTGAGTTCGCGCAGGCCCGCCACGCGAACGGTGTAGAATTCATCCAGATTGGTGGCCGAGATCGACAGAAAGCGCACTCGCTCCAGCAACGGCACGCGCGGGTTGGAGGCTTCCTCCAGCACCCGCCAGTTGAACGCCAGCCAGGAAAGCTCGCGGTTGAAGAAGCGCGCGCCCGAGGTTGGATCGAACCCTTCGGGCGGATCGATCGGCTCGCGGAAGTTGGAATGAAGGAAATCGGTCTCGGTCATTGCGGCACGATGTCATGAGGATGTGACAATTCCATGATGGCGCTCATGACCCCTGATTGTCGAGGCCGTCGGCGAGGATTTCCTGCGCCAGTTGCCGTGTAACGGGGCGCCCCAGCGCCAGCGCGCGGGCATCGAGCCTGGCCACCAGCGCCCCGGCCTGCGCCAGCGAGCGCTCCATCCGTGGCAGCAGATAGTCGATCAGCGCGGGCTGCACGCGGATCTGGCGGTCGTTGAACAGCTTCACCAGCACCGCCGCCAGCAGGGCGTCATCGGGGGCCGCCAGCGCCACATGCGTTGTTGCCACCAGCCGCGAGGCCAGATCGGGCAGGGCAAGGCCCCAGTCGCGCACCGGCGGGCGCGCACTCAGCAACAGCGCACCGCCAATGGCCTGCAAGTGATTGTGCAGATGAAAGAGCGCCTCTTCGCCGGGGCCGCCTGCCAGCCTGTTGGCGTCGTCGATCACCACGTTTGAAAGGCCCGGCAATGCCAGCAGCGAGGGCAATTCCGCCCCCAGTGCGCCCGGCGCGATCCAGCGCGCGCCGCTGCGTGCTGCCCAGATATGTGCCAGATGCGTCTTGCCGGCACCGGCCGGGCCGGTCAGCACCAGCTTGCCCGCCGGCAGCCCGGCGCGGTCCTCGATGGCGGCGAGCGCCAGCGCGTTCGACGGCGCCTCAAGGAAATCACCGCGGCCCATGGCGGCCTGCGTCGGCAGGCCGAGGGCGAGTTGCTCAGCGCTCATGGGGGGCGCGCGGCGCGGCATGATCATGTTCCTGGGTTTGCGGCGGCGGGCTGTCTTCGTGGCCGCGATAGAGCGTGCTTTGCAGATAGACCTGCGTGGCATGGCGCACCAGAACACCGACCGCGGCGGCCAGCGGGACCGCCACCAGCATGCCCACCAGCCCGAAGAGCGAGGCAAAGACCGTGATCGCCAGCAGAATCCACACCGGATGCAGCCCCACCGAGCGCCCGACGATGCGCGGCGTGATGATGTTGCTCTCGACGATCTGCCCGGCCATGAACACCCCGGCCACCAGCCCCACCGATACCCAGTCGCCCCAGAACTGGTAAAGGCCCAGCCCGATCGCCAGCACCCCGCCCAGAACCGCGCCGACATAGGGGATGAAGGTCAGGATCCCGGCCAGCGCCCCCACCACCAGGCCAAATTGCAAGCCCACCGCCATCAGCGCCAACCCGTAGTAGGTTGCCATCAGCAGGCACACCGAGCCCATGCCACGGATGAAGGCCGCCACCACGCGGTCGATCTCGATGGCAATGCGGCGGATGACGGGAGCATGTTCGCGCGGCAACAGCATGTCGAGCCGCGCGACCAGGTGGTTCCAGTCAATCAGCAGATAGACGCCGACCACCGGCACCACCACCAGCAGCAGCAGAACCCCGACCAGCGAGCGCACCGAGCCCAGAATCCCGCCAAGCAGCTCGCCGCCACGCGCCTGCACCCATTGGCCCAGATCGGTCATGGCCTTGCGCAGCGCGGAATCCTCGATCTCGATTTCGGGGAAACGCTCGACCAGTGCGGCATGGAGCGCGCTGAAAAGCTGCGGGGCGGTCTCGGCCAGCGCGAGGGTCTGTGCAACCAGCGCCGGCACAAGGATCAGCAGCGCCAGCACCAGTCCCAGCAGCACCATCAGCGAGATGCCCACCGTCGCCAGCAACCGGCTCAGGCCCAGCCTTTCAAGGGCATTGACCACCGGGTTGAGGAAATAGGCCAGGGCCGCGCCCAGAACGAAGGGCAGCATGACATCGCCCAGCCCCCAAAGCACCGCTCCGAGCGCCAGCGCGGCCAATCCCCAGTAGCGCAGCTGCGTGGTCAACGGCAGCGCCATGGTCCGGTCAGATCTGCTTTTCGGGCATCTGCACCACCAGCCCGTCCAGCGCGTCGGACACCTTGATCTGGCAGGTCAGGCGCGAGCGCACCGGGTTGGGCTCATAGGCGAAATCGAGCATGTCTTCCTCCATCGGATCACGCGGCGGCAGGCGATCGATCCAGTCCTCGGCGACATAGACATGGCAGGTGGAGCAGGCGCAGGCACCGCCGCAATCGGCCTCGATGCCGGGGATGTTGTTGTCGCGCGCGCCCTCCATCACCGTCAGTCCCGGTGCCACATCGACGACATGCCGGGTGCCGTTGAATTCGACATAGGTGATCTTCGCCATAGTGCCCTCATAGCCAATGCAAACCGCGTCTCGACATATGCCAGCCGAGGCTCTTTGACCAGTGTTGATGGCGCGCCGCAGCGGCCGGATTTCCGCATTCAAACCCCTGGTCCGCCCGGTTTTTGCCATGTTTGGGGGTGAAGACTGTTTACCAATCAGCAACAAAGCTCCGAATCGACACCATGCCGATGTCCCGTCTTTCCCTCGCCCCGCTTGCTCTGGCCGCCCTTGCGCTGGCTGGTTGCCAGGCCGGCATGCCCGCCGCCACGCCCGAGCTTGTTCAGCGCGCCGATGTTGCCCCGGCCTCGCTGGATGGCGGTGCTGTTTCAGCGGGAGCGGGCGGGTGCTGGGCGACGGATGTGGTGCCTGCCCGGCTTGAACGCGTGATTGAAGAGGTGGAAGTGTCGCCGGCGCGGCGCGATGCGCAGGGCCGCATCATCGAGCCGGCGGTGATGGTGCAGGGCGAGCATATGATCGAAACCCACCCCGCCGAAGAGCGCCTCTTTGCCGTTCCCTGCCCCGAGCAGTTGGACGCCGCCTTCATTTCGGCGCTGCAACGCGCGCTCCATGTGCGCGGGGTTTATGCCGGCCCGGTTTCAGGCACGATGGATGCCGCCACCCGCGAGGCGGTACGCCGTTACCAGACGCCGCAGGGGTTGGAAAGCGCCATCCTGTCGCTTGAGGCGGCGCAGCAGTTGGGGCTGATAGCGCTGCCGCGCGACCGGTTCTGAACCTCAGCGCCAGAGCCAGGCATAACTGGCCAGCAGACCTTGCAGTTTTGACAGCAGCCGCAGGCTCAACCCCGCCCCCGAATGCCCTGGTTGCGCATCAGCGAGGCGTTCGATCAGCACCTCGGGCGGGCAGGGCTGGCCGGTGAGCGGGTCCAGATAACGCGGATAGGCGATCAGCGCGGCATGCACCAGCGCGGCAAGATCGGGGCGCGGCCCGGCGCGGCGCCGCTCGGGCACCGGGCCATGATCGCGGGTCAGTCCCCAGCCGGCATAGAAGGGCGCGCCCAGGCAATGCACCGGCAGTCCGCGCAACAGCGCCTCGAAGCCCAGCCCCGAGGTCAGTGTCCAGACGGCATTTACACGCGCCAGAAGCGCTGCCGCATCGGTGCCGGGAACCACCAGATCGGCCAGGGTTTCGGCATCCGCCACTGCGCCGGGGCGCAGGCCGGCCTCGACATCGGGATGGGGCTTGTAGAGGATGATCGCGCCGGGATTGGCGGTGCGGGTGGCCTCAAGCAGCGCGCGATTGCTGCGCAACGCCCCGCAACCCAGCCGGATCGAGGCGTCATTCTCGACCTGTCCGGGCACCAGGATCACCGGGGCCTCGGGGCGCCGGAGGCGCAGCGCGGCCAGCGCGGCATCAAACCGGCTGGCATCGCTGCCGATATTGTATTTCGTTACCCCCGCAGCGGTGATCGTGGCGATCAGCCGCTCGGCGCGCGCCGCGCCGCCGGGTGGCAGGGGCGCGTGGATCAGTTGCTCCAGCCGACTTTCGCGGCGGGGGTCGTAATAGATGCCGGTGTCATCCACCACCAGGCTTTGTGCCGGGGTCAGCGCCGCGCCCAGCCCGCGCGAGCGCAGAAAGCCATCCTCGATGCGCAACCCTTCGAAATCATCGGGCACGGCACCTGCCCAGCCGATCAGTCCGCGCCCTCTGGCCCGCGCCTGTGCTGCCGCGCGGGCCGGATCGGTGATAAAGACCAGGGGTTTTTCGTGCCCGAACATGGCTTGCAGGTGGCCGCGCTTCCACAGCCGCATGCCGCAGGCAACATGGCCATGGCGGTCCTGCCGAAAGGCCGCCAGCCGCGCCTCCATCGCATCGAGCACGCATTCCAGATCGCACAGGCGGTCGCGCAGGGGATCATACCACAGCGGATAAAGCAGCATCGCCCCGGCAAAAAGCTGAGCGCGCGTCAACTTTCGGCGGCGGCGTTGGGGCGGGGCCTCGTCGGTGCTCAGTCCCCAGCCGGCATAGAAGGGCTGGCCGAAGACGCGCGGGCGATGCCCGGCCAGGATCGCCTCGAAGCCCAGTTGCGACGATACGGTATAGACTGCTACCGCCCCCTCCAGCAGCGCCCAGGGGGCGAGCGGCGCATTGCAAAGCGTCACGCTCCCGCCCCCCCCCGCAACCGTTTGAGGGCCGAAATGCCCGGCGCGGGCGTGCCCGGCGGTTTCGGGATGGGCCTTGATCACAATCCGCGCGCCGGGATTATCGGCCAGGGCGGTTTGCAGCATATGCGCGAAGGTGTGAGCGGGCACCGCGCCGTCTTCCATGCCGTGGCGCAGCGAGGCATCGCCGCGCACCTGATCGATCACCAGTACATAGCCAGGTGCGGGCAGGGGTAGGGCGGGGTCATGCGCGTTGTATTTCGACAGCTCCATCGCGCGCATTCGTGCCATGCACAGCCGCGCGCGCTCCAGAAGCGCGTGATCGTCAAGCGCATGGCTGGCCAGCAGGTGCTCCAGATCGGACGGGCTTGAGGGGTCGTAATGCACGCCGCGCCGATCCAGCAGCAGGCCAATGGTGGGCTCGCCGCGCAGCCGGCCCGGATGGATCGAACGGATGAAAGCGTCCTCCACGCGCCAGACCGCGGCGCCGCTGCGCCGTGCCACGGCCTCTGCGCGCGCGGCGCGCGGGCTGTGGCCCCAGGCGGCGATGGCGTCGCCCGGCGCGGGCCAGCCCGGCACCGGGCGGTGGCCGGCCAGTGTCAGGATGCGCCGCACGCGGCGGGCCTGACGCGAAGGGCCCAGAAAGCCGCCGCTATAGGCCAGCAGGCGCGGCGCGGATGGCGAAGACGACCGCTCGCTCATGGAGATGTCCTGCGATGGCCTGGCCCCGGCCAGCAGCCGGGCCGGACTTGCCTTGCCGGGCGCCTCAATCCCCGCCGCGCGCGATGGTCGCCGCGGCACCCGTGGCGCTGAGCGTCCCGGTCAGCGTGGCGATCTGCCGGTTCCAGTGTACGGCCGAGGCTTCGGTCACATAGAGTGTGTCGCGGTCGCGGATCTGGAAATCGCGCGCCATGAACATGCCGTTGGGCGCCGTCAGGTTGAGCACATAGACCACCCGCTGATCGCCGATCAGATCGGTGCGCCCCAGCACGTTGCGCGCGATCTCGGCCGGTTCGTTGCGGAATACGAACACTCCGGTCGGATCGGCGCGGGTGGGATCGAGCCCGCCGACCTGCGCCAGCGCCTCGATCGCCGAGATGGTGGGCGATTCAAAACGCACCAGCGATTGCGTTCCGGTCGCGCCAAGCACCGTGAAGCGGCGCTGATCCTGATCCACCAGAACCCGGTCGCCGCCGCGCAGCGCGATGTCAAGCTCGGGGTGGCGGAACAGATCCTCCAGCCAGACCCGGTCGGTCACCGAACCGCGCGCGACGCTCACCTGCGCGGTCTGCACCGGCACGCTGACCCCGCCGGCGCGCGCCAGCATCGCCGTCAGTGACCGCGTGGGCCGTTCGATCGGATACACGCCCTGCGTATTGACCCGCCCGATCACCGAGACCGAGGCCCCGTCGCCGGAACTGCGGCTGACATAGACCTGCGGATCGGGGGTTTGCTCGTCGAGCTGGCGCGCGATGGTGGAGCGCAGCCCCTCGGGCGACTGACCGGCGGCGCGGATACGCCCGGCAAAGGGCACGAAGATATGCCCCGAATCATCGACCTGGATCTGTTCAAGGCGGGCGCCGCGGGTCTCCATATTGGTCATCAGCCCTTCGGGGACGTTCTCATAGACCGTCACCGTGACCACATCGCCGACACGGATGGTGTCACCGCCCAGCAGGGCTGCATTGCGCAGCGCATCGGAAAAGCCCAGCGCCGGGGCGACATTGGCCGCGCGGTTCACCCGGTCTCCGACGGCAACGATATAGGCATCGCCCTCGCGCAGCACCGAGCCGGCGAAGATTTCGTTCATCGTGGGGCCGGGACGCGGCACGGTGCAGGCGCCCACGCCCGCAACAAAAACGGCCAACGCCAGCCAACTGGCGCGGCGAAAAGGTCTGACAGTCACTGCTCGGGCTCCTTTAATGGATTCTGCCTCAAGTTTTTTCAGCAACTATAGCCAGAAGCTGCAGATTTTCCAAGCGTGATGTCCGGCGCCCTCATCTGACCAGGCGCAACTGTTGCCGTGGGGCCGCTTTGCCGTTGATCAGGGCGGAATAGGGATCTTCCGGTGCCAGCATCAGATCGACCACCTGGCGCAGCAACTGCCGCCGCCCCGGTGCCGAATAGAACCCGCCGGGAAGTTGCGAGGTTTCCAGCAGGAAGCGGCGGTAATCGCGATAGGCGCGGTTGTCCGGGCGGGTGGGCTGGTTGAAGAATTCGGCCAGTGGCTGCACCGAGACGAACTCGGGTTTGTCATAGACCGCGCGCCCGAAAACCTTGAGCGGCATGCCGCGCCACAGCACCTGCTGGGCGGCGGTGGAATTGACCGTGACGGCCGAACGGGCATGGTTCAGAAGCCCCGCCAGCTTGCCGCCGCGCACGAAATGCACGCGCCCTTCGATCCCGTGGGCGCGCGCCAGGCGAAAGATGTCGCGCTTGAGCGCGGTGCGCCCGTCCTCCAGCGGATGGGCCTTGAAGACCAGATGGTGATGGCGCGGCGCGCCCTCGGCAAAACCCTTGATGGCGAGTTCCAGAAACTCGGTCATGGTGGCGAAGGAGCTGTGCATCTGGAAGCTCGAATCATGTTCGAGTTGCAGCAATGCCAGATGATAGGGAAAGCCGCCGGTGCGGATGCGCCAGGTGGCAATGCGTCGTTCCAGCGCGTGAAAGGGCATGGCCAGCAGGCGGCGCAGATACAGGCCGAATTCCTGGCGCACGCTCAGCCGGCGGTGCGGCCGGAACCCGCGATAGCGGAAATTCCCGAACAGCACGAAGGCATGATAGAGCGCACCGTAGAAGACATGGTGGCGCATGTCGCCCCAATGCGCCGGAGCATCGACGAGGTCGATCTCGCAGTTCTCCAGCGCTTTGCGCATGTCGGCAATGTTGAGCTGCATCAGGCGCGAGTTGCCGTTCGAGCCGCCGCGCTCATAACTCACCCACCAGGGCCGCAGATAGCCTTCCTCGAAGACATGCACGGTGATGCCGAGCGCCTGCGCGGCCTTGATGGCCTGGGCATGAATGAAGCGGGTGTCGCCATAGAGCACCAGATCGGTGATGCCCTTGCTGCGCAGTTCGCCGGCGATATAGCCGGGCCAGTCCTGCTGGGCGCCGGTATAGGGAATGTATCCGCGCCGTGACCAGAACACCTGATCGCCGATGTTGAAGCCGATCCTCCAGACCTGAGCCCCGGTGCGACGCAGCATCGCCCCCAGATGACGAAAGAAGGGGCCATGCGGCCCTTGCAGGAACAGGAAGCGGCGATCATCGCCGGTCAGTCGGATCATCGTTATCAACCTCTGCCCGAAGGGTTTGCCCCGCGTGTTGATTTGCCTGACAGATTGCCAGATCTCAGGGTCCGCATAAAGCCTTGCGAGGGTGAAATTGTGCCCAATTCTGGGCATTTCGGACGTATTGTTCACAACTGGGCCGGGCCGGGGCCGGCAAGACCATTCGGGGCGGCTGCGGATAGGGCTGGAAGCGTGGCGCGTGATGCGGCAGAACGGGCGGCAGAACAGACGGCAGACATCACAGGCAGGAGGGCAGGGCATGTTCACCGGGATCATCACCGACATCGGCCGGATCGACGCTTTGGAACAGCTCGGCGATCTGCGCGCCCGCATTGGCACGGCCTATGACACCAGGAGTATAGACATCGGTGCCTCCATCGCCTGCGACGGGGTGTGCCTGACCGTGGTGGCGCTGGGCGCCGATTGGTTTGAGGTCGATATTTCCGCCGAGACCGTTTCCAAGACCAATATCAGCCATAATGGCTGGCCCTGCGGCAAGCGGATCAACCTTGAGCGCGCGCTCAAGGTGGGGGACGAGCTGGGCGGGCATATCGTTTCAGGCCATGTCGATGGTGTGGCCGAGGTGATCGCGCGCCAGGACGAGGGCGACAGCACGCGGCTGCGCTTTCGTGCGCCGGCCGAGCTTGCCGGGTTCATCGCGCCGAAAGGGTCGGTGGCGCTCAACGGCACCTCGCTGACGGTGAACGAGGTCGAGGGGTGCGAGTTCGGCGTCAATCTGATCGCCCATACCAAGGCGGTGACGACCTGGGGCGCGGTTGGCGTCGGCGACCGGGTCAATCTGGAGATCGACACGCTGGCGCGCTATGTGGCGCGGCTGCGCGACTGGGCCGCACAGCGCTGAAAATCGTGCTGAAAATCGGACTGAACTCGAGGGAGAGAGCGCAAGTGAGGGATGGCAGGGGCCTTGCCCCCCTGATTGATCCTGTCGAGGGGGCTTTGCCCCCTCGGGCCGGTGGCCCTTCACCCCCAGGATATTTGCGGCACAAAGACCGTCGCGGCGCGTTCAACCGGCGATCGGCGATTGACCCGCGCGTTCGGCGGGCCTATCTGGAGCGGGCGCGGATGGCCGGACGGTCGCAGGTGGCAACGCCTGAGGAAAGTCCGGACTCCATGAGGCAACGGTGCCGGGTAACGCCCGGCCGGGGCAACCCGAGGGAAAGCGCCACAGAGAACAGACCGCCCCCGCCGGGCCATGGGCGCGCCGGGGGTAAGGGTGAAACGGTGGGGTAAGAGCCCACCGCGGGACGGGCAACCGGACCGGCACGGCAAGCCCCACCGGGAGCAATGCCAAATAGGGGCCTCGTGCGGGTGTGATCGGGCGACCGATATCCTCGCAGGGACGTCTCAGCCCGGAGGCCCGGGTTGGCAGCTTCAGCCCGTCAGTGATGGCGGGCGCAGATGAATGGCCGTCGAAGGGGGCAACCCCGGAACAGAATCCGGCTTACAGGCCATCCGCGCAGCCATATTTTTGCCTGATGACGGCGCTAGAACCGGCGGAGAACCCCGGCTGCAGCGCTGGCCGGGGGCGTGGTGGTCTGAAACCACGCGGCACCGCCTGTTGGGCATGGAGAGTGATGGCCGACGTCGTCGACAAATCGCTGTTTGCGACCGGAAAGCGGTCTCGCGCCGGCGCGCGCGCCCGCGCGATGCCGCGGCTGCTCAATGGTCAGGCGCTGGCCGAGGCGCAGCGGCTGAGCCGCCCGGCGGTGCGGCCGGGGATCTTCGCGGCGCTCCTGCAATGCCTCGATCTGCTGGCGCTTTTCGGTGCCGGACTGATCGCCGGACTGGCGGCACCGGATACTTTTGCCGCCGGGCCGGGCTTGCTGGTGGTATGGCTGGCGGCGATCCTGGTTGTGGTTGCCATGCGGCTGATGGGAGCCTATCGCTTTCGGCGCATGCGCCGGCTGGCCAACATGCTGGTATTGCTGTGGTGTGGAATGTCGCTGGGCTTTGCCGCACTTTGCGGCCTGATCTGGCTGGCCGAGCCGCCGGGCGCGGGCGAATTGCGCTGGGTGGGGCTTTGGGCGGCATTGGCCAGCGGGCCGATGGTGCTGGCGCGCCTGCTGGTCTGGGCGCGCATCCGGTTTCTGACCAAGACCGGCCAGATGGAACATCGGATCGTGGTGATCGGCAGTGGCAACGATCTGGCGCCGCTGATCCGCGAGATCGACCGCGAGCGGCGCAAGGGGCGGCGGCTGTGCGGCTTTTTTGACGAACGCCGCGATACACGTTCGCCCGATGTGATCGAGGGCCATCACAAGATGGGCAATGTCGACGATCTGATCGCCTTTGGCCGGCTTGCCCATATCGACACGGTGATCGTGGCGATACCGCGGATCTCGCACCGACGGCTGATGGAGCTGTTGACGCAGATTCTGGTGTTGCCGGTGGATATCCGGGTGATGGCCGATGCCGAGTTGCCCGATTTCGCCCGCCGCCGGCGTTCGCGGATCGGGCGGTTTCGCATGGTGAACTTCTATTCACGCCCGATCCATGGGGGCGATGCGTTGGTCAAGCGCGCGTTCGATCTGGTGTTTGCAAGCCTTGCAGCGCTGGTCTTCGCGCCGGTGATGGTGCTGGTGGCGCTGGCGATCCGGCTGGAATCGCCCGGCCCGGTTCTGTTTCGCCAGAAGCGCCATGGTTTCAACAACCGCCCTATCGAGGTGTTCAAGTTCCGCTCGATGTATGCTGATCGCTGCGATCCTTCGGCGGTGCGCGCGGTGCGGCGCGGGGATGACCGGGTGACACGGCTGGGCCGTTTCTTGCGGCGCAGCTCGCTTGATGAATTGCCACAGATCTACAATGTGTTGCGCGGCGATCTGTCACTGGTGGGTCCGCGCCCGCACGCCACCGCGGCGCGCACCGGCGATCTGGTCTATGATGCGGTCGCCGAGGCCTATTCGGCGCGCCACAAGGTCAAGCCCGGTGTGACCGGCTGGGCGCAGATCAACGGCTGGCGGGGCGAGATGAACACGCCTGAAAAGATCCGCGCCCGCGTCGAGCATGACCTGCATTATGTTGAGAACTGGTCGCTCTGGCTGGATCTGAAGATCCTGGTGTTCACGCCCATCAGCCTGATCACCACGAAAAACGCCTATTGAGCGCCATGGCCCGCGAAGGGCTGTTGACTCCGGCACGGCTTTGCGTAAAAGGCGGGCTTCAAACGATTTCACGGGCGACCGCCGTTGCCCCGTTCAGGAGAAACGCCATGGCGAAGCCGACGACGATCAAGATCCGTCTGAACTCGACGGCGGGCACCGGCCACTTCTACGTGACCAAGAAAAACGCCCGCACGATGACCGAGAAGATGGTGATCCGCAAGTTCGACCCGGTCGTGCGTCAGCACGTCGAATACAAGGAAGGCAAGATCAAGTAAGATCGCCCTTCCGGTTGAGCCGCATGCAGGCCGCGCCTTCTGGTGCGGCCTTTTGCATGCCCGCGTGCCAGAGTGCCCGGCCCGTGCCTGCGGCTGCCCAAGCAGGCGGGTGCCCATGCAGGCGAGTGCCTGTGTGCCGGGAAGTTTGCCGGGGTTGGCTGCAAGGATTGAGGGGTTGCGCCTGTGGGTGACAAATGAAAAGGGCCGGCGCTGCCGCCGGCCCTGATGCGTGTTTGCCTGCTGGGGGTTATTCGCGGTTACCCATGAACTGCAGCAGGAACATGAACATGTTGATGAAGTCCAGATAGAGACGCAGCGCCCCCATCGTGGCCGATTTTTCCAGCCATTCCTGATCGCCATGCGCGGCATGGGCGACATATTCGTTCTTGATCGCCTGGGTGTCATAGGCGGTCAGGCCGGCGAAGATCAGCACACCGATGGCCGAGATCGCGAACATCATTGCCGGCGATTGCAGGAAGATGTTGATGATCATTGCCACGATCAGGCCAATCACCCCCATCATCAGGAAGGTGCCCATCCCCGAAAGGTTGGTCTTCGTGGTGTAGCCGTAAAGGCTGAGCGCGGCAAAGGCCGCGGCGGTGGCGACGAAGGTCTGCACGATCGAGAAGGTGGTGAAGCTCAGGAAGATCCAGCTGATCGACAGGCCCATCAGCACAGCGAAGGTGTGAAACAGCAACTGCCCGGCAGCCGCCGAGACGCGGTTGGCCATCGCGCTGAACGCAAAGACGAAGACCAGCGGCGCGAACATGATCACCCAGCGCAGCGGCGTGGTGTAGAACAGCACGCCAAGATCCGTCAGCATGCGGCCATTGCCCAGCTGGGCTGCCGCATTGGCCGGATTGTCGGTGACCGCCAGGCCGGAAAGCGCCCAGGCCGCTGCCGCCGTCAGCACCATGCCGACCGACATCAGGCCATAGACCTTGTTCATATGGGCGCGCAGCCCGGTGTCGATCTCGGCGCTGAGTGCACCGGCGGCGCCCGCACGCATCGACTGATAGTTGGCCATTGAAAACCCTCCGTTCGATATGCCAAGCCGCGCGACCGGCATGGGCCGCGCGATTGAGTGCAATATCGTGTCTGGCACCGGTCTTTTCAAGGAAAACCGGTGCCTAGGCGCGCATAACTTATGGTTAATCGGTGCCGTCGCTGTTTGCTCGGTGTCAGCCGAGCCAATGGCGCGGCGCGTCCCAGAACGGGCGCCCGGCCTCGCGCAGCGCGTCTTCGCGGCTCAGGCCGATGTCGCGCAGGAGCGTCTCGTCAAGATCCAGCAGCGCCCGGCGCTGGCGGGCCAGGCAGCGTGCGCGCTCCAGGCGTGCCCAAAGCGATGACCAGATCCAAACGACGGGCCGCGCCGGCGTCAACCAGTGCCGGTGCCGCTGTGCGGCATGGCCGGGAGCCTGAAGCGGGTGCGCAAGGCAGACGGAGGAGGAAGTGTTGGCGGTCATGGCATCACCTGGGGTTGCTCGGTTGGGCCGGGGCATCAGAAGAAGAGATGAATGCCCGGTGTCGCATCATTGCTGTTGATTTGATGCCCGGATCATGCCCATAAGTAAAACGAATGATTTTCATGAATCACATCTAGGATCGTGATATGAGGCGCAATCTTGACCTGACCGCCCTGCGTGCCCTGACCGCCGTGGCCGATTACGGCGGCGTGACGCGGGCGGGGCATGTGCTCAACCTGACGCAATCGGCGGTGTCGATGCAGATAAAGCGGCTGGAAGACATGCTGGGGCTGGCGCTGCTGGATCGTGCGGGGCGCGGCGTGCAACTGACCGCCGCCGGCGAGCAGATGCTGGGTTATGCACGGCGCATGCTGGCGCTCAATGACGAGGTGATGGCGCGGCTGACCGACAGCGAATACGAGGGCGAGATCGTGCTCTGCGTTCCCTACGACATCGTGTATCCGCATATTCCGCAGGTTCTGCAACGTTTCAAGGCAGCCTGCCCGCGCATGAAGGTGCAATTGCAGGCGGTCAATACGCGCAAGGCCAGGGAGGCTTTCGCCGCCGGTGAATGCGATCTTATCCTGACCACCGAGGGCCATTGCGATGCCGGGGGCGAGACGCTGACCCAGTTGCCATTGGTCTGGATCGGCGCGCCGGGCGGGCAGACCTGGCGCCAGCGCCCGTTGCGGCTGGCGCTGGGGCGGTATTGTGCGTTCCGTGCCGGGGTGATCGCGGCGCTGGACCGGGCGGACATTGCCTGGGAGGCGGCGGTTGAATCCGATTCGGATCGCACGCTTGAAGCGGCGGTGAGTTGCGACATGGCGGTGCACACGCTGCTGGCGGGCACCGAGCCGCCCTATGCCGAGCGCATCAACCATGGTGGCGCGCTGCCCGAGCTGACGCGCCATCTGATCAACATGTATATCCGTCCCGGCACCGAAAGCCCCGGCGTGGCCGCACTGGCCGATCTGCTGCGCAAGGCCTGGTCGGTCCCCGATGGCGAGGTGGTCGCCCGCCCCGCGCTATCGGTGGTCTGAGGCAAGCGTGCAACCGTGCATGGTTCAGCCGTGCATGGTGATGACGACCTTGCCGGTGGACTGCCGGCTGCGCATCAGCGCCATCCCCTCGGCGGCGCGCTCCAACGGCAGGGCGTGGCTGACATGAGGCTTGAGCGCGCCCTCGGCATACCACCGCGTCAGGTCGATCAGCGAGCGGGTGATGACCTGCGGCTTGAAGGTGGCATAGCCGCCCCAGTAAAGGCCGATCACGTCGATATTCTTGACCAGTAGCAGATTGGCAGGAAATTGCGGCACCTGCCCACCGGCAAAACCGATGACGATGAACCGTCCCTCCGGGCGCAGGGCACGCAGCGCCGCCGCCGAGGCCGGCTCGCCCACCGCGTCATAGACCACATCGACCCCGCCAAGGGCTTTGAAGGCGGTCTTCAGATCGGCTTCGTCGCTGTCGATCAGCACATCGGCGCCGGCTGCCTGGGCAACGGCCAGCTTGGCCGCACCCCGCGCCACCGCCACCACCCGCGCGCCCATCTTCTTGCCGATCTCGACCGCCGTCAGCCCCACGCCGCCCGCCGCGCCAAGCACCAGCAGCGTCTCGCCGCCTTGCAGCCTGGCGCGATGGTCAAGCGCCACATGCGAGGTGCCGTAGGCGATCATGAAGCCCGCGGCATGTTCGAACGGCATGGCCTCCGGGATCGGCAGGCAGGCGTCAGCGGGAAAGCAGCCATATTCGGCCAGTCCGCCCTTTCCCGCGAAGGCCGCGACGCGCTGGCCCGGCTGTAGTGTGCTGACGCCTTCACCCAGCGCATCGACCACGCCGGCCACCTCCATGCCCATGACGAAGGGCAGTTCCGGGCGCTCCTGGTATTGCCCGCGCGCCATCAGCAGATCGGCGAAATTGAGCCCGCAGGCATGGATTTTCAGCCGCACCTGTCCGGGGCCGGGTTGCGGCAGGGGCAGTTCGCTCAGGGCCGGGGGCGTTTCGGTCGAGGTCAGGACAAGGGCGCGCATTCGCATCTCCGGTGGATGGGCCTGTGCGGGGCAGGCAGAGGCAGGATGAGGCGTTCAGCATGTCGTTGCGCGTGCTTCAGGTAAAGCTCCGAGCGCCGCGCGGACGTAAGGTCAGAACCAAATTCGCAAAATGCGAAACTCACGCTTTGGTTGATTGCATTTTCCATCGCATTTTGCAAAACTCGCTCTGATAGAAGTCAGGCGATGAGGATACATCCTTGAGTGTAGCGGCTCCAAAGGCTGAATATCGGCACTATCCGCCACCAGGACGTAGCGAAAAACCGGGATTTGTTCAAAAATCTTTCCGGAAATCCAATTTGGCATGAAAATTGCTTGATGTTTGAGTGTGAGTGAGCAGAAGCGTGGCCGATCCTTTGGCCCGAACAGCGAGGAGCCTTTTCGTGAAACACCCCGTGGATGTGCATGTCGGCAAGCGAATCCGCCATCGGCGCTGGATGGTCGGCATGACCCAACAGCAACTGGCCGATTCGGTCGGGATCAAGTTTCAGCAGATCCAGAAATACGAGACCGGCATGAACCGGGTCAGCGCCTCGCGGCTTTGGGATATTGCGCGCACGCTTGCGGTGCCGGTCAGTTTCTTCTTCGACGGCCTGTCCGAGGATGCGTCCGATGCGCCGGGCGACGCGGCCGATTTTCTGGGCAACAAGGAAGCGATGGAATTGGTGCGCGCCTATTACGCCATTCCCGAAGCGCAGCGCAAACGCCTGTTCGATCTGGCGCGGGTCCTTTCGGACGCCGCATGATGCCCCCGGCTCCACCGGGCGGCTTGCCGTGGTGAGGGCTTGCGGCTAAGCAGGATGCGTCCGTGGCGCTCCTCCGGCCAGCCCGCGTCATGGGTCAGTGCGGGGTGGCGGTGCCCCGATCTGGCGGTGAAGGGCGTCGCTGGTTTGCGCGGCTGGTCAGCAGGAGTTCGTCCATGCCGCGCAAGGCGCTTTCCCGAACCGAGATCGACGCGCTTTGGCAGACCGCCCATGCGCTGGCCGATGTTGCCCGCCCGGCGGCGCTGGCGCATTTCCGCAACCCGGCCCTGCTGGCGGAAAACAAGGACAGCGCCGGCTTCGACCCGGTGACCGCCGCCGACCGTGCGGCTGAGGATGCCATGCGTGCGCTTCTGGCGGAGCGTCGCCCCGAGGATGCCGTGCTGGGTGAAGAGCGTGGCCTGCGCGCCGGCACCAGCGGGTTGACCTGGGTGCTCGATCCGATCGACGGCACCCGCGGCTATCTGAGCGGCACGCCGACCTGGGGGGTGCTTATCGCCCTGTCGGATGCCGAGGGGCCGATTCTGGGGGTGATCGACCAGCCGTATATCAACGAGCGGTTTTGCGGTGGCCTCGGGGTGGCACGAATGCACGGCCCGATGGGCGCGGCCGCGCTGCGTACCCGCCCGCCGCGGCCGCTGGCGGAGGCGATCCTTTTCACCACCTTCCCCGAGGTCGGCACTCCGGCCGAGCAGGCGGCATTCGCGCGCGTGGCGAGGGCCGCACGGCTGACGCGCTACGGGATGGATTGCTACGCCTATGCGCTGATCGCCGCCGGGCAGATCGATCTGGTGATCGAGGCCGGGCTGCAAAGCTACGATGTGCAGGCGCCGATCGCCGTGATCGAGGCAGCAGGCGGCATGGTCACCGACTGGTCCGGCGGGCCGGTGCACGAGGGCGGGCAGGTGCTGGCCGCGGCCAATGCCGCCATTCACGCCGAGGCGCTGGCGCTGCTGGCACAGGGCTAGGGGGCGCTGCCCCCTCGGCGCGCGGCGCCTCTCCCCCGGGATATTTGTGGCACAAAGACGGGCCGGATCGGGTGCCTGTCGCAGGCTGTCACGGCAGGGCGGTGCGCGTGACCGGCTTTCCGGCGACCCAGGTGGCGGTGATCGCACGATCATCGCCCATCATGATGGTGGGGAAGAGCGCCTCCCAGATGTCCGTGGCGCGTGCGGAGCGCTGGGCAATGGCCGGGGTGGACGCAAGGTCGAGCACCACCAGGTCGGCCTCCATGCCGGGGGCCAGCCGGCCGATTTGCGCGCCGAGCCCCAGCGCTTCGGCCGAGCCGGCGGTGGCCAGCCACCAGAGCGCCGCAGGGTGCAGCGCGGTGCCGGCCAGCTGCCCGATTTCATAGGCGGCGGCCATGGTGCGCAGCATCGAAAAGGACGAGCCGCCACCGATATCGGTGGCCAGACCCACGCGCTGCCCCTCTCCCTTGAGCGCGCCCATGTCGAACAACCCCGAGCCGATGAAGGCGTTGGAGGTGGGGCAGTGGATGAGTGCGGCGCCGGTTTCCTTCAGGTGGGCGCGTTCGCGCGGCTCAAGATGGATCGCATGGCCGAACAGCGCGCCGCGCCCCAGCAGGCCGAAATGTTCATAGACATCGAGATAGTCGCGCGCCCGAGGGAAGAGTTGACGCACCCAGGCGATTTCCTCGGTCTGTTCGCTCAGATGGGTCTGCATCAGGCAATCAGGGTGTTCGGCCCAGAGCGCCCCGAGCGCTTCGAGCTGTTCGGGGCTGGAGGTGGGAGCGAAGCGCGGTGTGATCACATAGCCAAGCCGGCCCTGGCCATGCCAGCGTTCCAGCAATGCCTTGCTGTCGTCATAGGCTGATTGCGCATTGTCGCGCAGACCTTCGGGGGCGTTGCGGTCCATGCAGGTCTTGCCGGCGAGAAGGCGCATGCCGCGCGCCTGTCCTGCCTCGAAGAGCGCGTCGGCGCTGGCGGGATGGATCGTGGCATAGCTGCACAGGGTCGTCGTGCCCTGCGCCAGCATCAGATCAAGGCAGGTTTCGGCGATCTGGCGTGCATAGGTCGGATCGGCGAGGCGCATCTCCTCGGGGAAGGTATAGGTGTTGAGCCAGTCGATCAGCCGCTTGCCCCAACTGGCGATGATGCCGGTCTGCGGATAGTGGATATGGGCATCGACGAAACCCGCTGAAAGGAGCCCCGCGCCGTAGTCATGCACACGCGCCTGCGGATGTGCGGCGCGCAGGGCCTCGGCCGGGCCGATGGCCTGGATAACGCCGCCGTCGATCAGCACCCCTTCGCGGCTGGCATGGCGTGCGGCGTCGGGGCCGTGGTGAAAGGGATCGTCGGTGAAGGTCAGGGTCTGACCGATCAGCAGGTCCGGCATCGGGGGCTCATGGCATTGTTTTGAGGCCGGGTTCCGGCGGGTTCAGGGGGAAAGGGATCGCTTGCCCTTTATCGCGCAGCCTTTTGCGCATAACAACCGTCTGACGCAAGGGGGCGACTCGGCGTGGTGTTCCGGCTGACAAGGGGTGGCGATGAGCGATGACGAGCGCAACCGGCTGAATGACGATCAGGCCGGAACCACACCACCGGCCACCGCCGGTGCGGCTGCCCTCGCTGACGGGGGGGGGCGTGAGCCGGATGCCGAGCCTGATGCCGAGCTTGACGCCGCGCGCATCAGCGCCGTTCTGAGTGCTGTCGAGTCCGAGGACAAGGCCGCGCTCGCTGCCGCGCTGGAGCCTCTGCATGCCGCCGATATTGCGGATCTTCTGGAACAGGTCAGCGCCAGCGAACGCCGGGCGCTGGTGGCGCTTTATGCCGCCGAGATCGACGGCGACCTTCTGTCGGAGCTTGATGACTCGATTCGTGAAGAGGTGATCGAGGCGCTGCCGCGCGACGTGCTCGCCGAGGCGATGCGCGAACTCGATACCGATGACGTGGTCGATATTCTCGAAGATCTGGAGCATGGCGAACAGGCTTTCATCCTGGGAGCGCTGGAAAGCGAGGATCGTGCCGCTGTCGAGAATGCGCTGACCTATCCGGAATATTCGGCCGGGCGGCTCATGCAGTCGGAAACGGTGTCGATGCCGCAGGACTGGACGGTTGGCCAGGCGATCGATTTCCTGCGTTCGGCCGAATGGCTGCCCGATCAGTTCTATCATGTCATTCTGGTCGATGAGCGCCACCGTCCGACAGGGTATGTCACCCTGGGCAGGGTGCTGGCGGCGCGGCGTGACAATGCGCTGGCCGATCTGACCGATGAGAGCTTTCGCACCATCGAGGCCACCGAGGAAGAGGGCGAGGTGGCCTATCTGTTCAACAAGTATCACCTGATCTCGACCCCTGTTGTCGATGCCGCGGGCCGGCTGGTCGGGGTCATCACGATTGATGACGCGATGAATGTGCTCGACGAAGAGCATGAAGAGGACATTCTGCGCCTTTCGGGGGTGGTGATGGAGGCTTCGGTCACCGACAGCGCGCTGACCACGGCGCGGCTCAGGCTGCCCTGGCTGGTGGTCAACCTTTTCACCGCCTCGCTTTCGGCGGTTGTCATTACGCAGTTCGAGGCCACCATCGAGGCGCTGGTGGTGCTGGCGGCGCTTATGCCGATCGTCGCCTCAACCGGGGGCATCGCGGGCACGCAATCGCTGGCAGTGGCGGTGCGCTCGCTCGCCACGCGCAGCCTGACCTCGGCCAATGCCCGACGCGTTGTCTGGCGCGAGCTTGGCGCGGGGCTTCTCAACGGGGTCGGCCTGGCGGCGATCCTGGGGCTTGGCGGCTGGCTGATCTTCGACGATCTCCTGCTTGGCGCGGTGCTGGGCATGGCGATGATCTGCAACCAGATCGTTGCGGCGCTGGGGGGCGTGCTGGTGCCGCTGGGCATGAACCGGCTGGGCATGGATCCGGCGCTGGCCTCGGGCACTTTCGTCACCACATTGACCGATGTGATGGGCTTCTTCGCCTTTCTCGGTTTCGCCTCGATCTTCCTGCTCTAGCCATGCGGATCGACGAGGCAAAGGCTCAGGCCCGCCAACGTGCCTTCGCGGCGCGAAAGGCCGCACATGGCGCCGGGCTGGATGCGCGCGCGCAGCAGCATCTGGCGGCTGCGCTGAAGCCCTTTGCCGATGCGCCGCTCGCCGGATACATGGCGATGCGCACCGAGATCGACCCTCTCCCGGTCATGGAGGCCCATACTGGCCCGGTCGGCGTGCCGGTGATCCGCGGTGCGGGCCGGGCGCTGGCCTTTCACCTCTGGCAGCCCGGCTGCGCGCTGATCGAGGGGCCGTTCGGCGCGCGCATCCCGGCGCAGGGGCAGGTGATGGTGCCGCGGGTTCTGATCGTGCCGATGGTCGGTTTCGATCCGCGCGGGTATCGGCTGGGCTATGGCGGCGGATTCTATGATCGCACCCTGGCCGCGCTGCGCGCGGTTGGTGATGTGCTGGCCCTGGGGTTCGCCTATGGGGCGCAGGAATTGCCGCAGGTGCCCGTCGATGTCTTTGATCAGCGCCTTGACGGCGTGGTCACCGAAGCCGGGCTGCGCTGGTTTTCCTGAACCGCCAGGCCGCGCCTCTGACTGTCTTTGTGCGACAAATATCCTGGGGGTGAGCCCGCAACGGGCGAGGGGGCAACGCCCCCTGAGCCGCGCGCTCTTTCAACCGTTCGAGGTGGCCAGCTTTAATGCCCGGTCCTTGCCTGGCGTGCGCGGCGGTGCGTTGCGCTGGCCGTGCTGGTCCATGAAGCCAAAGACCAGCGGGCGGATGTTGTTGCGCCAGCTGGTGCCGGCGAAGATACCGTAATGGCCGGCATTCGGCTCCAGATAGGCGGCTTTCTTGCTGTCATCGAGCCCGGTGAGCAGATCGAGCGCGGCGAGGCACTGGCCGGGCGCCGAGATGTCATCCTTGCCGCCCTCGACGATCTTCACCGCGACATCGGTGATCTTGGCGATATCGACCTGCCTGCCGGCGACGGTGAAGGCGTTGCGCGCGATTTCACGATCCTTGAAGATGCGTTCAACCGTCGAGAGGTAGAATTCGGCAGTCATGTCCATCACCGCCAGATATTCGTCATAGAAGCGGTTGTGCTTGTCGCGCTCGCTGTCCTCGCCGCGGGCGGCGGCGGTGATCTTGTCGGCAAAGGCCTGCGCGTGGCGGTCGAGATTCATCGAGATGAAGCCCGCGAGTTGCAGAAGCCCCGGATAGACCAGCCGCCCGACGCCGGCGTATTTGAAGCCGACGCGCTGGATGGCCATGTGTTCAAGCTGGCCCATGGTGACGCGGCGGCCGAAATCGGTGACTTCGGTGGGGTTGGCGTCGGGGTCCACGGGGCCGCCGATGAGCGTGAGCGTCAGAGGCTGGGCATCGGGCTCTTCCTCGGCCAGAAGCGCGGTGGCGGCCAGCGCCAGCGGCACCGGCTGGCAGACCGCGATGACATGGGTATCGGGCCCGAGGTGGCGCATGTAGTCGACCAGGTAGCGGGTGTAATCCTCGATGTCGAACTTGCCCTCAGAGACCGGGATGTCACGGGCATTGTGCCAATCGGTCACCCAAAGCTCGGCATCGGGCAGCAGGCTTGCCACGGTCGAGCGCAGCAGCGTTGCATAATGGCCCGACATCGGCGCCACCAGCAGGATGCGGCGCGGCTTCTCGGGGCGGCCGTGCACGCGAAAGCGCACCAGATCGCCGAACGGGCGCGCGATCTCGATCTGGGTTTCCACCAGGTGGTCTCGCCCGTCTTCGGCAACAACCGTGCGGATGCCCCAGTCGGGCTTGATCGTCATGCGCGCGAAGCTGCGCTCGGTCACGCGGCCCCAGGCCGACATCAGCTTGAACATCGGATGTGGTGCCAGACCCCAGACCGGGTAGGAGGCGAAGGCGCGCGCAGAGGCTCCAAGCCATTCATGCGTGTTGCGCATGGTCTCCATCAGGTCGTAGCTGGCCATCTGTTTCATGCGGTTCTCCTGCCTCGGCGTGCTCGATGGCTCAAATGGTTGCTTCCCAACCCGGCCCGGCCTGACTATGCTGCAATGCAGGAAGATACGGGGGGATTTGGCATATGACAACTTCCGAATATGAAAATTCCGCTAATCTGGACAAACTTAACGCCAATCTGGCGCGGATCGAGGTTTTGACGCAGCGTCTCGTTGCTGCGTTTGCAAAAAAGAAGCCGCACCGCCCGGACCTGCAGGGGCCTGACCCCTCGCTCTATCTGCGCGCCGCATCGGCCTACTGGACCGAGATGGTGCAGAACCCTTCGAAGATCATCGAGCATCAGGTGGGGTATTGGGGCAAGACACTGAAGCATTTCGCCGAGGCGCAGGAAGCCCTGCGCGGCGGCAAGCTGACCCCGCCCGTGGACAATACCCCCGATGATCGGCGCTTTTCCAATCCGCTCTGGAAGACGCATCCCTATTTCAACTACATCAAGCAGCAATATCTGATGTCGAGCCAGGCCATCGAGGAGGCGATCGCCGCGCTTGATACGCTCGATGCGCGGGAGAAGCGGCGGCTGGAGTATTTCGGCAAGCAGATCATCGACATGATGGCGCCGACCAACTTTCTGGGCACCAATCCGGACGCGCTGATGAAGGCCGTCGAAACCGAGGGCGAGAGCCTGGTCAAGGGGCTGGAAAACCTGGTGAGCGACATCGAGGCCAATGACGGCGAGATGCTGGTCACGCTGTCGGACCGCGGCGCCTTCAAGGTGGGCGGCAATATCGCCACGGCCAGGGGCGCGGTGGTCTATCGCAACCGCATGTTCGAGTTGCTCCAGTATTCCCCCACCACCGAGCAGGTGCATGAGGTGCCGCTGCTGATCTTTCCGCCCTGGATCAACAAGTTCTATGTGCTCGATCTGAAGCCGCAAAACAGCCTGATCCAATGGATTGTCGATCAGGGATACACGCTTTTCGTGGTCAGCTGGGTCAATCCGGATGCCAGCTATGCTGACGTCGGCATGGATGATTATGTGCGCGAGGGTTTTCTGGAGGCCATTGCCAGGGTGCGCGAGATCTGCGGCGTCAAGGCCATCAATGCGATCGGCTACTGTATCGCCGGCACCACCTTGTCGCTGACACTCGCACTGATGGAAAAGCGCAAGGACCGTTCGGTCAAATCCGCCACCTTCTTCACCACGCTGACCGATTTTTCGGACCGCGGCGAGGTCGGAGTATTCCTGGAGGATGATTTTGTGGGCGGCATCGAGGCCGAGGTGTCCCAGAGGGGGTATCTGCCCGCGCATTACATGACCAAGACCTTCTCCTATCTGCGTGCCAATGACCTGATCTACGCGCCGGCCATTCGCAGCTACATGCTGGGCGAGGCACCGCCGGCCTTCGATCTGCTCTACTGGAATGGCGACGGCACCAACCTGCCGGGGGCGATGGCGGTGCAATATCTGCGCGGGCTCTGCCAGCAGGATCGCTTCGCCTCGGCCAACTACACGGTCTGCGACGAGGAGGTTTCGATCAGCGGGGTCAAGGTGCCGGTTTGCGCCATTGCCTGCGAGACCGACCACATCGCCGCGTGGCGCTCAAGCCTGCGCGGGGTGTCCAAGATGGGCAGCGCCAACAAGACCTTCATCCTGTCGCAATCGGGGCATATCGCCGGCATCGTCAACCCGCCCTCGAAGAAGAAATACGGCCATTACACCAGCGATGCGCCGCTTGATGACCCGGACCGCTGGCGCGCCGAGGCCGAATTCCACGACGGTTCATGGTGGCCGCGCTGGGAAGAATGGCTCCGGGCGCGCTCGGGCAAGCGGATCAAGGCGCGCGAGATCGGCGATTCGGCGCTGGAACCTGCGCCCGGCAGCTATGTCGTGGCCCAGCCAGACGCCTAAGCCACGGGATCTGAACGGCAAAACTTTTTTGCTGCACCGCAGAAGAAAGCCCTTGAAATGCTGCACCGCAGCATGCATATTCACTGCATGCGCAGAAACCGGAATTCACCGGGTTGCGAGCAAGGAGAATTCAGATGGCGAAGAACGATTTCACCAAGATGATGCAAGACGTGATGGGCAGCTTCCCGGTCGATACCAAAGCGATGCAGGATGCGTTCAAGACGCAGGCCGCGCTGGGCGAGCGGATGAGCAAGGTCGTGCTGGAAGCCGCCGAGAAATCGGCTGAAGTGTCCAGCAAGTGGACCAAGCAGACCCTGGTCAAGATCGGCGAAGTCTCGACCGTCAAGGAAGAGCCGGCCGACTACACCAAGGCGATGACCGATTTTGCCTCGTCCTCGGCCGAACTGGCCTCCGAGCACATGGCCGCTTTCGCCGAGATCGCCAAGCGCGTGCAGATGGACACCGTCGAACTGATGATGGCCGCCGGCAAGGACATGTCGGCTGAAGCCACTGCCGTCATGCAGAAGGCCACCAGCGAAGTGACCGCTGCCGCCAAGAAGGCCACCGACGAGGTTGCCGCGGCTGCCAAGAAGGCGACCGTTTCGGCGAAGTAAGCAGGGCTGCATGCGGCCTGGGCCGCATCGCAGACCGGGCGGGTCTGGTTCCCTCCCATTGAGAGCCTTCGGGCGGGCCTTGGCCCGCCCTTTCTCATGCCGTCCCGGCCAACCCCCCGCTTTGCTTCCGGCGCGGGTGCCCGGTGGCGGTATTGTCAGAAATCTGTTTTCACTGGGCCGATTGCGGTCTAGGCTTTCTGCAATGCAATCGCTGCAATGCAACACGAGGGAGCCCAGCCGTGCCGGAAACCGAAAAGCCGCTGTTGATCAAGCGCTACGCCAGCCGCAGGCTTTATAATACCGAAAGCAGCGATTACGTCACGCTGGAAGACATCGCCGGGTTCATCCGTGCCGGGCGCGCGGTGCAGATCGTGGATCTGAAGACCGGCGACGACCTGACACGGCAATACCTTCTGCAGATCATCGCCGAACACGAAAGCCGCGGCGAGAATGTGCTGCCGCTGGAAGTGCTGACCGATCTGGTGCGCAGTTATACCGCGCAGGCGCAATCGGTGGTGCCGCAGTTTCTGGCGATGTCGTTCGACATGCTGCGTCAGGGGCCGGGCAAGATCGCCGAGCAGATGTCCGCCATGAATCCGATGATGTCGCAGATGTCCAAGATGCCGGGCTTCGAGGCGATGCAGCGCCAGCAGCAGGCTTTCCTGCAATCGATGATGGCAGGCTGGCCGCATATGAAAGGCAAGGCCCCCGACGAGGAGGCCACCGCGCCAGCCGAGAGTTCCAGCGATGGTGCGGCGGAGGATCTGGGCGAGATCAAGCGCCAACTGGCGGCGCTGGAGGCCAAGCTCGCCAAGCTGGGCAAGTAAGCACCGCCGCGCCGTTTCTGCCTCACCAGCCCGTGGGATCATGGGCTGTGGGGGCATTTCGCCTGATCATGGCGGTGTTCAGGGTTCGCTCAGCGTGGCGCTGGCCGGCGTCAGCGCCACCAGACCGGCGCGCCCTTCCATGCGCCAGCCGATCAGCCCGTTGATGGTTTCGGCCTGTGCTGCATGGCCCAGCACCAGCACCCGCCCCTCCTGCTGCGCGCGAAAGGTGGCGCGGTCCAGGTAGCGGCGGATGGTGAACTGGCTTTCATTATCGCTGTCGAGAATGCGAAAGATCGTGGCATGCGCCAGCCCGGCGCTGCGTGCGCTTTGCTGGGCCGGATTGAGGCCCCGCTCCGGCATCAGAAGCGCCAGACCGCGCTGCGCCAGCGCCGGCACCAGCCGTTGCGCCAGTTGCCGGTTGCTCTGGATGGTGCCATCGGGCGGATCGAGCAGCGCGATGGCCTCGGGCAGCACGCGCAGCCAGCCATCGAGCGTGACCTCGATATCGCTGGGCTCGGCCCTTGCCGGCAATCCCTCGGCAAGGATCACGATCTCATGCCCGGCGCGGCGATAGGCCTCGGCCCGGCGGGGCGCATCGGCATCTTCGGGGGAAAGCGCCACGCTGACGGGGAAGGGCAGGGCGCGGATTGCCGCTTCGGCACCCGGCGCGGCGGGCGCGTCAATGAGGATGACACCGAAGAGCGGCAAGCCGGGTGGCGCATCATGGGCAGCGGCGAAGCGGCGATAGGCGGCAAGCGCGGCCTCGGGTGGATCAAAGAGCGATTGCGCGCCCTGGGTGCCGTCGGGCGCGGGGGCCGCTGCGCGCGCATCCGCGTCGGCATCCGCGTCGGCATCCGGCCTGCCGCCTGTGGCATCGCTCGATCCGATCGCGGGCAGCCGCCCGATGGTGACGCCCTCCACGATTCGGGTCAGGCCGGGCTGCGGGGGGGCGGGTGGCACGGCGCGCAGCACGGCAGCCTGTCCGACCTCAGGCTCGGCTTCGGTTTCGGCTTCCGCCCGGGGGGCGCGGTCCTGCGCCCCGGTGAGGGCGGTCTCACCCGTGGCGATCCCGGCTCCCGCCGTTCCGGTTTCGGGCTCATCCGGCGGCGTGCCGGCGGTTGCCGGATCGTCGGGTTCCGCGAGATCGGGTTTGGGCAGGCCGGGCACTGCTGCCGGGGTTTCGTCGGCACGCTCATCGGCACGCTCGTCCGCACGTTCATCAGCGGGCGTGGGTTCCATCTGCGCATGCGATTCCGGCGAAGGCTCAGGGGCATCCGGCGCATCTGCCGGCATTTCCCCGGCAAATTCAGAGGGGGCGGTTTGCGGGTGCGAAGGCGCATCATCCGGCGCGGCGGTCATCGGCGCTGGCGTGCTTGCGTCGGGGCTGCCGGGCGACGCGCGATCCTCGGCCATGCCCCTCTCCGCTGCGCTCTCCGCCGCGCCACCTTCTGCCAGACCATCCTCAGCGGCATTCCCCTGCGCGGGGCGATCCTGTGCCGGTGCGGCTTCGGCCTGCTCACCGGGTGACGTGTCGCCGTCCGGGTTTTCGCCGTCCGGGTCCTCGGCGTCTGTAGGGGGCGGCACCGCGCGCCCCGGATGGTCTTCGCCAAAAACCTCCCCTCCGGCATCATTCACAGCACCTTCGTCCGTGCGTGCCTGCACCGCGTCGCTGCTGCTGGGGTGGGGGCTTGCGGGGGCGGGTGCGGCGACAATTTCAGCGCTGGCATCAGGATCGGCTGCGAGGGGGGCGCCCACATCAGGCGGTGGCAGCAAGACCGCCAGCAGCGCAAAGCCTGCGCCAAAGCTGACGACGCCAACCACAATTCCCTTTATAAAACCGCCCATTGCCACCTCTTCCATCTTCCGCGCCAAGCCTGTACCGCGCGGCCTGCCTCGCGCCCGGTATAGCGCCAAGCGCGCGGTCTTTCACCCCCTTTGGCGAGAATGTGACGGCGGCCGGATCGTCCTGCGGTGGCGCGACGCGGCGCCATACGCCTCTTGACCCCGGCGCGCGCTCGGGGGCATGAAGAAGGCGCCCAAGCGCCCCCTCGAAAGGCTCCGCCGCCGATGCTGCTTCTGATCGATAACTACGACAGCTTCACCTATAATCTGGTGCACTACCTGGGCGAACTGGGCGCGCCGGTGACGGTGCGGCGCAACGATGCGCTCGATGTGCAGGCGGCAATGGCGCTCAAACCCGCGGCAATCGTGCTCAGCCCCGGCCCCTGCGATCCGGATCAGGCCGGCATCTGCCTGCCGCTGGTCGCCGCCGCCGCCGAGACCCGCACCCCGCTTCTGGGCGTCTGCCTCGGGCATCAGACCATCGGCCAGGCGTTCGGGGGAAAGGTGGTGCGCGCCGGAGAGATCGTGCATGGCAAGCTGGGGCAGATGCAGCATGCCGGGCAGGGCGTCTTTGCCGGGCTGCCCTCGCCCTTTGCGGCGACGCGCTATCACAGCCTGATCGTCGAGCGCGAGAGCCTGCCCGAGTGCCTTGAGATCACCGCCTGGCTTGAAAGCGGCATGATCATGGGGTTGCGGCATCGCGCATTGCCCATCGAGGGGGTGCAGTTTCATCCAGAAAGCATCGCCTCGGAACATGGGCATGCCATGCTGCGCAATTTCCTGACCATGGCCGGGTTTCCTGGGGCGGGAGGTGCGGGGGCCAGCATTGCAGGGGCGGGGGTGGCGGCATGAGCGCGGGCATCAAGGCGCTGATCGCCACTGCCGTCGAGCGCCCGCTGACGCGCGCCGAGGCCGAAGACGCCTTCACCATTCTGTTCGATGGCGAGGCCACGCCAGCGCAGATGGGCGGGTTTCTGATGGTGCTGCGCACGCGCGGGGAAACGGTGGATGAATATGCCGCCGCGGCGGCGGTGATGCGGGCCAAATGCCTGAAGGTGCGCGCGCCTGATGGCGCCATGGACATCGTCGGCACCGGTGGCGACGGCAAGGGCACGCTCAATATTTCCACGGCGACGGCGTTCGTGGTGGCCGGCGCCGGGGTGGCGGTGGCCAAGCACGGCAACCGCAATCTGAGTTCCAAATCGGGTGCGGCCGATGCGCTGGGCGCGTTGGGCATCAATGTCATGGTCGGCCCCGCCGAGGTGGAGGCCGCACTGGCTGAAACCGGCATCGGTTTCATGATGGCGCCAATGCACCATCCGGCTATGCGCCATGTCGGCCCGGTACGCGCCGAACTGGGCACGCGCACGATCTTCAACATCCTTGGCCCGCTGACCAACCCGGCGGGGGTGAAGCGGCAGCTGACCGGGGCCTTCTCGCCCGATCTGATCCGCCCCATGGCCGAGGTGCTGCGCGCGCTTGGCTCGGAACGCGCATGGCTGGTGCATGGCGGGGATGGCACCGACGAGTTGTCGATCGCGGCGCCCAGCCAGGTGGTGGCGCTGGAGGATGGCGCGATCCGCGAGTTTGCCCTGCACCCCCAGGATGCCGGCCTGCCGCTGCACCCGTTCGAGCAACTGCTGGGCGGTGAGGCAGAGGAAAATGCGCGCGAGCTCAGGGCGGTGCTGGAAGGTGCGGGCCGGCCAGCCTATCGCGATGCGGTGTTGCTGAACGCGGCGGCGGCGCTGGTGGTGGCCGGGCGCGCCACGGATCTGATGGAGGGGGTGGCGCAGGCGCGTGCGGCCATTGCCTCGGGCGCGGCGCTGGTGAAGGTGCGCGCCCTGGCGGCCTGCCTGCCCATCGGCTGAACCCGTCCCGCGCCCGGATCGCGGCGAACGGGCTTGCGAAGGCTGTGCCGGGCATGCGACACCGATAGGGATACTCCCGGTTGGAAGATGCGCAGAGGGCTGGCATGGAGTTTTCCTCGGTCTTTTCTGAGATTTCGGTGCTGGTGCTGCTGGCGGCAGTGCTGGGTTTTGCCGGGTTGCTGCTGCGTCAGCCGCTGGTTGTGGCCTTCATCGCCGCTGGCATCCTGGCCGGGCCGGATGTGCTGGGATTGGTGCGCTCGGAGGATTTCATTGCCACGCTGAGCCAGATCAGCATTGCGGTGCTGCTGTTCCTGGTGGGGCTGAAGCTCGATGTGAACCTGGTGCGCAACCTTGGCAAGGTGGCGGTGGCGACCGGGCTGGGGCAGGTGGGCTTCACTGCCTTTTTCGGCTTCATCCTGTGCCTCGTGATGGGGCTGGACTGGCTGAGCGCGCTCTACATCGCCATCGCGCTGACCTTTTCCTCGACGATCATCATCGTGAAGCTTCTGTCTGACAAGCAGGAGATCGACGCGCTGCATGGCAAGATCGCGCTGGGCTTCCTGATCGTGCAGGATATTTTCGTGGTGCTGGCGATGGTGGCGGTTTCGGCCATCGGCCTTGGTGGCGGGCCGGACGGGGCCGGGCTGCGCGATCTGGCCTTTCTGACGCTGGGCGCGGTTGGGCTGCTGGGTTTTGCCTTTGTGTTCATCCGCTGGATCGCCAATCCGCTGCTGGCGCAGATTGCGCGCTCGTCCGAGTTGCTGGTGATCTTCGCTGTCGGCTGGGCAGCGGGTTTTGCGGCGGTGGCCGACCTGATCGGGCTGGGCAAGGAGCTGGGCGGGCTTCTGGCAGGGGTTTCGCTGGCCTCGACGCCGATGCGCGATGCGATCGGCGCGCGGCTGGCCAGCTTGCGCGATTTCCTGCTGCTCTTTTTCTTTCTCAGCCTCGGCGCGGAGCTCGATCTTTCGACGCTGGGGGCGCAGGTTGGCCCGGCGGTGGTGCTGTCGCTCTTCGTGCTGATCGGCAACCCGCTGATCGTTCTGGCGATCATGGGTTATATGGGCTATCGCAAGCGCACCGGGTTTCTGGCCGGACTGACGGTGGCGCAGATATCCGAATTCTCGTTGATCTTCATGGCCATGGGTATCGCGCTGGGCCATGTCGATGACGCGGCCATGGGGCTGGTGACGCTGGTCGGCCTGGTGACGATCGCGCTGAGCGTCTACATGATCACCTGGTCGCACAAGCTCTATGCGCTGTGCGAGCCGCTTCTGGGCCTGTTCGAGCGCAAGCAGGCGTTCCGCGAACTGGAAGAGGACAGCCCCGAACGTCCCGGCGACCGCTACGATTTCATCATCCTCGGGCTGGGGCGCTATGGGTGCCGTATCGGGCAGGGGCTGCGCGCCAAGGGCTACCGGCTGCTGGGCGTCGATTTTGACCCCGAGGCCTTGCGCAACTGGCGCGACATGGGGCTGGATGCGCATTTCGGCGATGCCACCGATCCCGAGTTCGTCGCCCATCTGCCGCTCGCGGGCGTCAAGGGTGTGATCTCGGCGGTGCCGCGCGCGCGTGGGCCCTTGTCAGAGGCCGATGGCCATGCCGCGCTGCTGCACGCGCTTTCGGCGGCGGGGTTCGGGCGCGAGGTGGCGGTGACGGTCAACCGAGCCGACGAGGGCAGCACCTATCGCGACCTGGGCGCGACGCTGATCCTGTCGCCCTTCGAGGATGCCGCCGAAGGCGCGGTGCGCAAGATCATGGAGCGGACAGAAGACTGAGCCGGTGCAGGCTGGCGCGGTTACATCGAAAAGCTGATGCCGCAGCCGCAGCTTGATGCGGCATTGGGGTTTTCGACCATGAAGCGCGCGCCAATCAGCTCGTCCGAGAAATCGATCACCGCATTGGCCAAGAACGGCAGCGACACCGGGTCGATGACCACCTTCTGGCCGCCGCCTTCCAGCACCAGATCATCCTCGGCGGGGGCGTCGAGGGTGATTTCATACTGAAATCCCGAACAGCCGCCGCCCGCCACCGCCACGCGCAGCGCGCGCGCCTCGCCGGTATCTTCGGCGATCTCGGCCAGGCGGGCAAAGGCGCGTTGGGTCACTTTGGGGGGAAGGTTCATGGCGTTTGGTCGTTTTCCTGAGGCTCGACGCCAGATATAAGCGGCCCCGAGCCACCGGACAAGGTTGTATCCCTGACCGGGCCGGGGCCATCCGAAAGGAGCACCATGACCACCGCCCCCTATGCCGCCGATCCCGCCCTTAGCCGTGGCCGGCTGTTCAGCGAGCGCATCTCGACCTTTCGCTCGCCCTTCCAGCGCGACCGCGACCGCATCATCCATTCCTCGGCCTTCCGTCGGCTCAAGCACAAGACGCAGGTCTTCATCGAGCATGAGGGCGACTATTATCGCACCCGGCTGACCCATTCGATCGAGGTGGCGCAGGTGGCGCGCACATTGTCCGGCGCGCTGGGGCTGAATGCCGATCTGTCCGAGGCGATCGCACTGGCGCATGACCTGGGGCACACGCCCTTCGGTCATACCGGCGAGGATGCGCTGGCCGAGCTGATGGCACCCTACGGCGGGTTCGACCATAATGCCCAGGCGCTGCGCATCGTCACCCGGCTGGAGCGCCATTATGCCGAATTTGACGGGCTGAACCTGACCTGGGAGGCGCTGGAAGGCATCGCCAAGCATAACGGCCCGCTGGTTCATGCCGATGGCACGCCCCGCAAGGGGCCGCTGCCGCTGGCGCTGGCGGAGTACAACGCGCTGCATGATCTGGCGCTGCATACCCATGCCTCGGCGGAAGCGCAGGTGGCGGCGATCGCCGATGATGTGGCCTACAATCACCACGATCTGCATGACGGGCTGCGCTCGGGTCTGTTCAGCGAGGAAGATCTGATGGAACTGCCGATCACCGGGCCGGCCTTCGCGGCGGTGGACGAGCTTTATCCGGGGCTGGAGCGGATGCGGCGACGCCACGAGGCATTGCGGCGGGTCTTTGGCGTGATGGTCGAGGATGTGATCGCCGTGGCGCGCCACCGGCTGGACGCCGCGCAGCCCAGGAATGCCGATGCGATCCGTCATCTGGGGGTGACGATCATTCGCTTTTCCGACAGGCTGTTTCGGGAGTTGAAGGTGATCCGGCAGTTCCTGTTCACACATATGTATCGCGCGCCGCGCGTGGTGGCGATGCGCGCCGAAGTCACCGAGGTGGTGCGCGACCTGTTTGCGCTTTACCTGCGCGAGCCGGGCCATCTGCCCGGCGAATGGCGTGAAGACGTCGCCGCGGCGCGCGACGAGGCGGCGCTGGCGCGGATCGTGGGCGATTATGTGGCCGGCATGACCGATCGCTTCGCCCTGCAGGAGCATGCCCGGCTTCTGGGATCGGACGCGGCGCGTTTCACGCGCTACATCGTTTCCGGCTAGCGGGCAGGGGAGCTTTGCCCCCCTCGCCCGTGCCGGGCTCACCCCCCAGGATATTTGGCGCACAAAGACATCTGCGCGGTGGCAAGCGGCGGCCTGACGGCGGGAAAGGGGGGTTGCGGGCGATTGACCTTGGCGTTTGCCGTGGTAGTGCAGGGGCAAGCAAAGGAAGCGTGACATGAACCTGTTCAACGATATTCATGCATTGGTGATCGATTGTCTTGAGGCGATGGTGGCCGAAGGGGCATTGCCGACGGGGCTGGAACTGGCCGCGGTGACGGTGGAGCCTCCGCGCGATGCGGCGCATGGCGACATGGCGAGCAATGCGGCCATGGTGCTGGCGCGACCGGCCGGGATGAAGCCGCGCGATATCGCCGAGGCGCTGGCCCTGCGGCTGGTCGCAGATCCGCGGGTGCAGGCCGCCGAGGTGGCCGGCCCGGGTTTCCTGAACCTGCGGCTGGCGCCGAATGTCTGGCAGGCGGTGCTGCGTGGCGCGCTGACGCAGGGCGAGGCTTTCGGCCGTGCCGCGATCGGCGGCGGACGGCGGGTGAATGTGGAGTTCGTTTCGGCCAATCCGACCGGGCCGATGCATGTGGGCCATGTACGCGGTGCGGTGGTCGGCGACGCCTTGTCGAACCTTCTGGCATTCGCCGGCTGGGAGGTGACGCGCGAATATTACATCAACGACGGTGGAGCGCAGGTGGAGGTGCTGGCGCGCTCGGCCTATGAACGCTACCGCGAGGCGCATGGGCTGAGCCCCGAGATTGCCGAAGGGCTGTATCCCGGTGATTATCTCATCGAGGTTGGCGAGGCGCTGAAGACCGAATTCGGCGATCGCTTCCTTGACCGCCCGGAAAGCGAGTGGCTGGAGACCTTCCGCGCCTTCGCCACCGAGCGGATGATGGCAAGGATCCGCGAGGATCTTTCAGCGCTGGGCGTGCGCATGGATGTCTATTCCAGCGAGCGCACGCTTTACGGCACGGGCCGGATCGAGGCGGCGCTGGACGCCCTGCGCGCGCAGGGGCTTATCTATGAGGGCGTGCTGGAGCCGCCCAAGGGCAAGACCCCCGAGGACTGGGAACCGCGCGAGCAGACGCTTTTCCGCTCCACCGCGCATGGCGACGATGTGGACCGCCCGGTGATGAAATCCGATGGTGCATGGACCTATTTCGCCCCCGACATCGCCTATCACTTCGACAAGATCGAGCGCGGCTTTGACGAATTGATCGATATCTTCGGGGCCGATCACGGCGGATATGTGAAGCGCATGAAGGCCGCCGTGGCGGCGCTTTCGGCCGGGCGCGTGCCGCTCGATATCAAGCTGATCCAGTTGGTGAAGCTCTACAAGAACGGCGAGCCGTTCAAGATGTCAAAGCGCGCCGGCACCTTTGTCACCTTGCGCGATGTCGTCGAGATGGTGGGTGCCGATGTGACGCGTTTCGTCATGCTGACGCGCAAGAACGATGCCACGCTGGATTTCGATTTCGACAAGGTGCTGGAGCAGTCGCGCGACAATCCGGTCTGGTATGTGCAATATGCCCATGCGCGCGTGGCTTCGGTGCTGCGCAAGGCCGCCGAGGCCGGCGCCAATGTGAGCGACGCTGCGCTGGCCGCTGCGGCGCTGGAGCGGTTGGATCATCCGGCCGAACTGGCGCTGATGCGCAAGCTGGCCGACTGGCCGCGCCAGGTCGAAACCGCCGCGCGCACCCATGAGCCGCATCGCATCGCCGGCTATCTGACCGAGCTCGCCGCCGATCTGCACGGGCACTGGAACCGGGGCAATGAAGAGCCGGGCCTGCGTTTCATTCAGGACGATCCGGCGGTGCAGGCGGCAAAAATTGCGCTGGCACGTGCCGTGGGCGTTGTTATTTCCGCAGGTCTTGCTATCCTTGGCGTTACTCCTGCCGAAGAATTGCGCTGAAACAAGAACAGGCTGGCGCAGGTGGGAGGGAAGACCGCGGGGCGATTGGCTGCGCCGTGGCACTGAAACGACAGGCCAAGACCGGGACAAACCCGGCATAGGCGAGAGGCGAGCATGGCACATCTGCATTACGATGCATATCGTGCCCCTGGTGAGGTTTCGCAGCATGTTGCGGAGCCGTTGCGCATGGGGCTGATGGTCAATGTGATCGGCGCGGTTCTGTCCGTTGCGCTGGTGGCAGGGGTCGGCGTCTGGAGCTATCGACTGATGGTGCGCGACGTTTCCGGCGTGCCGGTGGTGCGTGCGCTGGAAGGGCCGATGCGAATTTCCCCCGACGATCCCGGCGGGCGGCAGGCGGCGTATCAGGGGCTGGCGGTCAATGCGGTGGCCGCCGAGGGTGCCGCCGGTAGCGCCCCGCAAGAGATCGTGCTGGCGCCGGGGCCGGTGGCTCTTGCCGGTGAGGACCGCCCGGTGCAGCGTGCCGGTGCCGAACCGCCGCTTGCCGCGGCGCCGGAAGTGGGCCGCGAGACCGAGGCCGAGGCGATGGTCATACCGGCCTCGTTCAGTCTGGGCGAACTGGATCTGGTGGCACCGGGTACGCCGGGGGTTGCGCGCTCGCCGATCCCGCCGCGCCGGCCGGGTGGTGTTCGCGCGACCATGGTGGCGGGCGGCAGCGGCAGCGGCAGCGGCGGGCATGATCCGGCAGCCGAGGCGCTGTTGGAGCAACTGGTGACACGGTTGGCACCCGCGCGTTTCATTGACATAGACCCTGACACGCTGGCGGCCGGAACGCGGCTGGTGCAGCTTGGCGCCTATGACGACGAGACCGCCGCGCGCGAAGCCTGGGAAACGCTGGCGGGGCGGTTCTCGGCGCATCTGGATGGACGCGGGCGCATCATCGAGCCGGCCAGTTCGGGCGGGCGCACCTTTTACCGGCTGCGCGCGCACGGGTTTGCCGACGAGCCCGAGGCGCGCCGCTTCTGCGCTGTGCTGCTGGCCGAAAACGCCGATTGCATCCCGGTGCTGATCCGATAGATCAACGCCGACGGCGACGAGGGAGCAGGCATGACCGGCGCAACGATCCTTGGCTGCGCGGGTCCGCGCCTGACGCCTGAAGAGGCGCGCCTTTTCGCGCAGACGCAGCCCTGGGGCTTCATCCTGTTTCGTCGCAATGTCGAGGATCGCGGGCAGCTTCGCCGGCTCTGTGCGGATCTGCGGGCGGCTGTGGGGTGCGATGCGCCGGTATTCGTGGATCAGGAAGGGGGCACGGTGCAGCGGTTGCGCCCGCCATTGGCGCGGGACTGGCCCGATGCCAATGCCCAGCGCGGCGGTCTGCGTGCGGTCTGGCTGCGTCACCGGCTTATGGCGGCGGAGTTGCGCGCGGCGGGGATCGACGGCAATTGCGCGCCGGTGGTCGATGTCGCCGGGCCATTGACGCATCCCTTCCTGCAACGGCGCATCTGGGCGGATGACCCGGCACTGGTTGCCAAGCGCGCCCGCGCCGCGGCCGAGGGGCTGCTGGCCGGGGGCGTATTGCCGGTGATCAAGCATTTGCCCGGCCATGGCGCGGCCAATGCCGACAGCCACCATGACCTGCCACGCTGCCCGCTGACGCTCGCTGAACTGGAGGCTGGCGATTTTGCCGCCGTGCGCGCGCTGGCCGATCTGCCGCTGGGCATGAGCGCGCATGTCGTCTTCGAGGCGCTGGATGTGCAAGAGCCGGCCACGCGATCACCGGTGATGGTGGCGTATCTGCGCGGGGTTCTGGGTTTTGACGGGCTGTTGATGACCGATGACATTGCCATGAACGCGCTGGCCGGCACAATGGCGCAGCGCGCCGCGGGTGCCCGTGCGGCTGGCTGCGATGTGGTGCTGCATTGTTCGGGCGATCTGGCCGAGATGGACGCCGTGGCCGAGGCCGCCGGCAGGCTGGAGGGGGTGGCGCTGCGCCGCGCGCGCGCGGCACTCGCCGCGCGCCACGCGCCCGAAAGCGTTGACATCCAGGCGCTGGAGGCCGAGTTTGAAACCCTGAGCGGGGTGGATGGCCTGACATGAGCGAAACCGATCCGGGCGAGGGCTGGGACAGCGTCGCCTCGCGGCTCGAAGCCGAGGCGCTGATTGTCGATGTCGAGGGCTACGAGGGCCCGCTTGACCTGTTGCTGACGCTGTCGCGGCGCCAGAAGGTCGATCTGCGGCGCATCTCGGTGCTGCAACTGGCCGAGCAGTATCTGCATTTCGTCGAGGCCGCACGCGCGCTGCGCATCGAACTGGCCGCCGACTATCTGGTCATGGCGGCATGGCTGGCCTATCTGAAATCACGCCTGCTTCTGCCGCCCGACCCTGCCGAGGAAGGCCCCTCGGGCGAGGAACTGGCCGCGCATCTGGCGTTTCAGCTTGAGCGGCTCAATGCCATGCGCGATGCCGCCGCGCGGCTCATGGGGCGCGATCGGCTGGGGCGCGACTTCTTTGCCCGAGGCGCGCCCGAGACCGTTCTGACGCATCGCCAGACCCATTATACCGCCACTCTGCTTGAACTGATGCAGGCCTATGCCCGGCTGCGCACGCGCGACGATTTTCGCCCCTATGCCTTTGACCGCAGTGATGTCTTTCCGCTGGAGACCGCGCTGGAGCGGCTGCGCGGCATGATCGGCCATCGTGGCGACTGGGCGGATCTGTCCGGGTTTTTGCCGCCGGGGTGGCGCGCGGCCGGCAAACGGCGACGCTCGGCGCTGGCATCAACCTTCGCCGCCTCGCTGGAACTGGTGAAGCAGGGGCAACTGGAGTTGCGCCAATCCGATACTTTCGCGCCGATCCAGCTAAGGCCGCGCGGCGGCGGTGGAATGCCCGTATGACTGACGACACCGAAATCCCCTCCGAGGCCCAGCCCCTGCCCCCAGCCGGGCCGCGCGGCGACCGCGCGTCGCCTTCTGCTGCAATGGCCACGCCCAGCCTGTTTTCCACTCCGCCAATGGCCGAACAGGAGCGGATGATCGAGGCGATCCTGTTTGCCAGTGCCGAGCCGGTGCCGGTGGCCGAACTGGAGACCCGCCTGCCGGAGGGCAGCGACGTGCCCGAGGCGCTGGTGCGGCTGCGCTCGCGCTACAGCGGGCGCGGGGTGCATCTGGTGCGGGTCGGCACGGGCTGGGCCATGCGCACCGCTCCCGATCTGGGCTGGCTGATGCACAAGGAACAGCTTGAAACCCGCCGCCTCAGCCGCGCCGCCATCGAGACGCTCGCGATCATCGCCTATCACCAGCCCGTCACCCGCGCCGAGATCGAGGAAATCCGCGGCGTGGCTGTCTCGCGCGGAACGATCGATCAATTGATGGAACTGGAATGGATCCGCCTGGGCCGGCGGCGCATGACACCGGGGCGTCCGGTGACCTTCGTGGTGACCGATACCTTCCTGGATCACTTCGCGCTGGAGAGCGCGCGCGATCTTCCGGGGCTGAAGGAGTTGCGCGCGGCCGGGCTGCTCGACAGCCGCCCGATGCCCGGCGTGCCGACCGACGGCGCCGAGGATGACGATGAGGAGGCAATCACCGGGCAGAGCGAGCTGTTCGAGGACTGAGCCACGCCGCAAGATGCAGGCCTCTGCCGGGCCCGGCGGCTCAGAACAGGCTCAGCTGATCGCCGGGGCGCGGCGGCGGGGCAAAACGCGAACAATCGAGCGGCGGCAGGCGCTCGGCATAGCCCAGCCGGCGCCGCGCCAGCCGCACCCGCGCGCGCAGCAGATCCGCCGCAACCCCGGTGCCGCGAAACCGCGCGCCGAAGCGCGGGTCGTTGTCGCGCCCGTCGCGCTGCTCGCGCAGCGCCCGCATGACCTTTTCGGCGCGTTCGGGGCGATGGCGCGCCAGCCAGTCCTGAAACAGCGCATTCACCTCATGCGGCAGGCGCAGCAGGCTCCACCATGCCGTTTGCGCCCCGGCCGCGCGCGCGGCAGCCATGACGCGTTCGACCTCATGATCGGTCAGGCCGGGGATGACCGGCGCCAGCATCAGCCGCACCGGCACGCCGGCCCCGTGCAGTGCGGCAATGATCTGCAAGCGCCGTTGCGGGCTGGGCGCACGCGGCTCCATGGCGCGGGCCAGCGCCGCATCAAGTGTGGTGATCGAAATGCCGATCTCGACAAGGTTCTGCTCCGCCATGGCAGACAGGATGTCGATGTCGCGCTCGATCAGCGCGCCGCGCGTGGTGATGGTGACAGGGTGGCGCCAGTCGCGCAGCACCTCAAGCAGGCCACGGGTGATACGGTGCCGCGCCTCGATCGGCTGCCAGGGGTCGGTGTTGGTGCCCAGCGCCAATGGCGCCACCCGGTAACCCTTGTGCCCCAGTTCACGCGCCAGCAGCGCCGGCGCATCGGGCTTGGCGATCAGCCGGGTTTCGAAATCCAGCCCCGGCGAAAGCCCCAGCCAGGCGTGACTGGGCCGGGCATAACAATAGATGCAGCCATGCTCGCAACCACGGTAGGGATTGACCGCGCGATCAAATCCCAGATCGGGCGAGCGGTTGTAGCTGATCGCCTTGCGCGGCTGCTCGATCGACACGGTGCGGGCGATGGTGTGCCCGGTTTCGGGCTGGTCCCAGCCATCGTGTTCCCATTCCCGGTGCAGGCGTTCGAAACGGTTTGCCGGCTGCGCCGGGGTGCCGCGCGCGCGCGCCCGAAGATGCGGGTCTGTGGCCGGCAGCGGGGGTGCCGAAGAAGGAGGTGGTTTGCGCAACATGAGTCCAGACTTGAACAGATGATGAACATTTTTCAAGTCCCGATGATCGCGCAGGGCCTTGCTGTCGCCTTTCATTCCGGGCATGTCGGAAACCGGACAGTCGCACGGTGCAAAACGGCGCATTGAGCGATGAGCAACATTCCCCGGAGCGCGCGCCATGGCCGAAGACGACGAGATCATCCTGTCCGAACTCGATGACGACGAGCTGGTCCAGCAGATGATGGACGATCTCTATGACGGTCTCAAGGATGAGATCGAAGAGGGCGTGAACATCCTTCTGGCGCGCGGCTGGACCCCCTATGACGTGCTGACCAAGGCGCTGGTTGCCGGCATGACCATTGTTGGCCATGACTTCCGCGATGGTATCCTGTTTGTGCCCGAGGTGTTGCTGGCGGCCAATGCGATGAAGGCCGGCATGTTCATTCTCAAGCCGCTGCTGGTCGAAACCGGCGCGCCGCGCATGGGCAAGATGATCATCGGCACCGTCAAGGGCGACATCCACGATATCGGCAAGAACCTTGTCGCGATGATGATGGAAGGCGCCGGTTTCGAGGTGATCGACCTGGGCATCAACAACGCTGTCGAGAAATACATCGACGCGCTGGAGGCCGAACAGCCCGATATTCTGGGCATGTCGGCGCTGCTGACAACGACCATGCCCTATATGAAGGTCGTCATCGACACGCTGAAGGAAAAGGGCGTTCGCGAAGACTATATCGTCCTGGTCGGTGGCGCGCCGCTCAACGAGGAATTCGGCAAGGCCATCGGCGCCGATGCCTATTGCCGCGATGCCGCCGTGGCGGTTGAAACCGCCAAACAGTTCGTGGCGCGCAAGCACAACCGGCTGAACGCCTGAGCTGACACGCACTTGCGGCGGCAATGACAAAGGCCCCCTCGCGGGGGCCTTCTGATTGTGGCAGGCATGGCGCTGCTGGCGATCATTGCAGCGTATAGCTGCCCAGTTCGCAGATATTGACCCTGTCGGTCACTTCGTCGCCATCGTCGAACACCATCAGAAAATCGTATTCGCAGTTGGCCCGGCCGTCGGCAATGATCACCTGCGCCGAGTAGCCGCTTTCCAGAACATAATTGCCCAGGATGTCTTCTTCCCAGTCGCCCACGGTCACGGGCGAGGCGTAGAATTCAACCAGCGTGTAGCCGCTCTGGTTGATCAGCGTGAAATTCATGTCCTGCGCCATGGCAGGGGTCATGACGGCCCAGGCCGTGATCCCGAGGACGACGGCGCGAAGCGGGCGGGTGCTCATGAAAAGCTCCATATATGAGGGGGTTAAGAACCCGATTGATAGCACGCTTCCGGGTTTCCGAAAAGCGGTATTAAAGCCAAGTCCCGCTGCCCGGCCGGGCGTCCGGGTTGTGGTTTTCCCCGCTTTTCCACGCGGCGGTCTTTCTTTGAACCGAAGGACCGGCTGGCGCGACGAACCTTTGTTCAAACGCCAATCCTGGCCACTCGACAAAGGGAATATCTATGAAGATCATCGTTTCCGCCGCCAGTGCCCTGACCCTCGCCGCGTTTTTTGCCGGCACCGCCTCGCCTGCCGAGGCGTTCAGCAGCCGTGGGCAGTGCTACAATCACGTCATCTCAAGCTGCAACGCCACCTCGAACCATCCGCAATCCTGTGCCGTCGCCGGCATGGATGCCTGCGACGTGGAATTCGCCGCCTCGGTGTTCATGCATGGGCTGCAATTCATGATGTCCGGCGCCACCCCGCCGCGCCGCGCGCGCTCGGGCGAGGCACTCGTGCTGGAGGGCGAAGATCGCGTGCTGCGCCGCGCCGAGCTGATGGAGCGCTGAGCGAAACCGGCGCCTGACCTCGAAAGCCTTTCCCCGCCCCGGTTTTCCGGGGCGCTTTCACGGTGGTGACAGCGCGTTCAGGGGCAGAGCATCACCTTGCCGGCGCCGGTTGCGAGGGCGGGCAGAATGCCGTCAAGCGCCTCGTCCAGCGAGAGGCGCGCGGCGATGCGGGTCTGCCAGCTTGCGCTGACAAAACGCTCCTGCACCTGGGCGATTACGGCGGCGCGGCGCTCGGGCGGGGCAGCGGGCAGCCAGCGCGACAGCCAGAACCCCTCGATCGCCTTGTCCATGAAGATGAACTGCCCCATCTGCGTCAGGCGCGGGGCATCGCTGCTCATCTTGCCGTAGCTGACCCAGCGCGCGCCCGAGGGCATGGCGAAGAACAGGTCCGCCGTGGCCTGATCGCCCACCGCATCCAGCAGAACGCGTGGCTTGTGGGCGCGGAACACGGCTGCCGCCTGCGCCATGAACGCCCGGTCACTGCTCACCAGAACCTCGGTTGCGCCCAGTGCGCGCAACTCCTCGGCGTCGTCGGGGCGGCGGATCACCGCGATTGCGGCCAGTCCTTCATCGTGTGCCAGCCCCAGGATCAGGCGGCCAAGCTGCGAGCCGGCCGCATTGAGCACCAGTGCCCCGCTACGCGCGCTGCGCACCCGTTCAACCAGCGCTACCGCCGTCAGCGGATTGACGATCAGCGCCGCACCGTCCTCGTCGCGCATGCGCTTGTCAAGCGGGATGCACAGCGCCGCATCGCTGAGCGCATGCTGGGCCCAGCTGCCGCTGGCAGTGCCCAGAAAGGCCACCCGCTGGCCGATCAGCGCCTCGGCCTGGGGGCCGTTGCCGGTGATGACGCGGCCAACGCCCTCAAAGCCGGCGGGATTGCCCTGAACACGCGGCTGACCATAGCCGCCCTGCACAAAGAACAGATCCGACGGGTTGACCGGGGCCATGATCACCTCGATGAGCACCTGGCCGGCGGCCGGGGCCGGCAGGGTGATCTCGCGCAGTTCCAGATGAGGCGTCAGGGCGCCGGGGGTTTGCGGTGTGGGCGTGGTGGCATAGCCGCCCTCGCGCAGAACGAGTGCGCGGGTGGTGCTGGGCAGGGGCATGGCGGGCTCCGGTGGTTGGTTTCACGCGATGCTAGCAAGCTCGGCCTTGCAGGCATAGCCATGCGGCGCGCCATCGACGCGGCGTAAACCGTCGCCGCCCCGGCCGGTCAGCCGCCCTGATCAGTTGCCGAGCGCCGTATCAGGCACATCCGAGCCGCTCAGCCGCTTGCGATAGGTGCTGGGGGTCTCGCCGGTCTGGCGGCGAAAGGCGCGCGAGAAATAGGCCGGATCCTCGAAACCCAGCGCATAGCCCACCTCGGCCACGCCCATGCCTGTGTAAGCCAGCAGGCGGCAGGCTTCATGGAACTGGCGTGCCTCGATGAAACGCGCCACCGACATGCCGGTCGTGGCGCGGCAGATGCGGTTAAGATGGGTCGGCGTCAGTGACAGCGCCCCGGCGTAATCCCTGACCCGCCAGCCGGCGCTCAGATGATCGTGCACCAGCGCGATGAAAGCCTCCATATGGCGCGCATAGCGCTGATGGCCGGGGCGGGGGCGGCCCTGTTGCAGGGCACGCGCCACGCGGCAGGCCAGTTGCAGCGCCAGCGCCCGCAGCATCGGCTGGCGCATGGCATCGGCCAGCCCGCGCTGATGCAGGATTTCCTCGAACAGGGCGTCGAGCGCGGGATCGGGCGGTGCCGCCCCCCAGTCCGACAGCGCCGCCGCCAGCGGGGCATCGGCGCCAAAGGCCTCGGGCAGTTCGGGCAGCGGGACGGTCAGCACGAACCCTTCGGTGCCGGCAGCGAAGCGAAAGCCGTGCACCACCCAGGCCGGAATGCTCAGCAGCACCGGCAAGACCAGGTCGCGCGCGCGGCCATCGACGGTGATCCAGGCGGTGCCCGCGCGGATCAGCACGAACTGGTGCAGATTGGGATGACGATGCGGGGCAATGCGCCAGTCATGCAGCCGCGCGCGCTCGGCAATGCGTTCGCAATGCAGCACATCGGGAAGGCCATGCCCTTCGCCATACAGGCCGAAGGCGGGAATGGCGGGGTTGCTGTGCAGCGACATGTTCCAGAAATACCAGTGAATGCCGGGTCAATCCATTCAATTCATGTATATATGGCATAGATTTGCCCCATGAGATGCGGCGGTGTCGGTGGTTCTTTGTGGTCCGAACCCACGCACAGCAGGGAGGAGCAGGTGCGAACTCAGGTGGCCATCATCGGCGGCGGTCCTTCGGGATTGCTTCTGTCGCAATTGCTCAACCGCGCGGGCATCGCCACCGTCGTGCTGGAACGCCAGACGCGCGACTATGTGCTGGGCCGGATCCGCGCCGGCGTTCTGGAGCGCGGTCTGGCCGACCTCTTGCGCGAGGCCGGTTGCGGCGAACGCATGGCGCAGGAGGGTCAGGTGCACGAGGGCTGCAGCCTGTCCACGGTGAATGGTCTGTTTCGCATTGATTTCAAGGAGCTGGTCGATCAGACGGTGACGGTCTATGGCCAGACCGAAGTAACCCGCGACCTCTACGAGGCACAGGATGCGCTGGGCGCCACGATCATCGACCGCGCCGAGGATGTCGAACTGCACGATGTTGCCGGAGCGAAGCCGCATGTCACCTGGCGGCGCGACGGGGCAACGCACCGGCTGGATTGCGACTTTATCGCCGGTTGTGACGGGTTTCACGGCATCAGCCGCCAGACCATCCCCGCCGACAAGCGCACCGAATACGAGCGCCTCTATCCTTTCGGCTGGCTGGGGGTGTTGTCGCGCACCGCACCTGCCGCGCATGAGCTGATCTACGCCAACCATCCGCGTGGCTTCGCGCTGGCCTCGATGCGCAACGAACAGCTCTCACGCTACTATATTCAGGTGCCGCTCTCGGATCGCGCCGAGGGCTGGAGCGACGCCGCCTTCTGGGACGAGCTGCGCCGCCGCCTGCCCGCCGGGGTGGCCGAAGCCATGCAGACCGGCCCGTCGATAGAAAAATCCATCGCGCCCCTGCGCAGTTTCGTCGCCGAGCCGATGCGCTGGGGGCGGTTGTTTCTGGTTGGCGACGCGGCGCATATCGTGCCGCCGACGGGGGCCAAGGGGCTCAACCTGGCAGCCTCGGATGTGTACTATCTGTATCACGCCTTGCGCGCCGCCTTGCTCGATGGCGATGCCGGGGCGCTGGATGGGTATTCGGCGCGCGCGCTGAAGCGGATATGGGGGGCCATGCGGTTCAGTTGGTGGATGACCTCGATGCTGCACCGTTTTCCGGATCAGACCGATTTCGACCAGAAGATCCAGGAGGCCGAGCTGCACCAGCTTGAGGTGCTGGAAAGCGCCCGGCGCACCTTGGCGCAGAATTACACGGGGCTGCCCTATTGAGCGCCGCGAAAGGGGGGGAAATGAGCGATCGACATGACGAGGGAATGAAGGTGCGCCGCCTTGTGCTGGGCGAGGCGCATGTCGAACGCGCCGAAGCGGACAAGACCGCACTTGATGCGCCGTTTCAGCAACTGATCACGGAATCCGCCTGGGGCACGGTCTGGGCTTCGGATGCGATCAGCCTGCGTGAACGCTCCATGCTGACGCTGGCAATCCTGGCCGCAACCGGGAATTTCGAGGAAATTCCCATGCATGTGCGCGCCACCATCCGCACCGGCGCCAGCCCCCGCGATGTGATGGAGGCTTTCCAGCATGTCGCCATCTATGCCGGTGTGCCGCGCGCCAATCACGCGATCAAGCTGGCCAAGGCGGTCTTTGCCGCGATGGAGGAGGACGCAAGCAATGGCTGAAACAGGCCCTCTGGTGCCGCGCAACCGCGCTGCACATCCTCCCGCCCATGATGTCGAATACAAGACCAGCGTCACCCGCTCGCCGCACTGGCCGCTTCTGTCAATGGAATCGACCGCTTCGGAGGAGACCGGGCCACGGTTCGGGCAGGGGCTGATCGGGCCGCTTGACAACAACCTGGTCCTGAACTGGACCAAGGGCGAGGCGCCGGCCGTGGGCGAGCGCATCCTGGTGCACGGGCGCGTGCTCGACGAGTTTGGCCGCCCCGTGCCGCAGACCCTGGTGGAAATCTGGCAGGCCAATGCCGGCGGGCGCTACCGCCATGTCAAGGATGGCTACCTGGCGCCGCTCGACCCCCATTTCGGCGGCTGCGGGCGCACGCTGACCGATGATCGGGGATGCTACCAGTTTCTCACCATCCGTCCGGGCGCCTATCCCTGGCCCAATCGCGCCAATGACTGGCGGCCGATGCATATTCATTTCTCGGTATTCGGTCATGGTTTCGGCCAGCGGCTGATCACGCAGATGTATTTCCAGGGCGATCCGCTGATCGCCCTGTGTCCGATCGCCGCCACCATCAAGGATCGCAGCCAGCTTGACCGGCTGGTGGCGCCGCTGGACATGGCCATGGCCCGGCCGCTGGATTTTCTGGCCTACAAATTCGATATTGTGCTGCGCGGACGGCGGCAGACGATGTTTGAAAACCGGCCGGAAGGGATGTGACATGGTGCAGAAACTTGACAGGCTGATCGAAAGCCCCTCGCAGACCGGCGGGCCCTATGTGCATATCGGCTGCATACCAACCTTTGCCGGACTGGCCGGGATCTACCCCGAGGATCTGGGGGCAAGCCCCGTGGCCGAGGGCGCGAAGGGCACGCCGATCACCATCACCGGCGAGGTGTTCGACGGGACCGGCTGGGCGCTGCGCGACGCGATGATCGAAAGCTGGCAGGCCGATGCCTCCGGGCGTTATCCGGGCCAGCCGGGCGCGGACCCGGCGGTCAGCGGCTTTGCCCGCTTTGCCGCTGATGGCCAGAGTGGCGAGTTCACGCTGCGCACCATCAAGCCGGGCCCGGTGGCGATGCGCGGTGGCGGGTTTCAGGCACCGCATATCTCGTTGTGGATCGTCGCACGCGGCATCAACATCGGCTTGCAGACACGGATCTATTTTGACGACGAGGACAACAGCGCCGACCCGCTGCTCGCCCGCATTGAGCAGCGCCAGCGCGTGCAAACGCTGATCGCACGCAAGACCGCACCGGGCGCGTATCGCTTCGACATCCGGTTGCAGGGCGAGGGCGAGACGGTGTTTCTGGATCTCTGAGCAAGGGATCGGCGCATGACCAGCGACACCCCGCCCATCATCCGCGCGGCATAAACGCTTCTCCGGCCGCATCATCCGGGTCTCCACCGGCAGGCGTTCAGGGGCCGGGATGGCGCGCGGCGGCGTGGTGCCACTGCGCCCGGACATGGAGTCGCTTCCGTTACGGATGACACTTTTTCAACATTAGTTTATAATAATTTGCTGAAAATTTGTGACTTACCGATGTTGGACTTGCACAAATTCAACATAATACCGGAGACCATGGCTTTTGCTCTTTCGCATGCCGTGCTGGTTGCGGCGATGGCAGGGGCGCGAGGCGCAGGACGGGCGCAGGACGGGCGGCGGGGATCTGCGCGTCGCAGTTGGTGCCCAACCAACGGGCCATCGTGCGCGGCGGGCACAGCCGGGTCAGACAGCGGCGAAGAGCGCCAGCGCGCGGGCCAGGAAATCGCTGCGCACCGCGGGGCGCTCCATCAGCAACTCGTGCTCGCTGTCGGGATATTCCACCAGTTCGGCCTCATGCCAGCGCGCGGCGCGGGTGCGGATCGCGGCGGCGCTGACAATGCGCTCGTTGCCGCCCAGACCGATCAGCGCCGGCACCGGCGGCGAGGGGGCGGCAGCCAGTGCGGCGGTTTCGGCCAGTGCCCGGCCGGTCCAGCGCAGGCTTGGCCCGCCCAACGCCAGCGCCGGATGCGCGCGGATCTGCGCTTTCATGCGCTCGAACTGGTCCTGGTCGCGGGTCAGGGGATTGGCGGCAAACGACATCGAGGGCAGGCCAAACTCCGGCCCGGTGGAGGGTACATAGCCGCCGTCGCGGCGCAGCAGTCGCGCGGTGCCGGCCAGCGCACGGATCATCCAGCGGGTATGGGCCGGTTGCGCCAGTCCCAGCATCGGCGCGCTCAGCGCCACCGCCGGCGGGCGCAGCCCGTTGACCAGCGCGCGAAAGGCGATGCACCCGCCCATCGAATGCGCGATCACCGGCATGGGGGCGTCGCTCAGCCCTCGCGCCAGGGCCAGCAGCGCCGTCAGGTCGCGCTGGTAATCGGCGAATGCGCCGACATGGCCCAGCGCGGCATCGGCCGCCAGCCGCGACGACAGCCCTTGTCCGCGCCAGTCGATGACCAGCGCGCCCCAGCCGGCGCGCGCCAGATTGTCCAGCACCACCCCGTATTTCTCGATGTATTCGGTGCGCCCAGGCAGCAGCAGCAGCATGCGCGGCCCCGGCCAGATGCCGATGCGCAGCCGCGCGCCGTCATCGGCATCAACCCAGACGGCCCGCCCGCCTGCCGGTGCGTCGCCGGGGATCAGCGGCGCATCGGGCAGGTTTTCCGGCAGAACTGTGCCCGGCAAGGCCATCGTGCCGGCTCAGGACAGAACGGCGGCCAGCTTCATGGCCATCGACATGTCGCCGTCGATCTTCAACTGCCCCGACATGAAGGCCATCGTCGGGTTGACATCGCCGCTCAGCATGCCCTCGAAGGTTTCCGCCGAGGCGGTCATCGTCACATCGGCGTCGTCGTCGCCGGCGCGCGCGCCTTCGGCGTCCAGCACGATCGACCCTTCGCCTTCGATGACGAACTTGGCCGAGCCGTCGAAGCTGTCGTCCAGTTTCGCGTTCAGCGCTGTCACGCCCTTTTCAATCACGTCGCTCATTTCGGTATCCTGCTTGTGAAGGAGTTTCGCCAATTGCTGCCTGCGCGGCCTCTCGCATTTTTCCGCGCATGCGCTACTCTCCCCTTATGAAGCACCTTCACGGCATTCTCAATCTTGTCGTCGCGGCAGCGCTGGCGGTGATGCTGTTGCCGGGGATCGGCGGAGCGCAGCCGCAGGATGGCGCGCGCGCCGATGTCGATGCCCTGCTGGCTGAACTGGCGCGTCCTGATCAGGAGCGCTGGCAACGCATCGAACGCCAGATCCTGCGCGAATGGTCGCGTTCGGGCTCGGCGGCGGTGGACTATCTGTTCGAGCGTGGCCAGACGGCCCTGCGCGCGGGCGATGCAACGGCGGCGATTGCCCATTTCAGCGCCGTCATCGACCATGCGCCCGATTTCGCCGAGGGCTGGAACGCGCGTGCCACGGCCTATTTCATGGTCAATCGCATCGGCCAGTCGATGGCTGATATCGAACAGACCCTGTCACGAAATCCGCAGCATTTCGGCGCGCTGGCAGGCATGGGCACGATCCTGGAACAACTGGGCCGGGCCGAGCAGGCGCGCGAGGCCTATGCCGCCGCGCATGCACTGCATCCGCACCGCGCCAGCGTGCGCGAGGCTTTGTCGCGGCTGGAGCGCCAACTGGCCGGGCGCGACGCCTGAAGCCGCGCCAGTCAGACCCATTTTGCGCTTTCCCTTGCCTGCCATGCACAGTAACCCGGCCGCGCAAGGCCAAAGCCGGCACGAGAGCAGGACAGCAGCACAATGAGCAGGCAGGGGCGGATCACGGCGGTTCTGGGCCCCACGAATACCGGCAAGACGCATTATGCGATCGAGCGGATGCTGGGGCATCGCACCGGTGTCATCGGCCTGCCGCTGCGTTTGCTGGCGCGCGAGGTCTATGACCGCATCGTTGCCCTGCGCGGCCCCTCGGTGGTGGCGCTGGTGACCGGCGAAGAGCGCATCGTGCCCGAGCGCACGCAATACTGGGTCTGCACCACCGAGGCGATGCCGCTTGAGATCGGTGCCGATTTCCTTGCCATCGACGAGATACAGCTTTGCGCCGATGCCGACCGCGGGCATGTGTTCACCGACCGGCTTCTCAATGCGCGCGGCTTGCTTGAGACGCTGTTCATGGGCTCGGATACGATGCGCGGTGCGATTGCGGCGCTGGTGCCGGGTGCGCAATTCATCCGCCGCGAACGGCTTTCAGAGCTTGGCTATGCCGGCTCGAAGAAGATCGCCCGGATGCCGGCGCGCTCGGCCATCGTGGCGTTTTCGGTGGAAAACGTCTATGCCATCGCCGAGCTGATCCGGCGCACCAAGGGCGGTTGCGCCATCGTCATGGGGGCGCTCAGCCCCCGTACGCGCAACGCGCAGGTGGCGCTCTATCAGGAAGGCGATGTCGATTATCTGGTTGCCACCGATGCCATCGGCATGGGGCTCAATCTGGATATCAAGCATGTGGCCTTTGCCGGCACGTCCAAGTTCGACGGGCGGCGCATGCGGCCGCTGAACCCAGACGAGTTGGCGCAGATCGCCGGGCGTGCGGGGCGCCATACCGCGCAGGGCAGTTTTGGTGTCACCGGCGAGGCGCGCCCGCTTGCCCCCGAGATTGTCGAGGCGATCGAGAACCATCAGTTCCTGCCGGTGCGCAAGCTGCACTGGCGCAATACCCGGCTGGAATTCGGCAGCCCGGACCGGCTGATCGCCAGTCTTGAGGCCCCCACCCATGACGAATGGCTGACCCGCGTGCGCGAGGCCGACGATCTGGGCGCGCTCAAGGCGTTGGCCGCCATGCCCGAGGTCGCCGCCCGGTTGCGCGATGCTCGCGATGTGCGGCTTTTGTGGGATGTCTGCCGCATTCCCGATTTTCGGGGCATTTCCAGTACCGAACATGCCGGTCTGCTGGCGCGGCTGCATGAGTTCCTGCATGCTGGCGGGCGGATCCCCGACGACTGGCTGGCGCGCAACATTGCGCGCATCGACAAGGCGCAGGGCGATATCGACACGCTCTCGCGCCGGCTGGCCTTCATTCGCACCTGGACCTATGTGGCGCAGCGCCCCGGTTGGGTAAACGATGAAAACCATTGGCGTGGCGAAACGCGCGCGGTAGAAGACCGGCTGTCGGATGCGTTGCACGAGCGCCTGACTGCTGCATTTGTTGACCGGCGCACCAGCGTTCTGCTGCGCCGGTTGAACCAGAAGGAGAGCCTTGTGGCCGAGGTGAACGATAAGGGCGAAGTGACGGTTGAGGGCGAATTCATCGGCCGTCTGGAGGGGTTCCGCTTCCGGCAGGACAAGACCGATTCGAGCGATGAGGCGCGCACCCTGCGCCAGACGGCCGTGGCGGCGCTGGCCCCGGCCTTCAGCCTGCATGCGGACCGCTTCTATAACGCGCCCGATACCGAGATGGATTTCACCGAACAGGGTGGTCTGATGTGGGGCGGCGAGGCGGTCGGCAAGCTGGTGGCCGGCCCCGATGCCATGCGCCCGCAGGTTCAGGCCTTTGTCGATGACGAGGCCGGTGCCGATGTCGCCGAGAAGGTGCGCCGGCGTTTGCAGCATTTCATCGACCGCAAGGTGGCGACGCTTTTCGAGACGCTCCTGAACCTGCAGCGCGACGAGACGTTGAGCGGTCTGGCGCGCGGCTTTGCCTTCCGGCTGGTCGAGGCGCTGGGCGTGTTGCCGCGCGAGGGGGTGGCTGACGAGGTCAAGGCGCTTGACCAGGAGGCGCGTGGCGCGCTGCGCAAGCACGGCATCCGCTTCGGGCAGTTCACGGTGTTTCTGCCGGCGCTGCTGAAACCGGCGCCGACCCGGCTGCGGCTGGTGCTGTGGTCGCTCTCGCAGGGGCTGGACGAATTCCCCGAAAGCCCACCGCCGGGGCTGGTGACGATCCCCAATCTGGCCGAGGTTCCGGTGCAGCATTACACGTTATCGGGCTACAAGCCTGCCGGCAGCCGGGCGATTCGCATCGACATGCTGGAGCGGCTGGCCGACATGCTGCGCACCCGCGATTCGCGTGCCGGGTTCGAGGCCGCCGCCGAAATGCTGTCGATCACCGGCATGACGCTGGAGCAGTTCGCCGATCTGATGCAGGGGCTCGGCTATGCCGCCGAGAAGGGCGAGCGGGTCAAGCCGCGCGTGCAGGGCGCGGTGGAACTGACCGCCGAGGAGATCGCCGCGCGCGCCGCCGCGCAGGCCGCGGCAGCGCATCTGCCGATCGATGCGACGCTGGCCGAGGCGGGCGCTGATGCGAGCACAGAGTCGGGCTCTGACCAGGCCGGGGCCGCTGAGGCGCCCGAGGCCGCGCCCCAGGCAGCGGCGCAGCCGGGCGCGGAAACGACAGCCCCGGAAACCACGGTGCCTGCCGAAAGCGCCGCGACCGCCCGGAATGCCACCACCAGCGACGCTGCGACGCCTGCGGGGGATGCCGCAGAGATGGAGGTGTTCTACACCTTCCGCTGGGCACCGCGCCCGCGCCGCGAGCATCATCGCCGCGCCCCGCGCGGTGACGCCCGCCGCAATGCCGCTGCTCAGGCTGGCACTCAGCCGGGCAGCGAGGCATCGGGCAGCGAGGCATCGGGCGGCGGGGCATCGGGTGGCGAGGCACCGCGCAAGCACGCTGGCAAGGATGGGCGCAATGATGGCCGCAGCAAGGGCGGCGGGCGGCCGGATCGCAAGGGCGGCCCGGATCGTCAGGGCAACAAGGAACGCGGCGACCGCAAACCGCCCAAAGGCCCCAAAAGCGAGCAGGGGCCGCGCAACTTCTCGTCCGGGCCGGACAAGCGCCGCGACAGGATCGACCCCGACAACCCCTTTGCCGCCGCCCTGATGGGCCTGCGCGACAAGACCTGAGGCACCGGCCATGGTGTCGCCTGCCTTGCCTTCCGCTGCCGCGCCGCCGGAAGCGCCCGGCAGCGGCAGCGATGGGGCAACCATCAGGCTGGACAAGTGGCTTTGGCAGGCGCGGTTCTTCAAGTCGCGCAGCCTGGCCGCGCAGGCGGTGGGAAAGGGCGTGCGTGTCAATGGCACCCTGGTCACGAAACCGGCGGCCAGCCTGCGCCCCGGCGATGTGATCACCTTCGTTCAGGCGCGGCAGGCGCGGGTGGTGCGGATGCTTGCCACGGGCACCCGTCGCGGCCCCGCCAGCGAGGCCCAAGCGCTTTACGATGACCTCTCGCCACCTGCCGACGCCGCCGCATCGAGCGATCCCGCAAGCCCGCGCGCGGTTGCCGGTGGGCGCCCCACGGGCCGGGCACGGCGCATGCTCGATGCCCAGATCAAGACTGCCCGAGAAGGCAGTGATGGCTTGGGCTAGAACACAGAAAAGCTGTGTGAAACCCAGATATATTTGGGTGTGCACATACAAATAATCCGGGGTGGCTTGATTGATCGCTTCAAGCGGATTAAGTCCGGGGCAACCAAACCAGCACGGGCTTCGCCATGACCTATGTCGTGACTGACAATTGTATCGCCTGCAAATACACCGACTGCGTCGAAGTCTGCCCTGTCGATTGTTTTTACGAGGGCGAGAACATGCTGGTGATCCACCCTGACGAGTGTATCGATTGCGGCGTCTGCGAGCCCGAGTGCCCCGCTGATGCGATTCGTCCCGATACCGAGCCCGATATGGAGCCCTGGGTCGAGTTCAACCGGAAGTATTCGGAGCAATGGCCGGTGATCACGCAGCGCAAGGACCCCCTGCCCGAGGCCACCGAGCGCGATGGCGAGACCGGCAAGATGGAGAAATACTTTTCTGAAGCGCCGGGCGCGGGCGACTGATCCATGGCGCCGAAGCGCGCCGGTTCGCGCGCGCTGTCCAAGCCGGCATGCCGACAGTGCCGGTGGCGGATGCGTTGGATCTTGCTGCGCTCCGCGCCAGCCGTCAGGCCAACGACTGACCACCGAAGGACCACCGACGGGCGGCGAATCAGCGCGGCGGCGCGCGCGGGGCATTAACGACTGCCCGATTCCGTGCTTTGATTCGGGGCATTTTTGTGTTATGAAAAGGTTACACGAAGATCCTGCCCGGCATCCGCAGTGCTGCTCGCCTGTGAGATGTTTTTTTTGGCGAAATGGTAATCATCGCACGGGAAGCCATGTTTCCCGTGGGTCTCCTTTCGCTGAATGTGGCCCCATAACCGAGGAAATGCCAGAATGAGCAAAGCGCGCAAAGCCGAGTTTCGTCCCAATGACTTCGTGGTCTATCCCGCGCATGGCGTGGGCAAGATCGTGTCGATCGAGGAGCGGGAAATCGCCGGGATGCAGCTCGAGCTGTTCGTGGTTTCCTTCGAGAAAGACAAGATGACGCTGCGTGTGCCCACCGACAAGGCCACGCAGGTCGGCATGCGCTCGCTCAGCTCGCCCGATATCGTCTCCAAGGCGCTGGCGACGCTGAAGGGCAAGGCGCGGGTCAAGCGCGCCATGTGGTCGCGCCGCGCGCAGGAATACGAGCAGAAGATCAATTCCGGCGATCTGCTGGCCATCGCCGAAGTGGTGCGCGATCTGCACCGCACCGACGATCAGCGCGAGCAGTCCTATTCCGAGCGCCAGCTCTATGAGGCCGCGCTGGAGCGCCTGACGCGCGAGGTCGCCGCGGTTTCGGGCATTGATGAGGCCGGTGCGCAAAAGCAGGTCGATGAGGTTCTGGTGGCCCGCGCCGCCTGAATGCCCCAACTGCGCCCGGCCTGACCGGCGATGCGCATGTTCGGGTGACGCTTTTCCAGTGTCGCGCGCGCCCCGGCTATCCGGGGCGCGTTTGCTTTTGCGCCCTGCGCCGCCGCTTTTGGCATTGCGCGTTCTGCCCGTCGCGCTCTTGCCAGCCCTACCCGCGCTGGACTATAGCCGGCCCGTAACCCAGCCAGAAGATCACGCGGAGAAGACCATGGCCGGCCATTCCAAATGGGCCAATATCCAGCATCGAAAGGGGCGGCAGGACGCTGCGCGCTCGAAGCTGTTTTCAAAGCTTTCCAAGGAAATCACCGTCGCCGCCAGGATGGGCGACCCCGACCCCGACAAGAACCCGCGCCTGCGTCTGGCGGTAAAGGAAGCCAAGGCGGTTTCGGTGCCCAAGGAGGTGATCGAGCGCGCGATCAGGAAATCCACCGGAGGTGACGCCGAGAACTACGAAGAGATCCGCTACGAAGGCTACGGGCCCGGCGGCGTGGCGGTCATCGTCGAGGCAATGACCGACAACCGCAACCGCACGGCATCGAATGTGCGTTCGCTTTTTGCCAAGTATGGCGGCAATCTGGGCGAGACGGGTTCGGTCGGGTTCATGTTCGACCGGATGGGGCAGATCCTTTACCCGGCTTCGGCGGGGGATGCCGACACGGTGATGGAGGCCGCCATCGAGGCTGGCGCCAGCGATGTGGAAAGCTCGGATGAGGGGCATGTGATCTGGTGCGAGTTCACCGAGCTTGCCGATGTGTCGAACGCGCTGGAGGCGGCGCTGGGCGATGCGGAATCGACCAAGCTGATCTGGAAGCCCCAGACCACCACCGAGCTGGACCTGGATGGCATGCAGAAGCTGATGAAGCTGCTCGATGCGCTCGATGACGATGATGATGTGCAAAGCGTGACGGCCAATTTCGAGGTCACGGACGCGGTGATGGAACAGCTCTGAGCGCGGCCGACTGTTGCGGCTGGGCAGGGGGGCTTTGCCCCCTCGCTCGTGCCGGGCTCACCCCCAGGATATTTGCCGCACAAAGACCGGGGGCAGGGCGCTGCCGCGCGCCGGGGTTTCATCTCCGCCGGGGGCGTCACTCAGGGCGCAGGCGGTTGCGCAGCGCGCCACTGATGCGGTCATAGAGCAGGATCTCGCCGTCCTCGGTGACAACCGCCACCCAATCCGGGGCCAGCGTGACGGCCTGCATGCGCGCGCCTTCGGGCAGGGCGATGTTTGCCGGCAGGGCCAGCGGCGCGGGCGCGGCGCCGAGCCGGATGACAAGCAGTGCCACGATCGTTACAAGCCCGATGATCATGACCCCGGCAAGGCTGGAGACCAGCAGCTTGAGAAAGCGCAGATCGGGGGGGGTGGGATCAGGAGGCGGGCGCATGGCTGGGTCGGTGGATGATGAGGGCATGGCGGGGGACCTTTCTGTGCTGCGCGTGGTGATCGGCCGGGAGCCGCCCGAGCGTCTGGATAAGGCTTTGGCGCGCGATGTGCCAGCAGAAGCGGCGCTGTCGCGTTCGCGGCTGATGCGGCTCATCGCCGAGGGGGCGGTGCGGCGCGACGGTGTGGTGCTTGATGATGCACGCGCTCGGGTTGCCGCTGGCGAGGTGATCGAGATCGCGCTGGCGCCGGCGGCCGAGGTCGCGGTGCGTGCCGAGGCGATCGCGCTCTCGGTGGTCCATGAGGACGAGGCGCTGATCGTGATCGACAAGCCGGCGGGCATGGTGGTGCACCCCGCGCCGGGGGCCGCGAGCGGGACGCTGGTGCATGCGCTGCTGCATCATTGCGGCGATACGCTTTCAGGGGTTGGTGGTGAGCGACGGCCGGGGATTGTGCATCGGATTGACAAGGACACATCGGGCCTGCTGGTGGTGGCAAAATGCGACCGCGCGCATCACGGTCTGGCGGCCCAGTTCGAGGCGCATCGCGTGCGGCGGCGGTATCTGGCGCTGGTCTGCGGCCTGCCCGATGCCGGCGATCCGCGTTTGCGCGGGGTGCGTGGCGTCAGTTTCGAGCCGGGTGGCGTGCTGAAACTGACCACGCGGCTGGACCGGCACCGCCACGATCGGCAGCGCCAGGCGGTGTTTTTCGACCGTGGGCGCCATGCGGTGACACGGGCACGCCTGCTGGAGGCTTTCGGTAGCCCGCCGCAATTGGCGCTGATGGAATGCTGGCTGGAGACCGGGCGCACGCATCAGATCCGCGTGCATCTGGCGCATGCCGGGCATGGGCTGGTGGGCGACCCGGTCTATGGCGGACGGCGCAAACTGGCCGAGCGCGCGCTGCCGCCCGGCGCGGCGGCGGCAGTGGCAGCCTTTCCGCGTCAGGCGCTGCACGCCGTCGAACTGGGTTTCGAGCATCCGTTGAGCGGCGAGGCGATGGATTTTGCCAGTCCTTTGCCGGCGGATCTGGCGGCGCTTCTGGATCTGTTGCGCGCCGGCGGGCCTCACGCCGACGCACATTGATGTGAATCCTGCCCCGGCGCGATGGAAACCGCGCTCTGGTGCGTTCATTGTTTGGTAGCGGATATGCGCCAGCGTTCGGTCCAAGCCTTGCAGGTGCGGTTTGCGGTTCATAGATTGCCTGTTCCGCCCGTTGTCGCATCGCCGTGCAACCCGCAGAAGCGAGGGAAGAAATGAGTGAATATGCCAATCTGCCGGCTCCGTCGCCCGAACAGGGCCTGAACCGCTACTTGCAGGAAATCCGGCGTTTCCCGATGCTTGAGCCGGAGCAGGAATACATGCTGGCCAAGCGTTGGGTGGACCATCAGGATACCGAGGCCGCGCATCAGCTGGTCACCAGTCATCTGCGGCTGGCTGCCAAGATCGCCATGGGCTATCGCGGGTATGGCCTGCCGCAGGCAGAGGTGATCAGCGAGGCCAATGTCGGGCTGATGCAGGCGGTCAAGCGGTTCGACCCGGAAAAGGGGTTCCGGCTGGCGACCTATGCGATGTGGTGGATCCGCGCCTCGATCCAGGAATACATCCTGCGCTCGTGGTCGCTGGTAAAGCTGGGCACGACCTCGGCGCAGAAGAAGCTGTTTTTCAACCTGCGCAAGGCCAAGTCGCGCATCGGTGCGCTGGAAGAGGGCGATTTGCGCCCGGAGAATGTGAAGCAACTGGCCAATGACCTGTCGGTGACCGAGACCGAGGTGATCGAGATGAATCGCCGTCTGGCGGGCTCGGATGCCTCGCTCAGCGTGACCATCGGTGGCGAGGAGGGCGGTGGAAGCTGGCAGGACTGGCTGGAGGACGAGGACGCCGACCAGGCCGGCAGCTATGCCGAGCGCGACGAGTTCGAAACCCGCCAGGCGCTGCTGATGGAGGCGATGGAGGTGCTCAACGAGCGCGAGCGCGACATTCTCACCGAGCGCCGCCTGGCCGAGCCACCCGTCACGCTGGAGGAACTTTCCGCGCGCTACGATGTCAGCCGCGAGCGGATCCGTCAGATCGAGGTGCGCGCATTCGAGAAGCTGCAAGACCGCATGCGCACGCTGGCCGGCGCAAAGGGCATGCTGGTGCCGGCGCGCTGAGCCGCGCATGTGCGGCCCGCGTCAGCCTGCCAGCACCGGCCAGAGCGAGGCGACCAGCAGCGCCGCCATGGTCCAGTTGAAGGCGCGAAGGCGGCGTTGGTCCTGCAGGGCACGGCGCAGCGTCAGGCCAAGGATGGTCCAGCTTGACACGCAGGGCAGGTTGATCAGCCCGAACACCCCCGCCACCCACAGCACCGCAGAAAGCTCCTGGCCCGGCGCATAGAGCGCCACCGCGCCCAGCGCCATGCTCCAGGCTTTCGGATTGACCCATTGAAACGCCGCAGCCTGCAGGAAGCTCAGTGGCTTGCCGCCCGCGCCGCTGGCCTGCGGCGGTGCGGCATGGGCGATCTTCCACGCCAGCCATAGCAGATAGACCACCGAAATCACCTGCAGGGCCAGCCGTGCCGGTGGCCAGGCGGTGAAGAGGCCCGCCAGGCCCACCCCCACCAGCGCCACCATCACTGTGAAACCGATGCCGATGCCCAGCATATGCGGGATGGTGCGGCGAAAGCCGAAATTCACCCCCGAGGCCAGCAGCATCAGGTTGTTGGGCCCCGGCGTGATGGAACTGACAAAGGCAAAGGCCGCCAGTGCGGCCAGAAGATCAGGGGGCATTCGGGCGTTCCACCGAAAAGGAAGGTTCACCACGTGACAATAGGCGTGGGAAGACGCAATGAGGTTGCATACATTGCTTCTCTTGGTAATAATTGGCAACAAATGACGGAAATTGACACGATCAACCAGAATATATTGCGCGTTCTGGCGGGTGATGGCCGGATTTCGAATCTCGATCTGGCCGAGCGCGTCGGGCTGTCGCCATCGGCCTGCTTGCGCCGCGTGCAGGAGCTTGAGCGGCGCGGCGTGATCCGGGGCTATCGCGCGGTGCTCGATCCGGCGCAGACCGGGATCGGCTTCATCGCCTATGTGACGGTGGGCCTGTCGCGTCATACCAAGGCCGCGCAGGCGGAATTCGAGCGCGCCATACGCGGTGCTCCGCAGGTGCGTGAATGTCACAACATCACCGGCACCGTGGAATATCTGCTCCGGGTGGAGGTTGCCGATCTGGTGGCCTACAAGCATTTCCACACCGAGATTCTGGGCACACTGCCGCAGGTTTCGGCGCTGACCACATTCGTCGTGATGGGCTCGCCCAAGGACGAGCGCGCCTGAGCCGTGGAAGAAGCGGAAGGAAAAAGCGGCGGGGTGCTTCGAGCGGCCTCTCGCCCCCCCCGCCCTGGCCTTCCGCCCTGGCCCCCCCGCGCGCACGCGGGGCGCCGTATGGACGAGAACAGGCGCTTGGGCTATCACCCCGCAGACCAGCAAGAATGAGGCGCGCATGTCCGGCCACGGCAGACCGATTCCGATGATTTCGCAGCAATCCGGCCCGCTTGCCGGCGTGGCCGAGGTGCCGGGCGACAAATCCATCAGCCACCGCGCACTGATCCTGGGCGCGCTGTCGGTGGGCGAGACGCGCATCACCGGGCTGCTTGAAGGGCAGGATGTGCTCGATACCGCGGCGGCGATGCGCGCCTTCGGTGCCCGCGTCACCCGTCACGGCCCCGGTGAATGGTCGGTGCAGGGCGTCGGCGTGGGGGGCTTCGCCGAGCCCGCGCAGGTGATTGATTGCGGCAATTCCGGCACCGGGGTGCGGCTGATCATGGGGGCCATGGCCACCACGCCGATTGCCGCCACCTTCACCGGGGACGCCAGCCTCAACAAGCGCCCGATGGGCCGTGTGACCGAGCCGCTGGCGCTCTTTGGCACGCAGGCGGTAGGGCGGGCAGGCGGGCGGCTGCCGATGACGCTGGTGGGTGCGGCCGAGCCGGTGCCGGTGCGCTACACGCTGCCGATGCCCTCGGCGCAGGTGAAATCGGCGGTGCTGCTGGCCGGGCTCAACGCGCCGGGCCAGACCGTGGTCATCGAGCCCGAAGCCACGCGCGATCATACCGAGCGCATGCTGCGCGGTTTTGGCGCCGAGATCACCGTAGAGCAGGCACCCGAGGGGCGGGTGATCACGCTGACCGGCCAGCCCGAGTTGCACGCGCAGGCGGTGGCGGTGCCGCGCGACCCGTCCTCGGCGGCATTTGCGGTCTGCGCGGCGCTGATCGTGCCCGGCTCAGAGATCACGGTGCCCGGTGTCAGCCAGAACCCCACGCGCAACGGGCTTTTCACCACGCTGGTCGAAATGGGCGCCGATATTGCCTTTGAAAACCCGCGCGAGGAGGGTGGCGAGCCGGTTGCCGATCTGCGCGTGCGCTATTCGCCGGCGCTCAAGGGGGTGGAAACCCCGCCCGAACGCGCCGCCAGCATGATTGACGAGTTTCCGGTTCTTTCGGTGGTGGCGGCCTGCGCTGCCGGGCGCACGGTGATGCGCGGCGTGCGCGAGATGCGGGTCAAGGAAAGCGACCGCATCGACGCCATGGCGCGCGGGCTGGAAGCCTGCGGCCTGCGCATCGAGGAAGACGAGGATACGCTCATCGTGCATGGCGCGGGGCCGGACGGTGTGGCCGGGGGGGCGGTGGTGGAAAGCCGGCTCGATCACCGCATCGCCATGTCGTTTCTGGTGCTCGGATTGGTGGCGCGGGGGCCTGTCACCGTCGATGACGGCGGGCCGATCGCTACCTCGTTTCCGGTGTTCGAGCCGCTCATGGCCGGGCTTGGCGCGTCGATCCGGCGGCTGGACGAGGGCGCTTGATGCCCTTCACGGTTGCCATCGACGGGCCGGCGGCGGCGGGCAAGGGCACCATCGCGCGCGCGGTGGCCGCGCATTTCGGTTTTGCCCATCTCGATACCGGGCTGCTCTATCGTGCCGTGGGGGCAAAGGGTGGTGACCCGGTGGAGGCCGCACGGACGCTGACGCCTGCGGATCTGGCCCGCGGGGATCTGCGCACGCTTGATGCCGGGGCGGCCGCCAGCCGGGTTGCGGCGATCCCCGAGGTGCGCGCCGCGCTCACTGCCTTTCAACGCGATTTCGCCCGCCGCGAGGGGGGGGCGGTGCTTGACGGGCGCGACATCGGCACGGTGATCTGCCCCGACGCCGAGGTGAAGCTCTTTGTCACCGCCAGCCCCGAGATCCGTGCCCGCCGGCGCTGGCTGGAGGCCGGCGGCGAGGCCGCGCCCGAGCCGTTCGAGGCCGTGCTTGAACAAGTGCGCGACCGCGACGCGCGTGACATGGGCCGCGCGGATGCACCGCTGCGCCCGGCCGGAGACGCGGTCACGCTCGACACCTCGGCGCTGAGCATCGACGCGGCGGTGGCCCGGGCGATTGCCGCCGTGGCAGCGGCGCGCAGCTGAAACTGGCGCGACTGCGCCGGCGATCCGTGCTGGGGCTTGCCAGCATGGCCCAATGCGCCTATAGACGCGCGCATCGGGCGTCATGATGAAGCGCGGGCGGGGCCGGGAATGGCCGGCGCCGCGTCTTTCGTCATACCAACGGACAGATCAAAGACCGGCGGAACCAACCGTCAGGCCAGTCAAACGAATGTAAAGGAAACTGAAGCTTATGTGCGCCAAAGCCACCATGGAAGAATTCGAGGCCCTGCTGAATGAAAGCCTCGAGATCGACACCCCGAGCGAGGGCAGTGTCGTCAAGGGCAAGGTCATCGCCATCGAGGCGGGCCAGGCCATCATCGACGTCGGCTACAAGATGGAAGGCCGCGTCGATCTGAAAGAATTCGCCAATCCCGGCGAGGCTCCCGAAGTCGCCGTCGGCGATGAGGTCGAGGTCTATCTGGAGCGGGTCGAGAATGCGCGCGGCGAGGCTGTCGTCAGCCGCGAGAAGGCTCGCCGTGAAGCCGCCTGGGATCGCCTGGAAAAGGCATACGAGGACGAACTGCGCGTCGAAGGCGCGATCTTTGGCCGCGTCAAGGGCGGCTTCACCGTCGATCTGGGCGGTGCCGTGGCCTTCCTGCCGGGCAGCCAGGTCGATGTGCGACCGGTGCGCGATGCCGGCCCGCTGATGGGCCTCAAGCAGCCGTTCCAGATCCTCAAGATGGACCGCCGTCGCGGCAATATCGTGGTTTCGCGCCGCGCGATCCTCGAAGAAAGCCGCGCCGAGCAGCGCGCCGAGGTCATCGGCAAGCTGGCCGAGGGCCAGGTGCTGGATGGTGTGGTCAAGAACATCACCGAATACGGCGCCTTTGTCGATCTGGGTGGTGTGGACGGGCTGCTGCACGTCACCGACATGGCCTGGCGTCGCATCAACCACCCCTCCGAGATCCTGTCGATCGGCGAGACCCTCAAGGTTCAGGTCATCAAGATCAACAAGGACACCCATCGCATCAGCCTGGGCATCAAGCAGCTTCAGGCCGATCCCTGGGATGCGGTTGAAAGCAACTACTCGCTGGGCTCGGTTCACAAGGGCCGCGTGACCAATATCACCGATTACGGCGCCTTCGTGGAACTGGAAGCCGGTGTCGAGGGTCTGGTCCATGTCTCGGAAATGAGCTGGACCAAGAAGAACGTGCATCCCGGCAAGATCGTCTCCACCAGCCAGGAAGTGGAGGTCATGGTGCTGGAGATCGACAGCGCCAAGCGTCGCGTCAGCCTGGGCCTGAAACAGACCCAGCGCAACCCATGGGAAGTGTTCGCCGAAACCAATCCTGCCGGCAGCATGATCGAGGGCGAGGTGAAGAACATCACCGAGTTCGGTCTGTTCATCGGTCTGGAAGGCGATATCGACGGCATGGTCCACCTCTCGGATCTGAGCTGGGATCAGCGCGGCGAGGAGGCGATCCAGGACTATCGCAAGGGCGATGTGGTCAAGGCCGCGGTGCTGGAAGTCGATGTCGAGCGCGAGCGCATCTCGCTGTCGGTGAAGGCGCTGGGCAATGACAGCTTCTCGGAAGCGGTTGACGGCGTGAAGCGCGGCTCGATCGTCACCGTGGCTGTCACCGCGATCGAGGATGGCGGCATCGAGGTCGATTACAACGGCATGAAATCCTTCATCCGTCGCTCCGATCTGGCCCGCGACCGCGCCGACCAGCGCCCCGAGCGCTTCCAGGTCGGCGACAAGCTGGATGTGCGTGTCACCTCGGTCGATTCGAAGACCCGCAAGCTGGGCCTGTCGATCAAGGCGCGTGAGATTGCCGAGGAAAAGGAAGCGGTGGAGCAGTATGGCTCGTCCGATGCCGGGGCCTCGCTGGGCGATATCCTGGGCGCCGCGCTCAAGGACCGCAACTGATCAGCACCAATGGTGCAAGGCTGGAAAGGCCCCGCAGATGCGGGGCCTTTTTCTGTTGCCGATACCGTCTGATCCCCCTTGGTGCGCCGCGTTTTCTGGCTCGTTGCCGGTGCCGACATGGCCCCCGGCGCGCACCCTCGCCTGCCCTTGCGGATGGCCGCTGGTGCGCCACCAAGCAGGGCTGCGCCGCGCTTTCTTGGCAAACCCGCGTTTTCGCAAGGTTTTTGTTTGTGCGCGCGAACAGAACGCCTATAGTCTGCGAGTCAGCAAAGGCGCGCCAAGAACGTGCCCGACACCCATAACCGTTGCGCCATCGGGGGGAGGCCATGATCCGTTCGGAGTTGATCCAGAAGCTTGCCGAGGAAAATCCGCATTTGTTCCAGCGCGATGTCGAGCGCATCGTGAATACCTTCTTCGAGGAAATTACCGAGGCCATGGCCCGTGGCGAGCGGGTTGAACTGCGCGGATTTGGCGCATTTTCCGTCAAGCGCCGCGATGCAAGAACCGGGCGCAACCCGCGCACCGGCGAAACTGTCGAGGTCGAGGAGAAATGTGTGCCGTTCTTCAAGACCGGAAAGTTGCTGCGCGACCGCCTTAACGGCAAAGAGGAATGACCTGACTGAATGACCTACCTGCGCTACACCCTGCTGGCCCTTTTGCTGGCCTTTGCCCTGATGCTCGCGCTGGCCAATCGCGCGGCGGTCACGCTGGCGCTGTGGCCCGATACGATCAGCGCATTTATCGGGACAAGCTATTCTCTGACGCTGCCGCTTTTCGTTGTGGTGGGCGGTGCGATCGGTTTGGGGCTGGTGCTGGGGCTGTTGTGGGAATGGCTGCGCGAGCGCGGAATCCGTGCCGAAGCGGCGCACAACCGGCGTGAGCTTGCGCAGATGCGTGCCGCGCAGGGCCTGACGCCTGAAGTTCCGGCCGTGCGCAAGGACCGCGACGAGGTGCTGGCCATTCTTGACGAACCTGCCGCGCCGCGATGAACACCCCCATCAGGGTCAAGATCTGCGGATTGACGCAACTCACCGACATGCAGGCTTGCGCCGAAGCCGGTGCGGCCTATGTGGGGCTGAACTTCTTTGCGGCTTCGCCGCGGTTCGTGACCATTGCGCAGGCGCGCGCGCTGGCGCTTGCGGCGCCGACGGGGCTGGCGCGCGTGGGGCTTTTCGTCGATCCCGCCGATGCCGAACTGGAGGCCACGCTGGCCGAGGTGCCGCTCGATTTCCTGCAACTGCACGGCCATGAACCACCCGAGAGGGTGAGCGCCCTGCGCGCGCGCTTCGGCCTGCCGGTAATCAAGGCGGTGGGCGTGGCCGATGCCGCCGATCTGCCGGCGCTGGCGCATTACGGGCGCGTCGCCGACATGCTGCTGGTCGATGCCAAGCCGCCGCGCGATGCCCGACTGCCCGGCGGCAACGGGCTGGCCTTCGACTGGCGGCTGATCGCCGGACGGCGCTGGCCGGTGCCCTGGATGCTGGCCGGCGGGCTGAATGCCGATAACCTTGCCCTGGCGGCGCAGATGACCGGGGCGCGGCAGGTGGATGTCTCCTCGGGGGTGGAAAGCGCACCGGGCCGGAAGGACCCGGCGCGCATCGCGGCTTTTGTTCGCGCTGCCCAAGTCGGCTGAGCAGGGCGCATATCAACGCAATCGAGCGCCGGCCAGTTGGTCAGATCGCGCAGCGTGACGTCCAGCCCGGCAACCTGCCATGACCCGGTGATTGCGCCGCTTTGCGGATCGAGCTGATGCAGCGCACCGTTGGCGGCCAGCCAGGCGGTGTTGTTGCCCTCGGCGTCGGTGCCGATGTCAAAGCCCACTGGGTCGTCGAATTCGACGCCGGCCATGCCGATGACGCGGTAGGTGCCGTCGTTCGGCGCGCTCTGGTGGAGCAGCGCCGGCAGGACGCTCAGGCTCACAAGAGCGGCGGCAAGGAGGGTCCTTTGCAGGATGTTCTCCCTTTCCGTTTTCAGCCGTATTCGCCCAACATCGGCTGGATGCCGCGGCGGGGGCGGCGGTTTCGGCGGGGGGCGAGAGAGCGGTAACGGATGCGTGAACCCGCTGCGTGCTTGACGCTTTACCCGCGCCGCGCCAGCCGCTACACCCGCCTCAAGCGCAGGAGGATGCCATGCCCGAAGACCTGATCAATTCGTTCATGAGCGGCCCCGATGAACAGGGGCGTTTCGGCCAGTTCGGGGGGCGTTTCGTGTCGGAAACGCTGATGCCGCTCATTCTGGAGCTGGAAGCACAATACGAACATGCCAAGACCGACCAGAGCTTCTGGGACGAGATGGAACATCTGTGGAAGCACTATGTCGGCCGCCCCAGCCCGCTCTATTTCGCCGAGCGCCTGAGCGAGCATCTGGGCGGGGCGAAGATCTATCTCAAGCGTGACGAGCTCAATCATACCGGCGCGCACAAGATCAACAACGTGCTGGGGCAGATCATCCTGGCGCGGCGCATGGGCAAGAGCCGCATCATCGCTGAAACCGGTGCCGGGCAGCATGGGGTGGCCACGGCCACGGTCTGCGCCAAGTTCGGGCTGAAATGCGTGGTCTATATGGGTGCGCATGATGTCGAGCGTCAGGCGCCCAACGTGTTCCGCATGCGGCTTCTGGGCGCCGAGGTGGTGCCGGTGACCAGCGGGCGCGGCACGCTCAAGGATGCGATGAACGACGCGCTGCGCGACTGGGTGACCAATGTGCGCGACACCTTCTATTGCATCGGCACGGTGGCCGGGCCGCACCCCTATCCGGCGATGGTGCGCGATTTCCAGGCGATTATCGGCAAGGAGGCCAAGGCGCAGATCCTGGAGGCCGAGGGCCGCCTGCCTGATACGATCATCGCCGCCATTGGCGGAGGGTCGAATGCGATGGGGCTGTTCTACCCGTTTCTTGACGACAAGGCGGTGCGCATCATTGGCGTCGAGGCCGGCGGCAAGGGCGTTGACGAGGCGATGCAGCATTGCGCCAGCCTGACCGGCGGGCGGCCCGGCGTGCTGCATGGCAACCGCACCTATCTGCTGCAAGATGACGACGGGCAGATCCTTGAAGGGTTCAGCATCTCGGCCGGGCTGGATTACCCCGGCATCGGCCCGGAACATTCCTGGCTGCACGATGTCGGGCGCGCCGAGTATGTGGCGATCACCGACAAGGAGGCGCTGGAGGCGTTCCAGCTGTGCTGCGCGCTCGAAGGGATCATTCCGGCGCTGGAACCCAGCCATGCGCTGGCGCATGTCATGAAGATCGCCCCGGACCTGCCGCGCGACCATCTGATCGTGATGAACATGTGCGGGCGCGGCGACAAGGACATCTTCACCGTCGCCAGGCATCTGGGCTTTGACATGAAGCTCTGAGGGTGGCGCGTGCGCCGGCCTTCAGGGCGTTTGGGGGGCTTCGGGCGGCTCAGACCAGCCGGCTGACCTCGACCGCGGCACGCACGAAATCGGCGAACAGGGGATGCGGCGCGAAGGGTTTGGATTTCAGTTCGGGGTGAAACTGCACCCCGATGAACCATGGATGCCCCTCATGCTCGACGATCTCGGGCAGGCGGCCATCGGGTGACATGCCGGTAAACCGCAGCCCGCAAGCTTCCAGCTTGTCACGGTATTTCACATCCACCTCGTAGCGGTGGCGGTGGCGCTCCTCGATCCGGGTGTCGCCATAGACGCGCGCCACCAGCGAACCCTCGCGCAGCGCCGCGTCATAGGCACCCAGCCGCATCGTGCCGCCCTTGTCGTCGCTGAGCTTGCGCTCGACGACATGGTTGCCCTGCACCCATTCCTTCAGATGATAGACAACCGGGGTGAAGCGCTTCGCGCCGGCCTCGTGGTCGAATTCCTCGGAACCCGCATCGCTGATGCCCGCCAGGTTGCGCGCCGCCTCGATCACCGCCATCTGCATGCCCAGACAGATGCCCAGATAGGGGATCTTCTTTTCGCGCGCCCATTGCGCGGCGCGGATCTTGCCCTCGGTGCCGCGCTCGCCAAAGCCGCCGGGCACCAGAATGGCATGAAAACCCTCCAGCAGCGGCGAGGGGTCTTCGCGCTCGAAGATCTCCGCGTCGATCCATTCGGCCTTCACCTTCACCCGGTTGGCCATGCCGCCATGGGTCAGCGCCTCGGCGATGGATTTGTAGGCGTCTTCAAGCTGGGTGTATTTGCCCACGATGGCCACGCGCACCTGCCCCTCGGCATGGGTCAGCCGGTCCATCACGTCTTCCCAGCGCGTCAGGTTGGGACGTGGTGCCGGGTTGATGCCGAAGGCGTCCAGCACCGCCTGGTCCAGCCCTTCGTGGTGATAGGCCAGCGGTGCCTCGTAGATCGTGCTGAGGTCATAGGCGGCAATCACCGCCGATTTGCGCACGTTGCAAAACAGCGCGATCTTCTCGCGCTCCTTTTCCGGGATCGGATGCTCAGAGCGGCACACCAGCACATCGGGCGCCAGGCCGATCGATTGCAGCTCCTTCACGGAATGCTGCGTGGGCTTGGTTTTCAATTCGCCCGAGGCCGCCAGATAGGGCAACAGCGTCAGATGCATCAGGATGCACTGGCCGCGCGGGCGCTCGTGGATGAACTGGCGGATCGCCTCGAAGAAGGGCAGCCCCTCGATATCGCCGACCGTGCCGCCGATCTCGCAGAGCATGAAATCAACCTCATCCTCGCCGATGCGCAGGAAATCCTTGATCTCGTTGGTCACATGCGGAATCACCTGAATGGTCTTGCCCAGATAGTCGCCGCGCCGCTCGCGTTCGAGCACATTGGTATAGATCCGCCCTGAGGAGATGGAATCGGTCTTGCGGGCCGGAACGCCGGTGAAACGCTCGTAATGGCCAAGGTCCAGATCGGTCTCCGCGCCGTCATCGGTGACGAAGACCTCGCCATGTTCGAAAGGCGACATCGTGCCGGGATCGACATTCAGATAGGGGTCAAGCTTGCGCAAGCGCACCGTGAAGCCGCGCGCCTGAAGCAATGCCCCCAATGCCGCCGAGGCCAGCCCCTTGCCCAGGCTGGAGACCACCCCGCCGGTGATGAAGACATAGCGCGCCATATGCGGAAAACTCCCGTGTTAGTGCGCTCGAATGCGCGGATCACGGGATTCGATTCATAGACCAATCCCGGACGATCCGCAATACGGACGCAACATGCTGTCAGGAAAGGGGCACCTGCCCCAAGCGATTGTAAGATGCGCGGGCGCGCGTTCAGGCCGGGGCCGGGCTCAGTCCGAGCGCGGCGGCAACAGCGGGGCATCGCCGCCGGCGGGCGGCAGTTGCACGTCGGGCAGCGAGGGGCTGGCCGGGCGTGCCGGCTCGCGTTCGACGCCGATGCGGTCCAGCACCGACGTATCGGCACTGTTTTGCGCGGCGATCACCGTCAGCGTCAGCGAGGTGCAGATGAATGCCACCGCGAAGCCCCATGTCACCTTGGCCAGCCCGGTCAGCGGCGGGCGTCCGGCCTGCGGCCCCATGCCGCCGCCGATCCCCAGGCCGCCGCCTTCGGAGCGCTGCAGCAACACCACGCCGATCAGCGCGAGCGCCAGAAGAAGGTGGACAACCAGAACGACATTCTGCATGGAGGGGCCCTTGTTCGATTTCGTGCCTATCTATGCGCAGCCGGATAGGGGCGCAAGCCCTTTGCCCCGCTCCGGCGCCGATCCATGGCCGCCTTCCGCCGGGTTGCGCGCATTTTGCTGTTTCGCTGCGGCGTGCGTCCCGGTATACGACGAGCGGTTTGCAATCAAGGCAGGGACACAAAACATGGCCAATGTGGTTGTCGTGGGCGCGCAATGGGGCGATGAGGGCAAGGGCAAGATCGTTGACTGGCTCTCGGAACGCGCCGATGTGATCGCGCGCTTTCAGGGCGGCCATAATGCCGGGCATACGCTGGTGATTGATGGCACGGTCTATAAGCTCAGCCTGCTGCCTTCGGGCATTGTGCGCGGCGGAAAACTCAGCGTGATCGGCAATGGCGTGGTGCTCGACCCCTGGGCGCTGCTGGCCGAGATCGAGCGCTTGCAGGGCCAGGGCGTTGAGGTGACACCGCAAAACCTGCTGATCGCCGAGAATACGCCCCTGATCCTGCCGGTGCATGGCGAACTGGACCGCGCCCGCGAGGCGCAGAATGCCGTGGCCAAGATCGGCACCACCGGGCGCGGCATCGGCCCGGCCTATGAAGACAAGGTGGGCCGGCGCACGGTGCGCGTGGCCGATCTGGCCGACGAGGCCACGCTTGATCTGCGTATCGGGCGGCTTTTGACACATCACAACGCGCTGCGCGCCGGGCTCGGGCTGGAGGCCGTCGACGCCGCCGCGCTCAAGGCGCAACTGCTTGAGGTGGCCCCAAGGATCCTGCCCTTCGCGGCGCCGGTCTGGAAGGTGATGCACGAGGCCCGGCGGGCCGGCAAGCGCATCCTGTTCGAGGGCGCGCAGGGCGCGCTTCTGGATGTCGATTTCGGCACCTATCCCTTCGTCACCTCGTCGAACACGCTGGCGGGCATGGCGGCCACCGGCACCGGGCTTGGCCCCACGGCGATCGATTTCGTACTGGGTATCGTGAAGGCCTATACCACGCGCGTCGGCGAGGGGCCCTTCCCCACCGAACTGCATGATGAGACCGGCCAGCGGCTGGGCGAGCGCGGTCATGAATTCGGCACCGTGACCGGGCGCAAGCGTCGCTGCGGCTGGTTCGATGCGGTGCTGGTGCGCCAGACCTGCGCCACGTCAGGGGTGACGGGCATCGCACTGACCAAGCTCGATGTGCTCGACGGGTTCGACGTGCTGAAAATCTGCACCGGCTACGAGCTTGACGGCAAGCTGCTGGATTACCTGCCCACCGCCGCCGATCAGCAGGCCCGTGTGCGCCCGATCTACGAGGAACTGCCCGGCTGGAGCGAAAGCACCGAGGGCGCGCGCTCCTGGGCCGATCTGCCCGCCGCGGCGATCAAATATGTGCGCCGCATCGAAGAGCTGATCCAGTGTCCGGTGGCGCTTCTGTCCACCTCGCCCGAGCGTGACGACACGATCCTCGTCACCGATCCGTTTGCCGACTGATGGCGCTGTCCTACAAGACCCGCCGGCGGCTTTCGCTGCTGATCCTGGTGCTGGGGCTGCCGATCTATATCGTGGCGGTGGTCAGCTTTATAGCGCTGTTCGACCGGCTGCCCTTCTGGGCGGAACTGGCGGTCTATATCGGCTTTGGCGTCCTCTGGGCGGTGCCGCTGAAGGTGGTGTTCAAGGGCGTGGGCCAGGCCGATCCCGACGCGCGCCCGAATGAGAACGACCAAAAGCCGCGCTGACGCGATACCATGCCCGGCGCGGCAAGCGGGCGCTGAGTGTCCATCGGCGTGATCAGTCGCGCCCGGCGAAGCGCCGCGCGGCCTGGGCAAACTCCGAGCCATCGGTGAGTTCGAACTGACCGCGACGCGAGCGCCGCAGCCGGCCCTGGCGCATCAGCGCACCAAAGGCGCGCAGCAGATCCTCGCGGCTGCGCGTCATCGGCGAGCCGGTGCCGACCACCAGGCGCATCACCTGCGGGCGGGTGAACTCCTCGATGCCATCGACATGGGTGACATAGGCGGCGGCGGCTTCGGTCATTTCGGCCAGGGTGGTCAGATGCATGGGGGCGATGAAATCGGCATAGGCATGGCCCTGCGGCGCGGTTTCGGCCTCGCTTTCCGAGGCATCCTCGTCGAAGAGTTCCTCCATTGCCAGCGCGCCGGCGCTGACGCGCCGCGGGCGTACCGCTTCCATGTCGCTCGGGCGGTCGATGCGCTGTTCGGAGACCAGCACCAGCGGCGGCTGGGTTGAACGCGGGCGCTCGGTGCGCTGCGAGGCGGGGCGCACCGGGCGGCGCGGCTGGGCCTCGTCGGTGGTGTCATCCTCGCCCTTGCGCATGGTGCGCGCCAGATCGTCGCGGTAGCGGGCGATTTCCTGCGCGGCTTCCATTTCGGCGCGGCGCGGGCCATCGCCCTCCTGCTCGGCGCGGGTGGCCACGACCGCGGCCTTGAGATGCGAGATGGTCGAGTGACGGCGCTGGGCCTCGGGGCCCTTGAGCTGCGAATCGGCCTGATGGATCAGTCGCTCGACGGCGGCCTCGGCCTCCTGGCCCTGGGGCAGTTCGCGCCGCTGGCGATCGGCGGCGCGCATCGTCTCGGCCTCGCGCTCGACGGCAACAAGTTCATCGAGCAGTTCGGCTTCATCCTCGGGCGAGAGGCCGGTTGCGCCAAGCGCCTGGGCGACGCGCTCTTCCAATGGGGCGGTTTCGGGCTCGGCCTCGGGCGATTGTTCCTCGGCGAGATCAGCAGATACCTGCTGTGCGGCACGACTGGGCGGGCGGACAACGACCACCCGCCGCTTCTGCCGCGTCTCCGGGGCCGGGGAGGCGTCTTCATCGGCCAGCGTATCGGCATCCTCAGCGCGCTCGGCTTCCTCGGCGGCGATGCGTTCGGCCTCGGCGCGCTCGGCTTCCTCGGCGGCGATGCGTTCGGCCTCGGCGCGCTCGGCTTCCTCGGCGGCGATGCGTTCGGCCTCGGCGCGCTCGGCCTCCTCGGCGGCGATGCGTTCGGCCTCGGCGCGCTCGGCCTCCTCGGCGGCGATGCGTTC
>JBKBMS010000010.1:0-145714 GCA_046295695.1 Pararhodobacter sp. | reverse complement strand
CTTTTGGGCGCGACGGCAGGCGGGGGGGCGAGGGCCGGCCTGGGCGTGCCGCGCGCCGCGCTTCTGGCCGGCTCGGCCGCCACGGCGCTGGCCGCCGGCACCTCGCGCGCGGCTGCGGCTGCGGCGGATGCGCATGTCGCGCCCGGCCAGCTCGATGAGTATTATGGTTTCTGGTCCTCGGGCCAGAGCGGCGAGATGCGCATCATCGGCATCCCGTCAATGCGCGAGTTGATGCGCATTCCGGTGTTCAACCGTTGCTCGGCCACCGGCTGGGGGCAGACCAATGAATCGATCGCCATTCATCAGCGCAGCATGCTGCCGAAAACCCGCGCCTTCCTTGAGGCCAACGGCAAGAAGGTTCATGACAACGGCGATCTTCACCATGTGCATATGTCCTTCACCGAAGGGCGCTATGATGGCCGCTTCCTGTTCATGAACGACAAGGCCAATACCCGCGTGGCGCGGGTACGCTGCGACATCATGAAATGCGATTCGATCCTGGAGATCCCCAACGCCAAGGCCATCCACGGCCTGCGCCCGCAGAAATGGCCGCGCACCAACTATGTCTTTGCCAATGGCGAGGATGAAGGCCCGATGGTCAATGACGGCACCATCCTCGATGAGCCCGAACAGTATGTGAACTTCTTCACCGCCGTTCAGGCCGATGAGATGGAAGTCGCCTGGCAGGTCATGGTTTCGGGCAATCTGGACAACACCGATGCCGATTATGACGGCAAATACGCGTTTTCGACCAGCTACAACTCGGAAATGGGCATGAACCTGCCCGATATGACCGCCGCCGACATGGATCATGTGGTGGTGTTCAACATCGCCGAGATCGAGCGTGGCATCGCGGCGGGCGACTACATCGAACTGAACGGCGTGAAGGTGATCGACGGGCGCAAGGGGGTGAACAAGAACTACACCCGCTACATCCCCATTCCCAACAACCCCCACGGCATCAACATGGCGCCCGACCGCATCCACCTGTGCGTCGCGGGCAAGCTCAGCCCCACCGTATCGGTGATCGACGTGCGCCGGCTCGATGCGCTCTTCGAGCAGGACGACATCGACCCGCGCTATCCGGTCGTGGCCGAGCCCGAACTGGGGCTTGGTCCCCTTCACACCGCCTTCGACGGCAAGGGCAATGCCTATACCACGCTCTTTCTGGACAGCCAGGTGGTGTTCTGGAACATCGAGAAGGCGGTGCGCGCTTATGCCGGCGAGGATGTCGATCCGATCATCTCCAAGACCGATGTGCATTACCAGCCGGGGCACAATTCCACCTCGATGGGCGAGACGCTCGATGCCGACGGCAAGTATTTCGTCTCGATGAACAAGTTCTCGAAGGACCGTTTCCTCAATGTCGGCCCGCTCAAGCCCGAGAACGAGCAGCTTTTCGTCATCGACGGCGACCGGCTGGTGCTGGCGCATGACGGGCCAACCTTCGCCGAACCGCACGATTCGATCATCGTGCATCGCTCGGTGGTCAATCCGCTGCATGTCTATGACCGCAATGACCCCACCTGGGCCGCCACCCGTGCCCAAGCCGAGGCCGACGGCGTGGATATCGACGACTGGATGGATACGGTGGTTCGCGATGGCAACAAGGTGCGCGTCTACATGAGCTCGATGGCGCCGAACTTCAGCCTCGAAAGCTTCACCGTCCGGGAAGGCGACGAGGTGACGGTCATCATCACCAATCTCGATGACATCGAGGATCTGGCGCATGGCTTCTGCATGGGCGATCACGGCGTCGCCTTCGAGATCAGTCCGTTGCAGACCGCCTCGGCCACCTTCGTTGCCGCCAAGCCGGGGGTCTACTGGTATTATTGCCAGTGGTTCTGCCATGCGCTGCATATGGAAATGCGCGGGCGCATGTTCGTTGAACCGAAGGACGCCTGATCATGGCCGGCCTACGCCTTGTTTTCGTGCTGGTTCTGACGCTTGTGCTGGCGCCTTTTGCGGCGCTGGCCGGTGAGCGGCTGGTGCCGGCCGAGCCGGGGGCGCTGGCCGCCGCCATCGCCGGGGCCAGCCCCGGCGATGTGCTGGTCCTTGCGCCGGGCCGTCATGACGGCCCGGTGGTGTTGAGTTTCGAGATCACGCTTGAGGGGCAGGGCGAGGCGCTGGTAGAGGGCAATGGCACCGGCTCGGTGATCACCGTCACCGGCCACGACGTGACGCTGCGCGGGCTGGAAATTCGCGGCTCCGGCTCGGACCATGCGGCGATCGATGCCGGCGTCAAGCTGGGGCGCGGCGCGCGCGGCGCGCTGGTCGAGGGCAATCGCATCATCGGCAATCTGGTTGGCGTGCATGTCTTTGGCGCGCGCGACAGCGCGGTGCGCGACAATGTCATTCTTGGCCGGCAGGACCGGCGGGTCAACGAGCGCGGCAATGGCGTCTATGTCTGGAACGCGCCCGGCACGCTGGTCGAGCGCAATCAAATCCGCTGGGGCCGCGACGGCATCTTTGCCAATGCCTCGCGTCAGAACGTGTTTCGCGACAACCTGCTGCGTGATCTGCGTTTTGCGGTGCATTTCATGTATACCAACGATGCCGAGGTGCGCGGCAATGTCTCCATCGGCAATACGCTGGGCTTTGCGATCATGTTCTCCGACCGCGTGGCGGTGATCGACAACATGTCGCTGCGCGACCGCACCCATGGGGTGATGCTGAACTTTGCCAATGGCGGCGATGTGCGCGGCAATCTGGTGCGCGGCGGCACGCATGAAAAATGCACCTTCATCTACAATTCGCACCGCAACGTGATTGCCGGCAACCGGTTCGAAGGCTGCGAGATCGGCATTCATTTCACCGCCGGGTCCGAGCGCAACGCGGTGACCGGCAATGCCTTTATCGCCAATCGAACGCAGGTCAAATATGTCGGCACCCGCGATATCGAATGGAGCCATGCCGGGCGGGGCAATTTCTGGTCCGATCACCCGGCCTTCGATCTTGATGGCGACGGCATCGCCGATGCGCGTTTTCGCCCCAACGATCTGATGGATCATATCCTGTGGTCGCAGCCGGTAGCGGCGCTGCTGCTGGGCTCGCCGGCGGTGCAACTGGTGCGTCATGCCCAGGCCCATTTTCCCGCAACGCTGCCAGGCGGCGTCGTGGACAGCTTTCCCCTGGTGCGGCCCGTCGAGATCGCGGTGCCAGCCGAAATCGCCCGGCTGGAGGCCCTGGCGGGCCCGGCCCGGCTTCATGGAAGAGATGACGATGACAGCCTTGATGCTCTCTCGGGTCACTAAGACATTCGATGGCAACCGCGCGCTTGATGGGGTGGGCTTTGCCGTTTCGCCCGGCGAGCGGGTGGCGCTGCTGGGCCATAACGGCGCCGGAAAATCGACGCTGATGAAGATCATTCTTGGCCTTTTCAGGGCCGACAGCGGCGAGATTTCCGTTTGCGGTGCCCGGCCGGGTTCCCGGCAGGCGCGGCACAGGGTTTCCTATCTGCCCGAAAACGTGGCTTTTCATCCCGCGCTTACCGGGCTGGAGCAGTTGCGCTACTATCTGCGGTTGCGCGGCGAAAGCGCCGGCCAGGCCATGGCGCTGCTGGAGCGCGTGGGGCTGGGGGGGGCGGCGCGGCGGCGGATCGGCACCTATTCCAAGGGCATGCGGCAGCGCGTGGGGCTGGCACAGGCGCTGATCGGCCGGCCACAGCTTCTGGTGCTGGACGAGCCGACCTCGGGGCTTGATCCGGTGTCGCGGCGCGCGTTCTACGCCATGCTGGATGCGCTGGCCGCCGAGGGCGCGGCGATTTTGCTGTCAAGCCATGCGCTGACCGAGGTCGAGGCGCGCACCGACCGTATCGTGATCCTGTCGCAGGGGCGGCTGATGGCCAATGATACGCTGGCGGCGCTGCGCCGGCGGGCGGCATTGCCGATCCGGCTACAGGTCACCGCCCGGCCCGGTGCTGCCGATGCCGTGGCCGCGGCCCTTGCCGGCGGGCGACGCAACGGGGTGATGGTGGATCTGATCTGCCCGCCCGGTGAAAAGCTGGCGCTGCTGGGGCAGGTGGCCGGGCTGGGCGCACAGGTCGAGGATGTCGAGGTCATCCCCCCCAGCCTTGAGGATCTCTACAGCCATTTCAGCCAGAACGCCAACCGGAGGGCCGGGTCATGAGCCGTAGTCTTGCCACCGCCCTGGCCGAGATGCGCATTGCCATGCGTAATCGCTGGGTGGCCATCGCCGTTGCCATGATGGCGGTTTTTTCGCTGGTTCTGGCGGCGATGGGCAGCGCGCCGACGGGCGAACTGGGCGCCGACCGGCTGTCGGTCACGGTGGCCAGCCTGACCAGCCTGGCGGTCTATCTGGTGCCGCTCATCGCGCTCCTGATGAGTTTTGACGCCATCGCCGGCGAGATCGAGCGCGGCACCTTGCCACTGGTGCTGACCTATCCGGTCAGCCGGATCGAGCTGTTGCTGGGCAAGTTCCTGGCGCATATGGCGATCCTGACGCTGGCGGTGGCCGTGGGCTACGGGCTGGCGGGCGCTGGCGCGCTTTGGGGCGATGGCCGCGCGGCGGCGGGTTTGCCGGCGCTCTGGCGGCTGGTGTGGAGCTCGCTACTTCTGGGGGCCGCCTTCCTGGCCATCGGCTATGCGCTTTCGGCGCTGGCGCGGCGGCCGGGCGCGGCGGCAGGGCTGGCGATCGGGCTCTGGCTGGTGATGATCGTGCTCTATGATCTGGGTCTGCTGGCCGCCGTGGTGGCCGCTGGCGGCGGCTTTTTCACCACGCAGGTCTTTCCCTGGCTGCTGATCGCCAATCCGGCCGATGCCTTCCGGCTGTTCAATCTCGCCGCTTCCGAGGCCACCGCGGCGGCTTCGGGCATCGGCGGCGCTGCGGGAGCCATCACGCTGTGGCACGCGCTGGCCTCGATCCTGCTTTGGCCGGTCATCGCGCTGACACTGGCGGCGCTCGCGTTTCGAAAGGTCACGCCATGAAACCCCTTTCTCTTTCCCTTGTGCTGCCGCTTCTGGCGCTGGTGGCGCTTGCCGCCTGCCGCGAGGATACCGCCGCCTTGCCCGCCCCCGCCGCCATGACCGCCGAGGCCGTGGGCCATTACTGCCAGATGGAACTTCTGGAGCATCCCGGCCCCAAGGCGCAGGCGCATCTGAGCGGCCTGCCCGCGCCGCTGTTCTTCAGCCAGGTGCGCGATGTGATCGCCTACCAGCGCATGCCCGAGCAAAGCCATATGATCAGTGTGATCTATGTCTCCGACATGGGCGCGCCGGGGGCCAGTTGGGACGATCCCGGCGCCGAGAACTGGATCGCCCTTGAGGCGGCGCATTACGTGATGGGCAGTGCGCTTGCCGGTGGCATGGGCGCGCCGGAACTGGTGCCCTTTGCCGCGCGCGATGCCGCATTGGCCTTTGCCGCGCAGCATGGCGGGCGAGTGGTGAGCCTGGCGCAGATACCGGATGGCGCGGTGCTGGCCCCGGCTGAAGGCACCGGCCCCGCCAGTGACGCGGAAGAGGCCGAATTCCAGCGCCGGCTACAGGCGCTCCAACCCGCAGAGGAGAGTTGAGCATGGTCCCTCGTCGTCGCATGCTGGCCATCATGGCGGCCTCGCTGGCCACGGGTGGGGCTGCTGCCGCTGCCACCGCTGCTGACGTGGCGGGCGCTGGGCTGGCAGCGCTGGCCACGCCCGATGGGGACGCCATCGCGCAATGGCGCGGCGTGGCGCTGGGGGCGGATGCCTCGATCACGCTGGCGCATCCGCAGGCCGAGGCGATGCTCGCGCGTGCGCGCACCGAAATCGACAGGCTGGAGGGGATCTTCAGCCTCTATCGGCGCGATTCGGCGCTGGCGCGGCTCAATGCCGAGGGACGGCTGGAGGCACCGCCGTTCGAACTGCTGGAATGTCTGGGGCAATGCGCGCGGGTGCATGCCCTGAGCGGCGGGTTGTTCGATCCCACCATCCAGCCGCTCTGGGCGCTTTACGCCGCGCATTTCGCCGCCGCCGGTCGCGCCGGTCTGCCATCGCGCCAGGCGCGCGCCGAGGTCATGCGGCGGACCGGCTGGGAGCGGGTTGCCTTCGATGCCGGCGCGGTGCGGCTGGCCCCCGGCATGGCGCTCAGCCTCAACGGGATCGCGCAGGGCTATATCGCCGATCGTGTGGCCGATCTGCTGCGCGGGTGGGGGCTTGATGATGTGCTGGTCAATACCGGCGAATTGCATGCGCTGGGGGGCGATCCGCGTGGTGGCGACTGGCTGGTCGGGTTGCGCGCCGGGGGGCGGGTGCTGCGCGAGCGCGTGGCGCTGCGCGATGGCGCGCTGGCCAGTTCGGCGGTAGGGGGCACGGTGTTTGATGCGGCGGGGCGGGTGGGGCATATCCTTGACCCGTTGCGCGGCCTGCCGGCACCGCAGCGCTGGCAACTCGTCACGGTTCAGGCCCCGCGCGCCTGGCTGGCCGATGCGCTCAGCACGGCCTTTTGCCTGATGGAGGCACCGGCCATCGCGGCGGCGCTCGCCAGCGAGCCGCGAGCCCGGCTTGTGCGCCTGCTGGCTCAGGACCAGCCGCGCGCGGGCTAGGCAAGCGTTTCCGGCGTATCCGGTTCAATCGTCGAGTGGCGGCAAAAGGGCTTCGATCCGCTCGCGCAGATGGGTGTATTGGCTCGGCAGCTTCAGCGCCTCGCCGAGATGCGCGCGCTCCTCGTCGCGCTCAAAGCCCGGCTCGTTGGTGGCAACCTCGAACAACACGCCGCCGGGCGTGCGGAAGTAGATGGCCCAGAAGTAATCGCGGTCGATGACCGGTGTGACCTGATAGCCGGTATCCATCAGCGCCCTGCGCACCTCAAGCTGGGCCTGGCGATCGTCCACGGCGAAGGCGACATGGTGCACCGATCCGGCACCGGGCTGCGCCGGGGCGCTGCCGGGCAGCACTTCAAGTTCGACGACATCGGCGCCATTGCCGCCCTGCACCGCATAGCGGGTGGTGTCGCCCTGCCGGTCAACGGGCTGATAGTTCATGAATTCCAGCAACTCGGCCATCGCCGCGCCATCGCGCAGCCGCAAGCTGACGCCTCGAAACCCGCGAATGCCCGCATCGGCAGGCACCGGCCCGCCACCATAGGCCGCGCGCGGATCATCCGCCCCCTCGACCAGCGCGAAGGCATCGCCATCGGGGCCGGTGAAATGCAGCCGGCCCTCGCCAAAGGGCGCGCTTTCGCGCAGCCCGCGCACCCCCGCCGCCTGCAAGCGATCGCGCCAGAACGCGAGCGCCCCCGGCCCCACGGCAAAGACGGTCTCGGCGACCTCGCCGGCACCGGGGCGCCCCGGTGCGATCCGGGGAAAGGGGAAATAGGTCATCACCGTGCCCGGCGTGCCCTGTTCGTCACCGTAGTAAAGATGGTAAACATCCGGCTGATCGAAATTCACCGTTTTCTTGACCCGGCGCAGCCCCAGGGTGCGGGTGAAGAACTGGTTGTTCTGCCGCGCGTTCGCGGCCATCGAGGTGACGTGATGCAGGCCCTTGATCTGGTTCAGCATGGGATTGCTCCTGGCGCGGTGCCGGGCACCGGGTGAAAGGCTCCGGGCCAAAGATGTGGCTTGCCGGTGCGAATGGGAATGGGCATAATTCGGCATTTATTATTTCATCATGGGCAATAATTTGGGCATGGGTGAACTCGAATCCATCCGCACCTTCCTGGCCGTGGCCGAGCTGCGCAGCTTTGCCGGTGCCGCCCGCGCGCTGGGCATGACGCCGGCCTCGGTGACGCGCACCATCGCCGCGCTGGAGGATCGGCTTGGCGTGCAGCTTCTGTTGCGCACCACGCGGCAGGTTTCGTTGACCTCGGCGGGCGCGGTCTATGCCGCGCGTGTGGCGCAGCCCGCCGCCGCGCTGGCCGGGGCCGCCGAGGAAACGCGCGAGTTTCAGGGGCTTACCAGCGGTTCGATCCGGGTTTCGGCGCCGATGTCGCTGGGGCTGAAGATCCTGCCGGCGGTTCTGTCGCAATTTGCCGCCCGCCATCCCCAAAGCCATGTCGCGCTGGCGCTGTCGGACAGTTTTGTCGATATTCTGGATCAAAGCTACGATCTGGCGATCCGCATTTCCGGCCCACCCTCCGACAAATCGACGATCTGGCGCAAGATCTGCAAGGTGCCGCGCGTCATGGTTGCCGCGCCGGGGTATCTGCGCGCGCATGGGCTCCCGGTAACACCCGATGATCTGGGAAATTTCTGTTGCCTGAGCTATTCCGACGGCGCGCAGGCCGAGGTCTGGGAACTGGCGCGCGGACCGGGGCGGCGCAACCATGTTGCCAGGGGGGCGTTCAGCGCCAACAACGGCGATTTTCTGGCGCGCCTGGCGCTGGCGGGCGAGGGGATCGCGCTGTTGCCGCGCTTCATCGTCGAGGAGGATCTGCGCGCCGGGCGGCTCGAAAGCGTGCTCGATGACTGGAGCGCGCCGGAAATCTGGCTGACGCTCTATTATCCACCCTATGAACGGCTGCCGTTGCGCGTGGCGACGTTCTCGGATTTTTTTGAGCAACATGTGCTCCAGACGCGGCCGCTCCAGGGTGCGGGGTTTGTGCCCTGAGCCCCTGGCGCGCGCCTTATGGGGCGGCAGGCGGCTCGGATTGCCCGGATTTCAGCACGCCGGTGGCAATGTGCATGGGGCGCGCCCGCGTGAAGGTCGCAAAACCGAGGGCGGCATCTGCCAGCGTGTCAGGGGTTCCGCTGGTTGTGCTGCGGCGCTGCCATGATGCGCCCGGCGGCCTCGGCCAGAACCAGAAGGCCGGTTTGCAGATGCGCGCGGGCGGTGTCTTCGTCAGGGTTGTGGCTGATCCCGCCGATCGAGGGGACAAACAGCATGGCCGTGGGCAGGTGCAACGCCACATTCGAGGCGTCGTGCAACGCACCCGAGGGCATGCGCCGCCACTGACCGGGGGCATGGAGCCGCGCGCCTTCCGCCAGTGCGCCGGCAAGGGCGATATCCATCGGCACCGGCTCCAGCGACAGGCCCGGCACGGCGTCCACGCCCAGCCCGCGCGCCGCGCCGATGCGCTGCGCCAGATCAAGCGCGGCGGCTTTCATCGCCTCCAGCCGGGCGGGGTCGGCGTCGCGCATCTGCACCGAAATGCTCGCCGCGCCGGGCACGATGGAGGGGGCATTGGGGGTGACGGTGATGCGCCCCAGCGTCCACACGGTATCGGGCGCGACCAGCGGCGCGAAGACCGTGTTGAGTTCATGGATGAACTGCCCCAGCGCCTGTACCGCATCCCGGCGCAGGCCCATCGGCGTGGTACCGGCATGATTGGCCTGGCCGGTGAAAGTCAGCTCCCAGGAGCGCACACCGACGATCGCCTCGACGATGCCGATGGCCTGGCCGGCAGTGTCGAGCACCGGGCCCTGTTCGATATGCGGCTCGATGAAGGCCAAGAAATCTTCAGGCGCGGTGGTGCCGAAAGGGGCAATGGCCGGGGCCGCCTTGCGCGCCTCGCCAAAGCTGACGCCATCGGCGTCGCGCTGGGCATCGGCTTCGGCAAGGCTCATCTGCCCGGCCCAGACGGCGCTGCCGGCCAACCCGCCAAAGCGGCCCTCTTCTTCCTGAAAGGAGACCACGGCGATGCGTGGCCCGCCGGCCTGACAGGCGGCGCGGGCCAGCTCCAGCCCGCAGATCACCCCCCATGCGCCATCGAGCCAGCCGCCCAGCGGCTGGGTATCGGAATGTGATCCCACCAGCAGGCAGGGCCCATCGCCCGGCGGCAGGCCAAAGAGATTGCCGCAGGCATCGACGACGGCGCGCAGCCCGGCTGCCTCCATGCGCCCGGCCAGCCATTGCCGTGCGGCGATATCGGCCCCAGAAAAGGCCATGCGCGCCACGCCGGTTCCTTGCTGGCCGAACTGGCGCAGGCGGTCAAGATCGGCGAGCATGCGGGCGGGATCGACGGCAAGGGCGGGCATGGAGCCTCCTGTCTGGTTGCACGATGGCTGGTTGCACGGGTCGGCATTGGCCCCGATGGGTAACCGGGGCAGGGGCCGAAGGCAACCGGCGGGGGCTCAGTTGCTGATGGTCTGGAAGGCGTCGCGCAGCGCGTTCGACCAGGCCTGCGACATGGCGCTGAAGGCCGGATCACCGGCCTCGATGCGCCGGTGCATGGCAATTCGGCAGGCATCGCGCTCGATCACGCACAGATCAAGCGGCATGCCTACCGAAAGATTGGAGCGCAGGGTGGAATCCATCGACAACAGCACTGCCTTCTCGGCATCGGCCAGCGAGGTTTCAGTGCGCACCACGCGGTCAAGGATCGGCTTGCCGTATTTGTGCTCGCCGATCTGCAGGAAGGGGGTTTCGTCGGTGGCCTCGATGAAATTGCCTTCGGGATAGACCAGAAAGAGCCGCATCTCGCCACCGCGCCGCTGCCCGGCAACGATCATGCTGGCGGTCGCGCCCTGATGCATCGCGGCGAGTTTCTCGTCGATGTCGGTGCGCACCGCGGCCAGCGTATTGCCGACGATCTGCGCCACTTGCAGCATGGTATGGGCATGCATGATCGAGCCACCCTCCTCGCCGATATCGATCGCCTCGCGCAGACGGGCAATAGTGGTCTGTGTCACCGACAGGCTGCCTGCGGTGAGGATGGCGATAACCCGCTCGCCCGACTCCTCGAAGAGGAACATCTTGCGATAGGTTGCGATGTTGTCGAGCCCGGCATTGGTGCGGGTGTCCGACAGAAGCACGATACCCGCCTTCAGCAGCAGGCCGACACAATAGGTCATGGAGAGACTCGCGGCAAAACAGGAAAGGGCAATCTATTGCTGCTGGGCCTCGACCGCAACCTGCACATCGAGCGACTCAATGCCATTGCCGCGCGCGATGCCGCGAATGGGCGCTGCCTCGCGCGCATCGAGCCCCGCGCCAAGGCGGATATAGCGGTCATCAGGGCAGCAGCGGTTGGCCGGATCGAAGCCCACCCAGCCCAGCCCTTCGATGAAGATCTCGACCCAGGCATGCGCCGCTTCATGCAGGGCGCCGTCGGCGCCGGCATGCAGATAGCCCGAGACATAGCGCGCCGGCATTTCGCGCAGCCGCGCCAGGGCGATCAGCGCATGGGCATGGTCCTGGCACACGCCCTCGCCCAGCGCCAGCGCCTCGGCGGCGGTGGTATGAGCATGGGTTACGCCGGGACGAAAGGCGATGGCATCGGCCACCGCGCCGGCCAGCGCATGCGCCAGCCCCAGCCCATCCTCGCCGCTCACGGAATGGGCCAGGTCATTGAGCGCGGTATCGGCGCGGGTGGCGAGGGTTTCTTGCATCCAGGCCACCGGCGGCACGCTTTCGCGATGGCCGCGCAGCACGCCGGAAAGATCGGTGGTTTCGATGATGCCGCGCACGCTGACGGTGATCTCGCTGACCGGGCCGGGCACGCTCCAGCCCTGCACCCAGTCGCCCGCCCCGTCACGAAAGCCGCCGCCCTTGATGCCGTCCGAGACCTCGACCGACCATTCCACCACGCTCTGCCCGTCGCAGCGCGATGGCGTCAGCCGGTGGCTTTGCACCACGCTGCGCGCCGGCTGGTCGTAGCGGTAGAGGCTTTGATGGCGCACGCTCAGCTTCATCGCACATCCCCGCTCAGGTAGCATTCGGTGATCCGCCCGCCCAGCGCCGAAACCTCGCGGATGAAGCGGGTGAGAAATTCATGCAGCCCCTCGTCGAAGATCGCCTCGACATCGGTATCGGCCAGTTCGGCCAGCAGTCCGCGCGCCGCGCCCTGCGCCGCGGTGGAGCGCCCATAGCCTCGTGCCAGCCGGTCGAGATGGTGGTTGAGCCCTTCGGTGCAGGTGATCAGCGCGCGCGGGCACTGGCGGTTGAGGATCAGGAAATCGGCGATCTTGGCGGCGGTGACTTCGCCGCCATAGGCCCAGTGAAAGGCGCGGTGCACCGAAAGCGCGCGCAAGAGCGTGGTCCATTGGTAATTGTCCAGCCCCGAGCCCACGAAATCGATCCGTGGCAGCAGCACGTAGTATTTCACATCCAGCAGCCGCGCGGTGTTGTCGGCGCGTTCCAGATTGTAGCCGATGTTGAGGAAATCATAGCCGTCATTGCGCAGTTGCGTGGCGTCAATGGAGCCTTTCACCAGCGCGGTCGCGCGCATCGTCCAGTCGGTCAGGCGGGTCAGCGTAAGCGCGCTGCGCGGGGTGCGCTCAAGCTGAAGAAGCTCCTGATAGGCGGTGTTGAGCGCATCCCAGACCTGGGTGGTCAGCGCGGTGCGCACGATGCGCCCGTTCTCGCGCGCCTGGGTCAGGCAATTGGCCACCGACGAGGGGTTGTCGCGGTCAAAGAACAGGTGGCTTTCGATATTGCGCTGCACCGCCTCGCCATATTTGCGCGCGAAAGCCTCCTTGGTGCCGGCGGCCAGCAGCAGCGCATCCCATTCGGTGCGGTTTCCTTGTCCGGCATTGGGCAGGAGCGCGATGCGTCCGCCCACTTCCAGCAGCCGTGCGGCGGTTTCGGCGCGTTCCATGTAGCGCCCCAGCCAGTAGAGGTTGTCGGCGGTGCGGCTCAGCATGGGCACCCCCTGCGGTGCAAGAGGAGACATTCGGGCTGGGGGCGGGGGCGGAGGGCAGGCGCAGCGCTCATTGGGCCAGCACCCATGTATCCTTGACCCCGCCGCCCTGGCTGGAATTGACCACCAGCGAACCCTCGTGCAGTGCCACCCGCGTCAGCCCGCCGGGCACCAGTTCGATACGCTCGCCCACCAGGCAATAGGGGCGCAGGTCGACATGGCGCGGGGCGATCCCCTCATCGACGAAAGTGGGCACGGTCGAAAGCGCCAGCGTGGGCTGGGCGATGTAGTTGCCAGGATCGGCCAGCACCCGGGCGCGGAAGCTTTCGATCTGCTCGGCGGTGGCTTTCGGCCCCACAAGCATGCCGTAGCCACCCGAGCCATGCACTTCCTTGACCACCAGTTCCGGCAGCCGTTCAAGCACATATTTCAGATCGTCGGAGCGGCCGCATTGCCAGGTGGGCACGTTTTCCAGGATCGGCTCTTCACCCAGATAGAAGCGCACCATCTCGGGCACGAAGGTATAGACCGCCTTGTCATCGGCCACGCCGGCACCGGGCGCCGAGCAGATGCTGACCCCGCCCGAGCGATAGACATCCATCAAACCCGGCACGCCCAGCATGCTGTCGGGCCGGAAGCACAGCGGGTCGATGAAGGCGTCATCGATGCGGCGGTAGATCACATCCACCCGCCTTGGCCCCTCGGTGGTGCGCATCCAGACAAATTCACCCTCGACGAACAGATCCTGCCCCTCGACAAGCTCCACCCCCATCAGATCGGCCAGGAAACTGTGCTCGTAATAGGCCGAGTTGAAATGCCCCGGCGTGAGGATCACCAGGCAAGGCTCGTCCTGGCATTTGCGCGGCGCCACGCTGGCCAGGGTGCGGCGCAGCAGCGCGGGGTAGTTATCCACCGGTTCGATGCGGTTTTCGCGGAACAGTTCGGGGAACATCCGCATCATGATCTCGCGGTTTTCCAGCATGTAGCTGACCCCCGAGGGGGTGCGGCAATTGTCTTCAAGCACATAGAATTCGTCTGGCCCGGTGCGCACCAGATCAATGCCGACGATATGGCTGTAGACCCCCTTGGGCGGCAGGAAACCGGCGACCGCGCGCTCATAGGCGTCGTTGCAATAGACCAGCCGGGCCGGGATGCGCCCGGCGCGGATTATCTCGCCACGACCATACACATCGGCCAGAAAGGCGTTGAGCGCGCGGGCACGCTGCTTGATGCCGCGTTCCAGCCGGTTCCATTCGAGCGCCGAGAAGACGCGCGGGAACATGTCGAACGGGATCAGCCGGTCCGGGTCGCCGCCCTCGCCATAGACGGCGAAGGTAATGCCGATGCGCCGAAACAGCGCCTCGGCCTCGGCCTGTTTGAGGCTGCGCAGCTCTTGGGGCATGGTGGCCAGCCAGTCCTGAAGCCGCGCATAGGCCGGGCGGACCGAGCTGGCCTCGAACATCTCGTTGAAAAAAGCGCTCATGAATTCACCATCATTCGTCTGATGTTAGTGCATCCCGAACGCTGTGCAAATGAAAAGACCGCAGGCGATCAAGGTTCCGCCGATGCTGCCATGTGCCTGTTTTCCAGGCGCTGTTGGTGAAAAAGAAGGCGGATGGTTGGCCCGGTGCCGGCGTCGGCTGGTCCTCGCGCGTCAGGCGGATGTCGGCACGTGCAGTGCGCTGTGCACTCGGGCTGTGCACGAATGCGCAGAATGCAGCCCTTTATCCCGCGTCGGCCTTGCGCTATCTGGGCAGGAACGCAGGAAAAGGGATTCCCATGAGCTTCGAGACCCCCGGCCCGGTCGAGGACAACTGGCGCGATGCGATTTCCTCGACGGAGGAGATCATCAATGAGGCGCGCAACGGACGCATGTTCATTCTTGTCGATCACGAGGACCGCGAGAACGAGGGCGATCTGGTGATCCCCGCGCAGATGTGCACGCCCGAAGCGATCAATTTCATGGCCACACATGGCCGCGGGCTGATCTGCCTGACCCTGCCCGGCAGCCGCATTGACGCGCTGGGCCTGCCGCTGATGTCCACCAACAACGCCTCGCGCCACGAAACCGCCTTCACCGTGTCGATCGAGGCGCGCGAGGGCGTGACGACAGGGATTTCGGCCTATGACCGCGCGCGCACCGTGGCGGTGGCGATCGACCCCACCAAGTCCGGTGCCGATATCGCCACGCCGGGCCATATCTTTCCGCTGCGCGCGCGCGAGGGGGGGGTTCTGGTGCGTGCCGGCCATACCGAGGCGGCGGTCGATATTTCGCGGCTGGCGGGGCTGAATGCCTCGGGCGTGATCTGCGAGATCATGAAGGACGATGGCGATATGGCCCGCCTGCCTGATCTGGTGGCCTTCGCGCAAAAGCACGGGCTGAAGATCGGCACGATTTCCGATCTCATCGCCTATCGGCGCCGGCATGACAATCTGGTGCGCGAATCCCAGGCGCGCAGCGTGACGTCGGTGCATGGTGGCGAATGGCAGATGCGCGTCTTCACCGACCAGACGCATGGCTCCGAACATGTGGTGCTCATCAAGGGCGACATCACCAACCCCGAGCCGGTGCTGGTGCGCATGCATGCGCTCAACCCGCTGGAGGATGTGCTGGGCATCGGCACCGATCATGCCAATGACCTGCGCGGTGCGATGCGCCTGATCGCCAGCGAGGGGCGCGGGGTGGTGGTGCTGCTGCGTGACACGTCGATGAAGCTCGTCACCGGCGACGGCCATTCACCCCAGACGCTGCGCCAGTATGGGCTGGGCGCGCAGATCCTTGCCGCGCTGGGCCTGCACAAGCTGGAGCTGGTGACCAATTCGCCCCTGCCCAAGGTTGTCGGGCTTGATGCCTATGGGTTGTCCATTGCGGGCACCCGCCCCATCCCCAAGGAGTGAGCCATGGCCGGTGCCAGCCACTATACCCTGCCGTTGCCGACGTTCGACAAGCCCGTGAAGGTGCTGATCGTCGTGGCGCCCTATTACCGTGACATCGCCGATGACCTGATCGCCGGGGCGCGGGCGGTGCTCGATGCCGCCGGAGCGCGCCACGATCTGATCGAAGTGCCCGGCGCGCTGGAGGTGCCCACCGCCATCGGGCAGGCGTTCCGCATGGCGGATTTCGATGCCTTCGTCGCCTTGGGCTGCGTGATCCGCGGCGAGACCACGCATTACGAGACCGTCTGCAACGACAGCTCACGCGCGCTGACGCTGCTGGGCCTTCAGGGCGCCTGTATCGGCAACGGTATTCTGACGGTTGAAAACCACGCCCAGGCGGCAGTGCGTGCCGCACCCGCCGAACAGGACAAGGGCGGCGGTGCGGCGGCGGCGGCGCTGCATCTGGTGGCGCTGGGCCGGCGCTGGGGCAAACGCACCAGCGGGGTCGGCTTTCGCCCCGCCGATGAGATCTTGCTGGCGCAATCGCGCGATGGTGCCGGCGATACGGGGCAGCATACGGGGCAGCGGGCATGAGCGCCTCCGACAAGCGCGCGCTGCGCTCGGCGGCGCGGTTCTATGCCGTGCAGGCGCTCTTTCAGATGGAAAAGAGCGGCCAGACGGTCGAGCAGGTGCGCCATGAATTCGAAACCCATCGCATCGGCATCGAGACCGAGGGGGAAACCTGGGTCGAGGCCGACCGCGCGCTGTTTGCCCGGCTGGTCGATCTGGCGGTCGATCATCAGGCGGCGATCGACCAGATGACCGACCGCGCGCTGGTGGCCAAATGGCCCATCGCGCGCATTGATCCCACGCTGCGGGCGCTGTTTCGTGCCGCCGGGGGCGAGATGTCACGCTCTGACACGCCGCCGCGCGTGGTGATCACCGAGTTCGTGCAGATCGCGCAGGCCTTCTTTCCCGAGGGGCGCGAGGCCAAATTCGTCAACGCGGTGCTTGATCACATGGCCCGAGAGGCGCGGCCGGACGCCTTCTGAGCATTGTCTGGGTAGGGTCTCTGGGCAGGGTCCGGGCACCGGCTGAGCGCCGCGCCGCCCGGCCTGCGACGTTTTGCGGGGTGGATCACCAGCACCGGGGGTGTATTCCTGAACACGCACAGGGTTTCAGGAGGGTGCGATGAATCATCACACGACCCGCCAGCCACTGCCGCCCCTGGTGCGGCTTTACCTGCGGCAGGTTGCCATCGGCTTCGGCCTTGCGGCGGTGTTTGTCGGGCTCATTCTGATGCTTGACGTGGCGCGCCTGCGCAGCCTTGTCATGGCCACCCAGGCCGGCTGGATGGCGCTGTTCTTGCTGTTTTTCTTCAATGGGCTGGTGTTTGCCGGTGTGCAGTTCGGCATCCGCGTCATGCGCATGGCCGCACCAGAGGACGGCGATGGCGGCGGGCGGCGTGGCGTGATGCGCCGGTCAGACACGGCCACGGACGCGGCGCGGCCGGTTTGCTTGCGGGTGGCGGGCAAAGTGGCGGGCCCGCAGCGGCCGTGAAAGGCTGAATTTTCCCGAGAGCCTGACGAATCAGGTGGGCGCCAGATACCAGGGCCAGGACCCTGGCAGAGCCAGCCCCCTCGGAAATGCTTATCGGCCACTGGAAAAGGGCCTCGCACGCGAAGAGCAGCACCCGCCAGTAATCAATCTAGGCGCGCGCGAACCAGCATTCAAGGGGCGACCGACTGTGCCGCGCCATTCCTCGCTGCGCGCTGCAACGGTTTTGTGACGGCGTCATGAAGGCGTTGCAAAGCGGGATTACGCTGCGCGTCGTTGTGATGATCCGGCCCAGGGTGCCGGGCCGCGCCAGAGGGCGCCATGCCGGCCCCAGGGTGCCACGCCAGCCACAGCACGCCATGCCAGGAGGTGCCATGAGCTACAGTTTCGACCCGGCGGGCCCATCGGTTCAGGCCCAGATGCGGCGCATCGCGCTTGAGGTTCTGGACCGGGCGCTAAAGACCCCCGTTGCGCTGAGAACCGCCGCGCAGGCCGATCCCGCCGAGGTGCACGCGCTGCGAAAGGCAACCAAGAAGCTGCGCGGCCTGCTGCGGCTGATCAAGCCATCCTTTGCGCAGTTCGGCCCGGCCAACCAGGCTTTGCGCGATGCCGCGCGCCTGCTGGCACCGCTGCGCGATGCCGAGGTCATGCTGGCCACCCTGGCGCGCCTGGAGGCGCAGATCGATCCGCCCGCCGATACCGCGGCGCTGCATATCCATCTTGATGCGCGGATCGCCATGCTGCGCAGCCCCGAACAGCTGGCCGAGGCGGCCGCCAGCCTGCGCGCCTGTCTGGTGCCCCTGCGCGCCGAGATCCCCGGCTGGCGCCTGACGGGCAAGGGTTTCGCGGCGCTGGAGCCCGGTCTGGCGACAAGCTGGCGCGCGGCAAGGCGCGGGTTGAAACGGGCAGGGCGCGCCTTTGCCGCTGACCTGCCGGCCGAGCCCTTCCATGAGTGGCGCAAGGTGGTGAAGCATCACAGCTACCACGCGCGCTTGTTGCAGCCGGTCTGGCCGGCGATGATGGCCCCGCATTTCGCCGCGGCCGACGCCTTGGGCGAGGTTCTGGGCGAGCACAACGATCTGGACGGGCTGGTCGCTTTCCTGCGCGCCTCGGAGCATGGATTGAGCAAGGCCGCGCAGCGGCGGCTCATTGCGCGCGCCGAGCGCCGCCGCCACAAGCTGGCGAAGCAGGCGCTGGCTGATGGGCGGCGGCTGTTCATCGACCCGCCGGATGCGCTTTGCGCACGCTGGCGCGGCTGGTGGCAGGAGGCGCGGCACCGCGGTTGAGGCGGGCATGTCTGGTAGGCGTGTCTGTGGCGCGGCTGGACAGGCACGCCGGTCCGGGGCATATCTGGCGCATGGATGCCCCCGACGAACCTGTGGCGGGGCGGCGTGTTGCCGCGCATCCCGCCCCCCATGCAACCCTCGCGCCCGGTCAGCGGCTGGCGCGCGGTGTCTGCCGTCTGCTGCGCCGGATGGATTTCGCCCCCCTGGAAGAGGCCGTGCCGGCGCCGGGGCTGCGCACCGATGTCATGGCGCTGGGGGCGAAGGGCGAGATCTGGGTGATCGAGTGCAAATCGAGTCGGGCCGATTTTGCCACCGATCGCAAATGGCAGGGCTATCTGGCGTGGTGCGACCGGTTCTTCTGGGCTGTGCCGGCAGATTTTCCGCAAGCGCTGCTGCCCGAAGGCGCGGGGGTGATTCTGGCTGATGACTATGGCGCCGAAATCATCGCCATGGCTGCGGAACATCCGCTTCCGGCCGCGCGGCGCCGTGCGCTGACGCAGCGTTTTGCGCGCATGGCAGCATTTCGCAATCAGATGCTGCGCGACCCGCAGCGCTGATCCTGCTTCGCGTGTTGTCGCCACACGGAATGCAGCAAAAAGCCCCGCGTCGGCGGGGCCTTTGGTGGCTGTCGGCTGGCGCCAGGCCCGCCCTTAGCGGAACTGCGCCAGATAGGCATACATATCGGCCGCGCCGGAACGCATCTGGAAATTCATCGGCGAGCGGGCCGAGGCATTGCCGGTATGGCTGCGGATGAAGCCGGTGGGATCCTCGACATAGGCGATGAAATTGGCCTCGGTCCAGGTCAGGCCGCCAGCGCCGGCTTCAGACAGTTCGCCGCTGTAACGAAAACCATCGACGCTGCCCGCCTGTCGCCCGGCCACGCCATAAAGATTGGGGCCCACGCGCCCGCCGTTCTGGATCGTCTCACCGCCCGGCGAGACAATCATGTGGCAGCTGCGGCACTGGCGCCACTGGCCTTCGCCGGCAGCGGGATCGCCTGCAGAGGCGGCGGTGCCGCTCAGCCCGAAGGTTGCGGCGGCAAGGGCATTGAGGGCAAACTTGGCGTTCATGGCTTCCTCGGATCTGCGTTTCAGGGCTCGCCCCGACCGCTGCACCATGCCCGAGCCTGGGGGCGAGCGCAAGATGCGGCACCGCAGCGGGGGTGCTACGTCTTGTCACAGTTGGTTGAAGCCCGCGCTGCAAAAGGCGGATCCGGGCCTCAGGGCTTGAGCCGATAGCCGCTGCGAAACCACGACCAGGCCAGCGCCGACAGGGCCAGCGTGCTCAGCGTGATCACCACCAGCCCCAGCACCGGGTCGCTGTCGGAGCGCCCCAGATAGCCATGCCGCGCCCCGTCGATCAGGTAGAACACCGGGTTGAGATGGCTCACCGTCTGCATCCAGCCGGGCAGCGCATCGAGCGAGTAGAAGGTGCCGGACAGGAACGACAGCGGTGTGACGATGAAATTGGTGATCGCCGCGATCTGGTCGAACTTGTTTGACAAGATCCCCGCCACGATCCCCATCGCACCCAGCATGCAGGCGCCGATCAACGTGACCATGAACAGCCACAGCGGGTTTTCCGGCACCATGCCCAGAAGCGCCCAGAGCGCCAGCGCGATCACCGCCGCCACCATCAGCCCGCGCGCCGCGCCACCGGCCAGAAAGCCCGCCACCAGTTCGCCCGGCGAAAGCGGCGGCATCAGCGTATCGACGATATTGCCCTGCACCTTGGAAATCACGATCGAGGAAGATGTATTGGCAAAAGCGTTCTGGATCACCGTCATCATCAGGATGCCCGGCGCCAGGAAGGCGATGAACTCCACCCCCATCACCGGCCCGCGCCCGGTGCCGATGGCCAGGGTAAAAATGGCCAGAAACAGCCCCGCCGTGACCAGCGGCGCGGCCAGCGTCTGCGTCCAGACGGCCAGAAAGCGGCGCGTCTCGCGCAGCGCCAGCGTTTGCAGGCCCAGCCAGTTGATCCGTCCAAAGCGGCGTTCGCCCATGTTGCGCTGCATTGCGTGTCTTTCCCTTGCTGCCCGTGCTTTCGCGGCTGGCTGCGGCTGGCTGCCCCTGGCCGGGTTGCGGTCCGGGGTTCTGGGCCATTGCCATTGGCGCGGCCTGCTTGTATCTCAATGCGTCCCCGATAGAATAGGGGGCGATGAAAAATTTCACGGCGGGTGATGGATGCCCGCCGGCGCAGCGAACCGGAGCCGAGTGCATGTCCTGGACTGACGAGCGGGTGGAAGTGCTCAAGAAAATGTGGGCAGAGGGAAAATCCGCCTCGCAGATCGCCAAGGAGCTTGGCTCGGTCACGCGCAATGCGGTGATCGGCAAGGTCCATCGGCTGGGCCTGTCCAGCCGCACCAGCAGCGACAGCAGCAGCGAGGCGCCCGCAACCACCGCCGCCGATGCGCCTGCCACCGCGGCACCCGCCACGTCAGCCGCTGAATCCCCGCGCAGCCGTGCCGCTCAGGCGGGCGGGCAGGGCGCCACCCGCGAAACCCAGCGCGCCGAGACCCGCCGCGCCGAAGCCGCGACGCAAACCGCCGAGCCGGTCATCGAAGTGCCCACCGAGGCTCCGGCCCCGGCGAGCGTGGTTGCCTTGCCCGGACGGCGCCCGATCGTGCCCGCGGGTCAGCCGCTGCCGCCGCAACCCTCGGCGCATGAGATTTCGCCCGAGGCCTTGGCCAATGTGCGCGAGGTCGAAAAGAGCGCGCGCAGGTTGAGCCTGATGGAGCTGACCGAACGCACTTGCAAATGGCCCATCGGCGACCCCGCAACCGAGGAATTCTGGTTCTGCGGCCTGCCGGTGGTGGCTGGCAAACCCTATTGCGAGGCGCATGTCTCGGTGGCGTTCCAGCCCATGCAGTCGCGCCGCGATCGTCGGCGCTGAACCATCCCCTTGCAAGCGCTCCGGCGCCCGGCGCTGAATGCCTTTGCCGCCAGCGGGGCAAGAGGGCGCAATGATCAACCCAGAGGCCAACATGAGCATTTCCGACAGCACCTATACCGTCACCGCCGAAGAATTGCGCCAGTTCATCGAGCGCTACGAGCATCTGGAAGCCGAAAAGAAGGACATCACCGACCAGCAGAAAGAGGTGATGGCCGAGGCCAAGGGGCGCGGCTATGACATCAAGGTGCTGCGCAAGATCATCACCATTCGCAAGCGCAAGCCTGACGAGATCGCCGAGGAAGAAGCGGTGCTCGAGGTTTACAAGGCCGCGCTCGGTATGGAATGAGCGCGGCCCTTGCGCCCTCCCCCCGCGGCGGGGTGTTCAGGGTTCCAGGAAATCGACACCGGGCAGTTGCGCGATCAGGTCTATATCCTGCGCATACAGCTCGCTGAGCACATCGCCCAGTTCGCCGGCCTGATCAGCGTCAAGCCCGTGCCGCAGGGCGGTTTCCGGTGCCATGCCGCCGGCACGCGCGAACTTGGTCATGAAAGCCCCCAGAACGCGGCGGCGCTGGGTGTCGGTCATGGCCGGGCGTTCGGCCAGCCATTGCGTCATCAGCGCCTGCCCTTCAGGGGTGATCAGATCGGCATGCACGTCAAAGGTGCCGTTGAGCACCATGTCGTCGGGGTGGTTGGAGACCTCGCGCAGGATTTCCGGCCACAGCAGCGGCACATCCTCATGCCGCCAGACAACCAGCCGCGCGCCGGGCAGGGCCTCGGCCAGCCGCACCAGCAGTTCCGACCAGCGCAGCGCCAGTGGATCGGTGTCGGCAAGAACCTGTTCCTTCCCGCCCGAGCGCGGATCGCCGATGAGTGCCGGCAGAAAGCTGGCCGGGTTGCGCAGCGCAAGAAAAAACTCCACCCGCGCTGCGGGAAAAAGGTGGCGCAGCGCGGCCACCTTTTCAGCGCCATTGGCATAGAACTGCCCCTGCGCCACCGCCCAGCGGTGATTGGCCAGAAAGCAATCCGAGGAAAACACCACGCGCTCGGCGGTATCCTCGCTGATGATCCCGTCAAGCAGGGCTTCCTGGGTTTCGGCATCGGTGGGGCGTTCGCGCATCTCATGGGCGATGCGGCGCAACGGGCCGCGATAGCGCCCGGTTCCGGGCACCGCGATGGCGTGGCGCAGAAGGGCTGCGCGGTTGCGCATCAGGCAGCGGATCAGGTGGTCCTCATCGGTCAGATGTGCACCGAGGTGTATGGCGATCTCCATGCCACGATCCTTGCCGGGAATGTCCGGGCGGCCTTGTGCCCGGCACACTTCTGGCCCATCGCTCCGCGGCTTGCAACCCGGTGCCGCCCGGTCGCCTCCTCACGGCTGCGCCGTTGCCGCTTGCCGCTTGAGCAAGCCCCGCAAACCCGCTATCACGGCGCGGTCGCCGGTGTAGCTCAGTTGGTAGAGCAGCGCTCTTGTAAAGCGAAGGTCGGGGGTTCGAATCCCTCCACCGGCACCAGTTTGCATGATGCGCCCGGATTCGCGCTTGCCTTGCCCGATGGGCAGTGCGAGCCTGCACCGGCAGTTGCACCGGCAGTTGGATCGTCAACATGAAGGGCCAGGCGAGCGAAATGTGCGGCGCGACGGGGCAGCAGACCACGCAAGATCAAACGCCCCGCAGGGTTCTGGCCGTTGATCTGGATGGCACGCTGATCTGCTCGGACATGCTGGCGGAAAGCTTCTGGCAGGCCATGGCGCAAGACTGGTCCCGCGCGCTGCGGGCGCTGATGGCGCTGCGGCGCGGGCGCGCGGCGCTCAAGGCGGCGCTGGCGGGTGTGGCCTGCCCGGACCCGGCGCTCCTGCCCTACAACCCCGCCGTCCTGGCCGAGATCGACGCCTGGCGCGCGGCCGGCGGGCAGGTGGTTCTGGTGAGTGCCGCCGACCAGCATCTGGCGGCGGCGGTCGCGGCTCATCTGGGGGTTTTTGACGCGGTGCATGGCTCGGACGGGCAGCGCAACCTGAAGGGCGCGGAAAAGGCCGCCTTCCTGCGCGCGCGCTACGGCGCGGGCGGCTATGTCTATATCGGTGACAGTGCCGCGGATCTGCCGGTCTGGGCGGGCGCGTGCGGTGCGGTGACGGTGGGCGCCTCGGCTTCGTTGCGCGCCAGGCTTGAGGCACAGCAAGGCCCGCAACCGCAAGGCCCGCAACCGCGCGGCGCGGAAAGCCCAGCACGCGTGCGGCATCTTCCCGGCGGGCAGGGCGGGGCGCGGGCGGCCTTGCGCGCCATGCGGCCGCATCAATGGCTCAAGAACCTGCTTGTCTTTGCCCCCATGGTCGCTGCGCAGGAATTCGCCGCGCCGGCGCTGCTGCAAAGCCTGCTGGCTTTTGCGGCCTTTGCGCTGGTCGCGTCGAGCGTCTATCTGCTCAACGACCTGCTGGATCTGCAAGCCGATCGCGCGCATCCGCGCAAGCGTGAGCGGCCTCTGGCATCGGGGGCGCTGGCGCTGGTGCATGGCATGGCGATGGTGCCGGTGCTGCTGGTGGCGGGGCTGGCGCTGGCACTGGCGCTTTCACCGCTGTTTCTGGCCGTATTGCTTGGCTATTACGCGCTGACCCTGGCCTATTCGGTTTGGCTCAAGCGCAAGGTGCTCATCGACATCTTCGTTCTGGCGGCGCTTTATGCGTTGCGCGTCGTGGCCGGAGCCGCAGCGACCGCCATCGTGCTTTCGGTCTGGCTGGTGGCGTTCAGCGTGTTCTTCTTTCTGGCGCTGGCGGCGGTGAAGCGTCAGGCCGAGCTTGTCGATGCAGCCCAGCGCGGCCTGACTGACCCCGCCGGGCGGGGCTACCGGCTGGGCGATCTGCCAATCGTGTCGCAGATGGCGATTGCCTCGGGGTTCGTGGCGGTGCTGGTGATGATGCTCTATCTCAACTCGCCCGAGGTGCTTTCGCGTTATTCCCGCCCGGATATGCTGTGGGGTGCGTGTCTGGTGATGCTTTACTGGCTGGCGCGCATGGTCATGGTGGCGCATCGCGGCCGCATGCACGATGATCCGGTGGTCTTTGCGGCGCGCGACCGGGTGAGCCTGATATGCTTCGCGCTGATGGTGGCGCTGTTTGGCGGGGCCAGCATGCCATGAGCCCCGCCATGAACCCTGCCACGATTGCACTGCGCTACGGAGCCTTTGCGGTGCTGGCGGTGCTGGCCAATCTGGGCATGCAGCGCGCGGTTCTGGCCTTTGGCGAGGGGGCGGGGCATTTTGTGCTGGCGGTGGCGGCGGGGACAGCGGTGGGGCTGGTGGTGAAATACGCGCTCGACAAACGCTGGATCTTTGATGACCGCAGCACCGGGTTGCGCGCGCATCAAAGGCGGTTTTCGCTCTATGCGCTGACCGGAGTGGCCACCACTGCGCTCTTCTGGGCCACCGAAACCGCCTTCTGGCTCTATTGGCAGAGCCACGCCGCGCGCGAAGCCGGCGCGCTTATCGGGCTAGGGCTGGGCTATGTGCTGAAATACCGGCTGGACCGGCGCTATGTCTTTGTTCCGGCGGCGCGCGCATGAACGCGCTGAGTGGCTGGGGGCGTTATCCGCGCGTGAGCACCGCGCTGCATGCGCCGCGCGATGTGGCGGGCATCGCCGCACTCCTAGGCAACGGGGCGCTGGTGGCGCGCGGGCTGGGACGTGCCTATGGCGACAGCGCGGTGGGCCCGCAGACCGTCTCGATGCGCCATTTCGACCGTATGATCGCCTTTGACCCCGCCAGTGGCCAGTTGATCGCCGAGGCCGGTGTCTCGCTGGCCGCGATCATTGCGGCCTTCCTGCCGCGCGGCTGGTTTCCGGCAGTCACGCCGGGCACCAAGTTCGTCACCCTTGGCGGGGCGATCGCTGCCGATGTGCATGGCAAGAACCATCATGTCGATGGGGCCTTCAGCGCCTTCACCGACTGGTTTGACCTGCTGTGCGCCGACGGGCAGGTGCGCCGCTGCTCGCGCGACGAGAATGCCGCGCTGTTTGGCTGGACCTGCGGCGGCATGGGCCTGACCGGGGTGATCCTGCGCGCCGCGATCCGCCTGCGCCGGGTGCAGAGCGGCTGGATACGCCAGAGGCTGCTGCCGGCGCCGGGGCTGGCGGCGCTGCTGGACGCTTTCGAGGTGCAGGCCGCCAGCCCCTATTCGGTGGCCTGGGTCGATTGCCTGGGGCAGGGGGGGGCGCTGGGGCGCGGTCTGTTGATGCTGGGCGCGCATGCCACACCGGAGGATCTGCCCCCCGCCGCGCGCGCCACGCCCTTTGCCACGCCGCGCCGCCGCGCCCTGCACCTGCCCGTCGATCTGCCGGGCTTTGCCCTGAACCGCTGGAGCCTGCGCGCCTTCAATGCGCTCTACTATGCCCGTGGCCAGCGCGGGGCCGGGCAGGGGCTGATCGACTGGGATCGCTATTTCTATCCGCTCGATGCCATCGGCCAGTGGAACCGCCTCTATGGGCGGCGTGGTTTCATCCAGTTTCAATGCGCGCTGTCGCTGGCCAGAGGGCATGCCGGTCTGGAGCGGCTTCTGGGGCGTATCGCGGATACCGGCATGGGCTCGTTTCTGGCCGTGCTCAAGCGTTTTGGCGCACAGCAAAGCGCGGTTGCCTTCCCGATGGAAGGCTATACGCTGGCGCTGGATTTCCCTGTCACGACACGCGCGCTGGCCCTCATGAACGACCTTGACCGCATCACGCTCGACCATGGCGGGCGCTTCTATCTGGCCAAGGATGCACGGCTGGCGGGCGATCTGCTCAAGCGGGCTGATCCGCGCTGGGTCGATTTCGCCGCCATGCGCCGTGCGGAAGGGTTGGAGCGGGCCTTCGCCTCGGCACAATCGCAAAGGCTGGGGCTATGAGCGATGCCGTGCACCAGACGGGGCAGGGGCCGGTGCTGGTGCTGGGCGCCGGCTCGGACATCGCGCGCGCCTGCGCGCACCGGTTCGCGCGCGCCGGGCATGCGCTGATGCTGGCCGCCCGCGACCCCGCCACGCTGGAGCGCGACGCCACCGATCTGCGGCTGCGCTACGGCGTGACGGTCAGTTGCCACGCTTTCGATGTGCTGCAAACGGCGGAACATGCGGCCTTTCTGGAGGCCCTTCCGGAGCTTCCGCTGAGCGTGCTCTGTGCCGTGGGGGTGATGGGCGATCAGTCGGAAAGCCAGCGCGATCCGGCGGCCGCGGCGCGGGTTCTGCGCAGCAATTTCGAAGGGCCGGCACTTGTGCTGGGCCTGATTGCTGCCCGGTTCGAGGCGCGCGGCGCGGGCGTGATCATCGGTATCAGCTCGGTCGCTGGCGAGCGGGGGCGCGCCTCGAACTATGTCTATGGTGCGGCCAAGGCGGGCTTCACGGCCTTCCTGTCGGGGCTGCGCAACCGTCTGGCGGGCAAGGGCGTGCGCGTCATCACGGTGCTGCCCGGTTTCGTCGCCACGCGCATGACCGAGGGGCTGGATCTGCCCGCGCGCCTGACCGCGCAACCCGACGAGGTTGCCGAGGCGATCTTTCACGCCGTCAGGCGCGGGCGCGATGTGGTCTATGTGCGCCCCGTCTGGCGGTTGATCATGGCAGTGATCCGTGCCCTGCCGGAGGCGGTTTTCAAGCGCACGCGGCTTTAGCGGCGCCTTTCGCATAGGCGAATCGTCGCCGATCCCGCGGCTTGGGCAATGTTGGTTGGTTGTCTGTTAATCGGCGCCGGCGTATGCCCGAAAGCCATGACGCCCGAATTCAAGCACCACCGCCCGGCAGCCAAGCCGGTGGACCGCCCCTTGGAGAGCCCCGCCGCGACGACGGCCGGCGGCTTGCCGGTGCGCGGGTTTGTGGCCTTGCTCATGGCCGGGGCGCTGGTGCTGGGCGCGGCGGCGGTTGCCGGGCGCGTCTATTGGGCCGAGGAAAAGCGCGCGGCGGCAACCGATGAGGCCGCCCCGCCGGCGGTCTGGCTGGCGGCTTTTTCGCCTGCCGGCGCGATCGGTTTTGCCGATGGCCCGCCTGAACAACCCTTGCCCGTATTTCCGCGTGTGCAGATCCTGACCCGCCTGTCGGTCACGGTGGCCGATGTGCCCCCGCCACCGCCAAACCCGCCGATGGTGGAGGGCCCGACCCTCGCGCTGCCGGATGCCGGGGTACAACCAGAAGAAGAGCAGGTGGTCTGGCCGCGCGTGGTCTTCACGCTGCCGCCGCGCCGTCCGGCGGTGCCGCAGTTCCATCTTGCGCTGCCGGGGCAGGACGGTGCCGCCCCTGCGCAGCCTGAAATCCTGGCCCTGAGCGACAGCGAGGAGCCGGGCCTGACGCGTTCGCTTCTGCCGCGCCCGCGCCCGGCTGCGATCATGCAACTGGCATCGGCGCCGGTTGGCGCATCGGCCGCAAGTCTTTCTGCCGCGCCTGATACGACAGGCCCGGTTGCCGGGGGGCAGGATCGCTGCGAGGCCGCGCTGACGCGCGCCATTCCGTCACGCCCGGCGCGTGCGGCAGGCGGGCAGGCGTTTCTGGCCGGTCTGGCCGGTGCCGGGGGCGGCACGCGCGATGATGCGATCGCACAGGCGATCATGGCCGGCAATCTGCCCGAGTTCCAGCGCCGCCTGGTGCCGGTTACGCTCAGTGGGACCAGTGCGACGGGGCAGGCGCTGCGGGTCACGCTTTGCGTCATGCCCGATTATCTGGCCATCGGCGCGGACAACGATTTTGTGCGCGTGCCGCTGGGGCTGCGCGCCGCCAGCCGCATCGCCGAGCGCTTCGACATGGCGCTTCCCACCACGCGCATGGTTGATGCGATCCATGCCCAGGCCGGGCTGCGGCTGACGCCTGAGCCCATGACTCCGGGGCCGCAAATGGCCTCGACCGACTATTTTCTGCGCCACAACGCCACGCTGGAGCGTCAGCGACAGGCGGCCGGGGCGGCGCTGGGGGTGCTGGTGTCCGGGCACAAGAAGGATCTGGTGCTGACCAACCGTCTGGCGCGCAATCCGGGGCGGGTGGCGATCTATGGCTGGCATCGTGCCAGCGGCCAGCCGATCCAGCCGCTCAGCACCGTGCATGGCGCCGCCTATGCCGATTACAGCCATGGCATCCGCCTGATCAGCCGCCGCGCCTATGTCAATGGCCGCGCCATCGACCTGCGCGAGTTGCTGGCCGATAGCCGCTACGCGGGGCTGCTCAGCGATGAAGGGCCGATAGCCCAACGCCTTCTGCTCGCTGCCCTCAACTGAACCGAATTCTCCCATTGTCAGTGGCTGACGGCCTTCGTGTCGGCGGTATGCCTTCATGCGTGGTTTCAGGCATGGTTGCACCGTCATGCAAAATCACATTCAAAACTTGAAATGTGTTTTGAATGCTCTATATTGCCTTCAGCAACAGCATTGGAGAGCGCCATGCAGCCCGAAGTCTATGCCTTCTTCGACGAGGCCACCTTTACCGTCACCTATGTCGTGCGCGACCCATCGGGCATGAAGGCCGCCGTGATCGACTCGGTGCTTGATTTCGACTATGCCTCGGGGCGCACCGATACCCGTTCGGCGGATGCGGTGATTGCCTTCATCCGCGACAGGGGGTTCGAGGTAGAGTGGCTTCTGGAAACCCATGTCCATGCCGATCATCTCAGTGCCGCGCCCTACCTCCAGCAGCAGCTTGGCGGCAAGATCGCCATCGGCCGCAACATCACCATCGTGCAGGATACGTTCGGCAAGGTGTTCAACGAGGGCACCGAGTTTCAGCGCGACGGCAGCCAGTTCGATGCGCTGTTCCAGCAAGGTGACAGCTTCCATATCGGCCAGTTGCGCGGCGATGTGCTGCACACGCCGGGCCATACACCGGCCTGCCTGACCTATGTGATCGGCGATGCCGCCTTCGTGGGCGATACGCTTTTCATGCCTGATTTCGGCACTGCGCGCTGCGATTTTCCGGGCGGCTCGGCCGAAACCATGTGGGATTCGATCCAGAAGATCCTGACCCTGCCGGAAGAAACGCGCATCTTCGTGGGCCATGATTACAAGGCCGAGGGCCGTGACAGCTATGCCTGGGAAACCACGGTGGGGGCGCAGAAACGCCTCAACAAGCATGTCGGCGAAGGCCACAGCCGCGAGGATTTCGTGCGCATGCGCACCGAGCGCGACGCCGAGCTTGCCATGCCGCGGCTGATCATTCCCTCGTTGCAGGTCAACATGCGCGCCGGCCAGATGCCACCGCCCGAGAATAATGGCGTGCGCTATCTCAAGGTGCCGGTGGACAAGCTCTGACACCGCGACTTTAACATCGGACGCGGCGCAGCGCCTTGCGTCGTGGCGCTTCAACCAGACCCCGGAAACCGGGACAAAAACGGGAAATGATGATGCATATCGACTGGATCTGGGGCCTGGTGGGCGGGCTCATGATCGGCTCTGCGGCGGCGATGTATCTGCTGGTCAATGGCCGGATCATGGGCGCCTCGGGCATAATCGGCGGCCTGATCGACCGCTCGGGCTGGAGCACCTGGGCCGAGCGACTGGCCTTTGTGGCGGGGCTGGTGGTGGTGCCCTTTGCGATGCTGCCGCTCTATCGCGCTGAGGTCAGCACGCATCTGACCACCAATCTGGCGGTCGTGGTGGCGGCCGGGCTGCTGGTGGGGATCGGCACGCGGCTGGCCAATGGCTGCACGTCGGGGCATGGGGTCTGCGGGATTTCGCGCTTTTCGCTGCGCGGCATGGGGGCGACGGTGTTCTATCTGCTGGCCGGAGGGTTGGCGGTGGTGCTGTTTCGCCATGTCTGGGGGGTGATCTGATGTTGCGCATGGTTTTTGCTTTTGCCGCCGGCGGGCTGTTTGGGGCGGGGCTTCTGGTTTCGGGCATGACCGATACGCAGAAGGTGCAGGGCTGGCTCGATATCTTCGGCAACTGGGACCCGACGCTGGCCTTCGTGCTGGGCGGTGCGATCCTGCCGATGGTGCTGGCCTGGAGCTTTGCCGCCCGGCGCGCCCGCGCGGTATTGGGCACGCCCCTGCCGCAGCCTGAGCGCGGCGAGATCGACCGCAACCTGGTGACCGGCTCGCTGCTGTTCGGGGCGGGCTGGGGGCTGGCGGGGCTTTGCCCCGGCCCGGCCATCGCCTCGATCGGCTGGGGCGGGACAGGCGGCGCGGTCTTCCTGCTGGCGATGTTCGCGGGTATGTACGTCGCACCCTGGCTGCGCGGGCGGCTCGACACCGTCGCGCTGGCCCTGCGCTGAATGAAACGCATCAGGAAGGTGTGACAGATGGAAATTCGCCCGCTCACCGACGGCTATGCTGTCTCGCCGCAGATCAGCCCCGAGGACGTGCCCGAAATCGCCGCCCAGGGATACGAGATGGTGATCTGCAACCGCCCCGATGCGGAAGTGCCGGTCGAGTTGAAGGCCGGGGTGCTTCAGGCCGCGGTCGAGGCGGCGGGGTTGCGCTTCGTGCTCAATCCGGTCGTCGGCGGGGCGCTGAGCATGGACAACGTCACCGCCCAGCGTGCCGCACTCGATAACGGCACGGGCAAGGTGCTGGCCTATTGCGCCTCGGGCAATCGCTCGTCGATCGTCTGGGCACTGGCCAATGCCGGGCGCCTGCCCACCGATGCGCTGATCGCGGCGGGCGCACAGTATGGCTATCAGACCGCCCAGTTCCGTGACCTGATCGAACGGCTGGCGCAAGAACAGGGCTGACCGCGCCCTTCGCAACGAAAAGGGCCCGGCAGGAAACCGCCGGGCCTTTGCTGTTACCTACTGCAGCGGGCGGGTTACTCCATCGCCTCCAGCTCGTCGATGAAGCCCGCGATCATGTTCAGGCCCTTGTCCCAGAAACGCGGGTCGGTGGCATCGAGGCCGAAGGGCGCAAGCAACTCCTTGTGGTGCTTGGAGCCGCCGGCGGCGAGCATTTCGAAATACTTGTCCTGAAAATCCGGGCCGGATTCGCGATAGACGGCATAGAGCGCGTTCACCAGCCCGTCGCCGAAGGCATAGGCATAGACATAGAAGGGCGAATGGATGAAATGCGGAATATAGGCCCAGAAGGTCTCGTAGCCATCCATGAAATCGAAGACCGGGCCAAGGCTTTCGGCCTGAACGCTCATCCACAGCACGTTGATGTCATCGGGCGTCAGCTCGCCCTGGCGGCGGGCCTCGTGCAGCTTGCATTCGAAGTCGTAGAACGCGATCTGGCGCACCACGGTATTGATCATGTCCTCGACCTTGCCGGCCAGCAGGGTCTTGCGTTCGGCCGGCGTGGTGGCCTGCGCCAGAAGCCGCTGGAAGGTCAGCATCTCGCCAAAGACGCTGGCGGTTTCAGCCAGCGTGAGCGGGGTTGATGACAAAAGCTCGCCCTGACCGGCGGCGAGGCGCTGATGCACGCCATGGCCCAGCTCATGCGCCAGCGTCATCACATCGCGCGGTTTGCCCAGATAGTTGAGCATCACATAGGGATGCACCGTCGTCACCGTGGGATGGGCAAAGGCACCCGGTGCCTTGCCGGGCTTGACGCCGGCATCGATCCAGCCGCGTTCGAAAAAGGGCTTGGCCAGTTCGGCCATGCGTGGCGAGAACTCGCCATAGGCGGCCATGACGGTTTCGCGCGCGGCTTCCCAGGGAATGGTCTTGGGCGGGTCGATCGGCAGCGGCGCGTTGCGGTCCCAGATCTCCAGGGTTTCCAGCCCCATCCAGCGCGCCTTGAGCGCGTAGTAGCGATGGCTCAACTGCGGATAGGCCGCCACCACGGCATCGCGCAGCGCCTGCACGACCTCGGGTTCGACATGGTTTGAAAGATGCCGCGCATGCTGTGCGCTGGGCATCTTGCGCCAGCGATCCGAGATTTCCTTTTCCTTGGCCAGCGTGTTGTGAACGCGCGCGAAAAGGCGGATGTTCTTGTCGAACACCGCCGCCAGGGCGCGGGCGGCGGCCTCGCGCCGGGGGCGGGCCGGATCGGTGAGCAGGTTGAGTGTGGCCTCCAGCGGCAAAGGCTCTTCCTCGCCCGCGATCTCGAAGGTCAGCCCGGCCATGGTTTCATCAAAGAGCCGGTTCCATGCGGCCGCTCCGACGGTGGACTGGTCATGCAGGAAGCGCTCAAGCTCGTCGGAAAGCTGATGCGGGCGCATGGCGCGCAGCCGCTCGAACACCGGCCTGTAGCGCGCCAGCGCCTCGTTGCCGCCAAACAGCGCGTCAAGCGCGCCATCGTCGATGCGGTTGATCTCCAGCGAGAAGAACACCAGCGGCGTGGTGGAGGCCGTAACCCGGTCCTGGACATCGGCCATGAACTTGGCGCGTTCGCTGTCGGTGGTCATCTGATAGTAGCGCAACCCGGCAAAGGACATCAGCCGCCCGGCGATGATGTCGATTTCCTCGTAGCGTTGCACGCAGGCCAGCATTCCGGCGGCGTCCAGCCCGGCCAGCTTGCCCTCGTAGTCGGTGGCGAATGCGGCGCAGGCGTCGTCCAGCCAGCCCAGATCGCGGGTGACTTCCGGCGCATCGGGGCTGGTGTAGAGATCGCGCAGATCCCAGCTTGGCAGATCGCCAAGCGCCGCGCCCCCGGTTGCATTGGTGTCGAAACGGCGCGGATCGCTCAGGGCAGGCAGTCGGAACATCAAGCACCTCTGGTTGAGTGTTCGTCCCGGTTTAGTGCCGCCGACCGCCGGTGGCAACCCGCCGCACCCGGCTTGCAGGCGGGGCGGCTGCGAGCAGACGCGCCGTTGTGCTCCGGCCTGCGGCCTGCCCGTCGCCTGCCGGGGGGCAGCACCGCCGTCTGCGTCGCCGTCAGCGCCGCCGTCCGCGCCGCTCGCGCGCCGGGCCGCCGGCATCGTCGCCGGTGCCGTCCGAGGCCGAGGAGAACCCGCCCAGAACCCCGGCGATCTGCTCCAGCGTGGGGCGCTCGCCGGTCGGGCGGCTGTCGAGCGCCTCGCGCATGGCGCGCAGATGTTCGGGCATGGTGCCGCAGCAGCCACCGATGATGCTGGCGCCCGCATCGCGCGCCAGCACGGCATATTCAGCCATAAGCGCCGGTGTGCCGTCGTAATGGATATGCCCGTCGTGATATTTCGGAATGCCGGCATTGCCCTTGGCGATCAGCGGCAGTTCAGGCCCCTGCGCGGCAAAGCCCAGCACGGTGCGCAACAGATCCGATGCCCCAACCCCGCAGTTGGCGCCGAACGCCACCGGCGGCGTGGCAAGCTTGCTCACCAGCTTGACCATATCGGCCGAGGTCAGGCCCATCATGGTGCGCCCGGCGGTATCGAAGCTCATGGTGCCGACCCAGGGCATGCCGGCGCGCGCGCAGGCTTCGGCGGCGGCGCGGTATTCCTCCGGCGCCGAGATCGTCTCGACCCAGAGCACATCGGCGCCGCCGTCCTTCAGCCCCTCGGCCTGTTCGTGGAACATCTCCACCGCCAGGTCATACGTCAGGCTGCCCATCGGCACCATGATCTCGCCGGTCGGGCCCATCGAGCCGGCCACCAGCACCTTGCGGCCGGCCTTGTCGGCCACCTCGCGGCCCAGTTCGGCGCCGGCGCGGTTGAGTTCGCGCACCCGGCTTTGGGCATCGTGCAGCTTCAGCCGGCTGGCATTGCCGCCAAACGTATTGGTCAGGAACAGGTCCGAGCCGGCCTCGACCGCCATCGAATAAAGCCGGGTGATGTTTTGCGGCATGTCGGTGTTCCACAGCTCCGGCGCATCGCCCGAACTGAGACCCATGTTGAACAGGTTGGTGCCGGTTGCGCCATCGGCAAGGAGATAGCCTTGCGCCTGCAGCAGGCGGGTGAGCGGGTCGGGCGTCGGGGAAGCGGTCATGCGATGCCTTTGCTTGACAATCATGGGTTGACGGCGCGCGCGAGCCGGGTGTGGAGGGGCGCTGTTGCATGCGGCCAGGGCGGTTGCGGACGGGTCTTTGCACATTGGCGCCAAGGCCGCAAACCGGAACGGCTCATGATGATCATGAGCGCGGCTTGCGCCGCGCCGCGCCAGGCCCTGGCCTTGCACGCCCCGGCGCTGCGCGTTCAGCCCTTCGCGACCAGCTCTGTCTTCGCTGCGCTGAGCAATTCGGCCATCTTGGTGCGGATCGTCACTTCGTCGGCCTTGCCTTGCAGATCGGCCTGCACCTTGCGAAACACATCCTCGTGCCCGGCTTCCTCGAAATCGGCGCGGATCACTTCCATGGCGTAGTCTTCGGCGGCCGCGCCGGATTTGCCCAGCAGTCCCGCCGCCCAGAGCCCCAGCGCCTTGTTGCGCCGTGCCACGGCCTTGAACTGCATCTCCATGTCATGTGCGAACTTGGTTTCGAAGGCGCGTTCGCGTTCGTCGAATGTGGTCATCTGGGGGCCTTTCGGTCGGATCGGTTTGAGCGCGTTTCCCTTAAGATATGGGCACAACGGCGCGCGCCCGCAAGCCTCTATCGCGCCCATGCGGCACCATGCAGTGCCTGTCACGGGGGCGCCATCCGGGGCACAGACGGGGGTGCGGGCGGGTGGCAGGCGGCGCAGGCACCTTGCGCCGCATGCTCATCACCCGGCCGGGGCGCGCCTGCTTGCGGGGCAGGGCGGCTTGTCGTATAGCAGCGCGCAAAGCCAGAGCCGCCCGGCATCGTGGCCCCTCATGGAATCGGAGTCAGAATGGCACGTCGCAACAAGATCTACGAGGGCAAGGCCAAGATCCTGTATGAAGGGCCCGAACCCGGCACCTATGTGCAGTATTTCAAGGACGACACCACGGCAGGCGATGGTGCCAAGAAGGCCATGATCGAAGGCAAGGGGGTGCTCAACAACCGCCTGTCCGAATTCTTCATGACCGGGCTGAACGAGATCGGCGTGCCGACGCATTTCATCCGCCGCATCAACATGCGCGAGCAACTGATCCGCGCCGTCGAGATCATTCCGCTGGAAGTGGTGGTGCGCAACATCGCGGCCGGTTCGATCAGCAAGCGGCTGGGCATCGAGGAGGGCACGCCGCTGCCGCGCCCGATCGTGGAATTCTACTACAAGAATGACGCGCTGGGCGATCCGCTCGTCAGCGAGGAGCATGTTCTGGCCTTTGGCTGGGCCACGCATCAGGATCTCGACGACATGGTCGCGCTGGCGCTGCGGGTCAATGATTTCCTGTCGGGCATCATGGTGGGCGTCGGTATCAAGCTGGTGGATTTCAAGATCGAGATCGGGCGCATCTATGATGGCGATTTCCAACGCCTGATCGTTGCCGACGAGATCAGCCCCGACAGTTGCCGCCTGTGGGATGGCAAGACCGGCCAGAAGCTTGACAAGGATGTCTTCCGCCGCGATCTGGGCAATCTGTCGGAAGCCTATGCCGAGGTGGCGCGGCGGCTCGGCGTGATGCCCGGCAATGCCACGCCGATGACCAAGCCCAAGCTGATGAACTGAAGGACCGCTGCGATGAAAGCCCGTGTGCATGTGATGTTGAAAACCGGCGTGCTCGATCCGCAGGGCGAGGCGGTGCGCCATGCGCTGGGCGCGCTTGGTTTTGACGGGGTGGAAGCCGTGCGTCAGGGCAAGGTGATCGAGCTGGACCTCGCCGAGACCGACCGCGCCCGCGCCGAGGAGGCCCTCAAGGCGATGTGCGAGAAGCTTCTGGCCAACACCGTGATCGAGCGCTACACGATCGAACTGGGCGCCTGAGCCGGGAGGGCGGCGGGCGCTGATGCCGTGCGCTGCCATCTGCCGCTGAAACAACAAAAGCCCGGCACAGGCCGGGCTTTCGTTGTTTTTGCCAGTCTTCAGCTCTGGCAGGCGGGAATGCTGCGGGTAAAGGCGGCCACCTCGGCGCGCTTCGAGGCATCGCGCATTGGCGGCCAGTCGGCGGCAACGCCGCCGCGCCCGCTGGCCACCACGCCGTCGCGCTGCACGGCACGCGTGGCAATGCGGGTGGCGCAGGTCAGGTTGGTGGCGCCATCGTAGAGCCCGCCCGGCGCGCTGAGATCGCAGCCGTGAAACCGTGCCGTCGCCGGCGAAATCTGCAACAGTCCCTGATAACGCCCGCCGGCACCGGCGGCCTCGGGGCGCCAGCCGCTTTCATGGCGTGCCAGCCCGGAGAAGAACGCCACCCAGAAGGCCGCGCGGGCGGTTTCGTCCGCGGCATCATAGCCGGGGCAGAACTCATGCGCATCCTGTGGTGTCAGCGCCAGCATTGGTGCGCCATGGGTCATCAGCGCAGTCATCATGGCATCGTTCCACTGCGTGGCCTCGCTGCGATGGTCCCAACGGGCGACGACCTCGGGCGCGTCATTGCCGATGGGCTGGCAGGCGGCCAGCAGGAAAGCCACGATAAGCGCCTTGCGCATGGAGTGCTCCGAAAGCTGTTGCGTACTGCCTGCCCATGCGCCAGCCCGCCGGCCAAGGCAAGCGCCCTGTGCATCCGCTTGCGGCGCGCGACGCGCCATCGGCGAAAGCCTGCTCATGCTTGCCGCTTTCGTCGCCGCGTCGCCTCTGGCGGCGCCGGTGCGCGCCTCTGGTGCAGGGCCTGGCCCCGCGATACCATCCCGCGTGCAAAAGCGCTTCCCTCTTGGCGCAAGGCGCACTAGAACCGCCGCGATTGTCCGAGGAGCCGTCATTCATGCTCGATCTCAGCTTTGAAGCCCCGAAACCGAAAGTCATTGCCGGTGCCACCGGCGACTGGGAACTGGTCATCGGCATGGAGATCCATGCCCAGGTCGCCAGCCAGGCCAAGCTGTTCTCGGGGGCATCGACGACCTTCGGCGCCGAGCCCAATTCGAACGTGTCCTTCGTGGATGCGGCGATGCCGGGCATGCTGCCGGTGGTCAACGAATTCTGCATCGAACAGGCGGTGCGCACCGGGCTGGGGCTGAAGGCGGCGATCAACCTGCGCTCGGCGTTCGATCGCAAGAACTATTTCTATCCTGATCTGCCGCAGGGCTATCAGATCAGCCAGCTTTATCATCCGCTGGTCGGCGAGGGCGAGGTGCTGGTGGAACTGGCGCCCGGTGTCGCGCGCCGGGTGCGCATCGAGCGCATCCATGTCGAGCAGGATGCCGGCAAGTCCATTCACGACATGGACCCAAACATGTCCTTCGTCGATCTCAACCGCACCGGCGTCGCGCTGATGGAGATTGTCAGCCGGCCCGATATCCGTGGCCCCGAGGAAGCCGCCGCCTATGTCCAGAAGCTGCGCCAGATCCTGCGTTACCTGGGCACCTGCGACGGCAACATGCAAAACGGCAACCTGCGCGCGGATGTGAATGTCTCGGTCTGCCGGCCGGGCCAGTATGAGAAATATCAGGAAAGCCAGGATTTCAGCCATCTGGGCACGCGTTGCGAAATCAAGAACATGAATTCGATGCGGTTCATCCAGCAGGCGATCGAATATGAGGCGCGCCGCCAGATTGCCATTCTGGAGGATGGCGGCAAGGTCGATCAGGAAACCCGCCTCTATGATCCCGACAAGGGCGAGACGCGCTCCATGCGCTCCAAGGAAGAGGCGCATGACTACCGCTATTTCCCCTGCCCGGATCTGCTGCCGCTGGAGATCGAACAGGACTGGGTCGATGCGATTGCCGCCGCGATGCCCGAACTGCCCGATGCCAAGAAGGCGCGCTTCATGGCCGATTACGGGCTGAGCGATTACGACGCCTCGGTCTTGACCGCCGAGTTGGAACACGCCCGTTTCTTCGAGGCCGTGGCGCAGGGGCGCGATGGCAAGCAGGCCGCCAACTGGGTCATCAACGAACTGTTCGGCCGGCTCAACAAGGCCGGGCTGGGCATCGGCGAAAGCCCGGTAAGTGCGGCGCAACTGGGGGGGGTGCTGGATCTCATCGCGGCGGGCGACATTTCCGGCAAGATCGCCAAGGATCTCTTTGAAATCCTCTGGACCGAGGGCGGTGATCCGGCGGCGATCGTCGACGCGCGCGGCATGAAGCAGGTCACCGATACCGGCGCCATCGAAGCCGCCGTGGACGCGATCATCGCCGCCAACCCCGCGCAAGTGGAAAAGGCCCGGCAGAACCCCAAGCTGGCGGGCTGGTTTGTCGGCCAGGTGATGAAGGCCACCGGCGGCAAGGCCAATCCGGCGGCGGTCAATGCGCTGGTGATGCAGAATCTCGGGCTTTGATCCGATATTCCCGACAACAACCGGGTTTTCCCGGTGAACCGATGCCGGCTGCGGCGAGTACAAGCCGCTGAACCAGAGGTCGCCGCGCGAACAGGAGATGAGGCAATGAAGGCAGGAAACTGGATCGGGCGGCGGCTTGCGGCCCTGAGCCTTGCGGCACTGGCCTTTGTGGTCGCTCTGGGGCTGGCTCCGGCCGCGCGGGCAGAAATGCCGGCATGGGCCGCGGCGCTCGGTCACAACAACAGCGGCTCGCGCGAGGTGTTCGTGTCCTACCGCGCCGCGCCGCTGTGGCAGGGGTTCCAGCCGGTGGTCGGGGCATCAATGAGCACTCACCGCGAGGTCTGGGCCGGCGTCGGGCTGGCCTATACCTGGCGCGGCGCGGCGAATGCCACCTTCCTGCGCGCGGCGGTGATGCCGGGGCTCTACGGCCGTGGCAACGGGCGTGATCTGGGCGGGCCGTTCATGATCCGCTCCAGCATCGAGGCCGGCTGGGTGCTGCGCGCGGGCGGCGAGTTGGCCATCGGGCTGGCGCATCGCTCGAATGCCGGGATCCATGCACAGAATCCGGGGCTGGACACGCTTTATCTGACCTATTCGATGCCGCTGCGCTGAGCCTTTTCGCGCGTTGCGGGGGGCGAATTGCCCGGTTGCGCTACGGTGTCACGCCAGCAGCCGTTCGACCATCTCGCCCATGTCACGGCTGAGCCTGGGGTGGGCGGCGATACGCTCAAGCGCCGCGCGGGCCTGCGCCTGCCGGGTATCATCATAGCGCCGCCAGCTGTCGAAGGCGGTTGACATGCGCGCGGCGAATTGCGGGTTGCGCGCATCCAGCCGGATCAACCAGTCGGCCAGCAGCGCATAGCCCGAACCATCGGCGCGGTGAAACCCCGCGTGATTGCTCGCTAACCCGCCAAACAGCGCGCGAAAGCGGTTGGGGTTGGTCCAGTCAAAGGCGCCGTGCCGGCTGAGCGCCTGCACCAGCGGCACGGCGCGTTCGGGCGCGGCGCAGGCGGTTTGCAGCCCGAACCATTTGTCGATCACCAGCCGCTCATGCGCCCACCGGTCATGGAACACCTGCAACGCGCCATCGCCACGGCCAATATCGATCAGCGCGGCCAGCGCCGCCAGCGTGTCGGTCATGTTGTCGGCGGCGGTAAAGGCGGCCTCGGCGGCGCGCCCCTCATCGACCCGGCTCAGAAGTCCCAGCGCCGTGTTGCGCAGCGCCCGCCGCCCCGCCGAGGCGGCATCCGGACCGTAGGGAGCCGCCGGGGCCAGCCCATCGACCAGCCCGCGCAACTCGCGCTCAAAGCGTTGCGCCACGGCCAGCCGCAGGCGCAGGCGGGTTTCGTGGATGGCGTCGGGGTCGGGCAGCGTGCCGCGTGCGGCCAGATCGGTGGCGATGGTCTCCTCGTCGGGCAGACGCAGCATCAGGGCGCGGTAGGCGGGTTCCAGCGTGTCGTCGCGCAGGAACGGGGCCAGCGCCTCAAGCCAGTCGCGGCTGACCGGCGCGCCCTCGTTGATCATCGCGGCGATGGCATCGAGCGCCAACCGCCGGCCGGCCTCCCAGCGGGCGACGGGGTCGGTGTCATGGGCCAGCAGATGCGCCAGCGCGCCGGGCTGGGGCGTGTGTTCCAGCAACACCGGCGCCGAGGCGCCACGCAGGAGCGAGGGGGCGGGGCGTGCCTTGAGCCCCTTGAAGGCGACCGTCACCTGCGGCCGGTCCAGGATCAGCACCTGGGTCGAGGCCACTTCCTGCCCGTCGGCGCCGATCAGCCCCATGGCCACCGGGATCACCATGGGGTGCTTGTGCGGCTGGCCGGGGGTGGCGGGCAGGTCCTGCGCAAAGCTCAGGCGCAGCGTCTCGCCGTCCCAGTCCTCGGTGACGCGCAGCCGGGGTGTGCCGGCCTGTTCATACCAGCGCTTGAACTGCGCCAGATCGCGCCCGGTGGCGTTCTCAAAGACCGTCAGCCAGTCCTCGATGGTGCAGGCCTGCCCGTCATGGCGCTGAAAATAGAGATCCAGCGCCTCGTAATAACCCGGCTCGCCTACCAGCAGCGCCAGCATGCGGATTACCTCGGCGCCTTTTTCGTACACGGTGGCGGTGTAGAAGTTGTTGATTTCCTGATATTCCTGTGGTCGCACCGGATGCGCCAGAGGGCCGGCATCCTCGCGGAACTGGCGTGCGCGCAGGGTCAGCGCATCGCCGATGCGCTTGACCGCCGCACCGCGCTGATCGGCCATGAACTGCTGGTCGCGGTAAACCGTCAGCCCCTCCTTGAGGGAAAGCTGGAACCAGTCGCGGCAGGTGATGCGGTTGCCCGTCCAGTTATGAAAATACTCATGGGCGATGATGCGCTCGATATTGGCGTAATCCTCGTCGGTGGCGGTTTCGGGCGAGGCCAGCACATAGCGCGAGTTGAAGATGTTCAGCCCCTTGTTCTCCATCGCGCCCATGTTGAAATCATCGACGGCGACGATGTTGAACACATCCAGATCGTATTCGCGCCCATAGACACGCTCATCCCAGGCCATGGATCGCCTGAGCGCATCCATCGCGTAGCCGGTCCTGCCCTCGTCGCCTTCGCGCACCCAGATCGCCAGATCGACCCCGCGCCCCGAGGCCGTGGTGAAGCGTTCGCGCGTTGCAACCAGATCGCCGGCAACCAGCGCAAAAAGATAGCTGGGCTTGGGGTGGGGATCGTCCCATTCGGCCCAGCCCGGCCCCCGCGCCACCGGATTGCCGTTCGACAGCATCACCGGCAGATCGCTCTCGATGCGCACGCGGAACGGGGCCATGACATCAGGGCGGTCGGGGTAGAAGGTGATCTTGCGAAAGCCCTCGGCCTCGCATTGGGTGCAAAACATCCCCTTCGATATGTAAAGCCCGTCCAGCGCGGTATTGGCCTCGGGGTTGATCTCGACGGTGCAGTCCCAGGTGAAGGGGCCATCGGGCAGCAGCTGCGCGGGCACTGTGAGGCCGGTGGCATCGGGCGTCACATCGACCGGGTTGGCGTCGATGCTTGCCGCCAGCAGGGTCAGCCCTTCGCCATCGAGCCGCAGATCGCCGCGCGGCACGGCGGGGTTGGGGCGAAAGGCGATCTGCGCCCGCACCACGCTGGCGCGCTGATCAAGGCGGAAATCAAGCCGCACCGCGTCGATCAGGTGGCTGGGCGGGGTGTAGTCGGACAGGCGGATGATCTTGGACATGGAACCCTCTTGGCTATGGCCCAGAGGTCGCATGCGCCGCGTCGCGGGGCAAGGGGGCGCGCTGGGAGAGGTGGCGGGGCGGCTTGCAATAACCCATCAAATCTGTCAGGTAAATTCTGCCCAGCCGCAACGGGAGTGTTGTCCCGCCCAGCCCGGCCTGCTCCGGAGACATGGACATGCCCCGTTTCATTCGCCTGCTGATCCGACCGCTGAGCACGGCGCTGGCGCCGCGTCGCTGCCGCACGCAGACCTGCCCGCTGGAAGAACTGTGCCAATGCCCCGAGCCCGGCACGGTCGATCCGGCGCTGCTGGAATGTCTGCTGGGGCGGCATTCGCATTCATCCTGAAGTCATCACGCGAGCCACGCCATGCGCAAGCTGCCCTCACCCTGCATCGATGTGTGCAAGTTCAAACGCGCCGGCCATTGCATCGGCTGCTCGATGACCAAGGCGCAAAAGGCGATGTTCAAGAAGCTCAAGAAGGCCAAACACCAGCATGCCTTTCTGGACATGCTGGTGCATCAGCAAAACGATCTTGGAAAATACTCACACTGGCCAAAGGCTTATGCGCGGCGCTGCGAGCGCAGGAAGGTGGCGAACCCGCTGTGCTGAAACACGCTCAGGCCAGATGGGCGCGCAGCATCCAGGCGAATTTCTCATGCGCCTGCGCGCGTGCGATCGCCAGATCCTGGGTCAGCAGATCGCCATGGCTTTCGGCCAGCGCCGCCAGTCCGCCCAGCGTCGAGGCAAGCGCCGACTGTGCATCGGCCAGGATACGCACCATTTCTGCTGCGCTGGCATGGCCATCATGCTCGGCGATCTTGGAGCGCTTGAGCATCCCGGCAAGCTGCCCTTCGGCATGCCCGCCCAGCGCCTTGATGCGCTCGGCCAGATCGTCCTGGGCGGTGAAGTGATCCTCGTAGATGGTCTGGAACAGCGCATGCAGCGGGCCAAAGGCCATGCCGGTCACGTTCCAGTGAAAATTCTGCGCCAGCATTGTGGTCACGGCGGTTTCGGCAACGCTCTGGTTGAGGGCGTCATGCAACGCTTCCTGTGCCGTGGGGGAAAGCTGGGCGGCTGTCTGGGTCATCGGTTCAACCTTTCATCTTGCGCCGGCTGCGCGGAGTGAATTTCGCGGCGGGACTGGCTGGCGATGGCTGGCTGCCCGCCCTGATCATATCGGGTTCGTCGCGTCGAGATCAAGGCTGTTTTAGAAATATTCTAAGATGCGCCGGCTCCGAACCGGGCCAGCCGTTGCATCACTTGCCTCGCCAGCCAGCCGATCTGCCGGCAGGCATGATGCGGCAGGCGTCTGAGCAGCAGAAAGGCCATGCTGTCGGTGTCATCGCGTTGCGCGGCGTCCAGCAGGCCCAGCAGCCAGCGCTCATCGAAGCTCAGCATGGCCTCACCGGGCCGATACAGCACCAGCGCCCGGCCGAGGCTGGCCTCCAGCGCGCGCAGCAGCGCCTCGGCGCTCGCCGGTGCCGCGCGCGACGGCGCGGTGGCCAGCATCGCGCAGGCTTCAAAGGGATCCAGCCGCGCCCGTGCCCGGCTGAGCCGGAAAAGGTGCCGCAGCGCATCAAGCCGTGCGGCGTCCTCGTTGGTAGGGAGGGCAGCGGAGGGCACGGCTGACGCGGATGGGATCGTGAGCATTGCAACGGAGGACTGCATCGGACTCTCTGCTTGGCGCACTTATTCATAGTGAAATAGTAGGTTTTTATGCGGGCGTCCAGTCGTTGAAGCCCGGCGATTTGTCGCATGACAACGGCCGTGCGATCTGGCGCTGCCCCGTCGCACCCCGTCGCATCCCGTCGCGCCGGTGCAACAAGCCAGAAGCGCCCTGCCGCCTTGCCTGCTGCGGGGGGGCTTGGCTCCTGGCGCCGTTTCCCCGATCTTCATCAACGCCCCGTTGCCGGCTTTCGCCGCGCCTGCTAGCACCACGGGTGTGGTAAATCGGGGGGCAGGCATGACGGCCAGCGTGATGATCCAGGGCGCGGGCTCGAATGTCGGAAAATCGCTGCTGGTGGCGGGCCTGTGCCGCCACTTTGCGCGCCAGGGGCTGAGGGTGCGGCCCTTCAAGCCGCAAAACATGTCCAACAATGCCGCCGTCACCCTCGAGGGCGGCGAGATCGGCCGCGCGCAGGCGCTGCAGGCGCTGGCCTGCGGAGTTGCGCCGCATGTCGATATGAACCCTGTGCTGCTGAAGCCCGAATCGGAGACCGGCGCGCAGATTGTGGTACAGGGCCGGCGCCTGACCACCGCGCGGGCGCGTGACTATGGCGCGCTCAAGGGGCAGTTGCTTGAGGCGGTGCTCGACAGTTTTGCCCGGCTCGGGGCCGGAGCCGATCTGGTCATCGTTGAGGGCGCCGGCAGCCCCGCCGAGATCAACCTGCGCCCCGGCGATATTGCCAACATGGGTTTTGCGCAGGCCGCGCGGGTGCCGGTGGTGCTGGCTGGCGATATTGATCGCGGCGGGGTCATCGCGCAGCTTGTAGGCACGCAGGCGGTGCTCGACCAGGCCGATGAGGCGCTCATAAAAGGCTTTCTTATCAACAAGTTTCGTGGCGATCCTGCGTTGTTCGACGATGGCTACAGCTTCATTGCGCACCGCACCGGCTGGCCCGGTCTGGGGGTGGTGCCGTGGTTTGCCGATGCGCATCGCCTGCCCGCCGAAGATGCCGCCGATCTGCGCCGCCACGCCGGAACAGGCGGCTTTCTGGTGGCGGTGCCGCAGCTTTCGCGGATCGCCAATTTCGACGATATCGACCCTTTGATGGCCGAGCCGGGCCTGCGTGTGGAAATGGTGCCGCCGGGCCGGCCGCTGCCCGTCGAGGCCGATCTGATCGTGCTGCCGGGCAGCAAGTCCACGATCGCCGATCTGGCATTCTTTCGTGCCCAGGGATGGGAGATCGACCTGCGCGCGGCACTGCGCCGGGGCGCGCGGGTGCTGGGGCTGTGCGGCGGCTATCAGATGCTGGGCCGCACCATCGCTGATCCCGGCGGGATCGAGGGTCCGCCAAGCATCGTCGAGGGGCTGGGGCTGCTGGATGTGGCAACCCTGATGCACGCCGACAAGCGGGTCACGCAGACCCGCGCACGCCATCTGGCCAGCGGCACCGAGGCTGTGGGCTATGAAATCCATATCGGCCACACCGAGGGCGCCGATTGCGCGCGCCCGCTGTTCAGCGTGCAGGGCCAGCCGGAAGGAGCGATCAGCGCCGATGGCCGCGTGATGGGCAGCTATCTGCACGGGCTTTTCGCCGCCGACGACTTTCGCCGCGCCTTTCTGGCCGCGCTGGGTGCCGAGGCGGGCGGGCTGGCCCATGGCGCGCAGATCGAAGCCACGCTCGATGCGCTGGCCGATCATCTGGCCGCGCACCTGGATTGCGCGGCGGTTCTGGCTATCGCACGGGCAGGGATCTAGGCGCCGGCCGGGTCGCGGTGTTTCAGAACTCTACCCCCGGCTGGGCCTTGATCCCGGCGCGGAACGGATGCTTGACCAGCGTCATCTCGCTGACAAGATCGGCCAGTTCGATCAGTTCGGGCTTGGCGTTGCGCCCGGTCAGCACGACATGCGTCATGGCGGGCTTTTCATCGCGCAGGAAAGACAGAACCTCGTCGAGCGGCAGGTAATCGTAGCGCAGGGCGATATTGATCTCATCGAGCAGCACCATGCGGATCGCCGGGTCGCGGATCAGCTCCTTGGCCTTTTCCCAGCCGGCCATGGCGGCGGCCACATCGCGCGCGCGGTCCTGGGTGTCCCAGGTGAAGCCTTCGCCCATGGCATGGAACTGGCACAGATCACCGAAATGCCCGCTCAGAAGCCGCCGCTCGCCGGTATCCCAGGCACCCTTGATGAACTGCACCACCGCGCAGGGCATGCCATGGGCGATGGCGCGCAGGATCATGCCGAAACCGGACGAGGATTTGCCCTTGCCCGCACCGGTATGCACGATGATCAGACCCTTCTCGGTGGTCTTTTGCTCCATCATCTTCTCGCGTGCGGCCTTGATCCTTGCCTTCTTGGTGCGATGGGCTTCGGCGTCGTGCTCCATGGTGTCGTTTCCTTGCTTGACTCGGCTTGCCCGCTGCCGCATCACGGCTGGGCTGGTGCCTGTTTATGACAGGTGAAAAGGGAATGTGACAGGGTCAAGACCCAAGCGCAGCCGCCCCCGCGACCGTGACCGGAGAGGGTCTGCATGCCACTGGCCGAAAGGCTGGGAAGGCGCAGAGCCGCCAGGGAAACCTGACATCCGCAAGCCGGGAGACCTGCCAGCGCGACCGAGACGAAACCGGACGGGGTGTTCCGGTGTCGGGTAGGGCAAAGCGCCGTTCCCGTCATCAAGCCCTTGTCCCCTTTATACATGAGGGACAACATGAAACCTGCAATCCTTATCCTGACAACGGGTGCCCTTCTGGCTGCCGCACCGGCGCTGGCGCATCATCCGCTGGGTGGCGAGGCACCGCAGAGCATCGTTCACGGTGTGCTCAGCGGGCTGGCGCATCCGGTGATCGGCATCGACCATCTGGCCTTCGTGGTGCTGGCGGGGCTGGCGGCGGCGATCGCCGGGCGCGGTCTGAGCGGGCCGCTGGCCTTCATTCTGGCCACGCTGGCGGGCACCTTCATCCAGCTTGGCGGGATCGCGCTGCCGCTGGCGGAACTGGTGATCGCCGGATCGGTCGTGGTGCTGGGTGCGCTTCTGGTCATGGGGCGGCAGGTCGGCGAGCCGGCGGCGCTGGGTGGTTTCGCGCTGGCCGGGTTGTTTCACGGCTGGGCCTATGGCGAGGCGGTGGTGGGCTCCACGCCGATGCCGATTGTCGCCTATCTGGCAGGCTTCGCGGTGATCCAGTTCGCCATCGCCGCCGGCGTGGCGCGTTTGGGCGGGCGGCTTCTGGCGCGGCCCGAAGGTGCGTTGCAGGCGCGGCTGGCGGCGGCGGTTTGCGCGGGTGTCGGTCTGGCCTTTCTGGTCGAGGCCGGCGAACATCTGATCCTTGGCTAAGGCGGCGGCATCATGCCCCCGATATCCCATGACCGATACCGTTGAACTTCTGGTTTGCGTGACCTGCCGCGCCGCGCAGGCCGCCGTGCCTGACGCCAATGCCAACGCCGATGCGCCGCGCCCCGGCCAGTGCCTGCTGGACGGGTTGCGGCAAACGCCGCCCGAAGGGGTGGTGCTGCGCGCCGTGGACTGCCTGTCGAACTGCTCGCGCGGGTGCACCGTGGCGCTGCGCGCGCCGGGGCGCTGGACCTATGTCTATGGCAATCTCGATCCTGCCGCGCATCTGCCGGTGATCATCGAGGGTGCCCTGAAATACCGCGACGCGCCCGATGGTCTGGTGCCCTGGCGCGAGCGCCCCGAACATTTCCGCAAGAACTGCATTGCCCGTATCCCGCCCATGGAGGCCGCCGATGTCTGACCTTTCAAAAGTCCCTGTTACCATTGTCACCGGGTTTCTCGGCTCGGGGAAAACCACGCTCATCAGCCATCTGATGCGCAATGCCGGCGGGCGCCGGCTGGCGGTGGTGGTCAATGAATTCGGCACCTTGGGGGTGGATGGCGAGATCCTGAAAGGCTGTGCCATCCCCGATTGTCCGGCCGAAAACATCGTCGAGCTGGCCAATGGCTGCATCTGCTGCACGGTGGCGGATGATTTCATCCCGACGGTCGAGGCACTTCTGGCACTCACGCCGCGCCCCGATCACATCCTGATCGAAACCTCGGGTCTGGCGCTGCCCAAGCCGCTGCTGAAAGCCTTCGACTGGCCGGCGATCCGCTCGCGCATCACCGTTGATGGCGTTATCGCGCTTGCCGATGCCGAGGCCGTGGCGGCGGGCCGCTTTGCCGCCGATCCCGCGGCGGTGGATGCCCAGCGCGCCGCCGACGAGAGCCTCGATCATGAAACCCCGCTTTCCGAAGTGTTCGAGGACCAGATCGCCTGCGCCGATGTCGTGCTGCTGACCAAGGCCGACCTGGCCGGGGCGCAGGGGCTGGCGGCGGCGCGCGCGGTGATCGCCGCCGAGGCGCCGCGCCCCCTGCCGGTGATCGAGGTTACCGAGGGGGCCGTCGATCCGCGGGTCATCCTGGGGCTGGGTGCCGCCGCCGAGGACGATCTGGCCGCCCGCCCCTCGCATCATGACGGGCATGACGATCATGAACATGACGATTTCGAAACCCTTGTCATCGAACTGCCCGAGATCACCGATCCGGCGGCGCTGGCGTCGCGCATCGAGGCGCTGGCGCGCAGCCACGACATCTTGCGCGTGAAGGGCCATGTGGCGGTTGCGGGAAAGCCCCTGCGCGCGCTGGTGCAGGCGGTGGGGGCGCGGGTGCGTCATCAATACGACCGCCCCTGGTTGCCCGGGGAGGCGCGGCTCACGCGGCTGGTGGTGATCGCCGAACATGGTAAGCTGGACGCTGCTGTGATCCGCGCCGCACTGGAGGGTTGAGCACCGATGCATGTGCTTTTCCGCGAAAGCCACGGGCTGGAGGAAACCGACACCCCCACCGATCTGGGCCAGACGCCCGCCGATCTGGTGGTGTTGTCGTTTTCCGACAGTGACCTTGGGGCTTTCGCGGCGGGTTGGCACCGTGCACAGGCGGCGGATGCGCCCTTGCCCGCCCTGCGTCTGGCCAATCTGGCGGCCCTGCGCCATCCGCTTTCGGTCGATACCTATGTCGAGCAGACGCTGGCGGGGGCGAAGGGCATCCTGATCCGGCTGATCGGCGGTGTGCCCTACTGGGCCTATGGGCTGCAACAGGTGCAGGTGCTGGCCCGCGCGCACGGCATCGCGCTGGCAGTGCTGCCCGGCGATGGCCAGCCCGATGCCCGCCTCGATGCCGCCTCGACCCTGCCGGTTTCCACGCTGCGCCGGTTGCAGCATCTGTGTGAGAGCGGTGGGCCGGTGGCGGCACAGGCTGCGCTTCAGCAACTGGCGCTGGCTTCGGGGCTTTATGCACCCCCGGTGCGCGGTGCGCGGTTGCTGGCCTCGGTCGGTGGCTGGCAGTCGGGGGGGTGGCAATCGGGTGGCTGGCAGACGGGGCGGGGGGGCGTGGTCTGTCCGGCGGGTTTCGCGCTGCAATCGTTGCGGCCGCGTGTGGCGCTGGTTTTTTACCGCGCCTATCTGGCGGCGGCCGACATGCGCCCCTTCGCGGCGCTTTCCGAGGCGCTGGAGGCGCGCGGCTTTGATGTGCTGGGCCTCTTCGCCCCCTCGCTGAAGGAGCCGCAGGCGCGTGGCTGGCTGGCGCGCTGGCTGCACCATCTGCGGCCGGTGGCGGTGATCAACGCCACCGCCTTCTCGGCGCGCTCCGATGCCGGCGAAAGCCCGCTCGATACGCCCGGTGTGCCGGTTTTTCAGGTGGCACTGGCCACCAATGACCGCAGCGCCTGGGCCGAGGCCACGCGCGGCCTGTCGCCGGCCGATCTGGCCATGCATGTCGTTCTGCCCGAGGTCGATGGCCGCGTTTTTGCCGGTGTCGCCAGTTTCAAGCAGGCCGTCCCGCGCGACCCCGATCTGCAATTCGCCCGTGTCGAACATTGCCCCGAACCCGCGCGCATCACCGCCATTGCCGATCGCGTGGCGGGCTGGGTGCGGCTGGGCCAGACCCCGCCGCCCGCGCGTGATCTGGCGCTGGTGCTTTCCAGCTATCCCGGCAAGGGCTGGCAGATGGCGCATGCGGTTGGGCTGGATGCGCTGCAATCGGTGCAGGCGATGCTGGGCGATCTGGCCGATGCGGGCTACGGCGCCCCCCCGGTCGAGGGCCTGCCCGAGCGACTGGCGCATGAGACCCTGTCCTGGCCGCTGGATGAATACCGCGCCGCGCTCGCCCGCCTGCCGCAGGTGCTGCGCGATGATCTGGCGCGGACGCGGGGCGCCCCCGAGGACGACCCCGCCTGCCGTGACGGCGCCTTTCATTTCGGTGCGCTGCGCGCCGGGCGCGTGCTGGTGACGCGCCAACCCGAACGCGGTGATCCGCTTGAGCGCGATGACGAATACCATGACACCGCGCGCTGCCCGCGCCATGGGTATGTCGCCTTCTATCTGTGGCTGCGCGCGCAGGGGCTGCATGCGCTGGTGCATGTCGGTGCGCATGGCACGCTGGAATGGTTGCCGGGAAAATCGGTTGCGCTTTCAGGCAGTTGCTGGCCCGATGCGCTGGTGGGCGATGTGCCGGTGATCTATCCGTTCATTGTCAATGATCCCGGCGAGGCGGCGCAGGCCAAGCGACGCATCGGGGCGGTAACGCTGGGCCATGTGCCACCGCCGATGGTGCAGGCGGGGCAGGGCGCGGGGCTGGCGCGGCTGGAGACGCTGCTCGACGAGTTCTCCAATGCCGACGGGCTGGACCCGGCGCGGCGCGACCGGCTGCAAGGCGACATCCGCGCCGAGGCGGCGGCGCTGGGGCTGGATGGCGAGCTGGGGCTCGATCGCGCCGCCACCCTGGCCGAGGCGCTCACCCGGATCGACCGCTTTGTCTGCGACGTGAAGGACAGCCAGTTCGGCGAGGGGCTGCATGTCTTTGGCCGTGGCGAGCATGGCGGGGGCGAGCGCGCGGGGCTGATGGCGGCGCTTGATGGGCGGTTCGTGGCGCCGGGGCCTTCGGGCTCGCCATGGCGGGGGCGGCGCGATGTGCTGCCCACCGGGCGCAACCTTTTCACCACCGATCCGCGCGCGGTGCCGTCGCGCGCTGCCCATGCCCAGGGCGTGCGGCTCGCCGAGGAACTGCTGCGCCGGCATTTGCAGGACCACGGCGAATACCCGCGCAGGCTGCTTGTGGATCTGTGGGGCTCGGCGACCATGCGCACGGCGGGCGAGGAATTTGCCATGGCGCTGCATCTGCTGGGCGCCAAGCCGGTCTGGGATGAAGGTTCGGCGCGGGTTTCGGGCGTCGAGATCGTGCCCATCGCGCTGCTGGAGCGGCCGCGCATCGATGTCACGCTGCGGGTTTCGGGGTTGTTTCGGGATGTTTTTCCGACACTGGCCGCAGTTTTCGCGCAGGCGGTACGGGCGCTGGCCGCGCGCGACGAGGCCGCCGACTGGAACCCCTTTGCCGGGCACACGCCCACGCCGCGCGTCTATGGCCCGGCGCCCGGCGGCTACGGGCTGGGGCTGGGCAATGCCGCCGAGACCTACACCGCCGAGGCCCGCGCCCATGCCGGGCGCGCCTGGCTGGCGGCCTCGTCGCATGCGCTCGATACCGATGCCGCCGATCCCGAGGGCATCGCCGCGCTGGTGGCCGGCGCGCAGGCTTTCGTCCATCCGCAGGATCTGCCCGAGACCGATCTTCTGCTGGCCGCCGATTATGCCGCGCATGAAGCCGGATTCGCGGCCGCGCAGGCGCTCACCGGCGGGCAGGCGGCGCTCTATCATCTTGATGCACGTGATCCGGCCAACCCCCGCGCCCGCCCGCTGAGCGAGGAACTGGCCCGCGTGGTGCGCGCGCGCGCCGCCAACCCGGTCTGGGTGGAGGGCATGATGCGGCATGGATTTCGCGGTGCGGCGGAACTGGCCGCCACGCTTGACCACCTGGGTGCCTTCGCCCATCTGGCCGGGGTGGTGCCGGCGCAACTTTTCGATCTCTACCACGAGGCCACGCTGGGCCGGGCCGAGGTGCGCAGCTTCATGGCGCGCGAGAACCCGGCGGCGTTGGCGGCGATGGAGGCGCGCTTCGCCGCATTGCTGGAGGCCGGTCTTTGGGTGACGCGGCGCAATTCGATCCGTATGGCGCTGGAGAGGCGGCCATGACCACCACCCCCGCCATTCGTGGCTGGTGCCCCGGTGCGCTGCGGCCGATGCCCTCGGGCGACGGGTTGGTGGTGCGTATCCGCCCCCGGCTGGCGCGGCTGAGCGCGGTGCAGGCGCTGGGGCTCTGCGATGCCGCACGGGCGCATGGCGCGGGGCTGATCGACCTGACGAACCGCGCCAATGTCCAACTGCGCGGCGTAGCCGAGAGCGCGCTGCCCATGCTTCAGGCGGAACTGGCGGCGCTGGGCCTGCTGGACCCCGACCCCGCAGCCGAGGCGCGGCGCAACATCGTGCTGACGCCGTTCTGGCAGGCGGGCGATGACAGCGCGCGGCTGGCGGAGGCGCTTCTGGCGCGGTTGGGCGCCTTGCCCGCGCTGCCGCCCAAGGTGGGTTTTGTCGTCGATACCGGCGCGCAGCGGGTGCTTGACCACGTGCCGGGTGATTTCCGGCTGGAGCGCGCACAGAGCGGTGGGCTGATCCTGCGCGCGGCGGGGCGTGCGCTTGGCCTGCCGGTGGCGCTTGAGGCGGCATGTTCGGCGTTGATCGCCCTGGCGGAATGGTTCGTGCAATCGGGCGGCGCGGCCAGCGGGCGCATGGCGCGCCATCGTGCACCGCTGCCGGGATGGGCCACGGGGACCGAGCCGCCCGCCGCCAATGCGCCGTTGCCAGAGCCGGGGGGGCATCCGCTCGGGGTGCTTGTGGGGTTGCCTTTCGGGCAGGTCGCGGCGGATGATCTGGCGCGCGCGCTGCGCCACAGCGGGGCCGGGGCGCTGCGGATTACCCCCTGGCGGCTGGTGCTGCTGGAGGGCGTTGCACAGCCCATTTCGCTGCCGGGTCTGCTGGGTGCGCCCGATCCCTTGCTGCGCGTCGATGCCTGCGCCGGTGCGCCGCTCTGCCCGCAGGCGAGCGTTGAAACCCGCGCGCTGGCGCGGGCGCTGACACCCCTGACGGCGGGGCGGAATCTGCATGTTTCGGGCTGCGCCAAGGGGTGCGCGCGTGCCTCTCCCGCTGATCTGGTGCTGACCGGGCGCGAGGGGCGCTTCGATCTGGCGCTGAACGCGCGCGCCGGCGACCCTCCGCTCAAGCGCGGGTTGAACCCTGATGAAATCCTTACCCTTTTTCGAGGCCCCGATGCCCCATAGCTATGAAACCGACGGCGCGGCGATCTATCGCCAGTCCTTTGCCACGATCCGCGCCGAGGCCGCTCTGGCGCGTTTCTCGCCCGATGAAGAGCCCGTTGCGGTGCGCATGATCCATGCCGCCGGCATGGTGGAACTGGCGCCGCTGATCCGCTTTTCGGCGGGTTTTGCGGCGGCGGGGCGCGCCGCGCTTCAGACCGGCGCGCCGATCCTGTGCGATGCCCGCATGGTCTCGGAAGGGGTCACACGCGCGCGGCTGCCAGCCGACAATCCGGTTCTCTGCACACTGCATGATCCGGCGGTGCCGGACCTTGCCGCCCGGATGGGCAATACCCGCTCGGCCGCTGCGCTGGAGCTGTGGCGCCCGCATCTGGAGGGCGCGGTGGTGGCGATCGGCAATGCGCCGACGGCACTTTTTCATCTGCTCAACATGCTTGAGGACCCGGCCTGCCCGCGCCCGGCGGTGATCATCGGCTGCCCGGTGGGCTTTGTCGGCGCGGTGGAATCGAAAGCCGCGCTCTGGGCCGATCCGCCGGTGCCCTGCTGCGTGGTCGAGGGGCGGCTGGGCGGCAGCGCCATCACCGTGGCTGCGCTCAACGCGCTGGCGAGTCGCGCTGAATGAACGGGGGTGAACAGATGCGCATGGGCACGATCCACGGCGTCGGGCTGGGGCCGGGTGCGGCCGATCTGATGAGCCTGCGCGCCGACCGGCTGGTGCGTGGCGCGCGCCATGTGGCCTATTTCCGCAAGGCCGGGCGCGCCGGGCAGGCCCGGCGCATCATCGAGGGCCTGCTTCATCCGCAGGCTGTGGAATATCCGATGGAATACCCCGTCACCACCGAGATCCCGCTGAGCGATCCGCGCTACAATGCGCTTCTGTCGGCCTTCTATGCCGATTGGGCCGCGCGGCTGCAGGCGCTGGCGGCCGATGGGCAGGAGGTAGTGGTGCTGTGCGAGGGCGATCCTTTCTTCTATGGCTCGTTCATGCATCTCTACACGCGGCTCCGGGGCCGCGTGCCGGTGGCGGTGGTGCCGGGCATCACCGGCATGTCGGCGGCTTGGACGGCCTCGGGCGTGCCGATCACCTGGGGCGACGATGTGCTTGCCGTGCTGACCGCCATTTTACCCGAATCAGAACTGACGCGCCGCATCGCCGATACCGATGCGCTGGTGGTGATGAAGATCGGCCGCCATCTGGACAAGCTCAAGCGCGCCCTTCACGCGGCCGGGCGGCTGGAACGCGCCTGGCTGGTGCAAAACGCCGCCATGCCCGCCGAGCAGGTGCAACCGCTGGCCGAGGTTGAGGGCGAGGTGCCCTATTTCTCCATCGTGCTGGTGCACGGGCAGGGGCGGCGGCCGTGAGCGGGCCGCATGTGTCAGCACGTGGCTGGCTGGTGGTGGCGGGGCTGGGGCCGGGCGATGACGCGCTGATCACCCCTGAAGTGACGCGCGCCCTGGCCGAGGCGAGCGATGTGGTGGGCTATTTCCCCTATGTCGCCCGCGTGCCCGAACGCGCCGGTCTGCGCCGCCATGCCAGCGACAACCGGGTGGAACTGGAGCGCGCCGCGCAGGCGCTGACGCTGGCCGCCGACGGCGCGCGGGTGGTGGTGGTTTCCTCGGGCGATCCGGGGGTCTTTGCCATGGCCTCGGCGGTATTCGAGGCGCTGGAAGCCGGCCCGCCCGCCTGGCGCGGGCTCGATATTCGCGTCGCTCCCGGCATCACCGCGATGCTGGCCGCCGCCGCGCGTGCCGGCGCGCCGCTGGGGCATGATTTCTGCGCCATCAATCTGAGCGACAATCTCAAGCCCTGGCCCTTGATCGAAAAGCGCCTGCGTCTGGCCGCCGAGGCCGATTTCGCCATGGCTTTCTATAATCCGCGCTCGAAATCGCGCCCCGATGCGCTGGAGCGGGTTTTCGACATCCTGCGCGAAAGCTGCCGCGATGCCCGCCCGGTGCTTTTTGCGCGGGCTGTCAGTACGCCTGACGAGACGCTGCGCATCGTGCCCCTGACCGAGGCGCGCGGCGAGATGGCCGACATGCGCACCATGGTCATTGTCGGCTCGTCGCAAAGCCGGATCATCGCGGGTGGCGCGCGGCCCGTTCTTTACACGCCGCGGTGGGCGCCATGAGGCTCATGGTGGTCTGGGGTCTCGGCGATCCAGCGCAGCACGGCGTCGATCGTGGTGGTCTCGGTGCGCGGCGGCAGTGCGGGGCGGTCGATCATCACCACCGGCAGCCCCAGCGCGCGTGCGGCATCGAGCTTGGCGCGCGCCCCGCTGCCGCCGGCGTTCTTCGACACCACCCGTTCGATCCCGTGGTCGCGCATCAGCGCCAGATCGCCCGCCAGGCTGAACGGGCCACGGTCCACCACCACGCAATGGCGCGGCAGGGGCGGCGGGCTGGCCGGGTCATCGACCAGCCGCAGCAGGTAATCGTGCTGCGGCTGCGCGGCGAAGGCGGGCAGGTGCATGCGCCCGATGGCCAGCATGATGCGCTGCGCCGGCCCGTCAAGGGCGGCGACAGCGGCGTCGATGTCGGGCACGTGCTGCCAGTTGTCACCGGGGCCGGGCACCCAGGGCGGGCGGGTCAGCGCGATCAGCGGCACCCCGGCGGTATGCGCGGCGGCAATGGCATTGGTGCTCATCTGCGCGGCGAACGGGTGGGTGGCGTCGATCAGGTGGGTGATGGCATGCGCGCGCAGCCAGCCCACCAGCCCCGCCACCCCGCCAAAGCCGCCGATGCGCTGCGCCACCGGCTGCGGCTTGGGGCGCTCCACCCGGCCCATATAGCTCAGCGTGGCGGGCAGGCCGGCCTCGGCCACCGCCTGGCACAGGCGGCTGGCCTCGATGGTGCCGCCAAGGATCAGGAGATTGGGCATGACTGAGGCTCCGGTGCGCGATCCATGGCTGACGATCATTGGTCTGGGTGAGGATGGACCGGATGGCCTGCCGCCTGCAAGCCGCGAAGCGCTGGCGCGGGCCGAACTGGTGGCCGGCGCGCCGCGCCATCTGGCGCTTCTGCCCGCCCTGAGCGCCGAGCGGCTGGAATGGCCGGTGCCCTTTGCCGAGGGCGTGCCCCGGCTGCTTGCCCATCGCGGGCGGCGGGTGGTGATGCTGGCCTCGGGCAATCCCTTCTGGTTCGGCGCCGGCACGGTGCTGGCCGGGCATCTGTTGCCCGGCGAATGGCGCGCGCTGCCCGGCCCGTCAAGTTTTTCGCTGGCCGCCGCGCGGCTGGGTTGGGCGCTTGAGGGGGTGGTCTGCCTGGGCCTGCACGCCGCGCCGCTGCCCCGGCTGCGCCCGCATCTGTCGCCCGGCGCGCGGCTTCTTGTTCTGCTGCGCGACGGTCCGGCGGTCACGGCACTGGCGGGCTATCTTCGCGCGCGGGATTTCGGCGCCAGCCGGCTGCATGTGCTGGAGGCGCTGGGCGGGCCGCGCGAGCGCATCCGCAGCCTGCGCGCCGATGCGCCGATCCCCGCCGATATTGCCCATCCGGTTGCCGTGGCGCTGGAGGTGGCGGGCGAGGGGGCGGTGGTCCCGCGCGCCGGCGGCCTGCCCGACGGCCTCTTTGAGCACGACGGGCAGATCACCAAACGCCCGGTGCGGGCGCTGGCGATGTCGGCGCTGGCGCCGCGCGGGGGCGAATTGCTCTGGGATATCGGCGCCGGTTCGGGGGCCGTCGGCATCGAATGGCTGCTCAGCGATGCTCGCAACCGCGCCATCGCGTTTGAAAGCGATGCCCCCCGTGCTGCGCGCGCGCGCGGCAACGCCGAGGCGCTGGGTGCCGACCGGCTGGTGCTGGTCGAGGGTGCGGCGCCGGGCGTGCTTGATGGCCAGCCCTTGCCGGATGCGGTGTTCATCGGCGGCGGGCTGTCAACGGCGCTTCTGGGGCGGCTTTGGGAACTGCTGCGCCCCGGCACCCGGCTGGTGGCGCATGCGGTGACACTGGAATCCGAGGGCCTGCTGGCCGAGTGGCAGGGCCGTCACGGCGGCAGTCTGCTGCGGATCGAACTCTCGCAGGCGCAGCCGCTGGGGCGTCGGCGCGGCTGGCGGGCAGCCTATCCGGTGGTGCAATGGAGTGTGACGCGATGATCGTTGCCGGTTTCGGGTTCCGGGCGCTGGCCGGCGCTGGCTCGTTGCATGCGGCGCTGGAGGCAGCGCTTGCCGAAACGCACCAGCCCGAGGATGCACTGGTGGCGCTGGCCAGCGCCGAGGACAAGATCGCCGCCCTGCACCCGCTGGCCGAGCGGCTGCGATTGCGGCTGATCGCGCTCAGCCCGGCGGCGCTTCAGGCCGAGGATACGCCCACCCGTTCCGCCGCCAGCCTTGCCGCGCGCGGAACCGGCTCGCTGGCAGAGGCCGCGGCCCTGGCCGGCGCGCGCCGGTTGGCGGGAGCGGCGCGGCTGCTGGCGCCGCGCGTCGTCTCGCCCGACCGCATGGCCAGTTGCGCGCTGGCCTTTTTCCCATCCGTTCAAGGAGTTTCCCGATGACGGTTCATTTCATCGGCGCCGGCCCCGGCGCGCCCGATCTGCTGACATTGCGCGGGCGCGATCTGATCGCCGCCTGCCCGGTCTGCCTTTATGCCGGCTCGCTGGTGCCCGAGGCGGTGTTGGCCCATTGTCCGCCCGGCGCGCGCATCGTCAATACCGCGGCCTTGTCGCTTGACGCCATCATCGACGAGATCGCGCGCGCCGATGCCGCCGGGCTGGATGTGGCGCGGCTGCATTCGGGCGATCTGTCGGTCTGGTCGGCGATGGGCGAGCAGTTGCGCCGGCTGCGTGCGCTGGGCATCGCCTGCAGCGTCACCCCCGGCGTGCCCGCCTTTGCCGCCGCCGCGGCCGCGCTGGGCGCGGAACTCACGCTGCCGGGCGTGGCGCAATCGCTGGTGCTGACGCGCACGCCCGGCCGCGCCAGCGCCATGCCGCCCGCCGAGACGCTGGCCAATTTCGCCGCCACCGGCGCCACGCTGGCCATTCACCTGTCGATCCACAATCTGGCGCAGGTGGTGGCCGATCTGACGCCCCGCTATGGCGCGGATTGCCCGGTGGCGGTGGTCTGGCGCGCCTCCTGGCCAGATCAACGCATCGTCCGGGCCTCGCTTGGCGGTATCGAGGCGGCGGTTGCGGGCAGCATGGAGCGCACCGCGCTGATCCTTGTTGGCCCGGCGCTGGGGGCCGAGGACTTTGCCGAAAGCTGCCTTTATGCGCCCGAATACGACCGCCGCTTCCGCCCGCAATCGGCGGATTCGCGCTTTGCCGAAGGGAGCGAGTGATGCCGCCGGGGGCCGTTCCGGGGCTGATGATCGCCGCGCCGGCCTCGGGCAGCGGCAAGACGACGGTGATGCTGGGCCTGTTGCGCGCCTTTACCGAGGACGGGCTCAATGTTCAGCCCTTCAAGAGCGGGCCGGATTACATCGACCCGGCCTTTCACCGCGCCGCCAGCGGGCGGGCTTCGTTCAATCTGGACAGCTGGGCGATGGGAGCGGGGCTGCTGGATACCATCGCCAGTGAGGGCACGGGCACCGATCTGGTGCTGGCCGAGGGTTCGATGGGGCTTTTTGATGGTGTGGCACGCGAGGGTGCTGCCGGCAACGGCTCCAGCGCCGGGATCGCCGGGCGCATGGGTTGGCCGGTGGTGCTGGTGCTCGATGTCTCGGGGCAGGCACAATCGGCGGCGGCAGTGGCGCTGGGTTTCGCCCGTTTCGCGCCCGATCTGCCGCTGGCCGGGGTAATCCTGAACCGCGTTGCCAGTGCGCGCCATGAGCGGCTCCTGCGGCTGGGGCTGGAGCAGGCGGGTATCGCGGTTCTGGGCGCGCTGCCCCGGCGCGGTGATCTGGCCCTGCCCGAGCGCCATCTGGGGCTGGTGCAGGCGGTCGAACACCCCGATCTTGAGCGCGCCATCACCGATTACGCCGCCTTTCTTCGCGCGCATGTCGATCTGGCGGCGCTGCGTGCGGCGGCGGCGGTGGGCCTGCACCCCGTTGCCGGATCCTTGCCGCGCCCGCCGGCGCAACGCATCGCGCTGGCACAGGATGCAGCGTTTTCCTTCGCCTATCCGCATCTGGTCGAGGGCTGGCGCCGTGCCGGGGCACAGGTGCTGCCCTTCTCGCCGCTGGCCGACGAGCCCCCCGATGCCGCTGCCGATCTGATCTGGCTGCCCGGCGGATACCCCGAACTGCATGCCGGGCAGCTTGCCGCGGCGGGGCGTTTCATGGCCGCGCTGCGCCGCCATGCCGAAACCCGGCCCGTGCATGGCGAATGCGGTGGCTATATGGCGCTGGGCGCGGCGCTGACCGACAAATCGGGCGCGCGCCATGCGATGGCCGGGCTGCTGGGGCTGATCACCAGCTACGAGACGCGGCGCATGCATCTGGGGTACCGGCAGGCCGAACTTCTGGCGCCGATGCCGGGCCACCCGGCCGGGGCGATGCTGCGCGGGCATGAATTTCATTATTCGACAATCCTTGAACAACCGGATGCGCCGCTGGCGCGGGTCCGCGATGCCGAGGGCGCGGAAGTCGCCGAGACCGGCTCGCGGCGCGGGCATGTCAGCGGCACCTTCTTTCACCTGATCGCCGAGGAGGCTGCACGATGAGCGGATTTGTCTCGTTCGTGGGCTCGGGGCCCGGCGACCCGGAACTGCTGACGCTGAAGGCCGTGCAGCGGCTCAAGCGCGCCGATGCGGTGCTCTTCGATGACCTTTCGTCGGGGGCCATTCTGGGCCATGCCGGGGCGCAGGCCGAACTGGTGGCGGTGGGCAAGCGTGCCGGCAGGCCCTCGCCGAAGCAGGATCATGTCAGCCGCCTGCTGGTGGATTACGCGCAGGATGGCGCGCGGGTGGTGCGCCTGAAATCCGGCGATCCGGGGCTTTTCGGCCGGCTGGAAGAGGAAATCACCGCCCTGCGCGCGGCCGGTATCGGCTTCGAGATCATTCCCGGCGTCAGTTCGGCCAGTGCCGCGGCGGCGGCGGCGGGCATTCCGCTGACGCGGCGGCTGAGCGCGCGGCGGGTGCAGTTTGTCACCGGCCATGATGTTACCGGGCATCTGCCCGAAGGGCTCAATCTGGCCGCGCTGGCCGATGCGCAGGCAACCACCGTGGTCTTCATGCCCAAACGCACCTTTCCGGCGCTCTGGGAGCGGCTGCGGGATGCCGGGCTGGCGCCGGATACGCCCGCGCTGCTGGCCGAGAACGTCACCCACCCCGACCAGCGTCTGCTGCGCGCCACGGTGGCGGAATTGGCTGCGCGCCTGAGCGCCGAGGCCGCGCGCGAGAGCGGGCAGGCGCCGGCGCTGGTGCTTTACGGGCCGCTGGCGGATGCCGATGAGCAGCCCGTGTCAGGGGCGTCCGGGGACGTATCGTGACGCGCGCGCGCCTCCTGCCAGCCGGGATCGGTGTTTTCCTGCCAGCCGGTGCGATGCAGCAGCGGCATGTCATCGGTATGTTCGGGCCAGCCCAGGCACAGATAGGCGGTAAAACGCCAGCCCGGCGGCACATCGAAAAGGCGTTCCATCGCCTGGGGGTCAAGGATCGAAACCCAGCCCAGCCCCACGCCATGCGCGCGGGCCACCAGCCACAGCGTGTGAATCGCCATTGCGGTGGAATATTCCAGCGTCTGCGGCATGCTGGCGCGGCCCAGCCCGCGGCCCTCGGTGGGGGCGGTCTCGGTAAAGACGGCCAGATGTTCGGGCGCCTCGCGCAGCCCGGCCAGCTTGAGGGCCAGATACTGCGCGCGGGCGGCATCCTGATAGTCCCGCGCGGCTTCGGCATTGGCGCGTTCGAAGATCTGCACCACCCGCGCGCGCAGTGCCTCGTTGCGCACACGCAGCAGCCGCCAGGGGCGGGCATTGCCGACCGAGGGGGCGTGCGCCAGACTGGCCGTCAGCGCCGTGAACAGCGGCTCCGGCAACGGATCGGTGCGAAAATGGCGCACGTCGCGCCGCCAGCGCAGGACCTCGTCAAGGGCCTGGCGGTGTGTTTCGGTCATCTGCATCGCGCGCTCCCGTTTCGCTCGGTCGGGCCGGTGGTGCCCCTGGTGCCCTGCATGCGGCCTCTCGGCACGAAAGACAACGATTCCGACCAACCAAACGACCCGCCGAGGTGAAGATGATCGAACTGTCGCTCGTGGGAATAGGCACCGGAAGCCCTGACCATCTGACGCTGGGCGCGATTGCCGCGCTGCAATCGGCCGAACTGATCCTGCTGCCGCGCAAGGGCGAGGAAAAGGCCGCACTGGCCGATATTCGCCGGCGCATCGTCGAGCGGCATCTGTCGGCCATGACGCGCATCGCCGAGTTCGATCTGCCGCAACGCCGCGCCGAGGGCGACTATCTGGGTGCGGTTCATGACTGGCATGATGAGATTGCCCGCGCCTGGATGGCGCAGATCGGTGCCTGCCTGCCCGGTGGCGGGCGGGTGGCGCTGATGGTCTGGGGCGATCCGTCGCTCTATGACAGCAGCCTGCGCATCGCGGGGCGGCTGGGCCCGGCGGGGATGGCCGTCACGGTGCGGGTGGTGCCGGGCATCACCAGCCTGCAGGCGCTGACCGCGGCACATGCAATTCCGCTCAATGAACTGGGTGCGCCGGTCTGGCTGACCACCGGGCGGGCGCTGCGCGCGCAGGGCTGGCCGGCAGGCGCCGACAGCGTGGCGGTGATGCTGGATCAGGGCGGTGCCTTCGAGGCGCTGGAGCCGGCGGGCATTCATATCTGGTGGGGGGGCTGCCTGGGGCTGCCCGAACAGGTGCTGATAAAGGGCCCGCTTGCCGATGTCGCGCCGGCGATTCTGGCGCGCCGGGCAGACCTTCGCGTGCGGGTCGGCTGGGTGATGGATATCTACCTGATGCGCCGAAGCCCGGTTGCGGAACTGCCCGCGACGGTATCCTGACGCCCGGCCGCAGCGATCGGCAGACCATTGCGGTGAAGTTTTCCTAGACTGATTGGTAATATTATTTTACCTGTTCTGGGGTGGAGGAGAATCTGGCGCCAATGGCAGCGTGCTTGTGCATGGCGGAGCCAGGGTAAGGGGCTTTTCCATATACGACTTAAACGGCTCGTCGAAACGGCGGGCAGGCCAATAACAAGCCAGTCTTCAGGGAGACCGCGATGAAAAGAATTATTACCACCACGGCGCTGGTTACCGCGCTAACCGTCGGCAGCGCCGCGGCGCAGCAGAACTGGAACCTGCAATCGACCTATCCGGGCTCGTTGACGCAGTTGGGTACGCTTGGCATCCGCATCGCCGATCAGATCACCGCGCTGACCGGCGGCGAGATCACCGTGCGCTTCCAGGAGCCGGGTGCGGTTGTGCCGGCGCTTGAGGTGTTTGACGCCGTGGGTTCGGGCGCGGTTCAGGCCGGCTGGTCCACGCCGGGCTACTGGGCGGGCCGCGTGCCGGCGCTGCAGCTTCTGGCGGCGGTGCCGTTCGGTCCGCAGGCGGGTGAATATCTGGCCTGGGTGAAGTTCGGCGGCGGGCAGGAGCTGATGGACGAGCTCTACGAGCCGCACAACATCAAGTCGCTCTTTTGCGGCATCATCGCCCCCGAGGCTTCGGGCTGGTTTCGCAACGAGCTCAACTCGGTCGAGGATCTGCGCGGCCTGACCATGCGGTTCTTCGGGCTGGGCGCCAAGGTCATGGAGCGCATGGGCGTTTCCACCCAGCTTCTGGCTGGCGGCGATATCTTCCCGGCGCTTGAACTGGGCACCATCGACGCCACCGAATTCTCGATGCCGGCGATCGACCTCAACCTCGGCTTCTACCAGGTGGCAAGCTACTACTACTTCCCCGGCTGGCACCAGCAGTCCACGCTGTTTGATCTGATGATCAACCTCGATCTGTGGGAAAGCCTGGACGACAACACCCAACTGCTGCTCCAGACCATCTGCGACGCCAACATCACCTATGGCCTGGCCGAGGGCGAGGCGCTCCAGTTCGAGGCGCTGCGCGTGCTGGAAGAAGAGCATGGGGTGAATATCCGCGTCTGGTCGGACGAGGATCTGGCCAAACTGGAAGCCGCCTGGCTTGAAGTTGCCGCCGCCGAGGCCGCCGCTGATGCCGACTTCGCGCGGGTGCTGGACTCCTACAACACCTTCCGCGCGAATTATGCGCGCTGGCGTGAAATCGGCTATCTGCGCTAAGATCGCCTGATGGCATGATGGCGGGGCATCCCGGTTCACGGGGTGCCCCGCTGCTCAGCCAGAAACGCGCAACAACGGGAAGGCACATGGGCACGCTTCTGTCAGTGGTGGCGATATGCGCCGCATTCTTCATCGTCGTGGTCGATCCCACATCGGTGCTGGTTTTTTATGCGCTGGGTGCAATCCTTGTCGGCGCGCTCGGGGCGGTGATGCTGAATGCGCGCCCGGCCTGGTTTGCGGCAACGGTGCTGCTGGGCTGGGCGGCAGTGATGATCGCGCAGCCGCTTTATCTTACCGACCGGCAGTTCAATGCGCTGCGCCGTGTCGCGCGGCGCGGCGACGAGGAGGCGTTGGCCAAGATCGAGTTCTTCGAGCCGCTGGTGCCCTATTCCACGCCGCTGTTGCTGGCGGTGACGGTGTTCTTTGCCGTGATGGTCTTTCTGGCGCTGCGTCGCGCGCCGCTGGGCGGGCATCGCTACCTGCTGGATGCCTCCAACGGGCTGGCCACGGGCTGCGTGCGCGTGGGGGTGACGGTGGCGCTGCTCTATGTGCCGATGATGCTGATCATTCTCTACGATGTCTTTCAGCGCAAATACCTGGGCTGGAACCCGGCCTTCACCGATACCGGCTGGTACAAGATGTTCACCTCGACGCGGTTGCAGGAGATGGAATGGCATCTGCATGCCACGCTGTTCCTGCTGGCGCTGGGCTATGCCTATATCAAGGACGCGCATGTGCGCATCGAACTGGTGCGCGATACCTTGCGCCCGCGCACGCGCGTCTGGATCGAACTGCTGGGCGCGGCGCTGTTTCTGGTGCCCTATTGCTATGTGGTGATCAAATACGGCGCCGAGAATGCGCTGCGCTCCTATCATATCGGCGAGGGCTCGGATGCCCAGACCGGGCTGGCGCATCGCTTCATCATCAAGGGGATGCTGCCGGTCGGCTTCGTGTTCGTGGCGATGGCCGGGCTTTCGGCGGTGCTCAAGTGCATCGTCTATCTGTTCGGTCCGGCCAGCCTGCGCGACGAGGCATCGCAATTCGCCGGCGAACAGCACCAGACAAACCCGGCGCAGGCCTGAGCAGGAACGGACAGATGGCAACACTCATTCACATTCTGCCGCTGCTGATGTTCGGCGTTCTGGCGGCGCTTCTGTTCACCGGCTATCCGGTGGCCTTCATCCTGGGTGGGGTCGCCCTTGCCTTTGCCGTTCTGGGCGATTGGGCGGGCGTGTTCCGGCTGGACCAGGTGCAGCTTGTGCCGCTGCGCATCTATGGCGGCACCATGGCCAGCCTGGTTCTGGTGGCGATCCCGATGTTCACTTTCATGGGCACCATGCTGGAGAAATCCGGCGTGGCGCGCGATCTGCTCAACGCGCTGCAGATTCTGCTGCGCCGGGTGCCGGGGGGGCTGGCGCTGTCGGTGACGCTGATGGGCACGATCATGGCCGCCACCACGGGTATCATCGGTGCCTCGGTGGTGATGATGACGCTGATGGCGCTGCCGGTGATGATGGAGCGCAACTATTCGATACCACTGGCCACCGGCACCATTGCCGCATCCGGCACGCTGGGCATCCTCATCCCGCCCTCGATCATGCTGGTCATCATGTCTGATCTGCTGTCGGTGCCCGTTGGCACGGTGTTCATCGCCGCGATCATGCCGGGCCTGCTGCTGGCTGCGCTTTATACCGTCTATATCTTCGTGCTGTGCCGGTTCAAACCGCATCTGGCCCCGCCGATGCCCGATGACATAGGCCCCGAAACCCGCGCCGAGTTCTGGAAGATGATCTTCCGCTCCTTCCTGCCGCCGATCTTCCTGATCGTGGCAGTTCTGGGCTCGATCTTTGCCGGTTTCGCCACGCCCACCGAGGCGTCGGGCGTGGGGGCGGCGGGTTCGGTGCTGCTGGCCTGGTTCAACCGTCGGCTGACCTGGGAAACCTTCATGGATGTGTGCAAGCGCTCGGCGCTGACCGGGGCGATGCTGTTTGGCATCTTCGTCGGCGCAACGGCGTTTTCCTATGTCTTCAAGGCCACCGGGGGCGAGGATCTGATCATCAACTTCATCCGCGATACCGGCGTTGGCCCTTGGTCGATCCTTTTCGTGCTGATGGCGATGGTTTTCGCGCTGGGGTTCTTCTTTGACTGGATCGAGATCACGTTGATCGTGCTGCCGATCTTCGCGCCGATCGTGGCGCTGCTGGATTTCGCCGGCCATGTCGGTATCTGGCCGGGGATCAGCCAGCCGATCATCATCTGGTTCCTGATATTGGTGGCAGTCAATTTGCAGACCAGTTTCCTGACACCACCCTTCGGATTTGCGCTCTTCTATCTCAAGGGGGTGGCGCCGCCGGGGGTGAAGATCCAGCAGATCTATCGCGGGATCATTCCCTTCGTGGCGTTGCAGGTGCTGGGGCTGGGGCTGTGCCTGATCTTCCCGGCCATCGTTCTGTGGCTTCCAAGCCTGGCGCTGGGCGGCTAGGAAAGGCTCAGCGCAGTTTTCGGGCGGCGGGGAAACCTGCCGCCCTTTTGAATGGAGCCCCGCGTGTTCTTCGATCCGCTTCTTTACGGTTTCGTGCTGATCGGCCTGTTCACACCAGGGCCGAATGTGATCATGCTGACGACATCGGGGGTGCGGTTCGGTTTTCGCGCCTCATTGCCGCATCTTTTCGGCGTGGTGCTGGGGGTGGGGATCACGGCGGGGGTGACGGCGCTGGGGGTCGGTGCGCTGGTGCAGGCCTCGCCGATGCTGAACACGGCGTTGCGGCTGGCGGCGGCGGGGTTCATCCTGTGGATGGCCTGGGGCTATTTCCGCGCCGCCGGACGCCCGCGCGGCGATGGCGGCGGCGAGCGCCCGCTGGGTTTTCTGGCCGCCGCCGCCTTTCAATGGATCAACCCGAAGGTCTGGGCGATCGCCTTCGCGGCCTCGGCGGGCTATGGCGCGGGCATGGCACCCCTGACCGAGGCCGCCCGGCTGGGGCTGGCCTTTTCCAGCGTCAATCTGGGGGTGTGCCTGTTCTGGACCGCCGCCGGCTCGCTCCTGACCGCGCTTTTGTCGGCGCCGCGCGCCTGGAAGCTTTTCTTGCGGATCATGGCGGTGTTGCTGGCGCTTTCGGCGCTGCTGATCTTCCGCTGAGGGGGAAGGGCGCGCGGCCCGGCTCTTTCCTGATGTTACGGCACGGGTGGCGAGGTTGCTTGTTTTGCGGCCCGGACACGAAGTTTCATCCATTGACAATTTAATCTATATAACTAGTTTAATGGTGTTAAGGCCGATTCTGTACTTGCCACCCTTTTTGCCGCCCTGGCCCATCCCTCGCGCATCACCTTCAGGAAATGGAGCGCGCAGGCATTCTGACGCGCGAAGCCCTGGCGCGATCGACAAGGCTGTGCCTGAAGCTGTCCACACTTGCCGAGGTCGCCACGCAACTGGCGCGCCTGTGTTGCTCTGCCGAGATTTCATTTCCCCTACAGGATGAGGAGCTATCCCAATGACCCGCTTTTCCTCACAAGCGCTGCTGATCGGGCTGATCGCGATGATGGCCGGATTGCTGGCGGCCTTCTGGACGCATCCCGCGCGCGAGGCGATCGTGGCGGGAGGGGCGATCGCATTGATCGGTTTGTCCCTGCTGCTGGAACGTCTGCGACCTCATGACCATTCCTGGTCCGAGGTGCCCCGCGCCGAACTGGCTGGCGATGTCAGCAGCTTTGTGCTGATCTTCGGGGTTCTTGATGGCGCCCTGAAATGGCTGACACCCTTCCTGGTGCTGACGCTTCTGCCCTTGCCCGGTGCGCTGGGATTGCCGTTGTGGCAACAGGTCGTTCTGGTGGTCCTGTGGATCGAGTTCGCCGCATGGGCAAGCCATTGGGCTCATCACCGCTTCAAGCCTCTCTGGGCGCTCCATGCCATGCATCACAGCACCGAGCGCCTGTACACGCTCAACAACTTCCGGTTTCACCCGCTCAATCATGTGCTGAACCATCTGGCGATGATTCTGCCGTTGCTCATGATCGGCGTCGCCGCAGAGGCCATCCTGGTCTATGCGGCGCTTTCCCTGCCGGTTCTGCTGCTGCAGCATTCCAATATCGCGTTTGACTTTGGCCGCCTGAACCTGGTCTTCAACACCAATGATCTTCATCGCTGGCATCATTCGGCGCACCCATCCGAAGGAATGATGAACCTTGGTCGCGCACTGGTGGTATGGGATCAGCTGTTCGGAACCTACCTGCGCCCGCAAACACCCGGATCGCCGGCGCGGATCGGGCTGTTTGCTGTCAGCCGGACATTCCCGGCGGCACGGCGTTACTGGGCACAGCTGGTATGGCCGTTCACGCCCGATTGTTGCCGATGATCCATCCCGAAGGCCGGCTTGCCTGCGGACTGTCGTTCAACTGGCGCAATCGCCCGTCGAACCACCCGGGGCCGCAGGGCCGATGGTGCCCCGGCCTGCCCACAAACTCGCCTGCCCACAACAAAGGGGCGCACCGGCTGTCGGCGCGCCCCGAAATTCACTGCGTGTCCGGTCTTAGCTGAACATGTCGTCGACGATGCCGTTATACCAGCCGATGCTTTCCTCGTAGGTCGCGCGGCGCAGCTCGGCATCTTCACCGACCTGGCTGATGAAGCCCTCGACGGTAGCGATCTTTTCCTCGGTGGGCTCGTAGGTTGCCCCCACCTTCACGCCATCCTCGGTGGCGATCAGTGACCAGCAGGTGTTGGCATAGCGTGCCGGGAAGAGGCGCGCATCGGTCAGTTCATGACGGATCGCATTGGCCGCGACCTTGGCCTGGCTGTTGGCCGAGAAGCCCGATTTCGGCATGTCGCCTTGCGCCGAGGCATCACCCAGCACAAAGACCTTGTCATCCATGCGCGAGCGCATATCGGCCGGCATCACCGGCGCCCAGCCCGCCTCGTTGGTCAGCCCGGCCAGTGCGGCGATGCGTCCGGCCTTCTGCGCCGGGATCACGTTGCAGACATCGACCTGTTCGACCATGCCGTCGATATCCACCTCCATTGTCTCGGGGTTGACCGACACGTTTCCGGCGCCGAAATCGGGGCCGATGCGCTCGACCATGCCGGGGTAGTGGCGCGCCCAGCCATCCTCGAACAGACCCTGTTTGGAGAAGTTCTCCTTCGGATCGACGATCAGGATCTTGGCCGTCGGATTGCGCTCCTTGAGCACATGGGCAACCATCGAGATGCGCTCATAGGGCCCCGGCGGGCAGCGATAGGGGTTGGGGGGGGCGATCATACAAAACGTGCCGCCCTCGCGCATGTTCTCCACCTGCGCCTTGAGAAGTTCGGTCTGGCTGCCGGCCTTGTAGGCGTGCGGCATGCGGTTTTGCGCCGCCACCGACCAGCCCGGCACGCTGTCATCGACAAAATCGATCCCCGGCGAAAGCACCAGCCGGTCATAGGGCAGCACCGCGCCGCCGGCCAGGGTGACGGTCTGTGCATCGCGGTCCACCGCGACCGCCCAGTCATGCACCACATTGATGCCATGACGCGCGGCCAGCCGCCCGTAGGAATGGCCCAGATCGGCCAGATCCCAGAACCCGCCCAGATAGAGGTTGGAGAAGTAGCAGGTGAAATAGGTGCGCGTGGGCTCCACCAGCGTCACGTCAATGGCGCCCTGGCTGTCGCGGGCGATGTAGCGTGCTGCCGTCGCCCCGCCCGAGCCGCCGCCCACGACCACCACGCGCGGGCGCGTCTGGCCCAGAACGGCAGGCGCTGAAAGCGCGGCCGCACCGGCCGCCATTGTGCCCAGAAAGCTCCGTCTTTTCAGATGCATCGTTATCCCTCCGTTGAGCGAACCTGTGCGGTTCAATTGTCGATTGTCGCAAAATAGGTGGCCAGCGCGGCAATGTCTTCATCGCTCAGGCGCCGGGCGATGGTCTGCATGCCGGTATGGGGGCGCAGGCCGGCGCGATAGGCGTGCATCACCGTCACGAAGCGTGCCTCGGGCCAGTTGGTGATCGAGGGGATGCCCTGCGCGGCGCCGTCGCGGCGGTGGCAGGTGGTGCATTCGGCGGCCAGGTATTCACCCCATTCACGGTCGCCCTCCAGCGCCAGAACCTCGGCGGGCAGGTCGATCTCGGGCGCGGCTTCGGCATCCGGGGGTACCCTATCCGTGTGGGCTTCAAGATAGGCCAGAAGCGCAGCGCGCTCGGTGGCATCAGGCAGGCCAGGATAGCCCATGCGCGCGCCGGGCAGGATCTGCGCGGGGTTTTCGATCAGCGCATCAAGTTCCGGCAGATCCCAGACCAGCCCCGCTGCCCCCGCTTCAAGCAACGCCGGCGAATAGGCAAAACCCTCTGCCGTGGCGGCGGCGCGGCCCAGCAGCCCGGCCAGATGCGGGCCAATGCCGGGCGGGGCCTCGGCGCTCAGCTCATGGCAGGCGGAACACTCGCTCACCCAGAGCGCCGCGCCCTCGCCGGCGTGTTGCGCGTCAACGGTATTGGCCGCCGCCAGGCCCGGCACCAGACCGGCAGCCAGCCCCAGCGCGGGCAACAACCAGCGCCACGCGGTTTCAGGAAACGGCAATTTCGGCCGAGGTTTCATAGATCGCGCCATTGTCGTCATGCCAGGCAAACCTGAATATACCCGATTCCGGCACCACCGCCTCGAACTCGATGAAGGGGTTGGCAGCCAGGCTGGGCTCGATCTCCATGTCGAGCACCAGCGCGCCGTTGAAGTGGCATTCAAACCGGTTGATGATGTGGCGTGGCACAGATGCACCATCAAGGTCCAGCCGGTTGCCTGTTTCCATCGGATGATTGACCAGCGTGCGGATCAGCACCACTTCGTTGACGGCAGCGGTGCGGGGGACGCGAACGCGGGGGCGGGGGTCGATTTCGGTCATGGTTGGTCGATTTCGATCATGATGTTGCTCCTGCCGATCAGCCGACACAGCCGCCCAGCGTCACTTCGACGCGCGCGCGGGTTTCTATGAAACGCCCGTCAGGCATGCGCGCCACGGCGATCAGATCCATGGTTTCGGCCATGCGGATGCGGGTGGTTGCACTCTGACTTCCAGCCAGCGGGCCGAAATGAAAGGTGCAGACCTCAGGGTTGGGGTTGGCCGGGGCAAAAAGGCGGATCGCCTCGGCGTCCGGACAGGACAGCGTGATCGAAACCGAATTGCCATTCTCGGCAAGCGCGGGGGCATCCAGGCGCAGCGGCCCTTCGATGGTTGGCGCGCCATTGGTGAAGCGGGCGACCAGCGCATCGCTTGCAGCCGAGGCCGGCAGCGGCAGCAGGGCCAGCCCGGCTCCGGCGGCACCGATGGCCAACAGGTTTCTGCGCGAAAGAGTGTTCAACGTCATGTTCGTTCCGGTTGGTTTGCCTGTCGTTCGGGCATGGGGAAATCATAAATCTATTGAGCAACAAATCCAGCCCCCGTGTTGAGGCCTAGCGATCGCTTGCCGGTTCAGGCGCGGGCAGGGCGACGAAATGGCGGGCGATCGCGGTCTCGGCGGCCAGCGCCGGGGCGGTTTGCGGCAGGGCGTTGTAGCGCGCCAGGATCAGCGGTTCGGCGGCTATGGTGTCGGCGATGGCGATGGTGCGCAGCCTGGCGCCGTCATAGCTGCCGGCACCGGGCGGATTGGTGTAGCTCAGCCCCACGCCTTCGCCATGTGCGGCCAGGCTGCGCATCACCTCAAGCGCGCGCACCCGGTGGCGCACCAGCGGGCGCGCGCCGATCCGGTCAAAGAGCGCCAGCATGTGACGGATCGACAGCCCCTCCTCGAAGAGGATCAGCGCACGGCCTGCCAGATCGGCCAGATGCAGGCTGTGGCGGGTGGCCAAAGGGTCGTCGGCGGCAACGAAAGCATGCGGCACCGCCAGCGCCAGAGGCGCACGCGCGAAGCCGGCATCCAGCCCCAGATCGTATGTCAGCGCCAGATCCAGCCGCCCTTCGGCCATCGTCCGTGCAAGGGTTTCGAACCCCGCCACCTGCCAGCGCAGATCAACGTCGGGCAGGGTATCGCGCAGCACGCGCAGGAGCGGGGCCAGATACATCGGCGCGAGATCCTCGAAAACACCCAGTGCCAGCGTGCCGGCCAGCGAGCGGCGCACCGCTTCAGGGTCTTCAAGGCGCCGCGCGCGCGCCAGCAGAGCCTCGGCCTCGGCGAGGTAGCTTTCGGCAAAGGCGGTCGGCGTGACCGGCGTGCCGCGTCGGCGGATGAACAGCCGCTGGCCCAGCCGCGCCTCCACCTGCGACAAGGCCACCGACAGCGAGGGCTGCGACACATTGAGCTGCGCGGCCGCCGCCGACAGGCTGCCGGCGCGCGCAATGGCGGTGACATATTCAATCTGGCGCAGGGTGAGATATAGCATGAAGCTAAATATGACTTAGCAAATCATTATTTGAAACTATGAAATGCCTGCGGCAGGCTGCGCGCGTCACCACCCGGGAGAGTGCCATGCCGCATCCGCTGATCTCGTCATCCGATATCGAAACCTATCAGCGCGAGGGGGTGGTGCTGGTGCGCGGCCTTTTCCGCGATCACGTCGAAACCCTGCGCGCCGGGATCGAGCGCAACATGGCCGAGCCCGGCGAATATGCCGCCGAAAACCTCAAGCCCGGCGAGGCCGGGCGCTTCTTTGACGATTACTGCAACTGGAGCCGTATCCCTGAATTCGAGGCGGTGATCCGTTCCTCGCCCGTTGCCGCGGTCGCCGCGGATCTGATGGGTTCGCAAAGCGTGCAGCTGTTCCACGATCATGTGCTGGTCAAGGAGCCGGGCACATCCAAGCCCACGCCCTGGCATCAGGACGGGCCCTATTATTTTGTCGAGGGGCGCCAGACGGTCAGTTTCTGGTCGCCGCTGGACCCGGTGCGCGAGGCCAGCCTGCGCTGTGTCGCCGGTTCGCACCTGTGGGAAAAGCCGGTGCTGCCCACCCGCTGGCTGTCAGAGGAGAATTTCTATCCTGATGCCGATGCCTATATCCCCGTGCCCGACCCCGATGCCGAGGGCATGGTGATCCGCGAATTCGCGATGGAGCCGGGCGATGCGGTGGCCTTTCACTACGCCACGCTGCACGGGGCGCGCGGCAATCAGGCGTCCACGCGGCGGCGGGCTTTCTCGCTCAGGCTGCTGGGCGATGACGCGCGCTATGTCGAGCGTCCGGGGCGCACCTCGCCGCCCTTTCCCGGCCATGAGATGCAGCCCGGCCAGCGCCTGCGCGAGGACTGGTTTCCGGTTCTGCTGCAACGTTAGCGGCCGGTTGGCAGGGGCGGCTCGCGGCTCAGTCGTCCTCGTCGGGGCTGGGCATCGAGCGATAGAGGGTTTCGCGGTCCTCGGGGGCGACTTTCGGGCGCGTGCCGCGCTTGCCGTCAGCGCCCTGCGCTGCCGGTTTGCGGCGTGACCGGCCCGTCGTTCTGGCCGGGGTGTCCGCGGCAACCTCGGGGCTTGGGCCACCAGCGGCTTCCACCCCGTCTGAAGATCCGGCCAGGCGCGCGGTTTCGGGCGCCACCGCGGGCAGGGCCGGGGCGCGGCGCAGGTTGAGCGGCGGCGCGCTGCCGTCTTTGTTCTGACCCATGTAGAGCGTCATGTGCGGGAAGGGGATCTCTACCCCGGCCTCGTCCAGCACGCCCTTGATGATCTCGTTATAGGCGCGCCCGATGGACCATTGCATGCCCGGCATCGTCTTGATGCGGCCGCGCACCACCACGCTGGAATCGCCCAGCGACGAGACGCCATGGATCTCGAAATCGCCGACGACATGCTCGCCCAGCTCGCCTTCGCGCAGGATGTCGAAGCCCTTGGCCATGAGCATCTTCACCTCGGAGATGTTCTCGCGGTAGGCAACGGAGACCTCGACCACATGATAGGCAAACCCCTTCATGAAGTTCGAAACCTTTTCGACCGAGCTGAAGGGCACCAGATGATAGGTGCCCTGCAGGTCGCGCAGCCCCACCGAGCGGATGGTCAGCCGCTCGACGACGCCGGTGATATCGCCGGCGGTGACGACATCGCCCTCGTTCATCGTGTTCTCGAACTGGATGAAGGCGCCGTTGATGATGTCCTGCACCAGCTTTTGCGCGCCAAAGCCGATGGCCAGGCCCAGCACGCCCGCCCCGGCCAGCAGCGGGGCGATGTTCACGCCCAGCTCCGACAGCGCCAGCATCGCCGCGATCACCACCAGCGCGATGGTGAAGGCGTTGCGAAACAGCGCCAGCAGGGTGCGCTCGCGCGCGGTGGGGATGGTATCGACATCCGGGTTGAGCCGATATTCGATGAAGGATGACATCGCCAGCCAGATGACGATCGCCACCAGCACGATCAGCGCCGTGCTCACCAGCCGCCCGGTGACATCGCGGCCCACCTCCGAGGCCACCCAGCCCAGGAAATCCATCGCCTGCCAGATCTGGCCGATCGACAGAACCACCATCACCGCGATGACCAGGCGCACCACTTTCAGGATGCTCGGCACGAAGGCATTGAGCCGCTCTTCCAGCAACGGCAGACTGCGCTTGACATCGCTCGGCAGCCGCATGCCGCCCGAAATCGCGCGCGAGATCAGGGCGATGATCGCTGCGCCGATGGCGACGGCCAGCACCGATTGCAGCGTTGCCGCCAGCATGAACTGCACCGCATCGCCCGGCCGCGCCGTCCAGACCAGAAACAGCGCCACCAGATAGGTGATCGCCAGCCAGTGCCAGAAGCCGGCGATTGCCGCCTGTACCCGGCCCAGCAGATCATCGGGCTGGCGCAGGTGACGGCGGCGCAGCGCCTCGGCGATCGGTTGGCGGTTTTGCAAGATGATCAGCACCGCGATCAGCAGCGCCGTGACGACGATCAGCACCGTCACGCTGGAGCCGACCGCGCGCGACACCGCCGCGTTGATGATCGGCACCACCAGCAGGATGCCGTAGCCCATCAGGCTGGTCAGGCGCGACAACCAGAAATACCAGTAGGCGGCGCTTTCATCGCTTATCGGCGCGGCCCGCAAGCGCCCGAAACGCGGCGAGAATATCAGCCGCAGCACCACTTTCGTCATCTCGATCAGCAGGAAGGCGTTGAGAAACAGGCTCTGGCGGAAATCCATGCTGCCGGTTTCGCCCTGGATCAGCGCGAACGCATAGCCGCCCGCCCAGGCCAGCACGATCAGAAGCGCATCAATGACGCTGGAAGCGGCCGCGATTCCCAGTGCTGCCAGCCAGCCGCGCGCGGCGGCGCGCTCGCCCATGGTGCGGAAGATGCGTGTGCCGATGGCGCGCAGGCCGTAGAACAGCCCCAGCGTGATCGCGCCCAGCAATGCCAGCGAGGCCGTCGCTGCCTGAACCTCGGTCCAGTTGATGCTGGTCGAGCTGTTGAACACGCCAAACACCGATTGCATCGCTTCCACCAGATCGAACAGCACCGCCGTGGTGCTTTCAGCCAGCGCGCGGGTGTATTCGGCCATGTTGCGTGCCGCTGACATCTGCGGCGTGGCGGGCGCATCCGCTGGCTGTTGCAGCGCGCTGGCGCTGGCCTCGAGCTGGCGGATCAGTGCTTCGCGCGCGGCATCATCGCGCAGGATCTCGACAAGGCGCGCGGCAGCGTCAGCCTCGCCGGCGGTGGGGCTTGTGGTCGCGCTGGCGGCCGGGTCAAAAAGCGATTGTGCGCTCAGGGGCAGCGCCAGCAACAGCCAGAGGATCAGAATGCGGATCAAGGGCAAGGGAAGGCTCCCGGGTGTTTCATCATCCCCGGAAGTATAGCGGCCGAAGCGCTGAGGGCAAACCGATGCCGCTGCCGGGTGGCGGCGACGGCGGGGCGATCATTGCTGCGGTTTCAGCATCTTGCGCAGCTTGGCGGCAAGTTGCTGGCGGCGGTAGGGCTTTTGCAGCAGCTCCACCCCCGGATCGAGCCGGCCATGATGGACGATGCTGTTTTCCGTATAGCCCGATGTGAACAGCACCGGCAGGTTCGGGCGCAGCCGCGCTGCATGGTCGGCCAGTTGCCGCCCGCTGATGCCGCCGGGCATCACCACATCGGTAAACAGCAGGTCAAAGACCCCCTCACCCTCCAGCAGTGACAGCGCCGTATGGCCGTCAGGCGCGGTGGTGACGTGGTATCCCAGCCCCTGGAGCAGCCCTTCGACATGCATGCGCACCAGATCGTCATCCTCCACCAGCAGGATATGTTCGACGCCGCGCTCGATCTTGCCGGCGATGGCCGGTGCCGGCGCGCTTTCATGCCCGACGGTGACGCGCGGCAGATAGAGCTTGACCGCGGTGCCATGGCCCGGCTCGGAATAGATCCGCACATGGCCGCGCGATTGCTTGACGAAACCATAGACCATGCTCAACCCCAGGCCGCTGCCCTTGCCGGCCTCCTTGGTGGTGAAGAACGGCTCGAACACACGCGCCAGGATCTCGGCATTCATGCCGCAGCCGGTGTCGCTGACCGTGATCATCACGTATTGGCCGGGATCGACGCCATGCGCGGTGCGGGCATAATCGTCGTTGAGCGAGGCATTGGCGGTCTCGATGGTCAGCTTGCCGCCGTCGGGCATGGCATCGCGCGCGTTGATGCACAGATTGAGGATCGCGCTTTCAAGCTGCGGCGTGTCGATCAGCGCCTTCCACAGCCCGCCGCCGTGCACGAGCTCCATCTCTATCTGTCCGCCGATGGTGCGCCGGAGCATGCTTTCCAGCCCCTTGATCAGGCGGTTGATATCGGTCGATTTGGGGGCCAGCGGCTGGCGGCGGGCGAAGGCCAGCAGCCGGTTGGTCAGTTCGGCGCCGCGAAGGGCGGCATTGCCGCACATCTCGGCCAGATCACGCAGGCGCGGATTGTCGTCCAGACGCTCCACCATAAGCTCGGAGTTGCCCAGAATGACGGTCAGCAGATTATTGAAATCATGCGCAATTCCTCCGGTGAGGCGGCCAATGGACTCAAGGCGCTGGGATTCGCTGAGCTGCTGCTCCAGCTGGCGCTGGTCGGTCACATCGACGATCGAGCCGACGGTGCGCGCGGGCTCGCCCTCGCTGTCGCGCAGCAACCGCGCCTGGGCGCGCACATGCGCCAGCGTGCCGTCGGCCTTGACCAGGCGAAACTCCTCATCCAGTTTCTCGCTCTTGCCCTGCATCAGCGGCGTGACCACTTCCATGATCCGCTCGCGGTCGTCCGGGTGGATCAACTGGTCCCAGTGCAGGCCGATCGCCAGTGCCTCGCCCTCGGGCATGCCAAGCCAGGTGGCGGCGCCTTCGGAGAGCCAGCTTCCGTGGCTGCGCAGGTCGTATTCCCACAGCAGGTCGCTGGTGGTGCGAGCGATGGCCTGGAACCGTTCTTCGGTGCGCTTGTGCTCGGTAATGTCCATCTCGCAGACCAGCGCGCGCGACAGCCCGGTCGCGGCATCGGGCAGGGCGATGCGCACGACAACGTGAATGGTGTCGCCGCTCAGCGTGCGAAGCTGGTTTTCGGATTCGAACAGGCGCTGACCCCTGAGATAGGTTGCCAGAACCTTGCGGAACGCCACATGCGAGGTGGGGCCGGTGAAGAGTTCGGCGAAGCTGTCGATCAGATGGCGCTTGTCGCGCGCATTGAACAGCCGCACCGCGGCGTCATTGACATCAAGCACCCGCATCCGCGATGCGGCTTCGCTCACCAGATCCGGATGGGCTTGCAGATAGGCTTCGTAATCCGGTCCGCCCTCGGCCTCGACACGCGCCAGAACCGGCATCAGGTCGCTCCAGTCCTCCTCCCAGATCGACACCGGGACAAGATCGAAGATCGAGCGATAGCGCTGCTCGCTGAGGCGCAGCGCATCGTTCTGGCGGCTGCGCTCGATGGCAAGGCGCACATAGCGCCCCACCCGGTCGATGAAGGCCTGTTCCTCGCGCGACGGGCGGCGGATGTGGTCATAGTAGAGCGCGAAGGTGGCGATCACTTCGCCCTCCTTGCCGATGATCGGCAACGACCAGCAGGCGGCGATGTCATTGGCTCTCGCGATCTCGACATGGTCGCGCCAGAGCGGATCGTGCTCGACATCCTCGACGATCACCTGACTGCGACGCGCCGCCGCCGTGCCGCATGAGCCCACGCCCTCGCCGATCGCCAGGCCATCGACCTCCTGATTGAAGCTTTCGGGCAGTTTCGGTGCCGCGCCATGGCGCAGCTTGCCATCCTCGATGAGCTGGATCGAGGCTCGGGCATCGGGCTGCAGCCGGTCCACGGCAAGGGTGATCGTTTCCAGAATGCCGACCAGCGGACGCCCGGCGCTGACGGCGTCGAAAACCTGCGCCTCCAGCATGCGCAATTCCTGATCGCGCCAGCGCTCGGTGATGTCATGCGTGACGCTGAGCACCCCATAGGCTTTGCCGGCATCGTCATACATCGGCGTGGAACGCGACAGCATCCAGCGCAGCGTGCCCCGCAGACCCTTGATGCGAAAGACTGCCTGCTCGGTGCGCCCGTCCAGCGCCGCGTGGTGCAGGTCGTTAAAGGCGTCGGCATCGTCAGGATGGATCAGCGCGCGGATCCGCTGGCCAATCGCCTCATCCGGGCGCTCGGCTTCGATCATGCGCAGCCCGGCGGGGTTCATCTGCAACAGCACCCCATCGGCCGAGACCAGCTTCACGCATTCCGGCTCGCTTTCATAGATCGCGCGCAACTGGGCTTCGCTGCTGCGCAGCGCCTCGGTGGCGGCGATGCGGTCATGAATGTCAGTCACGCTGCCATACCATTTGCGCACCTTGCCATCCGGATCAAAGGCAGGGCGGGCGGCAAGCAGGTGCCAGCGAAACTGCGCCGGCGCGCCGCAGCGCAGCCGAGCTTCGATCTCATAGGGCTCGCCCACCGCGACCGCACTTTCCCAGACCTCCAGCATGGCCTGCTGGTCGTCAGAGTGAATCGCTGCGCGCCAGCCGGCGGTGTGCAGATCGTCCGGCTTCAGCCCGGTCAGTTCCCGCAACCGCTGCGAGAGGAATTCCACCTGTCCATTGGCTCCGGCGATCCAGGTCATGTGGGGCAGGTGCTCCGCCATTTCCAGAACGTCTGACGGTGCGGGCGTGATAACGGGCTTACTGGTCAATCGGGGTCTCCGTTGGTCCGGCAGTGCCTTTGAGGAGGACTGACGCGGGGGCGGGGGCCATGGTCTCAATGCTGGCAGAGTTGAGCAAAGCCAGGCGGTATTCAAGTGAATTCTATGCCGCATGCAACCAAAGCGCGAACCCGCGGCCCGGCTGCCAGCATGGCGTCAGACCGCCAGAAACGCCTTTCGGCTGCGCGCAGGCAGTGGTCGCGAAAGGCACGCCGGCCGCGCGCCTCGTGCTCAGGGTCGGGGGGCGATGACCCTGGCGTCCAGCGCCACGGCTGCGGTGAACCGTGCCAGCCCGCGTGCGTCGAGGTCGATGAGATGCGCCAGCACATTGCGTTCGGCGGCGGGCAGCAGGGCCGGGGCGACATCGGTATAGACCGCGCGGGTGATCCGGCGCGCAGTGTCGGCACCGCCGGCGAGCGCGGCGCGGATCGCCGCTTCGCGCGACAAGCGGTGCGCCCGCAGCGCGCGGATCCGGCTCTGGCCATCCTCTACCGGGGCGCCATGGCCGGGAAAGAGCCGCGTCTGGCCCAGGGCCTCCAGGCGCTCAAGGCTGGCCATGAAATCGGTCAGGTCGCCATCGGGCGGCGAGACGAGGCTGGGCGCCCAGCCCATCACATGATCGCCGGTGAAGAGCGCATCCCCCCATTGAAAGCACAGATGATTGCCGAAATGCCCCGGCGTATGCAGCGCATGCAACGCTTGCCCGCCAATATCCAGCGCTGTGCCATCGGCCAGGCAGATGTCGGGCGCAAAGGCGGTATCCACCCCCTCGCCGCCACCGATTGCCGGGTTTCCGTTCGCCTGATCGGCGAGCGCCTGCATGCGCGCCGAGCGCCCGGCAGTGGAATCGCCGAAGGCCAGAACCGGCGCGCCGGTGGCCTGCGCGAGCGGGCGCGCGGCGGGCGAATGGTCCAGATGCGAATGGCTTACCAGGATGCGCGTGATCCGCTCACCCGGTGCCAGCGCCGCCAGCAGGGCGCGCAGATGCGCCGGATTGTCCGGGCCGGGATCGATCACCGTGACCGCGCCCTCGCCCAGCAGATAGCTGTTGGTGCCCTGCGCGGTCATCGGCGAGGGGTTGGGCGCCAGCACCAGACGCAGGCCCACGGCCAGGGGCAGGGGCTGGCCCGGTGGCGGGGGAAAGGCGGTGGGGCTGTTCTGGTGCACGGCGGGTCTCGTCAAGCAGGGAAGTGGTGCCTAGAGTAAGCACATGATTGCAGCGATGCTCAAATCCATTCTGCCCCGCGGCCTCTTCTGGCGCGCCGTGCTGATTCTGGTTGTGCCGGTTGTGACGATCCTGCTGGTGGTCTCGGTGGTGTTCATCCAGCGCCACTACGAGGGCGTGGCGCAGCAGATGACCGAGAATTTCGCGCGCACCGTGATCTACCTGCACCACCAGATCGAGGCCGCGCCGGATCAGGCCACGGCCAGCACGCGCGCCGATGCCCTGGGCCGGGCCTTTGGCATCACCGTCGCGCTTTCGCAGCGCGCAGCGCCGGGGCAGACGGCGCGCGCGGTGCCGTTTTACGATCTCAACGCCCGGCTGGTGCCGCACTATCTGCGCCAGGCGCTGGCGGCAGAGGGACTGGGCGCGCTGGAGACCGGAACCCGGCGCGGGCTGGTCTGGCTGGTGCTGCAAAGCCGCCACGGTGCCTATGTGATCGAAATACCGCTGGGTCAGGTCTCGGCACGCAATCCGCATCAGTTGCTGGTGGTGATGCTGATTGCCGGGGTTGTCATATCGCTGGTGTCCTTCGTGTTTCTGAAAAATCAGGTGCGCGCCATCAGCCGGCTGGCCCGCGCGGCCGAAGCCTTTGGCCGTGGCCAGAACCTGCCCTATGAGCCCTTCGGCGCCTCCGAGGTGCGCGCTGCCGGGCGCGCCTTTGTCGAGATGCGCACCCGGATCGAGCATCATATCGAGCAGCGCACGCTGATGCTGTCAGGTGTCAGCCACGACCTGCGCACGCCACTGACGCGCATCAAGCTGGCGCTGTCGATGCTTGAGCACGAGCCCGAGGCGGCCGCGATTCTGGCCGATGTGCGCCAGATGGAGGCGCTGATCGACCGGTTCCTGGATTTCGCCCGCGCCGATGTCGCCGAACTGCCTGCCCCGGTTGATCTGCGTGCGCTGGTGGGCGAGCGTGTGGCGCTGGCCGCGCACGAGGGGCGCGATCTGCACCTGCTTGAAGGGGATGCCGTCGGCACGCTGCAACTGCGGCGCGAGCTTTTCGCGCGCGCGCTCGACAATGTGATCGGCAACGCGCTGCACTACGCCCGCCGCGCCGAGCTGCGCATCGAGGATCACGGCGCGGTGGTGGTGGTGATCGTCGAGGATGACGGGCCGGGCATTCCCCGCCAGCAGCGCGCCGAGGCGTTCAAACCCTTCGTGCGGCTGGATGCGGCGCGCGGAGTGAACGCCGGCAGCGGTGCCGGGCTGGGCCTGGCGATCGCTGCCGATGCCCTGCGCAGCCATGGCGGCAGGGTGGAACTGGGCGCCGGCCAGACCCCCGGACTGGGGGGGCTTGAGGTGCGCCTTGTGGTGCCGCGAAACGCCATGGCCGAGGCCGGCGGCGGCGTGCCTGCTCAGCGGGCCTGACGCCGGGCCATGAAGGCCAGCCGTTCGAAGAGATGCACGTCCTGCTCATTCTTGAGCAGTGCCCCGTGCAGCTTGGGCAGGGCGTTGACGCCTTCGCGCCTGAGGTCCTCGGGGCCCAGATCCTCGGCCAGAAGCAGCTTCAGCCAGTCCAGCATCTCGCTGGTCGATGGCTTTTTCTTAAGCCCCGGCGTTTCACGCAGCTCAAAGAACTGCGTCAGCGCGGTGGAAAGCAGCCCCTCGCGGATATCGGGAAAATGCACCCGCACGATCTGGCGCAGCGTTTCGGCATCGGGGAAGCGGATGAAATGGAAGAAGCAGCGCCGCAAGAAGGCGTCGGGCAGTTCCTTTTCGTTGTTCGAGGTGATGATGACCACCGGGCGGTGGCGCGCGCGGATCGTCTCGCCGGTCTCGTAGACAAAGAAATCCATCCGGTCGAGTTCCTGCAACAGGTCGTTGGGAAATTCGATATCGGCCTTGTCGATCTCGTCGATCAGCAGCACCACGCGGTTTTCGGCCTCGAACGCCTGCCACAACTTGCCCTTGCGGATATAGTTGCGCACATCGGCCACGCGCTCCTCGCCCAGCTGGCTGTCGCGCAGGCGGCTCACGGCATCGTATTCGTAAAGCCCCTGCTGGGCGCGGGTGGTGGATTTGATGTTCCACTCGATAATCGGCATGTCTAATGCTGCCGCGACCTGGCGTGCCAGTTCGGTCTTGCCGGTGCCCGGCTCGCCTTTCACCAGCAGCGGGCGTTCAAGTGTCACGGCGGCATTGACCGCCATGGTCAGATCCTCGGTGGCGATATAGGTCTCGGTCGAGGCAAAGCGCATGCGGTGGTCCCCTGAACTGTGGCGGCGTGGTGGTGCCGGATCGGCCCGGCCGGGCTGGCGCGAAACCTAGCCCGCCTGCCCGGTGGCTTCAAGGCATGCTGCCGGATGGCTCAAGGCGCAGATCAAAAGCCACCGCTTCGGTGTCCTGGCCGTTGATGCGCAGCGCCAGCGCGTGCTCTCCGGGGTAATGGCGGCGCGTGGTGACCGGGCGCAGGGCGTGGCGGCGGGTGAAATCCCAGGTTTCGCCGGGCGCGAGGCTGCGGGTTACGCCCTTGAACACCTTTGGCCGAAGGCTGCCGTCGGCCTTGCGGAAATAGAGCAGGTAATCGACGCTCACGGTCTGGTCCCGCGCCGCCGTGGAGCGCAATCTGACCGAGAATTCCAGCACCTCGCCCATCGCCAGCCGGTCGCGCGCCAGCACCGGCACCGCCGGGGCAATCTGCGGTGCATGCTGGCCAAACACCGCCAGCGCCGCCGGATCACCGGCCTTGATCAGCCCGCGGCAGGCATGGCGCAAGAGCACGCGCCGCTCAGGTGGGGCATCGACGATCCAGCGCCCGGCCAGATCGCACACCAGCGCCGGGTGGTCCTTGGCGATGTCATTGAGATGATTGGCCACCGAGCGACGCACATAGCCTGCGGGATCGTCGCGCAGCGCCTCCAGCAGCGGCAGCGCCGGGGCAGGATCGGCAATCAGGGCCGGCAGGCGCATGCCCCAGGGCAGGCGCGGGCGCGTGCCCTCTGAAACCAGCCGGCGCACGTGTTCATTGGGGTCATCCAGCCAGCCGGCCATCACCGCCAGCGCGCGCGGCTGATCGGCGATCAGGAAGGGGCGCACCGCAAATTCGGCGGTGAAGCGCATCGTCATGTGCCGCAAGAGCGCCAGCGAGCCGTCAAAATCCGCCAGCCCGTGGCGCTCGATCACCATGCTCAGCGGCCAGACCGCCCAGCCGCGCAGGCCCGAATCATCACTGCCATCGCCGCCACCATTGCAGGCCGGGTGCAGCATTGCTTCAAGTGTGGCGGCGCGGGCACCGGGATCGGCGGGCAGGGCGCGATGGAGCGCCTCGGCGATGAGTCCGGCGCGTGCCTTCATCTCCAGGCTTTCCAGCCGTTCCAGAACCGGCGCCATGAAAGCCGCATGGTCCAGCCCCGGCTGCACGCGAACCAGATGATCGGCAATGCGGCGAACCACAGCGGGCGACAGGAAGTTCTTGAAAGGTTCCATGCGCTTTCTTGCCTCGTCGCGCGCCTTTCGGGCAAGAACAAAATAGCCACGCCGCGCGATTGGTCGGGAAAACTCACCGATTCACCCGTGACAAGCCTCGGGGCTTGCAGTAAAGGGGCGACGCGAGGGGGCCCGGATGACCGCACTGAAGCAACCCGTTGATTCAAATGCCGTCAGCCCTGGGCGTACAGGGGAAGTGCAGATGAAACCGGAAGTCTTTCTACCAGATGATTACAGGCCGGCCGAGGACGAGCCGTTCATGAACGAGCGTCAGCTCGAGTATTTTCGCCGCAAGCTGCTTGCCTGGAAGGAAGAGATCCTTAACGGAAGCAAGGAAACCCTGGCCGGTCTGGCCAGTGGGGCGCGCAATCTGCCCGATATGGCCGATCGGGCCTCGGAGGAAACCGACCGTGCGCTGGAGCTGCGCACGCGCGATCGCCAGCGCAAGCTGGTGGCCAAGATCGACTCGGCGCTGCGGCGCATCGACAATGGCGAATTCGGCTATTGCGAGATGACCGGCGAGCCGATCTCGCTGCGCCGCCTCGATGCCCGGCCGATCGCCACCATGACCCTTGAGGCGCAGGAGCGCCACGAGCGCAGCGAGCGGGTTCACCGCGAGGATTGAGCACACGCGGGCGGTGGCGGCGGGCGGCAGCCCGGCAGGGCCTGGCCAGGCGAAGTGACAAGCGCCGCTCCCGGGCCAGGGGGCGGCGTTTTCATGTTCGCGGACAGGATCAGGCAGGAGGGCGGCATGAACGAGCAGAACGACCGGATGCGCGACGCGCCCTCGGCCGCACCGCTGGCGGGGCGGCCGGTTACGGTGCTGGGCGGCGGCATCGGCGGTCTGGCAGCGGCACTGGCGATGAAACGCTTCGGTGCCGAGGTCCGCGTTCTGGAACAGGCCCCGGCCATTGCAGAGGTTGGCGCCGGGTTGCAGATCAGCCCCAATGGGGCGCGGGTGCTGCGGGCGCTGAAGGTCGATCCGCATGCGGTGGGCGATGCGGCGCTGGCGGTGGAACTGCGTGACCGGCGCGGCCGGCTGGTGACGCGGCTCGATCTGCGCGGTGATCCCGGCTTCTTTCTGTGCCACCGGGCCGATCTGATCGGCGTGCTGGCGGCGCGCGCGCGTGACGCGGGCGTCAGTATTGAACTGGACAGTCAGGTCAGGGCGGTAAGCCTTGGTGCGGCCGGTGTGGTCTCGCTGGCCGGCGGTCTGAGGCATGAGGCACCGCTGCTGATCGGTGCTGACGGGCTGCGCTCCAGGCTGCGCGGGGTGCTCAACACGCCGGCGGCGGCGCGCTTTACCGGCCAGGTAGCCTGGCGGGCGATCATTGCCGGGGATGATGGCGCGTCGGTGGCGCAGGTGTTCATGGGGCCGGGGCGGCACCTGGTCAGCTATCCGCTGCGGGGCGGGCGGCTGCGCAACATCGTCGCGGTCGAGGAACGCACCGCCTGGGCGGCCGAGGGCTGGCATCACCGCGACGATCCGGCGGCCCTGCGCGCGGCTTTCGCCGGGTTCGGCGGGCCGGTGCCGGGCTGGCTGGAGGCCGTGGACGAGGTGTTTCTGTGGGGGTTGTTTCGCCACCCCGTCGCCGATCACTGGCATGACGGGCAGGGTCGCGCGGCACTTGTGGGCGATGCCGCGCATCCGACTCTGCCCTTCATGGCGCAGGGCGCCAATATGGCGCTGGAGGATGCCTGGGTGCTGGCACGCTGCCTGGCCGGAGCAGAAAGCCAGAGCGCGGCACTGGCGCGCTATCAGGCGCTGCGCCGGAAGCGTTGCCAGGCCATCGTGGCCACCGCCGGGCGCAATGCGCGGCGCTATCATCTGCACCCGCCCATGGCGCAGATCGCCCATGCCGCGTTGCGCGTGCTGGGTATGGTGGCGCCGGGGGCGCCGCTGCGTCGCTTTGGCTGGATCTACGACCACGATGTGACGGCCTGAGCCGCGCGGCACCTGCGCGCCGGCGCCGGTTTATAGGCCCAGATAGCGTTTCTCGATCTCCGGGGTGATCTCCTGCGGGGTGCCGTGCCAGACCGATGTGCCGCGCTCCAGCATCACACAACGATCCGCGATCGGCAGTAGCTCGGCCATGGATTTATCAACGATCAGAATGGATTGCCCATCGTTCTTCAGGGTTCTGATGGCCTCCCAGATTTCCTGCCGGATCACCGGTGCCAGCCCTTCGGTGGCCTCGTCCAGAACCAGCAGGCGGGGATTGGTCATCAGCGCGCGGCCAATCGCCAGCATCTGCTGTTCGCCGCCCGAAAGCGTGGCCGCCATCTGCCCGGCGCGCTCGGCCAGGCGCGGAAAGAACGCCTGTACGCGCTCCAGTGTCCAAGGGCCGGGGCGGGCGGCTGCGATCAGGTTTTCGGTGACGGTGAGGGTGGCGAAACAGCGCCGCCCCTCGGGCACCAGCCCGATTCCCAGCCGCGCGGCACGAAACGAGGGCAGCGCGGTGATGTCGCGCCCGTCGAACCACACCTTGCCCTTGTACAGCGGCTGCATCCGGCAGAGCGTGCGGATCGTCGTGGTCTTGCCCATGCCGTTGCGCCCCATCAGCGCTACCGCCTGGCCCGCGCCGACCTCCAGATCGACACCGAACAGCGCCTGACTGGCGCCATAGAATACATGCAGCCCCTCAAGCCTTGCCAGCGCGCTCATGCCTTGGCCTCCTCGCCCAGATAGGCGCGGCGCACCTCGGGGTTGTTGCGGATATCCTCGACGCGGCCCGAGGCGATCACCCGCCCATAGACCAGCACGCTGATGCGGTCGGCCAGCCGGAACACCGCGTCCATGTCATGCTCGACCAGTAGGATCGGCGCCTCGGCCTTGAGCGTGCCCAGAAATTCCACCATCCGCCCCACGCCCTCGGTGCCAAGGCCCGCCATCGGCTCATCAAGCAGGAAGCAGGCCGGCTCCAGCGCCAGCGCCACGGCGATCTCCAGCAGTCGCCGCTCGCCGTGGCTCAGTTCCGCCGAGCGCACGCTGGCGCGCCCGGCCAGCCCCACGCGCTCCAGGATTGCCATCGCCGGTTCGCGCAGGCGACGGTCATGGCGCACCGGCATGATGAAGCGATAGGAATGGCCCTGTCGTGCCTGCAACGCCAGCATCACGTTGCGCCGTGCCGAATATTCCGGGATCAGCGAGGAGATCTGGAAACTGCGCCCCAGTCCCAGCCGCGCGCGCTGCGCCACGCTCAATCGAGTGATATTCTGGCCGCGAAAGGTGATGGTGCCGCTGTCGGGCGCATAGCGGCCGCTGATCTGCGCCATGAGCGTCGTCTTGCCCGCGCCATTGGGGCCGATCAGCGCATGGATTTCGCCGGGTTCCAGCGTCAGCGACACGTCGTCGGTGGCCTTGAGCGCGCCGAAGCTCTTGTGGAGGTTGCTCAATTCAAGGATCGGCTCAGCCATGGCGCTCCCTCCCGGCCAGCATGCCGATGAAGCCGCCACGGGCAAACAGCACCACCGCCAGCAGCACCAGCCCCAGCCAGAATTTCCAGTGTTCGGTCAGCCCGCCGAAGATCACCTCGAAGCCGACGAGAATGGCGGCACCGGCCACCGGGCCGAAAAGCCGCCCCGTGCCGCCCAGAATGATGATGACGATCAACTCGCCGGACATCGTCCAGGCCATCATCGCCGGGCTGACAAAGCGCGTCAGATCGGCCATCAGCGCCCCGGCCAGCCCGGTCAACATGCCCGAGATCACGAAGGCCACCAGCTTGATGCCGAAGGGCGAGATGCCCACGGCGGCCGCGCGGTCGGGGTTCTGGCGAATGGCCATCAGCGCGGCCCCGAAGCGCGAGGCGCGGATCATCGCAAAGAGCACCAGCACCACCATCAGCACGCCATAGGCCAGCAGGAACATCTCCCATGGGCGCATGGTATTGAGGCCGGGAAAGCGGTTGCGTACGAAGATCGGCAGCCCGTCCTCGCCGCCATAGGCCGGCCATGAGAGCGCGAAATAGAAGAACATCTGCGCGAAAGCCAGCGTGATCATGATGAAGAAAATGCCCGAGGTACGCAGGCTCAGCGCGCCGATGGCCGCTGCCAGCAGCCCCGAAAGCACCATCGCCACCGCCCAGATCGGCAGCATCTGGTTGGTGCCGGGCAGGCCAAACAGAACCGGCGTGCCGTTGAAGGCGTGATGGCTCAGCACGCCCGCCACATAGCCGCCCATCCCGAAGAACACCGCATGCCCGAACGAGACCATGCCGCCCAGCCCCAGCGCCAGGTTCAGCCCCACCCCGGCCAGTGCCAGAATGGCGACACGGGTGGCAAGCGTGATGTAGAAGGGCTCGTTGACCCACCAGGCCCAGAGCGGGAAGGCCAGCAGCGCCAGGGCCAGAAGCGCGTTGATCAGATGTTCGCGGGACAGGTCAGCCATGGGCGGGGAACAATCCTTTTGGGCGCAGCACCAGAACCAGCGCCATGAGCACATAGATCAGCATCGAGGCCAGCGCCGCGCCGACGCCCATTGCCTGTTGGGGTTCAAGGAAGGTGGCAAAGAAGCGCGGCAGCAGAAAGCGGCCCATCGTGTCGATGACGCCGACCATGAGCGCCCCCACCATTGCCCCCTTGATCGAGCCGATGCCGCCGATGACGATGACCACGAAGGCCAGGATCAGCACCGGCTCGCCCATGCCCACCTGCACCGACTGGATCGCGCCGACCAGCGCCCCGGCCATGCCCGCCAGCGCCGCGCCCAGCGCAAAGACCACCGTGTAGAGCACGCGGATATTGACCCCCAGTGCTGCGATCATCTCGCGGTCATTCTCGCCGGCGCGGATGCGGATGCCCAGCCGGGTGCGCGCGATCAGCGCCCAGAGTCCCACCGCCACCGCGATGCCGAAGCCGATCAGCGCCAGACGGTAGAGCGAATAATGCGTGATGCCCAGATCGACCGAGCCGCGCAGCGCATCGGGCACATTGAGATAGAGCGGAAAGGGGCCGAAGATCATGCGCACCCCTTCCGACAGGATCAGGATCAGCGCGAAGGTGGCCAGCACCTGATCGAGGTGATCGCGGTCATAGAGCCGTCGGATCACCGTCATCTCGATCAGCGCGCCGGCAGCCGCGGCCGCGGCCAGCCCGGCCACCAGCCCCAGCCAGAAGGTGCCGGTAGCGGCGGCGACAGCAGCGCAGAAGAAGGCTCCGATCATGTAGAGCGATCCATGCGCCAGATTGATCAGCCCCATGACCCCGAAAACAAGCGTCAGGCCGGCCGACATGAGAAACAGCATCAGGCCGAACTGAACCCCGTTGAGGATCTGTTCGACGAAAAGCGCGAGGCTCATTTTTCGATCCGTTGATGAACGAGAGGGGGCAGATGCCCGTCACGGGCCGCATGGCCGATTGCTTGGCGCGCGCGGATGGCGTTGCGGGCGGCGAGGGGCGGCGAGGGGCGGCGAGGGGCGGCGGGCAGGTCGGACCGACCCGCCGCAGGGGTCTTACATCGGGCATTCCATGCCGTGGATGTCGCGATAGGTCTCGTCGAAGGCCTGGCCGATGACCTGGTTGGTCAGCACGCCGTCAACCTCGACGACCTGGCGCACATAGATGCTGTGCACCGGGTGATGGTTGGAGGCAAAGCTGAATGATCCGCGCACCGAGGCGAAATCGGCCGCGCGCAGGGCTTCGCGGAAGGCGTCGCGGTCGCGCACATCGGCGCTGGCCACCGCCGAAAGGATCAGATTGGCGGTGTCATAGCCCTGGCTGGCATAGATCGACGGCAGCCGGCCATAGGCTTCCTGAAAGGCGGCGACGAAGGCGCGGTTGGCCTCGTTGTCCAGATCAGGCGACCATTGGCCGGTGTTGATCACGCCCAGCGCGGCCGAACCCATGGCCGGCAGCACGTCCTGATCGAAGCTGAACCCGGCCGAAACGATCGGCAGATCGACGCCGGACTGCTCGTACTGGCGCATGAACGAGATCCCCATGCCGCCGGGCAGGAAGATGAACACGCTGTCAGCCCCCGAGGCGCGGATCTGGGCGATTTCGGCGGCATAATCGGTCTGGCCGACCTGGGTGAACAGCTCGCCCGCCAGATTGCCCTGATAATAGCGCTTGAAACCATTCAGCGCGTCGGTGCCGGCCGGATAGTTGGGCGCCATGATGAAGGTGTTGGCATAGCCCAGTTCACTGGCGGTCTGGCCGGCGGCCTCGTGCAGGGTGTCGTTCTGCCAGGCGGCGTTGAAATAGTTGGGGTGACAATTGGCGCCCGCCAGCGGCGAGGGGCCGGCATTGGGCGAGATGTAGAAGATGTCCTGCGCGGTGACCGAGGGCACCACCGCCATCGCCAGGTTCGACCAGATGATGCCGGTCAGAATGTCGGCGCGTTCGGCCTGAACCATGCGATCGGCGATCTGCACCGCGATCTCGGGGCGCTGGCTGTCGTCCTCGACGACAAGGCGGATGCTGTCATTGCCCGATTGCCGCAACGCCAGCATGAAGCCGTCGCGCACATCCACGCCCAGCCCGGCGCCGCCGCCCGAAAGGGTGGTGATCATGCCCACGGTTACGGTATCGGCCTGCGCCGCGCCGGTGCCCAGCGCCGCAACGACGAGCCCTGCCTTGAGGGTTGCCTTCACTGTCATTGTCATCTCCCTGTGATCGGTTCCCGTCTGTCGGGGAATCGAGCGAAGGCTAGCAGAGCAGGGGATTAATGCAACACTTTTGAGTTTGAAATAATAAATTTTGAGCTTGAAGCATCTGCCGCCCCGCGCCTCCTCCCCCGCCGGGGCTTAGGTTTTTCCGAAGAGGTCAATCGGAAAGTCATATTTTCCTTCGCCGCGCCGATTGTCGATGATCCCGACCATGCCATCAGGGTGCGCCACCAGGGCGGCGGCGCTCCAGTTCGGAAGGGAATGCCCATGTCAACGGCCCTTGCAGCACCCAGCACCCGCCAGGCCGCGCAAGACAGCGCACCAGCGATCCGCTTTCGCGATGTGGTGAAGATCTATGGCACCGGGCGTGCTGCCTTCACCGCGCTGCATGGCGCCAATCTCGATATCGCCGACAACGAGTTTTTCACCCTGCTTGGCCCCTCGGGCAGCGGCAAGACGACGCTGCTGCGCCTGCTGGCGGGGTTCGAGGCGCTCACCAGCGGCGAGATCCATCTGTTCGGCACCGAGATCCGCGACCTTCCGGCCGAGCGGCGCCCGGTGAACACGGTATTCCAGCACTACGCGCTCTTTCCGCATCTCAGCGTCGCCGACAATGTGGCCTTCGGGCTCAAGCGGTTGCGCCGACCGGGTGCGCAGATCCGCGCGCGCGTTGCCGAGATGCTGGCGCTGGTGCATATGGAGCATCTCGCCGATCGCCTGCCGGGGCAGCTTTCGGGCGGGCAGCAGCAGCGCGTGGCACTGGCGCGCGCACTGGCCCCCGCGCCCAAGGTGCTGCTGCTCGACGAGCCGCTTTCGGCGCTCGATCTGAAGCTGCGCCAGGCGATGCGCGACGAGTTGCAGCGCCTTCAGCGCGAGACCGGCATCACCTTTGTCTTCGTAACCCATGACCAGGACGAGGCGCTGTCGATGAGCGACCGCATCGCGGTGCTGTCCGAGGGGCGCATCCAGCAGATCGGAACGCCCGATGACCTCTACAACCGCCCGCACAACCGTTTCGTGGCCGATTTCATCGGCGATACCAACCTGCTGGAGGCAACTGTGCTGCGTGCCAGCGCCGAGGAGGCCGCGGTGCGCCTGCCCGGCGGGGTCGAGGTGCTGGCGGTTCCGGGCGCGCATATCGCGCCGGGTGGCCAGGTCACGATCAGCGTGCGCCCGGAAAATGTCATTGTTACCGGCGCCGACGCCGGGGTGGTGCGCGCGCGCCTTGTGGGCCAGACCTTCCTTGGGGCCTCGTCGGTCCTGACGTTGGCGCTTGAAGACGGCAGCCGTATCACCGCGCGGCGCGACAACCGGCTGGGGCGCAACCCGGATGCCCGGCCCGACGAACCCGTGGGCATCGCCTTCGCACCCGGTTCGGTGACGGTGCTGGCATCATGAGCGGCGGGCTTTCAGACACGCCGCATGGCCGCTGGCTGTCACTTGCGCCGGCGCTTCTGGTGATCGGCGTCTTCATGCTGATCCCGCTGATGATCATGGTGGCGATTTCGTTGATGGAGCCCAATGTCTATGGCGGGGTGCATCGGCAGTTCAGCCCGGCTGCCTATGTGCAATTCCTGTTCCAGCGCGATTTCGACGACAATCTGGTGTTCAATCCGGGCTATCTCTACATCCTGGGGCGCTCGCTGGGGCTGGCCGGCAGCGCCACGCTGATCTGCTTCATCGCAGGGTTTCCGGTGGCCTGGTATATCGTGCGCCGCCCCGCCCATCAGCGCAACCTGCTGATCTTTCTGGTCACCATTCCGTTCTGGACCAACCTGCTGATCCGCGCCTATGCCTGGATCATCATTCTGGGCCGCGACGGGGTGATCGACACGCCGTTGCGCTGGCTCGGGCTGATGGGGCCGGATGCCTCGATTGCGGTGCTTTATACCAACTGGGCGATCCTGATCGGGCTGGTCTATACCTATCTGCCGCTGATGGTGCTGCCGATCTATGCCAGCCTTGAGCGGCTCGATTTTCGCCTCTTCGAGGCCGCCGCCGACCTCTATTCCAGCAAATGGGCCAGCATGCGCCATGTCGTCATTCCGCTGGCGCTGCCGGGCATCTTTGCCGGGGTGATCCTGGTCTTCGTGCCGGCGCTGGGTGATTTCATCTCGGCACAGCTTCTGGGCGGCTCGCGGCGGCTGATGCTGGGCAATCTGGTGCAGTTGCAGTTCTCGACGGCGCGCAACTGGCCATTCGGCGCGGCGGTGGCGGTGATTTTGCTGATGTTCGTGGTCGCCGCCATGCTGGCCTACCTGCGCCTCAACCGCAAAACCGGGCTGGAGCTGGGCAAATGAGCGCGATCATCACCAATTCGGCCACCTCTGCCGCTGCCTCTGCCGGCGCTGCTGCCGGCGCCAGGGCCCCCGCCGGGCGTCGGGCGCTGCAACTGGGCGAGTTTCGTGGCCTGACGCTGTGGGTCGGCGGGGTCTTCGTCTTCCTCTATTTTCCGATCTGCGTGCTGATCGTCTATTCGTTCAACGAGAGCCGCTTCGCGATGAACTGGACCGGCCTCAGCATCGACTGGTATGGCCGCGCGCTGTCCAATCGCGCCGCGCGCACCGCAGCGCTCAATTCGCTGATCGTGGCTACCTGCGCCACCGTCATGGCCACCACCGTCGCCACCGCCGCCGCGCTGGTGCTGGCGCGCGCGCGTCAGTTTCGCGGCAAGTCGGCGGCGCTGGGACTGATGGCGCTGCCGATCCTGGTGCCCGAAATCGTCACCGCCATTGCCACGCTGATCTTCTTTTCAACGCTGGGCATCCGGTTGGGGCTGGGCAATCTGATCATCGCGCATACGGTGTTCTGCATCCCCTTTGCCTTCATGCCGATCCGTGCGCGTCTTCAGGGCATGGATACCGCGCTGGAGGCCGCCGCGCGCGACCTTTACGCCACGCCCTGGCAGAGCTTCCGGCTGGTCACGCTGCCGCTGCTGGCGCCGGGCATCATGGCCGGGGCGATGCTGGCTTTCGTCATCTCGCTGGACGATTTCATCATCTCGCTGATGGTCGCCGATGCCGGCTCCACCACGCTGCCGGTTTATATCTACAGCATGATCCGCTTCGGCATCACACCCGAGATCAATGCCATTTCCACCATGCTTTTCGCGGTCTCGGTCAGCCTGGTGTCGGTCTACTGGCTGCTTTCGCGCCCGCGTCGCTGATCCCGCATCACCCTCGCACCACCAACACACCACACTGCACCACCAACAGGAGAGAGAAAGACAATGAAAACCGCAACCCGCCTTTCAATCAGCGCCGCCGTCCTGGCGCTCGTGGCCGCCAGCCCGGCGCTGGCCGACCGGCTCAACATCTACACCTGGACCGGCTATATCGAACCCGCGCTGGTCGAGAAGTTCGAGGCCGAAACCGGCATCAACGTGATCATCGATGCCTATGATTCCAACGAGATGCTGCTGGCACGCCTGCAGGGCGGAGCGACGGGCTATGACATCGTCATGCCCAGCCAGCACTATGTGGAGATCATGATCCGTGAGGGGCTGTTGCAACCCGTGCCGGTGAGCGATCTGCCCAACTATGCCAATGTCGCCGAGGAATGGCGCAACCCGCCCTGGGACCCCGCGCAAGCCTATTCCGCGCCCTGGCATTATGGCTCGGCCTCGTTCTCGTATCGTGCTGATCTCTATCCGGGGCCGGGCGCATCGCTGGAAGAGTTCTTCAACCCCGCGCCTGAACTGCATGGTCGTTTGCAGGTGCTGGCCGCACCCGATGAGGTGATCAACCTTGCCAGCCTCTACCTGGGCATTCCCTACTGCACCGAAAGCACCGATGATGCACGGCGCATTCTGGAGCTTTTGCAGGCGCAGAAGCCCGCGGTGCTGCTCTACAGCTCGGATGCCATGAACGACCGGCTGTCCACCGCCGAGGTGATCATGGCCGCGCATTGGGGCGGCTACTCGTATCAGGGGCGCATCAATGGCAATGAGCACATCACCTACGCCTATCCGCGCGAGGGCGTGGTGGGCTGGTTTGACTCCATGGTGGTGCCGGCGGGCGCGCAGAATGTCGATGCGGCGCTGGCCTTCATGGATTTCATGATGGTGCCTGAGAACATCGCCATCCAGACCAACTATGTCGGCTATGCCAATGCGATTGCCGGCTCCGAGGCGTATTTCTCGGAAGCGGTGCTCAACGCGCCCGAAGCCCATCACCCCGCCGATGTGCCGCTGGTCTTTGCCGAGGCTTGCAGCGCCGATGCCCAGCGCCTGATCGACCGGATCTGGACCCAGCTGATGCAGTAAGGCAAGGCTGGTACCACCGGGCCGGCCCCGCAGGGCCGGCCTTTCCGGCTGCTCCGGCTGCAAAGGGGGGAACCTTATGTCTGACGATCTTGCCTATATGAGCGGCCAGGCGGCGCTGATGGCCTTTCGCAGCGGTGCGCTCAGCCCGGTGGCGCTGATGGAGGCCACGCTGGCCCGGCTTGCCGCAACCGAGCCGCATCTCAACGCCTGGACCGAAACCTGGCCCGAGGCCGCGCTTTCCGCCGCCCGCGATGCCGCCACCCGCCATGCCGAAGGCACCGCGCGCCCGCTGGAGGGCCTGCCGCTGGCGGTCAAGGAAGAGATGCGCCTGGCCGGGACGCGGCGCAGTTCGGGCTCGCTGATCTTTCGCGATCAGATCGACGAGACCACCGACATCTATGTTCAGCGGCTGCTGGACGCCGGCGCCATTCCCATCGGCAAGACCACCACGCCGGAATTCTGTATCCTCGGCACCACGCATTCGCGCCTGCATGGCATCACCCGCAACCCCTGGGATCGCAGCCGCAGTCCCGGTGGCTCATCGGGCGGGGCGGGCGCGGCGCTGGCGGCCGGCGCGGCGGTGCTGGCCACCGGCACCGATATCGGCGGATCAATCCGCATTCCGGCCTCGTGTTGCGGTGTGGCGGGTTTCAAGCCGCCCTATGGCCGAAACCCCGAAATTCCGCCCTTCAACCTGGACTACTACAGCCACACCGGCCCGATGGCGCGTTGCGTGGCCGATCTGGCGCTGATGCAGAACGTCACCAGCGGCCAATGGGAGGGCGACATCGCCTCGTTGCGCGAGCGCGTGGAGCTGCCAACCCGCCCCCCCGGCGATCTGCGCGGCTGGCGCATCGGCTGGAGCGCGGATTTCGGCCGCTACGAGGTTGAAGCCGATGTGCGCGCCAACCTGATGCGCGCGCTCGATGTCTTTGCCGGGCTGGGCGCCACGATCGAGGAGGTAGGCTTTGCCCTGCCGGCCGAGGCCCCGCGCGTGATGCATGGGTATCTGGAGCATCTGTGCGGCGCCGGGATTGCGGCCCTGCTGCCGGAGCATCGCGCCCAGATGACCGATTACGCCGTCGCCTTCGGCGAGGGCAGCCTGCGCAGCACCCCGGCCGATTTCCACCGCGCCAACCAGATGGCCGCGTCGCTCTATGAAATCTTCGGGCCGATGATGGCGCGGCTTGATGTGCTGATCTGTCCGACGCTGGGCATTTCCGCCCCGCCGGCGGATTACAGCTTCGTCAATGACCGGCTGATCTTTGACGGCATCGCGCGCACCATGGCCGAGGAGGACTGGTGCATCACCATGCTGTTCAACATGTTCAGCCGCTGCCCGGTGCTGTCGGTGCCCAGCGGTTTCGACCGCGCCGGCCTGCCCACGGGCATCCAGATCGTCGGGCGCGCCTATCACGACGAGGCGGTGATCGCCGCGGGCCTGGCCTATGAGGCGGCGCAGCCCTGGCTTGACCGTCCGCAAACCCGCCCCCTTCAGGAGCTGCAGACATGATCACCATTCATTCCGAGGACCACCGCCTGCGCGATGCCAGGACCGAGCTTTTCGGCGGCGAGCTGGTGCAGCCGCACGAGCGCCCGAGCCGCGCCGAGATCGTGCTGCGCCATGTGCAGGCCGCCAGCCTCGGCGAGATCCGCGCGCCGCACGAGTTCGGCCTCGACCCGGTGCTGCGCGTTCATGATGCGGAGTTCGTCGATTTCCTGTCGCGCGCTTGGGATCTGTGGCAGGCCGCCGGCTACAAGGGCGAGGCCATCCCCACCTGCTGGCCCGCGCGGCGCATGGCGCAGCGCAAGCCCGATCACATCGACGGGCTTCTGGGTTATTACGCGCTGTCCACTGAAACCTCGTTCACGCAAGGCAGCTGGCAGGCGGCGCGCGCCAGCGCCAATGTTGCGCTGACCGCCGCCGAACTGGTGCAGGGGCGCGCGCGTTCGGCCTTTGCGCTCTGCCGCCCGCCGGGCCATCATGCCGCGCTCGATATGTATGGCGGGTTCTGCTTTCTCAACAACGCGGCGATTGCCGCGCAGTATCTGCGCGATCAGGGTGCCGCGCGGGTGGCCATTCTGGATGTCGATTTTCACCATGGCAACGGCACGCAGGATGTCTTCTATACCCGCGATGATGTCTATTTTGCCTCGATCCATGGGGACCCGCGCTTCGCTTTCCCGCATTTTCTGGGCTATGCCGATGAAACCGGCGCCGGCGCCGGCGAGGGTTTCAACCGCAACTATCCCCTGCCCGAAGGCACCGGGGCCGGTCCCTGGTTTGCCGCGCTCGACGATGCGCTGGCGCGGATCGCGGGCTTTGGCGCCGAGGCGCTGGTGATCTCGCTGGGGCTGGACGCCTACGAGAACGACCCGATCAGCGGCTTCAAGCTGAAAGCAGAGGATTTCACTACCCTGGGCGCGCGGCTGGCGCGGGCCGGGCTGCCCACGCTTTTCGTGCTGGAGGGCGGCTATGACATCGACGCGCTGGGCGCGAATACCGTCAATGTTCTGCGCGGCTTCGAGGAGGGCTGAACCGCGCTGTCTGCATGGGGTGTTGGCAAGGGCAATGAAGCGGAATATGATCAAATTTTGATCCGCTTCGGAGGTTTCATGCCCGCCACCATCGATTCGATTGCCGGCATTGCGCGGCCCCGGCTTGATGCCTTTCTCGCCCGTGAGCGGCGGCGCTTCACACAGGCCCGCCCGGCCACGCGCGCGGCACTGGATGCCGGGCAGGGCGCCTGGCTCGGCGGCGTGCCGATGCACTGGATGAAGGACTGGCCCAGTCCCTTCCCGCTGGTGGCAAGGAAGGCCCGCGGGGCGCGGATCGAGGATCTGGACGGCTTCGGGCTTGATGATTTCTGCCTGGGCGATACCGGCTCGATGTTTGGCCATTCCCCGGTGCCCGTGGCGCGGGCGATCCGCAAACAGGCCGGGCGCGGGCTGACCTACATGCTGCCCGATACCACGGCGCTGCGCGTCGGCGGGCTGCTGTGCGAGCGTTTCGGCGCGATGCACTGGCAGATCGCCACCACCGCGACCGATGCTAACCGCAACGCGCTGCGCGTGGCGCGCGCGGTCACTGGCCGGCGCAAGGTGCTGGTGTTCAATGGCTGCTATCATGGCACCTTGCAGGATACGATGGTGGCGCTCGAGGGCCGGCGCACCGTGGCGCGGCGCGGGCTGGTGGGGCAGGGCTTTGACCTGGCGGAAGGCGCAATATGCTGTGAGTTCAATGACCTGAAAGGCGTTGCTGCGGCGCTGGAAACCGGCGAGGTGGCCGCCATCCTGACCGAGCCGGTGATGACCAATTCCTGCATGGTGCTGCCGGCACCGGGTTTTCTGGAAGGGTTGCGCACGCTGGCCGACACCCATGGCGCGGTGCTGATCATCGACGAGACGCATACCATCTCCTCGGGGTTGGGGGGCTATGCGCGGGTGCATGGGGTGATGCCGGACATTCTGGTGGTCGGCAAATGCGTGGCCGGCGGCATGCCTGCCGCCATCTGGGGGCTGGCTTCGGCGCTGGCCGAACGTTTCGCCGCCCATGACGCCACGCGCCCGGCGGGCCATTCGGGCATGGGCACCACGCTTTCCGCCAATCCGATGCAGTTTGCCTGCCTTGAAGCCACGCTGGGCGAGGTCATGACCGCCGGGGCCTATGCCCATATGGAGGCGGGCGCGGCGCGGTTGCAGGCGGGGCTGGTGCGGGCGATCGCGCGGCACGGGCTGGACTGGCATGTGGTGCGGGTGGGCGCGCGGGTGGAATTCATCTGCGCGCCCGGCCCACTTGTAAACGGCACCGAGGCTGCACGGGCGCATCAGCCTGAACTGGAGGGTGCGCTGCATCTGGGGCTGGTCAATCGTGGCTGCCTGATCGCCCCCTTTCACAACATGATGCTGGTCAGCCCCGCCACGAAAAACCGCCAGATCGACCGGCTGATCGCCGCTTTTGACGAGATCCTGACCACGCTGCGCGTGGAAGCTGCCGATGATGGGACCCTTGAATGACTGGACACAACTGCCCCTCGGGCGCCTCGCTGGAAGAGGCACGCGCCTTCCTGCAGGCGCATCCTGAAATCACCGCCTTCGATATTCTCCTGCACGATTCCAACGGGATCGGGCGCGGCAAGATCATTCGTCGTCATGAGCTGGAGGCAATCTATACCGGCGGGCGGCACCTGCCGATCTCGATCCTGGGGCTGGATATCTGCGGCGAGGATGTCGATGAAACCGGCCTGATCTGGGATTGCGGCGACGGCGATCTGCGGGCCTGGCCGGTGCCGGGCTCGCTCACGGCGCTGCATGGCACCAACCCTGCGCGCGGCGAGCTGTTCCTGAGCCAGTATCACCTGGATGGCAGGCCGATGCTGTCGGACCCTCGGCATGTGCTTTCGTGCCAGGTGGAGGCGCTGGGCGCGCAGGGGATGCAGGTTTCGGCGGCGTTCGAGCTGGAATTCTTCCTGCTCGATCCCGAGCGTGATGGCGAGGGCCGCGCGCGCCCGGCGCGCGATGTCGTCGATGGCCGCCGCTCGGGTGCCACCGAGGTCTATTCGGTCGATCAGTTGCACGGCATGCAGCCACTCTTTGATGACATCTATGCCGGGGCGGCGCTGGCCGGGATTACCGCCGAGACGCTGATTTCCGAATACGCGCCGGGCCAGTTCGAGCTGACGCTGCGCTACCGCGACGATATCCTGCGGGCCGCCGATGATCTGGTGCGGCTCAAGCGCATCGTGCGGGCGCAGGCGCGCCGGCATGGGGTGGTGGCGTGTTTCATGGCCAAGCCGATTGCCGATCATGCCGGATCCGGCATGCATCTGCATGTCTCGATGCGCGACGATGCCGGGCGCAACGTTTTCCAGGAGGCACCCGGCGAGGGCTGGAACGAAACGATCCGCCATGCCATGGGCGGGCTTCTGGCAACCATGGGCGAGAGCATGCTGGTCTTTGCCCCGCATGCCAATTCATGGCGTCGCTTTGCCAATCAGAGCTATGCGCCGGTTTCGGCAACCTGGGGGGTGAACAACCGTTCGGTGGCCCTGCGCATCCCCGCCGGCGACCCGCGTGCCCGGCGCATCGAACACCGGCCCTCGGGGGTGGATGCCAACCCCTATCTGGTGGCGGCGACCGTGCTGGCGGGGATCCGTCACGGGCTGGCGAACCGCGTTGATCCGGGTGCGGAAACCACCGGCAACGGCTATGAGGGGGCAGTGGCCGCCGAGGGTTGGCCGGTCGATTGGCGCAGTGCCATCGAGGCGGCGCGCGGCTCGGATTTTCTGAAGGCGGCGCTGGGCACGGAGATGCATCGCACCTTTAGCGCCGTCAAGGCGGCCGAGCATGCGCGTGTGGCACGCACCATCACCGAGCTGGATTTCGAGCTATACCTGCACCGGGTCTGAACCGGGTCTGAAGCGGCGCCGGGCCGGAGGCGAGGGGGCAAGGGAGGGGGCTGTCTGCCCCCTCTGGGCTTCGCCCATTCACCCCCGAGGATATTTGCCGCACAAAGACGGGGCGATGATGGCGCTTCAAGCGAGGTGGCATGAGGTGGCCTTGCCTTCCGGGGGGGGCGTGGTGGTGCCGATGCCGGCGCAGGTGCAGCAGAGTTGCCGCCCGTTGGCGGTGCCGGCATGGGACCGATGTGCCGACACCACGGGCCTTGGCGCGCGGATCGGTGGCTTGCGCCCGGCGGGGGCCTGTGCTCAAACCTGAAAGTCAGGAGGATCCCATGCCCATGATGCGCGCCATTGCCTATGATCGCACAGGCCCCGCCCGCGAGGTGCTGGAGCTGCGCCAACTGCCGCGCCCCGAACCCGGCCCGGGCGAGGTGCTGGTGCGGGTTGCGGTGTCGGGGGTCAATCCCTCGGATGCCAAGACAAGGTCGGGTTTGCGCGCACCGATTCCCTTTGCGCTGGTGATCCCGCATTCCGATGGCGCGGGGCGTATCGAGGCGGTGGGTGCGGGTGTCGATAGCGGGCGCGTGGGCCAGCGCGTATGGGTGTGGAATGCGGCCTGGGGGCGCGCCTTTGGCACCTGCGCCGAATTTGTGGCCTTGCCGGCAGAGCAGGCTGTGCCGCTGCCCGACGCCGCCAGCTATGCCGATGGCGCCTGCCTGGGCATTCCCGCGCAGACCGCGCATCGTTGCGTGCTGGCCGACGGGCCGGTCGAGGGGCTGGATGTGCTGGTGAGCGGTGGCGCCGGCGCGGTGGGCGCCTATGGCGTGCAGATCGCGCGGCTGGCCGGGGCACGGGTGCTGGCCACCGTCAGCAGCCCGGCCAAGGCCGAGCATGCGCGGGCCATGGGCGCGCAGGCGGTGATCAATTATCGCACCGGCGATGTGGCGCAGGCGGTGCTGGAGGCGACGGGCGGGCGCGGGGTGGACCGGATCGTCGAGGTTGAGTTCGGGGGCAATCTGGCGCTGATCCGGGCGGTGCTGAAGGATAGCGGCGTGATTGCGGCCTATGGTTCGATGGCCGATCCCGAGCCGCGCCTGCCCTTCTATCCGATGATGTTTGCCGGCCAGGTGCTGCGCATGGTGCTGGTCTACAAGCTGCCCCCGGCGGCGCGGGCGGCGGCGCTTGACGATCTGACGCGCTGGCTGGAGGCGGGTGCGCTGCGCCATCCGCTGGCGCTGCGCGTGCCGCTGGACGAGGCCGCCGCCGCCCATGAGGCGACCGAGGCCAGTGACCGCATGGGCGCGGTTGTGGTGGATGTGGCCGAAGGGGTCTGAGCAAAGCGGGGGCGTCGCCCCCTCTGGCCTGCGGCCATTCACCCCCGGGATATTTCCGGCACAAGGACCGTGACCTGGATGGCGCGGCGTGCGGGTGATCAGGGCTCTTCGGGGGGATCGGCCGGTGGCCGTGTGCAACGCTGGTGGCCGTCAAGCCGGCGGTCCTGGAGCGCGGTTTGTGTGGCTGCCAGCGTTTGTGCCTGCGCACTGATGCCATGGCGTGCGGCATTGGCATCGCCGGATTTGCGGGCGGCGGCGCGGGCCGCCTGCTTTCGCCTTGTGCGCAGGTTCACGATCTTCGCCACCGTCTGCGCCCCTAGCCCTTCGGGCCGATCATGTCTTCAGGGCGCACGACGCGGTCGAAGGTTTCGGCATCGACGAAGCCAAGGCGGACCGCCTCTTCGCGCAGGGTGGTGCCGTTCTTGTGCGCGGTCTTGGCCACGGTGGTGGCCTTGTCATAGCCGATCACCGGGGCCAGCGCGGTGACCAGCATCAGGCTTTCGGTCATCAGCTTTTCGATGCGCGCGACATTGGCCTGGGTGCCCGCCACCATGTTGTCGGTGAAGCTTGATGCCGCATCGCCCAGAAGCTGCATGCTTTGCAGCACGTTGTAGCTCATCATCGGGTTATAGACATTGAGCTCGAAATGGCCCTGGGAGCCGGCAAAGCCCACTGCCGCGTCATTGCCCATGACATGCGCGCAGACCATGGTCAGGGCCTCGGCCTGGGTGGGGTTGACCTTGCCCGGCATGATCGAGGAGCCGGGTTCATTTTCCGGCAGGATCAACTCGCCCAGCCCCGAGCGCGGACCCGAGCCCAGAAGCCGCATGTCATTGGCGATCTTGAAGAGACTTGCCGCCACCGTCTTCAGCGCGCCCGAGAACATGACCATGGCGTCATGCGCGGCCAGCGCTTCGAACTTGTTGGGCGCGGTTACGAAGGGCAGTCCGGTGATGGCGGCGATTTCCGCAGCGACCTTTTCGGCAAAGCCCTTGCGCGTGTTCAGCCCGGTGCCGACGGCGGTGCCGCCCTGGGCAAGTTCATGGATGTCGGGCAGGCAGGCTTCCACCCGCTCGATCCCCTTGGCGACCTGATGCGCATAGCCGCCAAACTCCTGGCCCAGGGTCAGGGGTGTGGCATCCTGGGTATGGGTGCGGCCGATCTTGATAATATCCTTGAACTCTTCCGATTTTGCGGCCAGCGCGGCATGCAGCTTGCGCAGCCCCGGCAAGAGCACATCGCGCGCCATCATGGCGATGGCGACATGCATTGCGGTGGGGAAGGTATCGTTCGAGGACTGGCCCATGTTGCAGTGGTCATTGGGATGGACCGGCTTTTTCGAACCCATCTGCCCGCCCAGCATTTCGATGGCGCGGTTGGAGATCACCTCGTTGGCGTTCATGTTCGATTGCGTGCCCGAACCGGTCTGCCACACGACGAGCGGGAAGTTGTCGTCGAACCTGCCCTCGATCACCTCGGTCGCGGCGGCGGCGATGGCATCGGCAAGCTCGGGGGCCAGATCGCCCTGTGCCTTGTTGACCAGCGCGCAGGCTTTCTTGACCACGCCCAGAGCGCGAATGATGGCGACGGGCTGGCGTTCCCAGCCGATGGGAAAATTGCGGATCGAGCGCTGCGTCTGGGCGCCCCAATACTTGTCGGCGGGCACGTCAAGCGGGCCAAAGCTGTCGGTCTCGGTGCGGGTGGCGGTCATTCTCGCTCTCCTGATGCGTTTGCGCCTTCTCTATCCAGCGTCAGAGGGAAAATCAATCGGTATGCCTGTGTATACCGCAGCCGGGCCATGGCTTCACATCTGTGGGTGGCGGGTGGTGCCGGCGTGCTGGGGTGTTGCCTGAATCGGGGAAAGCAGGCAGGCTTTGCGCATGCCGGATGCCGCCCGGCGCAGGCCCCGATGGTGGCGCAAACAGGCAAGGGAGTAACGGGTTTGCTGGCAGCAGCTACTTGCAGGGTTGATGGTTTCATGGTGAAGGCCGGGGTGGTGAAGGCAAGCATGGCGATGGCGGCGCTTGCTGTGGTGGTGGTGTCGCTGTGGCCGGGTGGCGGGCTCGCCAGCGACGTCTCCGATGCCGACTTGCCGATCGATCCGTGGTACATGCCAGCTGGCCAGCGCGCGGCACAATTTGCCGCCTTTCAGCGCGCCGAGCCGCGTGATGTCGTGGAGTTTCAGCCGTTTCGCGCCGAGCTTGGCGCGACGCTGCCCGATGGCCAGCCCTTGCGGCTGGTGGCGCTCAACCCGGCGGTCAATGCCTGGTTCGTGCTGGAAACCGGCAGCGGACGGCAGATGCGACGCTGGCATCTGGAAAATGCCGCGCCGGATGTGTTCAGCGTTTTGCTTGAAGCCGGTCCGGCACCGGCGCTGGTGATCAGCTCGCCCGGCGGCCGGCAGGAATGCCGGCCCTGGGATGGCGCGCTGGAGGCCGCCGAACGCGCCGGGCTGCCCTATGCGCCGATCTGCGACCAGGCACTTTTCGTACGAAACCGCATCGCCGGCTCGCGCACCACGCGTGAGGCGGTGGCCGATTTCCTGCGCGGATATGTGCCCTTTGGCGAAAGCATCATCACGCTGATCAAGGACACGCTCTATGAGGATGCCTGGCTGCATACCAGCGAGGCGCTCGATGCCGCCGAGGCCGGCGCGGTGGTGGCGGCGCTGGGCCAGGCGCGGTTGCGCCATCATCCGGTGATGCGCTCGAACCTGCGCGTCGAATTGGTGGGCACCGAGGCCGCGCGCATGGAGGCGGGCAGTTGGTATGCGGTGCAGGATGCGCCCGGCGTCTATGCCTCGGTGGTGCAGCCGGGCATGATCCATGGTGATATCCTGGGGCGTCGGGGCGAGGCCAACGCGCTTGATGGGGTCGAGAACAACGCCGATGTCTACATGTTCGGCTTTGACATGAGCCGCTTTGAGCTGGGCTATGAGTTGGGCACGGATCATCCGGCGGTCAACTGGTCGCCACGTCCGGCGCAGCGCGATCGCCGCCTGCCCGGACCGGACGGTTTTGCCAATCTGGCACCGCTGGCGATGACCGGCACCCTCAATCCGATGCTGACCGATCGCATCGCCGCCATCTTCGCCGGCGGGTTCAAGCGCGAGCATGGGGCGTTTCGGCGCGGACCGATGGCCAGCGCGAACCAGGGGCATCATTACGGCTTCGTGGTGCAAGGTGTTGTGCTGAGCCGCTTGCAGCCGGGGCTGGCGACGCTGCTGGTGCTCGATGACGGGCGCGTGCAGATACGCACCTGGCACGAGGACGACAACCGCCTTTTGCCGCGCATCCGCTTTGCCCGCCAGAACGGCGTGCCGCTCATTCATGCCGACCCGGAGCGCGGCGAGTTTCTGCCCGGCCCGCTGGTGCGCGACTGGATGCAGGGCAACTGGTCGGGTTCGGCCGAGGCGCAGCTTCGCACCCTGCGCTCGGGCCTGTGTATGCGCCATGCCGAGGGGCGGCAATTTCTGATCTATGCGGTGTTTTCCTCGGCGACGCCTTCGGGGATGGCGCGGACCTTTCAGGCTTATGGCTGCGAATATGCGATGCTGCTGGACATGAACTCGCTCGATCTGACCTATGCGGCGGTCTACACCCGCCGCCCCGGCGAGGAGGGGTTCGAGACCGTGCATCTGGATCGGCGGATGGGCGAATCCGATGCGCGCAGCCGCGATGGCCGGCGTATCGCGCGCTTCGTGGAATCTGCTGACAATCGTGATTTCATCTATCTGCTCAGGCGACAGGGGAGGGAATGATGGCGGCAAGATCGGTGCTTTCGAGGGCCTTCCGGGCCATGGCCGGCTCGCGTGGCAAGGTGCTGGTGCTGGGGGCAGCGATGGCGCTGGCCGCGCCCCTGCCGGCCCCGGCCCAGACCCTGGCCGAAAACAACGAGCGAATGTTCCATCTGATGCAGCAGTCGCGTGGATTGTCCGACGCCACCATGGCGCGCATCCGCGAGGTCTTTGCCGGCTCGCCCTTCATCGGCCAGGGCAACCCGGCGATCACCCGTCACCCGATGACCCCCGAGCAGGCCGCCGCGCGGCTGGGCGGCAGCGTCGAGAGCGTGCGGCGCGGCTATCGCAATGCCCGGTTCGAGCGGATCTGCGGGCGCCCCTACGAGGTGCCGCTCTACGACCCCGCCACCCAGCGCCCCGAGGATGCCCGCGTCTGCGCGCATATGTTCGAATATCCCAATGTGCCGCTGGCCTATCCGGTGGTCTGGGTGCGTGCCAACGAGGCCGCGCATCTATGCGCCGCCGAAGGCGCGCGGCTGGGCGATGCGCATGAATGGGAGGGCGCGGCAGCCGGCCAGTTGCTGCCGCCGGATTATCCCTTTGACATGGTGCGCGGCATGGGCATGTCGGCGGCGGTGAATGCCATGCGCCGCTGGCATAACCAGCGCTACGCAAGCACCTCGCATCTGTTTTCCATCGGCGAGTGGCGGCGCGGGGTCTGCGCCACCGGCAGTTCGAAATCGCCCAGTTGCGATGGCGGCGGCTGGAACCGCTGCGGCTCCAACACCTATCCGGCGGGGTCTTTCGCGCAATGCCACAGCCCACTTGGGGTCTATGACATCGACGGCAACGCCGCCGAGCACATGAACCTGCCGCTGGCCGAGGATCAGATGGCCAGCCGTGGCTCCACGACGCTGGGCGTGACCGAGATGAAAGGCTCATGGTTCGTCTGGGATCAGATCCGCGCGCATGAGCACTGGGCGCGCTGGCGGGCACCGTTCTGGCATGGCAGCCGGGTGATGGATCGGCGCAGTCACCACAACTACCACCTCGGCTTTCGCTGCTTCCGCGACATCGGTTGAGCGCGCCAGGGGAGGGGGGCAAAGGCGGGCTGGCCCCGTTCGTCGATTGACTGGCCGCCGCCAAGGCCCCGGCAGCGCTTGCAAATCGGCACGCGCCGGCCTCTAATGTTGGCAGCGAGACTGGGCTGCGGCCAGGCGGCGAAAGGGGGCGGTGTGCAAGAGGAGGGGGCGGAAGCGGGCGGCGGAGCCGATACGGCACCCTTGCTGTTGCGCGGTGCGGGTGCCGCGCCCGACCATGTTCAGCGCCGTGTGCAGGACGGAATCGCCACCCTTTCCTTCGCGGCGCCGGGGGGCAATCGCTTCAGCCTGGCGCTGGTCGATGCCATTGCCCGCGCCTTTCACGGCGTGAGCAGTGATCGGGGGGTACGCGCTGTTGTCTTCACCGCCCGCGGGCCGGATTTCTGCGCCGGGCCGCATGCCGATCTGCCGCCGCCCGGCCCTGACCCCACGCCCATGCCCGAGGTTCTTGAACGCCTGCACCTGCTTTGCCAGCGCATTGCCGAAAGCCCGTTGCCGGTGGTCTGTGCGCTGCACGGGCGGGTCAGTTCGGGCGGGCTGGCGCTGGCGCTGGCGGCACAGGTGCGGCTGGCCGATCCGCGCGCGGTGTTTCATCTGCCCGAGCCGCGTCTGGGCCTTCTGCCGCCGGGCGGGGCTGCGGTGCGGCTGGGATGGCGGATCGGAGCGGGGGCGGCGCTGGCCTTCTTGCGCGCTGAACGGCCGTTGAGCGCCCGCCAGGTGCTGGATCTGGGCATGATCGACGCCATCGAGCCCGAAGGTGGCGGCGGGCAGGAAGGCGGGGCGGAGGGGCTGCTGCCCGCCGCGCAGCGCGTGGCAGCCGCCCTGGCGCGCCACCCCCTGCCGGACCTCGCGGATAATGCCGAGGCACCGGGTCTGGCCGATCCGGCGGGTTTTCGCGGTGCCATCGCGCAGGCGCGCGCCGCGCTGCCCGCCCCCTTGCCCGGCCACCGCCGCCATGAGGCGCAACTGATCGATACCGTCGAAGCCGTGCAGCTACTGCCCCCGGAGGCGGCACTGGCCTTCGATCTGGTGCAGGCCCAGGAAGCAGCCACGGCCCCGCCGGCGCGTGCGCTGGCCTATCTGGCGCGCGCCATGCGCCGGGTGCACGATACGCCCGAGGCCCGGCAGGCCGTGCAGCCGGGCGGGCGTGCGCCACGCCGGCGCAGTGATCCGCTGGCACTGGCGCTGGAGCCTGCGGATGCGGCGCTGCTGGTGCCGCCGTTGCTGCGCGCCGGGCGCCGGATCGTCATGCTGGCCCCCGATGCCGATGCCCTGACCGCGGTGCTGGAGGCGGTCGCCGAGATCCAGCTCGATGCGATTGCCGCCGGCAGTCTTTCGCAATCCGATGCCGATGCCGACTGGGCGCGCCTGGAGGGACGATTGGCGCTTGATGCCGATGCCGATGCCCTGCCGGCGCTGGGGCTGGCCTCGGCATCGCTGGCGGGCTGGCTGGATGCCGCGCTGCCGGCAGGTTGCCCGCGGATCGTCTGGAACCCCGGATCCGCCGCGTTGCCCGCGCCATCGGGCGGCAGCGAACAGGTGCAACTTGTGCCGGGACAGATGCGAAACCGGGGCGGTTTGCCGCTGCTGGCCGAGATCGTGGTGCCGGCGGGGCTGGCACCCGAGGCAACCTTGCAGGCCGACGATCTGGCGCGCTCGATGCAGGCCACGCCGCTGCGCGCGGGCGGGGCGCCGGTGCTGCCGGCCATGCTTGAGGCTGCGGGGCATGCGGCGCGGGTGCTGGTGCAAAGGGGGGTGACGGCGGCGTCCCTGGCGGCGTCCCGGGCGGCGCTGGGCCTGTTGCCGGGCTCGGTGCCGGATGGCATCGCCGCGCCGCGCGCCAAAGAGGATGCGGTGACGCTGCCCTTGCCGCCGGAGCGGCTGCTGGTGCTGGCGTTGATCAATGCCGGCGCGCGCCTGCTGGAGGCCGGCCAGGCGTTGCGCCCCTCCGATATTGATGTGGCGATGGTGCTGGGTGCGGGCTATCCCGACTGGCGCGGCGGGCCGATGGCCGAGGGCGACGGGCTGGGACTGCTGGTGCTGCGTCATGAACTGCGCCAGGCCGCCGCCCTCGCCCCCCCCGAGGCCGCCAGGCTCTGGACCCCGGCGCCGCTGATCGACGAGCTGATCCGCCTTTCCTGGCGCTTCGAGGACATCAACCGCGATTAGGGCGGTGCGCTATTCCCACCAGCGGTCAATGCGGGCGATATCGTCATCCGACCAGCCGAGGTGATGCGCCAGTTCGTGCACATAGACATGTGTCACCAGATGATCGAGCGCGACATCGCCGCGCGCCAGCCATTCATCGAGGATCGCGGCGCGGAACAGCCAGATGACATCGGGCTGGTCCGGGGTGTCCAGCACCGATTTCTGCGTCAGCGGGATGCCGTCATAGAGCCCCGTCAGTTCGAACGGATCCTCGATGCCCAGCTCGGCCAGCATCTCGTCGGAGGCGAAATCGACCACCTGCACCGCCACCGCGCGCGCCGCGGTGGCGAAGGGTTCGGGCAGCGCCGCGCGCGCGGTATCGGCCAGCGCCTCGATATCGGCGATACCGGGGGCTGCCCTGCCTTGCCATTCGCTCATGCCCGCTCTCCCGTGCTGGTTATGGACAAATGGCGGCACTTGTGGAAAAGCAGCCGCAACAGGAGTTTTCCCATGACCGTCACCCGTTTTGCCCCTTCTCCCACCGGCTATCTGCACATCGGCAACCTGCGCACGGCGCTGTTCAACTATCTGATCGCGCGCAAGACCGGGGGGCAGTTCATCCTGCGCCTTGATGACACTGATCGCGAGCGCTCGAAAGAAGAATATGCCGATGGCATCAAGGCCGATCTGGAGTGGCTGGGCCTGCATTGGGACCGGGTGGAGCGCCAGTCCGAGCGGCTGGAGCGCTACGCCGAGGAGGCTGACAGGCTGCGCACGGCGGGGCGGTTCTACGAGTGTTTCGAAACCCCGACCGAGCTGGATCTGAAGCGCAAGAAGCAGCTCAACATGGGAAAACCCCCGGTTTACGACCGCGCGGCGCTGGCGCTTGACGAGGCAGCGCGCGCGAAGCTGCGCGCCGAGCGGCAGGGATACTGGCGCTTTCTGCTGGACCAGGAGCGCATCGAATGGAGCGATGGCATTCTGGGCGATCTGTCGATCGACGCGGCCAGCGTGTCGGACCCGGTGCTGATCCGTGCCGACGGGCAGGTGCTTTATACCTTCGCCAGTTCGGTTGATGACATGGACATGGGGGTCACGCATATCGTGCGCGGCGCCGATCACGTGACCAATACCGCCACCCAGATCCAGATCATCAAGGCCATGGGCGGCACGCCGCCGGCCTTTGCCCATCACAGCCTGTTGACCGGTGCGCAGGGCGAGGCGCTGTCGAAGCGGCTGGGCACGCTTTCGCTGCGCGATCTGCGCGCGCAAGGTGTGGAGCGCATGGCGCTTCTGTCGCTGATGGCGCGGCTGGGCTCAAGCCAGCCGGTGGAACTGCGCGCCGATCTCGACGAGATTGCCGCGGCGTTCGATCTGGGCCAGTTCGGTGCCGCGCCCACCAAGTTCGATGCCGAGGATCTCTGGCCGCTGACGCGCGCGCATGTGCAGGCGCTGCCCTTCGAGGCGGTGGCCGGGCGGCTGGCGGCGCTGGGGGTGCCCGAGGCGCTGGCACCCCGGTTCTGGGATGTGGCGCGCGAGAACATCACCCGGCTGGGCGATCTGGAGGGTTGGTGGGCGCTGTGCCGCGATGGCGCCGCGCCCGAAATCGCGCCGGAAGATGCCGAATTCGTGGCCGAGGCGCTGCGCTTGCTGCCGCCGCCTCCCTACGGTGCACAGGCCTGGGCCGACTGGACGGCGGCGGTCAAGGCGGCCACCGGGCGCAAGGGCAAGGCGTTGTTCATGCCGCTCAGAAAGGCGCTGACCGGGCAGGTGCATGGCCCGGACATGGCCGCGCTGATGCCGCTTTTGCAGAAGGTGCCCGGGCGCGGCTGACGCGGACCGGCTGAAGGGGGCTGTCTGCCCCCCTCTGGGCCTGCGGCCCATTCACCCCCCAGGATATTTGCGGCACAAAGACGGCTGAAGCACGAAGGCCGGGTGCCTTCAGGCGATGCGGCGAAAGATCGAGCTGCTGCCGGAATTGTCGAAGAAGGGCACGCTTGCGGAAGGGCCCTCGCGCAGCATGGCCTCGGCCTCGGCGAGCACGACTTCGGTGATGAAGGGCAGATCGAGCTGACGAGCCTCGCGCAGTTCGATCCAGTGCAGATGGCTCAGTTCCTCGCAGGCGCGGCTGAAATCGTCGGCGTCATTGGCCAGGCAGGCGGCATCGGCAAGAAAGAAGCGCGCATCGAAGCGGCGGCTGCGTCCGGGCGGGGTGATGGCGCGAAACAGGTAGTGCAGGCCCCGTGCCGAGGGGCGTTGGCCGGCCTCGGCGAAGGCCAGCCAGTCAGCGGGAAGGGGGCCTTGCCAGGGGCCGGGGCGCGCGAGCATCAGCCCGGCCTCCTCCCAGAGTTCGCGGATCGCCGCGGCAGCCATGGCTTCCGGGCTGGGGGCGGAGGCGGTGACCGGCGTGGCGGCCAGCCTGCCGCGCATGGCGGGATCGAGCGGGGCATCCAGAACGACAAGGCTGTCGTCGGGGTCGATGGCGCCGCCGGGAAAGACGAACTTGTTGGGCATGAAGGCGGCCCCGGCACCACGCTGGCCCATCAGCACGCGCGGCGCGGGGCCCTGTGCGTCACGCACCAGCACGATGGTTGCCGCATCGCGGATCGCGGTTTTGTCGGGGGCGCTCATGGCGTGGCTCAGTCCCGCAGGCCCGGCGCGCCAAACCCGTGCATCCGCCGCGACCATTGCAGGGCCACGAAAGCCCCCTTGAGCCGCGGCAGAAGCCACAGCGACAGGCCGATCGCCAGTGACCAGCAAAGCGTGATCATCACCCAGGGCTGCGGCTCGAACGCCAGATAGATTGTCATGTAGACCAACATCACCAGTTTGCCGACGATCAGGATGGTCACATAGGCCGGCCCGTCGTCGGCGCGATGGTGATGCAGCGCCTCGTTGCAATTGGGGCAGGCATCGGCAACCTTGAGGTAGCCGCGCATCATCCGCCCCTCGCCGCAGGCCGGGCATTGCCGCTGCCAGCCCAGCACCAGCGCGTCACGCAGCGGGCGGTCATCGTCGGATCGTGCGGCAACGGGGCTGGTGGACGAGAGCATGGGCGGAGCCTTGGTGTGGGGTGGGGGGTGCGCCAGACGATAGGCATGCACAAAAAAAGGTCAAGCTGAATGCCTGTTATTATGCCGAGCTGCGACGGAATGCCCCTTGTGGTCCGTTAGATCTGTGTTGCGTGCGTTTGGGTATGCGGCAACGGGTTGGGCCCGCAATGGCGCCCGGCTCTGGTCTGGGCATGAAAGGACTGAACATGCGGATTGTTACACTTTCGATCGCATTGATGATGGTGGGTGCCGTGCCGGCAATGGCGTCGGGCGAGCGGGCGGCAGGGGCGCGGATGATACAGCCGATGGATTTTGCCGCCATTGATACCGATGGCGACGGCATGATCAGCCGGGACGAGTGGCACGCGCATCTGGGCGCGCGCATGGAACTGCGCCGCGGCGCGATGGCCGAGCGCCATGCCGCGCGGTTGTTCGAGCTGGGCGATGCCGATGCCGATGGCCGGATGGATCAGCAGGAGCTGGTGCGCGCGATCCAGGCGCTGGCCGATGCGCGGCACGCGGCGCGTGCCGAGCGCGCGCCGCGCCTGCGCGATGGCGGATCGGCGCGTGTCGAAGGAGATCGCCACGGCAGGCGGCATGGTGGCGTCGCCTGGGGCCAGCGCCACGGGCGCGACGCCGAAGCGATGGCCGAGCGTGGCTTCCGGCGCATGGATGCCGATGGCGACGGGATGATCTCGGCGGAGGAGTTTGCCGCGGCACAGGCGCGCTGGGCCGAACGCGCCGAGCGTCGTCAGCAGCGCCGCGCGGATTGAGCCGGCACTGACAGGCCGATTGCGCGTGTGCAGGGAGGGGTGCTTGCATGCGGGCCAGAGCAGGGCTACCGCTGGAACGGGCGCTGCGTTAGGCCGCCCCAACCCGCCCGTCCGCGCCCGATCTGCTGAAAACGCCCCGTCGATGGGCAACGCCAAGCCTTGAGGAGCCGCCCCGCCCGATGCCGCCTCGAACCGACCCTGACAGCGATGAGGGGCTGCTGGCCCGCTATGCCGCGGGCGAGGCGCTGGCCGCGCGGCTGCTGATCGACCGTCTGGCGCCGCGCATCCTGCGTCTGGTCGGCCGGTTGCTTGATGATCCGGCCGAGGCCGAGGATGTGACGCAGGAAGCGATGTTGCGCCTGTGGCAGATTGCGCCCCGGTGGCAGGCGGGCGTCGCGCAACCGGCAACCTGGGTCTACCGGGTGGCGGTCAATCTGGCGACGGATCGGTTGCGGCGCCGGCGTGGCGTGGCGCTCGATACAATCGCCGAGCCGCCGCATCCGGGCACGCCACCGCTGGAGGGGATGATCGCGGGCGAGCGGGTGCAGGCGCTGAACGCGGCGCTTCAAGCACTGCCGGAGCGGCAGCGCATCGCGGTGGTGCTGCGCCATATCGAGGGGCTTTCCAACCCCGAGATTGCCGTGGCGCTGGATGTCGGGGTCGAGGCGGTGGAAAGCCTGACCGCACGGGGAAAGAAGCGCCTGGCCGAACTGCTGCTGGCCCGGCGCGCCGAATTGGGGTTTGAGACATGAATCAGGACAGACCGGAAACCGGCCCCGCCAGGCACGCGCAAGGCGATGCTGCGCTTGAGCCATTCTTCGAGGCCGCGCGCCTTGATGTGCGCCGCGCAGGTGATCAGGCCGCGGATGGGTTGCCGGGCGCGCTTTCGGCCCGGTTGATGGCCGATGCGCTGGCTGCGATGCCGGCAAAGGGCGTGGCGGCGGCCCGTCCCCGGTCAGGGCCGGGGGGCATCGGCGCGCGGTTTCACGGGTTCCTTGAGGCGCTGGGTGGGGGTATGGGACTGGCGGCGGCTTCGCTGGCCGGGGTGGCTGGACTTTGGCTTGGCCTGGCCGAGCCCGAGCCTGCCGCGGTGCTGGTCGAACAGGTCTGGATGGGGGCGGGGCGGGTCAGTCCTGCGCTGGCCGGCTGGGCTGAAGACCCGCTCGATGCGTTCGACGATGGCGTTTTGCTGGCGCTGATGGATCAATTCTAGGAGGAGCGGGCATGCAGGACGAGATGGACCAGGGCGGCGCAGCCCGGCGAACCGGCAGGGGGTTGAAGATCGTCCTGGTGCTGTCGCTCGCGTTCAATCTGCTGGTGATCGGGGTCATTGGCGGCGGGATCTTCAAGCATGGCCGCTCGCCGGCACGCCTTGAACCGACCAGCGAGTTGCGCGCTCTCTGGTGGGCCCTGCCCGATGACGCACGGCGCGATTTGCGTGGTGCGCTCGGTCCGGGCCAGGATACCGGCGCGCGCCCGTCAAGCCGCGAGGAACGCCGGGCGCGGGCCGCCGAACGTATCGCCCAACTGGGGGCATTGCTGCGTGCGGACCCTTTCGACGCGGCCGCATTCGCCGCATTGCTGGAAAATGAGCGCGACCTTCGCGCGCAGCGCATTGATCTGGCGCATGCGGCCTTTGTGGCCCGGCTGGCGCGCCTGTCGGCGGACGAGCGCGCGGCGATGGCCGAGCGGCTGGAGACCCGCCGCCCGCGGCGCTTCGGGCGCGACTAAACCTGCCCCAAACAAACCTGCCTCCCGGCAAGCCTGCCCCAAATAAGCCCGCCCCTAGGCTGCGCTGGCCGAGACTGTCACCCGGTTGCGCCCGGCAGCCTTGGCGCGCATCAAGGCAGCATCCGCGCGATCCAGCACGGCCTGCCCCGGCGACGCGTCCTGCGCTGTCTCGGCGGGGTGCTCGTCCCCGTCGCCGAGCGCCAGGCCCGCAGAGATCGTCACATTGACCGCGCCAAGCCCCTTGGGCAGGGCGATGGGCGTCTCGCCGACCACGCCGCAAAGCCGCTCGGCGGCGATCTGCGCGGTGGCCAGGCTGGCTTCGGGCAGGATAACCAGAAATTCCTCGCCGCCGATGCGCGCTACCAGATCGGAGGGGCGCAGATGCGTGCGCAGCCGGTCGGCGACCACCTCCAGCACGGTATCGCCCGCGCCATGGCCGTAGCGGTCGTTGATCGCCTTGAAGCGGTCCAGATCCAGAACCATGACCGCGTAGGGCTTGCCGGTCTCGCCCGCGCGTGCGGCAATGCGCTCCAGATGCGCCAGCGCATAGCGACGGTTGTAAAGCCCGGTCAGCGGGTCGGTGATGGCCAGTTGCAGCCCGTCGCTGATTTGGCGGCGCAAGAGGTCGGCGCGGCGCTTGCGGCGGACCTGCATGTTCAGCCTGAGCGCGGTTTCCTGCGCGTCGAAGGGCAACATCATCATGTCGTTCGCGCCCAGATCGAGCGCCATGGCGGCGGTCTCACTGGCAGCTTGCGGCATGATCAGCATGATTGCCGCATGCCGGCTGCGCAGCCGCGCGCGCAGATCCGACACCAGCGCCAGCCCGGCCCCCGACCGGCCCAGATCGGCGGCCACCAGATAGACGTCAGGCGCCGGGCCATCGCCGGCGTCGCTGAGCGCCTCGCTGGGTGTCAGCAGATCGAAACGCGCCGCCATCAGCGGGGCGAGCGCCTCGCGCCAGGCCAGGGCGATGCCGTGCTCGGGCGCGATCAGGCCGATGCGCGCGGGCATGGCGAATTCGGCATCCGCCTCGCTGAAGCCCAGATCGCGGCAGGTGGTGGCGCGCAGGCGCAGTTCGGCCTCGGTTTCGCGCGCGCGCAGCAGGCTGCGGATACGCGCCAGCAGGATCGCCTCATTCAGCGGTTTGCTCAGAAAATCATCGGCCCCCGCGGCAAGCGCTTCAAGCCGACGCTCGCGGTCGCTCAAGGCGGTGACGATGATCACCGGAATGTCGCGCGTCGCCGGATTGGCGCGCAGCCTGCGGCACACCTCGATGCCCGAAATGTCAGGCAGCATCATGTCCAGCAGGATCAGGGTGGGCCGCTCGCGTTGGGCCAGTTCCAGCGCCGTCAGGCCATCGGCCGCCTGCAGGCTTTCATGGCAGGCGGCGCTGAGCTTGACCTTCAGGATGATCCGATTGATTGCCAGATCATCCACGATGAGAATTTTCGCTGCCATCTGTGATCTACCTCGCCCCGCTGGCGGCGTGCTTTTTCGATTGAAAGCTTTCGGTCACGGCCTTACCAAATGCCTAGCGTCAAAAGGTTAATGAAACCTTTCCAGCCGTTGGCATGTGCCTGAAATGCCCGGCTGTCCGGGGGGGGGCGGGTGTGTGTCGGGGCCATCGGTGCAGCGGTGGCGGAGCAGGGCAGGGTGTAGGGCAGGACTTGGGGCAGCCATGGCGATGACACAGGCACAGGCCGAGTATCTGGCCGCGCAGGTTCTGGGGTGGCTGGCCTCGCAGCCGGATCGGATCGGCGCGTTCATGGCGGCTGGCGGCATGGACCCGGCCGCGTTGCGCGCGCAGATAGGTGAGCCGGGGTTGATGCTGGCGGTGCTCGAATTCCTGCTTTCCGACGAGGCAATGCTGCTTGAGTGCTGCGCCGCGCTCGGCATTGCGCCCGCTCAGCCCGGCGCTGCCCTTGCAGCGCTTCCCGGCGGCGCGCAGGTTCACTGGACATGACGGAGCAATGATGCGCCACATTCGTGCAATCCTGTTCGACAAGGACGGAACGCTGTTCGATTTCCAGACCACCTGGGCCGGCTGGGCCCGCCGGGTGATCGAGGATCTGGCCGCCGGCGATGACGCCCGCGCCGCCCGACTGGCCGAGGCGATGGGCTTTGACCCCGTGCAGGGGCGGTTTCTGGCCGACAGCATGGTGATCGCCAGCACCAGCCTTGAAGTGGCCGAACACATCGCGCCGCTGGTGCCGCAGGCTGGTGGTGCCGAGGCGCTTTGCGCGCGCCTTTCGGGAACCGCCGCCAATGTGCCGCTGGCCGAGGCCGTGCCGCTTGGGCCGCTCTTGTCCAGGCTGGCGGGGGCGGGGCTGCGGCTGGGCGTCGCCACCAACGACCACGAGGCCGTCGCCCGGCGTCATGTGGCCGCGCATCTTGAGCATTTCGACTTCATCGCCGGTTTTGATTCCGGCCATGGCGGCAAACCCGCGCCGGGCATGTTGCTGGCTTTCGCGCATCATTGCGGGCTGGCCCCGGATGCGGTGCTGATGGTCGGTGACAGCCGTCATGACCTGCTTGCCGGGCGCGCGGCTGGGATGGCCACGCTGGGCGTGCTGACCGGCGTGGCCAGCGCCGATGACCTGGCCCCGCTGGCGGATGCCGTGCGCCCTGATATTGGCCATCTGCCGACGCTTCTGGGCCTTGAAGGGGGCTGAAACCTGCCTTGGGTATTCGCCATTCCTTAAGATCTGGCCCATAGGATTGCCGCCAGGGTTTGTGTGAGGAGCCGATGCACGGTCTGATCAACAAGGCGATCAAGTCTTTCCTGTGCGATTCCTTCGGGGATGCGCTATGGCATGATGTTGCCCTGAAATCAGGGGTTGCGGCTGAGCTTGGCCCCGACGGATTCGAGGCGATGCAGATTTATGACGGCTGGATGACCGATGCGATGATCGCCGCTGCCGCCGCCCAGCTTGACCGCCCGCGCGACTCGCTGCTGGAGGACATGGGCACCTATCTGATCTCGCATGAGCGCATGGAGCCGCTGCGCCGGCTGTTGCGTTTTGGTGGCGTCAGCTTCACCGATTTCCTCTACTCGCTGGAGGATCTGCGCGGGCGCACGCAGCTTGCCGTAGCCGAACTGGCGATGCCCGACCTGACCCTTGATGAGGAGGGGCAGGGCCGTTTCGTGCTGACCTGCCATGCCTGCCCGGCGGGTTTCGGGCATGTGATGGTGGGTATCCTGCGGGCGCTGGCGGATGATTACGGCGCGCTGGCCGTCCTGGAACATCGCGGTTGCCACCGGTCGGGTGCCGATACCGACCGCCGCGCGCGTCGCGACCCCGACGAGGTGATTGCCGTTGATGTCTATGACCCGGCATTTCACAGCGGGCGCCAGTTTCATCTCGCGGCAACGGAGGCGCCGTGATGGACGGGGATACCGGACGAACCAATTTTTCCTTCTGCGCCAGAGGCCTGGGGCGGATCATGCCGATGTATCTGCTGCTTGATGCAAATTTTTGCATCTGCGGCGCCGGGCCTACCCTGGTCAAGCTGATGGGCGAGGGGGCGATGGGTGCCCCGCTGGAGCAGATCTTCATGCTGCGCCGCCCGGGCAATGTTCGACGGCCAGAGGATCTGCTGTCGGCACCGCGCCTGAGCATGAACCTGCGCGCCGCGCCCGGCACCGGCTTCAAGGGCATCGCGGTCTCGCTGGCCGGTGGTGAGGGGGTGTTGCTCAATCTGTCGTTCGGCTATGCGGTGCGCGACGCAGTGCGCGATCATGGGCTCAGCGCAACGGATTTCGCGCCCACCGATCTGGCAATCGAGCTTCTGTATCTGGCCGAGGCCAAGGCCGCGGTGATGGGCGAACTGGCGCGGATGAATCTGCGCCTGCGCGGGGCCAAGCAACAGGCCGAGGAACAGGCGCTGACAGATGCGCTGACCGGGTTGCGCAACCGGCGCGCGCTGGAGCGCCAGCTTGACAAGCTGATCGCAGCGCGTGAGGATTTTGCCCTGCTGCAACTTGACCTGGATTTCTTCAAGGAGGTCAACGACACGCTGGGGCATGCCGCGGGGGATCACGTATTGTGTGAGGTGGCCCGCATCCTGACGAATGTGTTGCGCGCCGGCGATCTGGTGGCGCGGGTGGGGGGTGATGAGTTCATCCTGCTGCTTACGGGCATTGACGGATTCGCCACGGTGGAGCGGATCGGCGAGCGCATTTTGCAGCAACTGGCCGCGCCGATCCTGTTTGAAGGGCATGAATGCCGGGTGGCGGGCTCGATGGGCGCGGTTCTGGCGCGGGATTATGACGATCCCTCGGCCGATCGGTTGCTCTCGGATGCCGATCACGCGCTCTATGCGTCAAAACGCGCCGGGCGCAACTGCCTGACCACCTCCACCCATGGCGAAAACACGCTCAGTGTGCGCCTTCCGCGCCAGAATAATGCCGCTCGCATCTGACTCCGGGTGGCACCCCGTCGCACATCGGGTCATTTGACAAAGATCTCTCCGGGCAGCGCGCAGAGTTTTTCGCAGCCGGTTTCGGTGATCAGGATGCTTTCGGTAATCTCCAGCCCGCCATCGTCAAGCCAGAGCGCGGGCATGAAATGGAAGGTCATGCCGGGCTCCAGAACGGTCATGTCGCCACGCCGCAGCGACATCGTGCGCTCGCCCCAGTCGGGCGGATAGCTCAGCCCGATCGGATAGCCGCAGCGGCTGTCCTTCTGAAAGCCCAGCGCGTTGAGCCGCGCATTGAAGGCATTGGCGATGTCCTGGCAGTGATTGCCGGGCCGGGCGACAGCCAGCGCATCCTCGGTGGCCCTTTGCACGGCTTCCTCGGCGCGGCGATAGGTTGCGGGCGGTTCGCCAAAGAAGAGCGTGCGCGAGAGCGGGCAATGGTATCGCCGGTAAACACCTGCAATTTCAAAGAAATTAGCCTCTCCAGCCTTGAAAGGACGGTCATCCCAGGTCAGGTGTGGGGCGCTGGCATCGCTGCCCGATGGCGCCAGCGGCACGATCGCCGGATAGTCGCCCCAATGGCCGTCAGCCCCCAGCGTGCCGGTGCGCAGGATCTCGGCGACCAGCGCGTTCTTGGCCATGCCCGGCTCGGCGCGCTCCAGAATGGTGCGGTGCATCGCCTCGACGATACGCGCCGCACGGCGCATGCGCTCCTGCTCGGCGGGTGATTTTACCGCGCGCTGCCAGTTCACCAGCGCCGTGGCGTCGGACAACATGGACTGCGGCAGGTGTTCGGCCAGCACCGCATGGGCCTTGGCGGAGTAGTAGTAATTGTCCATCTCGACACCGATGCGCCCCCGCGCCCAGCCCTTCTGCGCCAGCAGGGCGGCGAGGCTCTCCATCGGATGCTTGTGCGGATTCTGCACATAATCGTCGGCATAATCGTGGATCTGCGCCTCGCCCATATAGACGGTGCGGCGGGCCCCCGCGGCATCCATCCCGCGCCCCCACCACAGCGGTGGACCCTCCGGGCCGATCACCACGGCCTGATGCACATAGAACGACCAGCCATCATAGCCGGTGGCCCAGGCCATGTTCGACGGATCGCTGATGATCAGCGCATCAAGCCCCGCCTGTGCCATCGCCGCGCGGATGCGGGCAAGGCGTGCGGCATATTCGGCGGTGGTGAAACTGGCGGCGTCCATGATGTTCCTTTCGTCGGGGGCCGGGTGCAGGGTGCGGGGGGGGCGGCCCCGCGCGCCCTGCGGCACCTGGTATGTGCGGCAGTTGCGGGGGTGTTCAGACCTCCAGCCAGATGGTGACCGGCCCGTCGTTGACCAGCGAGACCTGCATCTCGGCGCCGAAGACACCGCGCGCAGTGGTGATGCCCTTCCCGGCCAGGCAGCTGGCGAGGTGTTCATAGAGGGCGCGGCCGGTTTCAGGCTCGGCGGCGGCAGAGAAGCCGGGCCGGTTGCCGCGGCTGGTATCGGCAGCCAGCGTGAACTGGCTCACCACCAGCGCACCGCCGCCGGTATCGAGCAGGCTGCGGTTCATCTTGCCGGCCTCGTCGCGGAAGATGCGCAGCCTGGCGATCTTGTCGGCAAGCTGCTCGGCGCGCGCCGGATCGTCGCCGCGCATGGCACAGGCCAGGATCATCAGCCCCGGCCCGATGGCACCCACCGCCGCGCCGTCCACGCGCACCGATGCCTCGCTGACACGCTGGATCAAGGCGCGCATCACTGAAACTCGCCAAACGCAAGGAACAGCACCGCCACAAGCAGCGCCAGCGCGACCGCGCCGGCGATCTTCCAGACCGACCAGGGCCTTTCACCCTGCACCTTGCCGGTCTGGGCATTGACGATGAAGCGGTAGCTCTTGCCCTGATAGCGATAGGCCGCCATCCAGATCGGCAACAGGAGGTGCTTGAATTTCTCGTTGGAATGATCGGTGTTGAGGCTGTGAATGCGCTGTTCATCGCCGCCGATATCGCGGCGCACATCCTGGCGGATCATCTCTTCCATGCGTTCGAGCGCGATGCGGTGGCCTTCGGGCAGATCGACGGTATAGCCCTCGGCGCGAAAGCCTGACAGGAACTGCGGATCATAGGGCGAAAGATCGCCCAGCATCCAGGGTTCGAGCGCGCGCGCATATTTGCGTGGCAGGCTTTGTGCGGCCATCACCAGCACATCGCGGAACTGGCGCTGCACATTGCCCGAAACCCGCCGCCAGCGGATCTTGCGCACCTGTTCGGTGGTGGTCTTGCCGTTGCGGGTGACGGTGCGGCTTTCGTAATAGGCATCGCCGCGTTCGCCGGAATAGCGCGAGCGTGTGAAGGCATCAAAAGCCCAGTAGGGCACATAGAGCCCGTCCATCTGCCGGTCGGAGCGGGCGTATTTCTTCAGCCCGTTCGGCGCGAACCACAGCCCCTTGAGCCAGCGGTTCATCGAGGCGTGCGCTTCCTTCTCGGTCAGGCGGAAGGGTAGCACCGCCTGGGGCTTGATATGGCGGTGCATGCCGGTATCGGTGACCACCGGGCTGGCGCAGAACGGGCATTGCGCGGCGTGCTGGGCGGGGTCGAATTCAACCTGGGCGCCGCAATTTCCACAGTTGAGAACGCGGGTTTCCTCGATCGTTTCGGCAGGCAGGGTGTTGGCCAGCGCCTCGTGCAGATCGAGCGCATTGAGCGCGCTGCTGCGGTCCTCCTCGGTGTGGGGGATGTCCTGCTCATGGCCGCAATACTGGCAGCTCAACCGTTTCTGGCCCGGCGCGAAGCGCAACTGCGCGCCGCATTGGGCACAGGGGAAGCGATGCGTGTCGACGGGCGCGCTGGCTTCGCTCATGGCTCAGCCAGCGGGCGGCGGCGGGGGCGGCGTCATCTGGAAGAGCGAGGCCAGCGCGGGGATCTCGCCGGCCTTTTGCCAGCCGTCCTGCCCGGCGCTCCAGACCAGTGTTTCCCGGCCGAACGCGCCCTGGGTGATCATCTGCGCCAGTTGCGCGGCGCTGAACGGGCCTTTGGTCTGGCCGTTTTCAGCAACATGCCAGGTGGTTTCCGAGGGCGGTGGCGGCGGCGGGGCTGATGCGGCGGCGGGGGCTGCGGGGGGCTGGTTCTGGCCCATGCCCGAAAGCCCCTGCGCCATGGCCTGTGCCATGCCCATGCCCATGCCCATGCCGAGCCCCGTGCCCATGGCACTGTCGCCGCTCTGGTTGGCGGCGGCCTGCATGGCCTGCGCGGCCGAGAACTGGGTGTATTTGTTCAGATCGCCGACAATGCCCATCGAGGTGCGTTGATCGAGCACCTTCTCTACCTCGGGCGGCAGCGAGATGTTCTCGATATAGAGTTCCGGCATGTCGAGGCCGTATTCATCCAGCGTGGGGTCGATGCCCTGCTGGATGATCTCGCTCAGCTCCTTGGTGTTGGCGGCCATGTCGAGCGCGGGAATGCCGCTGCCGGCCAGCACGCGGCTGACCTTCTGCACGATGATGTTGCGGATCTGCCCGGCGATCTTGTCCTGGGTGAAATCGCCATCCGTGCCGACGATCTCGGTCATGAAGCGGGCCGGATCGGCAACCTTGATCGTATAGGAGCCGAACGCACGAAGCCGGATCGGGCCGAATTCAGGATCGCGCAGCATGATCGGGTTCTGCGTGCCCCATTTCAGCCCGGCGAAGCGGCGGGTGTTGATGAAATAGATCTCGGATTTGAAGGGCGAGTTGAAGCCGTGGCTCCAGTGCTGAAGCGCGGTCAGCAGCGGCAGGTTGTTGGTTTCCAGCTGATAGAGGCCGGGGCCAAAGACATCGGCCATCTGCCCTTCATGGATGAACACCGCCGCCTGGCCTTCGCGCACCGTGAGCTTGGCGCCATACATGATGCTGTTGCCATAGCGTTCAAACCGCCAGACCAGCGTGTCGCGGCTGTCATCGAGCCATTCGATGACATCGATGAACTGACCCTTCAGGAAACTGAAAACCATGCAAATACTCCTTTGGCCGCGCCCTCGCCGGAATATGTTTGGCGCGTGCGCATGATGGCGTCAACTCTCGCCCGCGACAAGCTCCGAGGCAATCTGCAAAACGATCGGGCGGGCCTCGGCCTCGCGCATGCCGGGGCGCAGCCGGGGGTCGTGGTGCAGGCGCAGAAGCAGCAGGTCATGGCGCGTAAGCAGCGCGAATTCCTGATCGTCATTGAACACCGAGGGGCGCGCGCGGGGGCTGTCATTGGCCAGGCCCAGCCCCTGCGCCAGTTCCTCGTGATAACACGCCAGCCGCGTGAGCGAGGGGTGTTCGGCACGGATGATCGCCACTGCCTCGGTATAAGCCGCGGTGCCATCGCGCGAGAACGCCAGCGCCAGGCAGAAGGTTTCGCGCGGCATGTCGGTGACCAGCCGGATCACCGAAGCGTCGATGCCGGGGATCAGCGCTTCCAGCCGCGGGCCTATGGCACGCCGCTCGGCTTCGCTGAGCACCAGAACGTGGAAATTGCCGCCGCTTGTGCTGCCCGGCGGCAGCAGGCGCATCGGATGGCCGCTGGCCTGAGCCATCTGGCGCACCAGCCCGGCGACCTGCGCATGATCGGCGCTGCGCATCGCCGCCGGCACCGAGGCGCCGAACTCCAGCCGGTATTCCACCGGTACCGGCCAGCGGCGCAGTTCGGCGGCGGTGGCGCGTGCCCGGAAACGCCCGCCCGAGCGCAGGTATTCGTCATGCAGCGCGATGTCGATATAGTTGCGCGCCAGGATGCTGGCACTGAACGGCGCGTCCTGTTCACCACTATCGCGCCGCATCAACCCCGCGGCCAGGCGCTCGGCTTCGATGCCGCGGTAGTATTCGGACAGATCGGCCGAGACCTGATCGCCGGTCAGGGCCACCACCGGGCGCGGCGGCGCGGCGGTTGCACCACGCGGCGGGCTGGCCGGCAGCGCGGTGCAGCCGGCCACGATCCCTGCGGTCAGCAGCGCCGCCCAGCCCGGCGCGACGCGCTGCCCGGCAGGAGCGATGAGGCACTCACGCGTTGGCACGGGCCCGCGCCGAGGCCAGTGAATCGCGCAGCTCGGCCTCCATCTTTTGCAGCTCTTCCTCGGCGGCGGCGCGCTTGGCCTTGCCGGCATCGGCGATTTCCAGACTGTCCTGGATGGTGGCGATCAACTGCTCGTTGGCATGACGCACGGCGTCGATGTCGAACACCCCGCGCTCGATCTCCTCGCGCACCTCGCGGTTGGCCTGGCGCAGGTTGTCGGCGTTCTTGGTCAGCAGCTCGTTGGTCAGGTCATTGGCCGCACGCACCGCCTGCGCGGCCTCGCGCGAGCGCTGGATGGTGAGCGCCTGGGCAAGCTGGGTTTCCCAGAGCGGCACGGTATTGACCAGCGTGGAGTTGATCTTTGTGACCAGCGCCTTGTCGTTCTCCTGCACCAGCCGGATCGAGGGCAGCGACTGCATCGTGACCTGCCGCGTCAGCTTCAGGTCATGCACGCGGCGTTCCAGATCGTCGCGCGCGGCGCGCAGGTCGCGCAGCTCCTGTGCCCGGAGGATCTTGTCGTTCTCGTCGGCGGCCTCGACCGCGGCTTCGCGGGCCGGGATCTCGTTGCTGTCGAGCTCTTTCAGCCTGGCTTCGCCGGCGGCGATGTAGAGCGCCAGTTCGTTGTAGAAATCCAGCGTCTTCTCATAAAGCAGATCGAGCGACTTGATGTCCTTCAGAAGGGTCGTCTCATGGCCCAGCAGATTTTCGGTGATGCGGTCGATCTGGCCTTGCACGTTTTCATAGCGGGCCATGAAATTGGCCATCGGTGCCGCCTTGCCGGTCAGGCGCTCCCACCAGCTGCGCTCGCGCCGGGTGTCCAGCTCGCTGACCGAGAATCCGCGGATCGTGGTGACCATCTGGCGCAGCGAATCCCCCGCCGGGCCAAGATCCTTGTTTTTGACGTCTTGCAGCATCGCCTGGCTGATTTGCTGCAACTCAAGCTGCGCGCGCGCCCCGAAACCGATGATCGACCCGGTTGCGCCGATGTCGATTTCGTTCATGCGGGTGCGGATCGCCTCGGCGGCGGGGGCATCGGCATGGTCGAGCGCAATGACTTCGGCGACCGGTTCGGGCAGGGCGATCTGGGTGGCCTGTTCAATCGCGGTTGTCAGTTGCATCGCCTGCTGGCGCACATCGTCAGACATCGGATCTTCCTTTCTCGGGCGGGGGCATTGGGGGCAGGGCATCAGCGGCAAGACTGGTTTCGCTGGTGCCATTGTCAGGGCGCAGGCCCTCGCGTTCCAGCCGCTCGCGCAGAACCGCCATTTCGATATCGAGCGCCTGGCGGTCGCTGTCGAGCAGGGTTTCGGTGCGCAGGGCGAAATTCTGTTGCAGATCATCCAGCAACGTCAGGAAATCGTCGCGCGCGCGGTCGTCGCGGTTTCGGGTGTAGAGATCGGCGAACTTGAGCGCGGCATCGCGCGCGCCCAGCAGATAGACGCCCAGATAGCGCCGCGCCGCGCTCAGGTGGCGCGGGTCGTCCTCGACGGCGCGCAGCAACTGGCGCACATGGGACTGAAATGCGCGCAGCCGGTCTTTGACCTTGCGGTCGCGGCTGCGCTCCACGGCATCGGACATCGCCTTGAGATGTTGTTCGGCCTGCTCGATGGCGCGGGCCACGCGGTCGGTCTGGAACTGATCGACGCCCTCCATGCCCTTGTCGAGCATCGGATCGGGGCCGAAGGCGGCGAAATGCAGCCCCGCACCAAGTGCACCCAGGATCACCCCCGCCGCAAGCCCGCCCGCGCCCATCGTGCCCGCCAGCCCCAGCCCCAGCCCCATGGCGGCAGCGCCGAAGATCTTGCGCGGAAAGGCAGGGCGGCGGGCGATGCGGCGGCTGTCATAGGCAGCCTGGGCGATGACGCCCTCACGGGTCAGCCATGCGGCCAGCATCAGCAGCGCAAAGATGCCCAGATTGCCCGCCAGCCCCGCCGGATCGCGAAAGAACGCGCGGAACGCAAAGAGAAAGGGCAGAACGAACAGCACATTGACCCGCGCGCCGGCAGGGTTCACGCGACGCATCGGGCGCGGCGTGCTGCCTTGCCCGGGCTCCATGGGAACGGCCTTATCCGCGCGCGAGCCGCGGCGGGGGCTGTTGGGGCCACCGAAACGCTTCGCCATCGGCTCAGCCCCCCACGAACCAGGCATAAACGATCAGCGCCACAAGCAGCGCATAGGCGGTTTTCTGAATACCCCTTGTCGTCACCCGATCATCCCTGTCAACCGCAATGCGCTTGCGGGCGCGGCCTCTGTTCTGGCTGGGCTGCCGCGTCAGCGGCACCTTGCGCGAACTATAGGCGAATTCGTATCGCCTTGGAAAGTCACCGATTGATGACGCTAACGCAAGTGCTTTCGCGACGTTTCGTTTTGCATCGGATCAGCGCGGCTTGCCCTTGGGGCCCTTCGGTGCATTGCCGGGGCGTGTGCCGCCCGGCACCGTGGCCCGAGCCGATTTCGTGCCCCAGGACCGCGGTTGGCGGGGTGCGCTACCGGGTGCGCGGTCGGCGGCTGTGGCAGCATCGGCGTGCTTGTCGTCGCGCTTGCCGGCGGGCTTTCCGGTGCCATGGCTGCGGCTGCCCCAGGCGCGTGGGCGGCTCTTGGCTTCTTCGTCCGTGGCCTTTCCGGGCCGGTTCTGGGCTGGTCCGGCCTTGGGGGCAGCGGCCTTGGGGGCTGAGGTTTTGACGGGTCCGGGCCTGGTGCCGGCCCTTGCGCCGGGCTGCGCGGGTTTGCCCGGCTTCGTCCGTGCCTGGCCATTCGCGCTGTCTGCGCCTTCATCGCCGGTGGTCAGGCCAAGCTGGTCGCGCAGCACGCGCGCGCGCAGCTCCTCCACCGCGCCAGGGGCCAGATCGCCCAGCTGGAACGGGCCGAAACTGATGCGGATGAGGCGGTTCACCTGCAATCCCAGCGCCTCCATCGCGCGGCGGATCTCGCGGTTGCGGCCTTCACGCAGGCCGATGGTGATCCAGGCATTCGCACCCTGCTGGCGATCGAGCGACACGATCATCGGCGCGAAACGCTCGCCCTCGATGACGATGCCCTTGCGCAGCGGCTCGAAGGTTGCATTGTCGGGTGTGCCCTTCACCCGCACGCGATACTTGCGCAGCCAGCCGGTTGTCGGAAGCTCCAGCCGGCGCTTGATCTCGCCGTCATTGGTCAGCAGCAAAAGCCCCTCGGAATTGAGGTCAAGCCGGCCTACCGACATCACGCGTGGCATGTCGGCGGGCAGATCGTCGAACACCGTGGCGCGGCCCTTTTCGTCGCGCGCGGTGGTCACCAGCCCGGCGGGCTTGTGATAGAGCCACAGTCGCGGCGGCTCTGCGGCCCTGAGCGGCTGGCCATCGACGGTGATGCGGTCCTGCGGGGCGGTGTTGAGCGCCGGTGTTTCGATCTGCACGCCATTGACCGCGACGCGCCCGGCCAGGATCATGGCTTCGGCTTCGCGCCGCGAGGCAATGCCGGCGCGCGCCAGCACCTTGGCGATACGCTCCGATCCCGCCGGCGTGGCGGATGCGCCGCCGGCGGGTGCCTTGTCAGCGGGTTGGCGCGAAGGCTTTGCCGGCCGCGCGGGGCGCTCGGTTCCGGCACGCGGGGCGGGTTTGCGGGGAGGCTTGGGCATGGTGACTTCACTTGATTGGGCGTGAATGCGACTGGCAGGGTGGGGCTCGGAGGCGGGGCGCTGGCATGGAATGGCGGCGCCGGGGCAGATGCCTGGCCCGCGTCTGGCCCTTGCACCGGAACGGCGCGACGGGCATCAAGGCCCCATGAACCGCTTTCCCGATCATATGTCAATTGCGCTTCACGAGGCGCGCGCGGCTGCCGCGCGCGGCGAGGTGCCGGTGGGGGCGGTGATCGTCGATCCCGGCGGGCAGGTGGTGGCGCGTGCCGGCAACCGCACGCGTGAGCTGAACGACCCCACCGCCCATGCCGAGATCCTGGCGATCCGTGCGGCCTGCGCGGCGGCGGGCAGCGAGCGGCTGGCGGGGCATGCGCTCTATGTCACGCTCGAACCCTGCCCGATGTGTGCGGCGGCCATCGCCTTTGCGCGCATTGCCCGGCTCTATTACGGGGCCGCCGATCCCAAATCCGGCGGCGTGGGGCAGGGGCCGCGCATCTTTGCCCATGCCCAGTGCCATCACCGCCCCGAGGTGTATGATGGCATCGCCGAGGCCGAATCTGCCGCGCTGTTGCGCGCGTTCTTCGCCGGCAAGCGCGCCTGAAGCACCGTTTCGACCGCGCTGCGCCGCCGCAAATGCGGCAAATGCGTGGCCCTGGCAGCGGTTCCGAGCGAGAAACAACCATTGCGTGTATGTGTTGCGCGTGTTCACCGGGCCAATCGGTGGCGTATCGGGTACTTTGTGGCGTGCGGGCTTTGAAATGTGTCTCGCCGGCGGCATTTTCAGGGGTTTTTGCGCTTGCGTGACAAAGTGGATTGCGTGATTCGCGCGAGTTAACTAAAGTCTTAAACATAAAAAGAATGAGGCAGAGGCAGGAACTATGGCTCGTATCCGGGCAGTGAGGTCGGTGATTGCGCCGCCCTGGTGGCGTGTATGCGGTGTTTGCTGTTCCTGCTCTCGAAACAATTGGCAGAGCAGGCACAATGGAAACCATCTTTCGGGGGCTGACCCGCGTATCGCGCGTCAGTGATGATCATCGCCGCCGGCCCGGCGCCTGGCGCCTGGTTCTGAGCGGTCTGGCGGCCGTGGCGGTGCTTTCCTCTTGCGCCCCTTCCGATGGCGATCGCTTCGCGACCGGCATCTACCGGGTGGCCAACAGCCAGCGCAACCCGGGCATTCAGGCGCTCGAACACACCACCGAATTCAGGGTCACGCCGGCCACGCGGGCGATGGTTCATGCGCCTGAGGCGCTGATGGTGCTGGAACGCAGCCTTGGGCGCGCGGTGGATCAGCGCATCGTTCTCCCCAATGCAACGGCGGTGCGCGGTGACAACCTGCTGCTGCTGCGCGCGCAGACCGACGACAGCATGCGCCTGAGCGAATTCAATTTTGCCGAGGTCTCGGCACGTTTCGGTGGCCTGCCCGCACCCTTCGAGCGGCTGTCGGAAAATGCCATGATGAGCGGGCAGGATGCGCTGGGCAGCTATGTCTTCGCCAGCCAGGCAATCGGCAACGGGACCACCTGCGTGCTGCTGATGCGCCGGCTCGGTGTTGGTGCGCGCCCCTTGCCTCGTGGCACGCAGGCGCTGGATGTGGTGATGCGCAACTGTGTTGTCGGCGACATGGCGCAGGCGCTCGCTCCGGCGGGTGAGCGGGCGCTGGCAATCAGTGGTGCGGCGCCCGGTGCGCTGCGCACGATCTCGCCGCATGCGGCACCCGGCGGCTGAGCGGGTTTTGCGTGTTGCGCAACAAGAGCCTTACAGGGAAGGAACGGCACATATGGCAAGGATGATCGGCACAAGGCGGTTGCGGCTGTCGGAGGGCCTGGCGCTGCTGGGCTGGGTGCTGCTGCTGGGTGCCATCGGCCTCATGGTGAGTGTTCCGACCTCGGTTGCGGTGCAGGCGGCCTTGGGCCTGGCGGCGGTGGTGACGGTCGCGGTGCTGAAACCCTATGCGGGCAGCAACATCGTGTTGCGCTTTGCCATGATGTCCGTGGCCTCGGTGCTGGTGATGCGCTACTGGGCATGGCGGGCCACCGAAACCCTGCCGCCGGTTGCCGATCTGACCTCGTTCATCCCGGCAACGCTGCTCTTTGCGGTGGAAACCTACGCCATTGCGGTGTTCTTCCTTTCGGCCTTCCTGACCGCCGATCCGATCAAGCGCGGCCTGCCGCCCAAGGTGGCCGCTGCCGACCTGCCGACGGTGGATGTGCTGGTGCCCAGCTACAACGAACCGATCGAGATGCTGGCGATCACGCTTTCGGCGGCCAAGAACATGCATTACCCGGCGCATAAACGCACCGTGGTGCTTTGCGATGACGGCGGCACCGATGCGCGCTGCAACCATGACGATCCCGCCATCGCCGAGCCCGCGCGCAAACGCCGGCGCGCGCTGATGAAGCTGTGCGGCGAACTGGGTGTCACCTATACGACCCGCCCGGACAACCACCATGCCAAGGCGGGCAACCTGTCTGCCGCGTTGGAGGGACTGAGCGGCGATCTGGTCGTGGTGTTCGACGCCGACCACGTGCCCAGCCGCGATTTCCTGGCGCGCACGGTGGGGTTTTTCGTGTATGACCCCAGGCTCTTTCTGGTGCAGACGCCGCATTTCTTCATCAACGCCGATCCGATCGACCGCAACGTCGGTCTGCGCCCCGATTGCCCGCCGGAAAACGAGATGTTCTATTCGCTCAGTCACCGCGGGCTTGACCGTTGGGGCGGCGCGTTCTTTTGCGGATCGGCGGCGGTGCTGCGGCGCGAGGCGCTTGACGACGTGGGCGGATTTGCCGGTGAGACCATCACCGAAGACGCCGAAACCGCGCTGACCATGCATCGGCGTGGCTGGAAGAGCCTCTATGTCGATCACGCGATGATCGCCGGGCTACAGCCGGAAACCTTTGTCAGCTTCGTGCAGCAGCGCGGACGCTGGGCAACCGGGATGATGCAGCTCCTGATCCTCAAGAACCCGCTCAAGGGGCGCGGGCTGAGCCTGACGCAGCGGCTTTGCTATCTGAACTCGATGACCTTCTGGCTGTTTCCGCTGGTGCGCATGACCTTCCTGCTGGCGCCTCTGGCCTATCTGTTCTTCGGGTTGCAGATCTTCGTGGCGACGATCCAGGAAGTGGCGGTCTATATGACCAGCTACATGGCCGTCAGCTTTCTGGTGCAGAACGCGCTCTATTCGCGGGTGCGCTGGCCCTTGCTTTCCGAGGTCTACGAGGTTGCCCAGGCGCCCTATCTGAGCAAGGCCATCTTCAAGACCTTCTGGAACCCGCGTGGCGCCAAGTTCAACGTGACGGCCAAGGACGAGGTGTTGCAGGAGAATTTCATCTCGCCGCTGTTCATGCCGCTGCTGGTGATCTTCGTGCTGATGGTGCTGGGGGTGCTGGCCGCGGGCGTGCGCTGGGTGCTCTATCCGGGGGACCACAGCATCATCCTGGTGGTGGGCGGCTGGGCGGTTTTCAATCTGGTGCTGATCAGTGCCGCGCTGCGCGCCATCGCCGAGCGCCGCCAGCGCCGCGAGTCGCCGCGCGTGCCGGTGAACGTGCCTGCCATCGTGGCCTTGGGCCATGACAACCCGGTCTTTGCCCGCGCCACGGTGGTCGATGCCTCGACAACCGGTGCACGGCTGGTGATCCGTCCGCAGGCTCTGACCGAGGCCGCCGAAGTGCCGCGCCTGCAACAGGGCGATACCTTCTACTTCACGCCCGAGTTCCCCAAATCCCCGCATCTGGAAAACGCCGTGCGGGTGCAGGTGATGTCGGTCAAGTCCGAGGCGGGCGCCTTTGCCGTCGGCGTGCGCTACGATGCCAGCCAGCCGATGTCGGTGCGTGAGACGGTCGCGCATCTGATCTTTGGCGATTCCTCGTCCTGGGAGGCCATTCGCGCCCGCCGCCACAAGAAGATGGGCCTCTTTCGGGGCATCGCCTATGTGCTGGGGCTGTCGGTGAAGGGCGCCTATCACACCATGCTCGCGCTGGCCGCCGAACCGGCCCGTCTGGCCCGTCAGCGCGCCCGCGAGGCCGCCGCCGATCGCGCCGAGAGCACGCCGGCGCATCTGCTGGCCTTTGGCGAAGCCTTCGACCCGATGCCCGACCCGATTCCCGGCCCGGTTGCCGAGCCGATCAACGAGCCCGATGCGCTGAGCCGGCTGCGCGTGGCCACCCTGCAGCCGGGCTTTACCCCCACGACCCGCCCGGTCGGGCCGGGTGTGCACTGAGGGGCCGGCCAATGGTGCATTCGATCATCGCGCAACTCATCCCGCGGCCCGCGACCCGCGTCGGCAATCTGCCGTCTGTGGCGGGCCGGAGGGCAGGCACGCCCCTGCGACACATGCTGATCGCTGTCTGGCTGGGCGCCTGCCTGGTCGTTGTGCCGGGGGCGCCATCCCTCTCGCAGGCCGGTGGCGGGCAGATCCAGATTCCGCTGGACCCGCTTGCGGGCGATGAAGCCGATGGGTTGCAGGCCCAGCTTGCCGCCGAGCGCGCCGCCACCGCGCAGCGTCGCGGTTCCGATACCGGCCCCCAGGGTGCTCTGCGCGGCCTGATCAGCCCGCTGCGCCCGATCGAGGCGCAGGGCCGTCCCTCGGGCAGCGCGATCCGCTTCGATGGCGAGAGTCGGGACCTGGATTTCGCGCTTTTTCTGCCCGATCCGGGCGCAGCGCAACTGCTGCGCGTCGCCACATTGTCGTCGATCAATGTACTGCCGGAGCGCTCGCAGTTTCGTGTCTATGTCAACGAACATCTCGTCGGCGCCGGGCGGCTGGAGCATTTCACCGATTTCGGCACCGCCGATTTCGAACTGCCCGCCGGCGTGGCGGTGCAGGGGGTGAACCGGGTGCGCATCCGATTGTCGCAGCACCATCGCATTTATTGCGGCCCCGAGGCATCCTTCGCGCTCTGGTCCGATATCGATCTGGCGCGCAGCGGCGCGGTGCTTGACGGCACCTACGCCGAGCCGGGGCAGGACAGCTTTCTGATGGGGCTGGCGCTGGCAGCCGCGCTGGGCAATGGCGTCGAAATCCGCGGCAGCGCCGGGCTCGGTGATCAGCGCGACGGCTGGGTCGCGTTGATCACCGAGCGGCTGGCGCGGGCCATGGGGGGCGATCCGGTGCCCTTCCGGTTTGCCGATTACTGGGGCGTGCAGGGGCCGGTGCCGGTGGCCGCGCGGGTGACCTTCCTGCCGGCCAGCACCAGTGCGGTGAACTTTCGCACCGGCGGCGACGGGGCGCAGGTTATGGTGGTGCATTACGTGCCCGGCCAGCCGCCATCCGATCTGCCCGAATTCGACACCCTGCTGGCGCCACTGGAGCGCCCCGCGCGACCGATGCTGATTGCCACGCAACGCCCCGTCCGTCTGGCCGAATTCGGTTTTCGCCCGGCCGAGATCCGCGACCGTTATGCCCTGATCGAACGGCATTTCCGCCTGCCGGACGATTATGTGGTGCTGACCAATGCCAAGGCCGAGATCCGGCTCGACTACATCTATGCCGATGATCTTCCGCAGGGGGCAATGCTGCTGGTGCATGTCAACGGCACAAATATCCGCCTGCTGCCCCTGCGCGGCGAGGGCGGGCAACTGATCGAGGATTTTCCGCTGCGCTTTGAGGCGCGGCTGCTGCGCGCCGGTGCGAATACGCTGGGCTTTGAGGTGATGATCCCAGGCGCGCCGGCCGATCTGCCCTGCCCGGTCTGGGAACAACCGGTGCTCGGCATCGGCTCCAGTTCCACGATCAACGTGCCCTACAGCCCGTCGATGTATCTGCCGGACATGCATTTTGCCTTCAGCAGTCTTGGCCCGCAGGGCCTGCTGACCAACGAGCTGACCGGACGGGCGTTTTCTGGCGACGATGTGGTCACGCTGCGCGCGGCGCTGGCGGCCTCGGCGCCCGCGGAGGGGGGGCAATCGCCCGTGCGCATGCACCTCATGGCTTTTGACGATCTGGGCGCGGTGCCGACCGGCCCCTATGCGATCAGCCGCCAGGCCATCGAGGCCACGCTTTTCGGCGATGACGAGCCCGCCCCGGCGGGTGCCATGCAACCGCCCGTTGCCTGGCTGACCACCACCAGCGGGCGCGATTCGCCCTCGATGATCTCCGAGGGCTGGGCCTGGGTGATCGGCGCGGCGCGCGCCACGGTGCAATGGCTCCATCCCCGAAGCGGCGGGCAACTGGACCAGTGGCTGCACGCGCAGCGCGGCCAGGCGGTGATCTTGCAGCTCGATCCGGCGCGGCCTGAACAGCTGTGGATGATCCGTGCGCCGGGTTCCGACATCGGCGCGATCGCTGCGGCGGTGGTTGCCGGGCGCGTGCAGGGCACGGGACCGCGCGGGCAGGTGGCAGTGCTGGGCCGTGACGGGCGATGGGCAAGCTGGGTTGCGCCGGATCGTCAGCCCGTGCTGCTTGAGCGCGTGACGCCGGGCAACCTGCGGTATGTGCTGGGTAATTATGTTTCGGCCATGCCGGTGCGCTATGTCGTGGTGCTGTTCGTTCTGGCGTTTCTGTCGGCGCTGGTGGCGCTGCGGCTGGTCGTTTCCACACGGGAGCATTGAACATGAACCGACGCAATTTCCTGGCAATGATCGGCGGCGCTCCGGTGCTGGCCGCAGGCGTCAGCGGCGCGGCGCGCGGTCAGGGGCGGCTTGCGGGCATCGACCTGTCGCAGGCAGCGCAGCCGGTATGGCAGGCGTGGAAAGAGGCCTATCTGCAGCCCGATGGCCGAGTTCTGGATCGTTTGCAATCCAATGCCAGCCATTCCGAAGGGCAGGGCTATGGCATGGTGCTGGCGAGCGAGTTCAACGACCCTGAAGCTTTTCGCCGCATGTATGACTGGGCCGAGCAGGTCTTGGCGATCCGCGGCGACGGGTTGCTGGCATGGCGCTATCTGCCCGACAGCGCCGACCGTGTGCCCGATCGCAACAACGCCTCCGACGGCGACCTGTTCTATGCCTGGGGGCTGCTGCGCGCATCGCGGCGGTTCTCCGAGCGCATCTATCTGGACCGCGCCGAGGCGATCGCCGCCGCCCTGGCCGAGAAATGCATCCTGCCCAGCCCGCAGAACGCCGATGAAATGCTGTTCATTCCCGCCGCGCAGGGTTTCGTCCATCCGGGGCATGTGATCGTCAATCCCAGCTACCTGATGCCCCTGGCGATGCGCGAACTCGCCGCCGGAACCGGCGTGCAGGCGCTGGCCACGGCGGCCCAGCATGGCGAGGTGCTGCTGTTGCGTCTGGCGCAGGATGGCCCGGTGCCCGACTGGGTGCGCGTCACCGCCGAAGGCGTCGAGTCGGCCGAGGAGTTCGGTGCCGATACCGGCTACGAGGCGATGCGCGTGCCGCTCTTTCTGGTGTGGTCGGGGCTTGCCCGGCACCCGGCGGTGCAGCAGATGATGCGGGTATACGACCGCACCGTGCTGCCGGGAGCGCCGGTTCCCACCCGCATCGAGCCGGCCTCGGGCGTGGTGCTCGAAACCAGCGACCATCCCGGCTACCGCGCCCTTGCCGCATTGGTAAGCTGTGCCGGGCGCGCGGGCGAAACCGGCGCGCCGATCCCGCCCTTCGATCCGTCACAACCCTACTATCCGGCGACATTGCAGCTGTTCGCGATGATCGCCGCCAATCAGGTGAGCCCCGAATGCGTACCCGTCTGAGCCCCCCCGCCCCGCACCGCATCACGCCTTCTTCCGGCCTGCGCACCCTTGCCGGAGCGACCGCGCTGGCCGTTGCGCTGGCCTTCGCGCTGCCGGGATCGGCCAGTGCCCAGACGCCGGGGGCCGAGGATCTGCGCGCCCTGATCTATTACCTCGACAATGAAGACCAGCGCTCGGTTCAGGCCGAGATGCGCCGCCTGCGTGCGCAGTTCCCCAACTGGAGCCCGCCGACCGATCTGAACCGGCTGCGCGCCCAGGCCGGGGCGCCTGCGGCCAATGCCGATGTCGGTGCGATCTGGGCGCGGATCGAGCGCGGCGACCATGCTGGTGCGCGCGCGCTGATCGATGAGACACGCCGCACCGTGCCCGGCTGGTCCCCCGATACCGAGATGCAGCGCGTGCTTGATCTCAACGAGGGACAGGCCGCCTTCGACGCCGCCTTTGTGCGGCGCGATCTGGCCGCGGGCGTCGCCGCCGCGCGCCGCACCCCCGCGCTCATGCGCTGTGACCGGATCAACAACGCCTGGCAACTGGCCGAGATGTATCAGGCCGCCGGGCAGCGCGACAATGCGGTGGCCACCTACCGCGGGGTTTTGAACACCTGCACGCGCGTCGGCGATGCCGTTCCGACGCTTGAGAAAGCCAATGACGTGGCCAGCCTGGCGCAGTTGAGTGAGCTTTTCCAGACCGCGCGCGCGGCCGCCCCCGCGAATACGCGAACGCTTGACGAGCTTGAGGCGCGGCTGCGCGCGGGGCGTGGGGCGCCGGTTGCCGCGGCACCGTCGCAGGCAGCGCCCCGCACCACACCGTCCCCGACTGCGGCCCCGACTGCGGCCCCGACTGCGGCCCTCACTGTGGCCCCCACTGCGGCCCCGGCAGCCACGACAGCCCCGGTGGCGGCCGCCACCCCGCCCATCGCCGGCCCGGCCAGCCAGTTGCCGTTGCGCGGCGACAACCGCATCGCGCGGGTGCGCGGGCTGAAGGAAGCCGGCGACTGGCCGAACTGCCTGGCGGCTTCGGCGCAGCCACGCTCGATCGAGGTGCTTTATGAACGCTCGTGGTGTGCCTATAACCACGGGCGCGGTGGCGAGGCGCTGGCCGGCTTCACCGCCACCGCGCGCACCGGCGGCGGGCTGGGCGGCAATGTCCAGCGCGATGCGCAATACGGCATGATCCTGGCCTATCTGAGCTTCAACATGACCGAGGAAGCCGCGCGCTGGGCGGCCTCGACCAACCTGACCCGCGAGCAGCGCATCGAGGTTGAGGCGATCATCCTCGACCAGCGCGGCGTGCGGGCCTATCACGGGCGCGAATACGGGCAATCGGTGGCTTATTTCGATGCGCTGGAGGCGCTCACCGGCACCTTGCGGCGCGATCTGGCGATGCTGCGCGGCTATGCGCATATCAATCTGCGCAACTATGATGTGGCGCGCGAGCAGTTCACCGTGCTGCATCGCCAGCTTGCCACCGATGAAACCCGCACCGCGCTTGCCGGTCTTGCGGCACGGGGGCAGGACGGTGACTGACGCCCCGCAGCGCGCGCTCCGCAGCGCGACCGGGAGCGCCCCCTGATGGCGCTGGTGCTCCATCTGGGCGCGCATGCCACCGATGAGGGGGCGATTGCGCGCTGGCTGGAGCAGAACGCCCCCGCGCTGAATGAGCGCGGCGTGCTGGCCCCGCCGCCGCGGGTTTTCCTGCGGGCGATCTCGCAGGCGCTGGCGGCACGGCCGGAAGGCCCCGCGACCCGCGATCAGGAAGCCGCCTTGCTGCGCGATCTGGGGATGACGGCCCGGCACCGGCATCTGGCGGTCAGCGCGCCGGGCCTGCTTGGGCCGCCCGAGAGCGTGATCTCCGCGTCGGGCTTCTATGTGAAGGATGTCGCGCGGCGCATCTACGGGTTGCGCCTGCTGTTCCCCGCCAGCCGACTGCATTTCCTGCTGGCGCTGCGCCGGCCCGCAGGCTTTCTGCCAGCGCTGCTGGCCCGGCCTGGCGTTGCGCCGGCCGAGGCGCTGTTGCCGCATCTAGTGGATGACGAATTGCCCTGGTCCTCGCTGGTGCTGACGCTGCGCCGCCATGCTCCGGCCGCCGGGCTGAGCGTGTGGCGGCACGAGGATCTGCCGCGTGTCTGGCCGCAGGTGCTGGCAACCCTTGCCCCCGATGCCGCCGACGGGCGCGCCGCCGCGGAGGCGGATGCAGGGGCCCTCCGCGCGCCGCTGCTGGCAGGGGTGGGTGCGCTGGCGGCGGCGCATCTTTCGGCCGAGGCCCGCTTGCGTGCGGAGCGGTATCTCGGCGCCAATCCGCCTGGTGATCTGGCGCAAGTGCGCCGGGTCTATGATGCGTTCGCGGCCCGGTTCGGCGAGAGCCCGAACCATGGGGCACCAGCCGATGCCGCCGCGCCGGATCTGCCGGCCTGGGCGCGCGCGCAGATCGCGCGGCTGGATGCGCGCTATGACACCGAATGGGACGACATCGCCAATACTCCCGGTGTGGAGGTGCTGAGCTGAGCTTCGCCAATGAGGCCCTGCGGCTGAAATCGGCCTTCTCCCCGGCCATGGGTTCCATGACCGCAGGCGCGCGAATGCAAAGGCGCGTCAGATCGAGGGCTGGCTGGCCATGCGCTGGTCGAGATGGGCGCGCAGCGGGCCTGAGCATCCGTTTAACCGGGTGCGCTCGGCCAGATCCATCAGGCCACGATCATCGAGGCTGCGCGCGATACCCATCAGAAACTGCGCGGCATAGCCAATGCGCTCAGGTTCCTCGGTGTCGTGCAGCAGCGCATGGGCATGCAGCAGATCATCGCGCAGCGCCAGCGGATCGGCGCCCATGTTGCGATCCGATCGGGCATTGGTCGGGCCAGTCGACGCATGCGGCAGGCCCAGCGCCTGGTCAACCTGGTCAAGCCCCGCGCCCAGTTCGAGATCGCAGCCCAGCAGACGGTGCAGATGCCGCGCCATGCTCAGCGGTTTCTCCAGAAAATCGTCGGCACCGGCCCGGCGCGCAGCCGCCTCCAGCACCGAATCCCCGGAAACCGCCACCAGCCGGGTGATGCGCGGCTTCTGGCGGTTCAGCCGCTCGATAAGCTCCAGCCCCGACCCGTCGGGCAGGCCCAGGTCGATCAGGGCTATATCGGGCCGGTAGACGCGCAGGTGCAGTTCGGCCCCGCTCAGCGTATCGGCACGGCGCAACCGTAGCCCGATGCGCCGGCAGATCAGGCGAACCGCTTCGGCGGCGAAGCGGCTGTCCTCGACCAGGAGCATGGTTCGGGGGGGGGTGCGAGGCGGTGCGGCAAAGCCCGAACCCATCGCTTGAGGGGGGCGGCCGTAGGGGTCCGGCATTTGTGGAAACGGCATGGCTGGTCTCCTGCTGAGGATATGAGTGTCGCGGAAACTGGCTAACATCAGGTTAATTCGCGCGCTGCGGCATGCTGGCGACTTGCATTTCGGCGCGGGGGAGCTATCACCTCGGCTAGCGCAGAGAAGGAGCCTTGCATGATCGGACGCCTGAACCATGTCGCCATCGCCGTGCCCGACCTCGATGCCGCGGCGGCGCAATACCGCGATGTGCTGGGGGCAAAGGTCGGCGCGCCGCAAGACGAGCCCGATCATGGCGTGACGGTGGTGTTCATTGCCTTGCCCAACACCAAGATCGAGCTGCTCCACCCACTTGGCAGCGACAGCCCGATCAAGGGCTTTCTGGAGAAGAACCCCGCCGGCGGCATCCATCACATCTGCTATGAAGTCGAGGATATTCTGGCTGCGCGCGACCGGCTGAAGGCACAGGGCGCGCGGGTGCTGGGCTCGGGCGAGCCGAAGATCGGCGCGCATGGCAAGCCGGTGCTGTTTCTGCACCCCAAGGATTTCAACGGCTGTCTTGTCGAACTGGAGCAGGTGTAATGACGATCTTTTCCTCGCTGGTGCTCTATGCGATTCTCTGGTTCATGACGCTTTTCGTGGTGCTGCCACTGCGGCTGACCACCCAGGCCGAGGCCGGGCAGGTGGTGCGCGGCACGCCACAATCGGCCCCGGCCGATCCGCAGATCCGCAAGCGCATGCTGATCACGACCGGCATCAGCTTCGTGCTGTGGGTGATAGTCGCTTGGATCATCCTTTCGGGGATCATCACCGTGGATGATATCGACATCCTCTACCGCATGACCAGCGGCTGAGGCTCAGGCGGCTTGCCGGGCCACCAGGCGATGGTAGAGATGGGTGAACACCGCGGCACCCAGAACCGGCGCGAACAGATTGACCAGCGGAATGCTCAGCAGCACCGCCAGCAATGCGCCAGCCAGCCAGAGCCGCACCGGATGGCGCTGGCGCAGGGCCTTCGCCTCGGACGGCGGCAGGCGGCGCAGGGCGATCATGGTGAAATATTCGCGCGCCAGCAGGAACCCGTTGATCAGCCACAGCCCCAGCATGCCCAGCCCGCCCGAGACGATGAACAACAGCAATCCCAGCAGGTTCAGCCCGATCAGCAGCGCGAAATAGCGTGCGCTGTCGGTCAGCGTGACCCAGAGCGTCGCGCGCGGGGCGCGTGGCAGTTGCGGGTAATGGCGTGCCTCGACCGCATCGGCGACATCGTCCAGGAAGAGCCCGGTAAACGCCGAGGCCACCGGCGCCATCAGAAACACCGACAGCACCATCATGAAGATCAGCGATCCCAGCGACAGCAGCGTGCCCAGCCCGCGCACCTCGCCGGCGATGGGAATGCTCAGCGTGTCGGGCACGAAGAGCTGGATCACCAGCAGCAGCGCGGCATACATCGCAAAGAGCAGCGCCATGGCCAGCGCCAGCCCCAGCCACACAACGCGCTTGAACGGCGCATCGCCCATCTGCGCCAGCGCCAGGCGACAGGCGCGCAGGATCATTTGTCCAGGCGCGTGGTCAGCGCCGCGACATCGGGGCGCGGGCGCTCAGGGGGGATGGCGTCGCAACTGCCGATATGCACGAAACCGGCAATCTGCTCATGCGCGCCAAGGCCAAGCCCGGTTTCCAGAAACATGCGGTCGAAGGCCGGCCAGCCGGTCAGCCAGCAGGCGCCGAAACCCTGCGCCAGCGCGGCATTGACCAGGCCAAGGCAAACCGCGCCAGCCGAAAGCAGTTGCTCGAAGGCGGGGATCTTGTCGCTGGTCCTTTCGACCGCCACCACCGCCACCACCAACGGCGCGTCGCGCAGGGTTGCGGCGGCCTTTTCGATTCTGTCGGGCTCAAGGCCCAGTGCTGCGCCACGCGCCTCGGTCATGGCGGCGAGCCGTGCCAGCGCGGGCGGCTCCAGCACGATGAAGCGCCAGGGCTCCAGCTTGCCATGATCGGGGACGCGGGCGGCGGCGCTTAGCAGGCGCTCCAGCACCGCAGGCTCGGGGGCGGGCGCGCGCAGCATCTTCGCCGGTCGCGAGCGGCGCGTCAGCAGGAATTCCATTGCCGCGGTGTTGGCGGGCGGACTGGCGGTAAGATCAGGTCGTTGCATCGGGCACCTCCAGCCCGCCAGATTGCAGCTTCGCGGGTGATTGGCAAGCGCCGGGCCGGCTTGCCCCGGCAGGGAAATGCGTTATCACTGACCCGCAACAGGGCCGAAACAGGCCTTGCAAGGTTGGGGGACGGCACATGCTGATGGCCGATCTGGGCGATCTTCGCCTGCATTATCGAATCGATGGCGACCCCGATGGCGCGCCGCTGGTCTTCGCCAATTCGCTCGGCACCGATCTGCGACTGTGGGACAAGATCCTGCCACGGCTGCCATCGGGGCTGAAGATCCTGCGCTACGACATGCGCGGACACGGCCTTTCCGATGCCCCCGCCGGCCCCTATGCGATGGGCGCGCTGGTGCGCGATCTGGAACGGCTGATGGAGCATCTGGCCATTCGCGATGCGGTGGTGGTGGGGCTGTCGATCGGCGGCATGGTGGCGCAGGGGCTGGCTGTCAAGCGGCTGGATCTGGTGCGCGCGCTGGTGCTTTCAAACACCGCCGCCAAGATCGGCACCGCCGAGATGTGGCAGCAGCGGCTGAAGACCGTGCAGGCGCAGGGCATCGAGGCACTGGCCGATGCGGTGATGGAGCGCTGGTTTCCCGCCGAGTTCCGCGCCACCATCGAAGCCGCCGCCTGGCGCAACATGCTGGTGCGCACCCCGGTTGAGGGCTACGCGGGCTGCTGCGCAGCGATTGCGGGGGCTGATTTCTACACCCCGACCGCGGCGCTGCGACTGCCCGCCATGGGCATTGCCGGCACCGAGGATGGCTCCACCCCGCCCGATCTGGTGCGCGAAACCCTCGAACTCATCCCCGGCAGCCGCTTCGCGCTGATCCGCCGCGCGGGGCATCTGCCTTGTGTCGATCAGCCGGAAGCCTATGCCGCCCTGCTGGCTGATTTTCTGGGCTCGGTGGGGCATGGGGTGGGCGCGCATGGCTGATCGCCCCTTGCTGCTGGTGCATGGCTCGTGCCACGGGGCATGGTGCTGGCGCGACCTGTTGCCCGAACTGGCCGCGCGCGGGATCGCCGCGCAGGCGATCGACCTGCCGGGCCACGGGCAGGACCGCACGCCGCTGGCCGAGGTGACGCTTCAGGGCTATGCCCGCGCCATCATCGAGGCCACACGCCGCATGAGTGATGCGCCGATCCCCATTCTCGGGCATTCGATGGCCGGCTATGCCATAGCCGCCGCCGCGATCGAGGCGCCGGAGATCGTGGATCGGCTGATCTTTCTGTGCGCCTATGTCCCCGAGGACGGAAAATCACTGGTCGATCTGCGCCGCGCCGGGCCCAGCCAGCCGCTGAAACCGGCAATCCGCACCAGCGCCGACGGGCTGAGCTTTCATTTCGCGGAAGAATACCTCAAGCCACTGTTCTATCAGGATTGCCCCGATGAGGCCGTGCAGTTTGCCGCGCGGCATCTGACGCCGCAGGCGATCAGCCCGCAAGCCGCGCCGCTGAGGTTGACGCCGGCCTATGAGGCGCTGGAAAAGCACTATATCCGCTGCACCGGGGACAACGTCATTCCGCCGGACTATCAGGCACATATGGCGCGCGGATTCCCACCAGAGCGGATCAGCACGCTGCCCGCGTCACATTCGCCGTTCTTCTCGATGCCCGGCCCGCTGGCCGCGCGCATCGCCTCGATCCTGCGCGGCTGAGCCGCCCCAGAAAGGCCGCTCCGGTGATGCGCCAGAATCTATCGGTGCTGTTCATCCTGATCACGCTCACGCTTGATGCCATCGGCTTCGGGCTGATCATGCCGGTCATGCCCGATCTTCTGCGCGAGGTCACCGGCGGCGATCTGGCGCGCGCCGCGCTCTGGGGGGGCATGCTGACCGGCGGTTTTGCGGTGATGCAGTTTCTCTGCGGGCCGGTGATCGGCAATCTGTCAGACCGGTTTGGGCGCAAGCCGGTGCTTCTGCTGTCGCTGGCGGTGCTGTCGGCCGATTACATGGTGCTGGCGCTGGCGGGTTCGATCTGGCTGGTCTTTGCCGCCCGGCTGATCACCGGGGCGGCCTCGTCGACCTATGCCACGGCGGCGGCCTATCTGGCCGATATCTCCACCCCGGAACAGAAGGCCCAGCGTTTCGGGCTGATCGGCGCGGCCTTTGGCGTGGGCTTCGTGCTGGGGCCGGCGCTGGGCGGGCTGCTGGCTGAATTTGGCACGCGCGCCCCCTTCATCGCCGCCGGCGTGGTTGCCGGGCTGAACATGGTCTTCGGCGCGCTGGTGCTGCGCGAGACCCTGCGCACCGAGAACCGCCGCGCGTTCGAGTGGCGCCGCGCCAATCCCTTTGGCGCCTTTCGCCATATCGCCCGGCTGCCGGGGCTGGGGCGCTACCTGGCGGTCTATTTCGTGCATGAATTCGCCTTTGTGGTCTATCCGGTGATCTGGTCCTATTTCACCATCGCGCGGTTTGGCTGGTCGCCGGCACAGGTGGGCCTGTCGCTGGCCTATTACGGAGTGGCCTTCGCGGTGGTGCAGGGCGGCATGATCCGCCCGGCGATCCATTATCTGGGGCGCTGGCGGGTGATGGTGCTGGGCACAGCGGCCTCGGCGGGGTCGTTCGCGGTGCTGGTGGTGATCGACAGCGGGGCGCTGGCGCTGGCGCTGATCCCGTTCTCGTCGCTGGGCGGGCTGGTGATTCCGGCGCTGCGGGCAGAGCTGTCGGACAATGTCTCGGCCAGTCAGCAGGGCGAGTTGCAGGGCGCGATGGCCTCGCTCAGGGCGATGGGCATGATTGCCGCGCCCTTCATCTTTACCGCGACCTTCGCCGCCTTCACCGCCGAGGGCGCGCTGCTTAATCTGCCGGGTGCGGCCTTCGCCATTTCGGCGGCGCTCAGCCTGCTGGGGCTGGGCTTGCTGCTGCGACGGCGATGACATGTTTTTCATCCCGGCTGCGGACAAACCTGCCGGCGCTGCTTGCCCGGCGTTTGCGGCATGGCTAATCTTTTCGCATCATGGCGCCGATTTGCATTCGGGGGGCCGCTGGCGCGGCGCTTCGGCATGGCAGGCAAGCGCCGAGGACGCCAAAGGAAAAATGAGGCTTGAAATTTTGATCAAATCTTAGCAGGCTTGCCGCAATCGCTTTTCGGACCCACCTGGTGCCTCCCGGTGCGGCGCGGAAGGCGGATACAATCAATGCCGCGTCATCCTGCGCGGCCTTCCAACAGAGAGAGTGAGTGACATCATGCAAAACCGTTTTGTAACCGCTGTCGCCGTCGCGATCATCGCCTCGGCCGGTGCCGCGCAGGCCCAGAGCGTCAATGTGTTCAACTGGTCGGACTACATCGCGCCCGACACGATCGAGCGTTTCACGGCCGCCACCGGCATCACCGTCAATTACGATGTCTTTGACAGCAACGACACGCTGGAAGCGCGGATGCTGGCGGGGTCTTCGGGCTTTGACGTGGTGGTGCCGACCTCGGATTTCATGCAGCGCCAGATTGCCGCCGGGGTCTATCAGCCGCTCAACAAGGATCTGCTGCCCAATCTGGTGCATATGGACCCGCAACTGATGCAACTGGCCGCAGCCTTTGATCCGGGCAACGAACATTCGGTGATCTATATGTGGGGGACCACCGGCCTGGGTTATAACGCCGCGGCGGTGGCCGAGCGGCTGGGCGAGGGTGCCGAGGTGGACAGCTGGTCACTGATCTTCGATCCTGAAAAGGCAGCGCTCTTTCAGGACTGCGGCATTGCCTGGCTGGACGCCCCGACCGAGATGTTCCCCGCCGCGATGCGCTATCTTGGCCTTGACCCCACCTCGACCGACGAGGCCGATTTCAACGCCGCCGCCGAGCTTCTGAACGGTGTGCGCCCGACAGTGCGCTATTTCCATTCCTCGCAATATATCTCCGATCTGGCCAATGGCGAGATCTGTCTGGCGGTCGGCTGGTCGGGCGATGTGCTGCAAGCCGCCGAGCGCGCCGACGAGGCCGGCAGCGGGATCGAAGTGGGCTATGCCATCCCCGATGAGGGCGCGCATCTGTGGTTCGACATGCTGGTCATTCCCGCCGACGCCCCCAACCCGGAAGCGGCGCATGCCTTCATCAACTTCCTGATGGAGCCGCAGATCGCTGCCGACATCACCAATTACGTGATGTTCCCCAATGCCAATGCCGCCTCGAACGCGTTCATCGACGAGGAGGTGCTCAACGATCCCACGATCTACCCTTCGGCCGAGGCCAAGCAAGGGTTCTGGACGCTCCAGCCCTATGACAATCGCACCGACCGGCTTGTCACCCGCCTCTGGACCCGCGTGCGCACTGGTCAGTAACCCCATGGCCCCGCCCGCAAACCAGGCGGGCGGGGCATTCCTTCTGGCGGACCCCCTCATGACCGAGACAGCACTCGCGGCTACTGCCCGCCCATGGCGCGAAGCGGCAGCGCAGCCCTTCATTTCCATTCGCAACATCACCAAGCGGTTCGGCGATTTCACCGCCGTCGACGATGTCAGCCTCGATATCTATCGCGGCGAGTTGTTCTGCCTGCTTGGTGGCTCGGGTTGCGGAAAATCGACGCTGCTGCGGATGCTCGCGGGGTTCGAGACGCCGACATCGGGGCAGATCCTGATCGACGGGCAGGACATGGCCGGCGTGCCCGCCGACAAGCGCCCGACCAACATGATGTTCCAGTCCTATGCCCTGTTTCCGCATATGAGCGTGGAAAAGAACGTGGCCTATGGCCTGCTGCGCGAGGGCAAATCCAAGGCCGATGCCTATGCCCGCGCGGCCGAAATGCTGAAACTGGTCAAGCTGGAAGCGCTGGCAAAGCGCAAGCCGCACCAGCTTTCGGGCGGGCAGCGCCAGCGCGTTGCCCTGGCGCGTGCGCTGATCAAGCAGCCCAAGCTGCTGCTGCTGGACGAACCCCTCGGCGCGCTCGACAAGAAGCTGCGCGAGGAAACCCAGTTCGAGCTGATCCGCATTCAGGAAACCCTGGGTGTCACCTTCATCGTCGTCACCCATGACCAGGACGAGGCGATGACGCTTGCCACCCGCATCGGTGTCATGACCGAGGGCATCATCAAGCAGATCGGCGAGCCGCGCGAGATCTACGAGACCCCCAACTCGCGCTTCGTGGCCGATTTCATCGGCTCGGTGAACCTGTTCGAGGGGCGTGTCGGCAGCGGGGGCGGGGCGCAGATGCAGATCGATACCGAGGATCTGGGCGCGGTAACGGCAGGCGGGCGCGAGGGCGTTTCAGCCGGCCAGCAGGTCTGGCTGGCGCTGCGCCCCGAACGCATCGCGCTCAGCCGCGAGGCGCCGGCCAACGCCGCGAATGTCACGCCCGGCGTGGTCGAGGATGTGGGCTATATCGGGCACATGTCCAGCTTTCGGGTGCGGCTGGCCAATGGGCGCATCCTGCGTGCCACGCAGTCCAGCCGGCTGCATGACGAAGACCCGATCAGCTGGGACGAGCCGGTCTTTGCCAGCTGGTCGCCGGCGGCGGTGCGGGTGCTCAGCGAATGAGCGCGCTCACCCGCAACCGGCTGTGGCGCGGAACGGCCTGGCTGATGGGGCTGCTGGGCATCAACGGGCGCATGCTGGTCATCGCCATTCCGATGCTGTGGCTGCTGGTGTTCTTTCTGGTGCCGTTCATCGTGCTCGGGCGCATTTCGCTGGCCGAGGCGATCATCGCCCGCCCGCCCTATACCCCGCTGTGGGAGCGCGGGCCGGACGGGACGCTGAACATCATCGCCAGCCTTGAGAATTACCGTCTGGTTCTGGGCGACACGCTCTATCGCAACGCCTATCTGTCCTCGATCCGCATTGCGGTGATTTCCACCATCTTTGCGCTGCTGATCGGCTATCCGATCGCCTATTTCATCGCCCGCTCGCCCGAGCCGCGGCGCTCGATCCTGCTTTTGCTGGTGATCTTGCCATTCTGGACCTCGTTTCTGCTGCGCGTCTATGCCTGGATGGGCTTTCTGCGCCGCGAGGGAGTGATCAACAACATGTTGATGTCGATGGGTGTCATTGACCAGCCGCTGGTGATGATGCAGACCGATTTCGCGGTCTATGTGGGCATCGTCTATACCTATCTGCCGTTCATGATCCTGCCGCTCTACGCCAATCTGGTGAAGCTGGATGACGCGCTGCTGGAAGCGGCCGGCGATCTTGGGGCCTCGCCGATGGTGACCTTCTTCACCGTCACGCTGCCGCTGTCGCTGCCCGGCATCGTCGCCGGCTCGATGCTGGTGTTCATTCCGGCGATCGGCGAATATGTGATCCCGGCGCTTCTGGGCGGACCGGATACGCTGATGATCGGCCGCGTGCTGTGGGATGAGTTCTTCTCCAGCCGTGACTGGCCGGTGGCTTCGGCGGTGGCGATCATCATGCTGGTGCTGGTGGTGGCGCCGATCATGTGGCTGCAATCGGTGCAGAACCAGCGGGAGCTTGACTGATGGCGCGCGGCTGGTTTCTGCCCCTGACCGTGGCGCTGGGCTTTGTCTTTCTCTATGCGCCGATCATCTCGTTGGTGGTGTTTTCGTTCAACGACAGCCGGCTGGTGACGGTCTGGGGCGGGTTTTCGACGCGCTGGTATGTGGCGCTGTTCAATGACCGCCAGATCCTCAATGCGGCCTGGATCAGCCTCAAGGTGGCCTTCGCCTCGGCGACTCTGGCCACTGTGATCGGCACGCTGGCGGCTTTCGTTCTGACACGCTTCGGTTCGTTCCGCGGGCGGCTTCTGCTGACCGGCATGGCCACCGCGCCGCTGGTCATGCCCGAGGTGATCACCGGGCTGTCGCTGCTTTTGCTCTTCGTGTCGATGGAGCTGACGCTAGGCTGGCCGGCGGGGCGGGGGCTGACCACGGTGATCATTGCCCATACCACCTTCTGCGCGGCCTTCATGGCGGTGATTGCCCAGTCGCGGCTCAGGGACATGGATGAAAGCCTGGAAGAGGCGGCGCGCGATCTGGGCGCGGGGCCGGTCAGGGTGTTCTTCGATGTCACGCTGCCGGTGATCGCCCCGGCGCTGATTTCGGGCTGGCTTCTGGCCTTCACGCTCTCGCTCGATGATCTGGTGATCGCCAGTTTCGTCAGCGGGCCGGGGGCCTCGACCCTGCCGATGGTGATCTTCTCGAAGGTGCGGCTGGGCGTGAGCCCCGATGTCAATGCGCTGGCGACGATCATCATTGCCGTGGTGACACTGGCGGTTGTCATTGCCGGGCTGTTGCTGCGCCGTCAGGCGCGGCAGCGGCCGCATTGATGCCCTGACGCTGGGCTGTTTTGGGGGGCGCTGCCCCCCTCTGGCCTCTGGCCCTTCCCCCCGGGATATTTTGTGCACAAAGACGGGCTGCACGGCAAAGGGCCGCCCGGTG
>JBKBMS010000009.1:0-171873 GCA_046295695.1 Pararhodobacter sp. | reverse complement strand
GCCGCGACGGGGCCGCGCGGCTCAAGCGTGCCCAGGAGGTTGCGCGCGAGATCCAGAGCTGGCAGGCGCGCAAGGCCACCGCGGCCGATCGCATCGCCGATCTGCACGAGCGCGCCGCCCCGGCTGCCGAGGCGCTGGAAGAGGCCAGCGCCGCGCCCGAGGAGATCCAGGCCAAGCGCGCCGAGCTGAGCAGCGCCATCACCGAGGCCGAGACCCGCCGCACCGCCGCAATGGAGGCGCTGCTGGCGGGCGAAAGCGCGCTGCGCCAGGCCCAGGAGGCCGAGCGCGCCGCCGAACGCGCCGCCGGCGAGGCCCGTGAGGCCCGTGCCCGTGCCGAGGCCCGCGTTGATGCCGCCGGCGAGGCGGTCGATCTGGCCGGCGCGCGCATCGCCGAAGAACTGGAGGCCACGCCCGAGGCCCTGCTTGAGCAGCTTGGCGCGAGCCCCGACGCCATGCCCAGTGCCGCCGATCTGGATCTGGAAATCGCCCGGCTGCGACGTGCCCGCGATGCTTTGGGCGCGGTCAATCTGCGCGCCGAGGAAGACGCCCGCGCCGTGCAGACCGAGCATGACGAGTTGTTGCGCGAAAAGATCGATCTGGAGGCCGCGGTGGCCAAGCTGCGCGCCGGGATCGGCGCGCTCAACCGCGAGGGGCGCGAACGCCTGCTGGCCGCCTTTGATCAGGTCAACGCCAGCTTCGCCACGCTTTTCACCCATCTCTTCGGAGGCGGCGAGGCGCGGCTGGTGCTGGTGGAATCCGACGATCCGCTGGAGGCCGGGCTGGAGATCCTCTGCCAGCCGCCGGGCAAGAAGCTCTCGTCGCTCAGCCTGCTTTCGGGCGGTGAGCAGACGCTGACCGCGCTGGCGCTGATCTTTGGCGTCTTTCTGGCCAATCCGGCGCCGATCTGCGTGCTCGATGAGGTGGATGCACCGCTCGACGACGCCAATGTGGTGCGCTTTTGCGACCTGCTCGACGAGATGACGCGGCGCACCGAGACACGTTTTCTGATCATCACCCATAACGCCATTTCCATGGCCCGCATGGACCGGCTGTTTGGTGTGACCATGGCCGAGCAGGGGGTGAGCCAGCTGGTGAGTGTCGATCTCAAGCGCGCCGAGGCGATGGTCGCCTGAGCGCCAGCCGCGCCGGAAATCCGGCCTAGAGCCCGTCCAGAAATGCGTTCATCAGCGGCGAATCAGGTGCCTTCAGCGCGTCGATGACATCGAAATGATGCCGGCCCGGCGCGGCGTGCCATGGACAGTCCCACGCCTCGGACAAAAGCCTCGTCTGCCACAGGAAGGCCGGGCGCTCCTGCGCGCCAACCCAGACCATGGCTTCGACGCCATCGCGCATCCGGTGCAGCGCGGGGCTTTCGGCCTCGGCCTCGGCGGGATCGAGATGAAGCTTTTCATTCATCGCCGTGCGCATCAGGGGCCGCAGATCGGCCAGCGGCGAGATCGGCACCACCCGCCTGAGCCGCCCGGCCCAGCCCGGCGTCAGATCGGCGCAGGCCATACGCGCGCTCAGATGCCCGCCGGCGGAATGACCGCTCACCACCACCGGCCCGGCCACATGTTCGGCGGCGGCGGTGATTGCGGCCTCGATCTCGCGGGTCATGGCGCTGATGCGCGCCGCCGGGGCAAGTGTATAACCGGGAATCGCCACCGCCCAGCCACGCGCCAGTGCGCCCGCCGCAAAGGCCGACCAGTCCGCCGGTGCGAAGGCCAGCCAGTAGCCGCCATGAATGAACACCAAAAGCCCCTTCGGCGTGCCCTCGGGCAAGAACAGATCGAAGTTCTGGCGTGGCCCGGCGCCATAGGCGATGGCGCTTTGGGCCCGTTCACCAAGACCGGCCCGCAAGGCTGCGGCCTCGGCGCGCCAGCGCGGCGGGTATTCGGCGCTGCCGGGGATGAAATCGCCGTTGTTGTAGGCGCGGCTCAGGTCTTCGGTCAGGTCCATTGTCTTCCCCCGTGTGATATGATCAAACTCGCCCAAAGCCGCCGCGCTCACAACCCCAAAGACACCCCGGCTGTTGTGCTGTGGGTGTAGCAACCACATGAGGATCGCCATGCTTGATACCCGCACCGACCTGCGCGCCATGCTCAAGGACCCCAGCCTGCTGGAAACCCGTGCCTTCGTCGCCGGGGAATGGGTCGCGGCCGATGACGGCAAGACCTTCGAGGTGCGCAACCCCGCGCGCGGCGATGTCATCGCCGAGGTCGCCGATCTGACCCGCACCGAGACCGCGCGCGCCATCGCCGCCGCTGAAAAGGCGCAAAAGGAATGGGCCGCGCGCACCGGCAAGGAGCGTGCGGCCGTGCTGCGCAAATGGTATGATCTGATGGTTGAGAACGCCGATGATCTGGCGGCGATCCTGACGGCGGAGATGGGCAAGCCGCTGGCCGAGGCGAAGGGCGAGATCCTTTATGGTGCCTCTTTCGTGGAATGGTTCGGCGAGGAGGCCAAGCGCGTCTATGGCGAAACCATCCCCGGCCATCTGCGCGACAAGCGCATCACCGTGCTCAGGCAGCCGATCGGGGTCGCGGCCTCGATCACGCCTTGGAACTTCCCGAACGCGATGATCGCGCGAAAGGTGGCGCCGGCGCTGGCGGTGGGCTGCGGTTTCGTCGCCCGCCCGGCGGCGGAAACGCCGCTCTCGGCGCTGGCCATGGCGGTGCTGGCCGAGCGCGCCGGCCTGCCAAGGGGCGTGCTGTCGGTGGTCACCTCATCGCGCGCCTCCGACATCGGCAAGGAGTTCTGCGAGAACCCCGTGGTGCGCAAGCTGACCTTCACCGGCTCGACGGAGGTGGGGCGTATCCTGCTGCGCCAGGCCGCCGATCAGGTGATGAAATGCTCGATGGAACTGGGTGGCAACGCGCCCTTCATCGTCTTTGACGACGCCGATCTCGATGCCGCCGTCGAAGGCGCGATGATGTCGAAATTCCGCAACAACGGGCAAACCTGCGTCTGTGCCAACCGCATCTATGTGCAGGCCGGCGTCCATGATGCCTTTGCCGCCAAGCTCAAGGCGGCGGTTGAAAAGCTCAATGTCGGTGATGGCCTGAAAGCGGGCATCACCACCGGCCCGCTGATCAATGCCGAAGCGGTGGAGAAGGTCGAGGAGCATATCAAGGATGTGCTCGATCACGGGGGCGCGGTGCTTTCTGGCGGTAAGCGCCATGCGCTGGGGGGCTCGTTCTTCGAGCCGACGATCGTTACCGGGGTCACGCAGTCGATGAAGGTGGCGCAGGAGGAAACCTTCGGCCCGCTGGCGCCGCTCTTCCGGTTCGATACCGAGGAAGAGGTGCTGGGCTACGCCAATGACACGATCTTTGGTCTGGCGTGCTATTTCTATGCCCGTGACATGGGGCGCATTACCCGCGTGCAGGAAGGGCTGGAATACGGCATCGTCGGGGTCAACACCGGGATCATCTCGACCGAGGTGGCGCCTTTCGGCGGGGTCAAGCAATCGGGGCTGGGGCGCGAGGGCTCGCACCATGGGCTTGATGATTATCTGGAGCTGAAATACATCTGCCTGAGCATTTGAGCCGGGCCTGAAACGAAAAAGGGCGCATCCCGCGGGATGCGCCCTTGCCTTTGACCCGGCGGGGATCAGGCTGCGCTGGCGTCAACCAGCTTGCCTGCCGGCTCGGTGCGGGCGATCTCGATACGGCGTGGCTTCAGCGCCTCGGGGATCTCGCGCACCAGATCGACATGCAGCATGCCATCGGCATGGGTGGCGCCGGTCACTTTCACATGGTCAGCCAGATGAAAGCGGCGCTCAAAGGCGCGGGTGGCGATGCCACGGTGCAGATAGCGGCGCTCGCCCTCCTCCTCGGTCTTGCGGGCGGCGATGATCAGGGCGTTTTCCTTGACCTCGACATTCAGTTCATCGGCTGCGAAACCGGCCACCGCGACCGAGATGCGATAGGCGTTCTCGTCGGTCTTTTCGATGTTGTAGGGCGGGTAGGCGGGTTGCACCGGCTCGGCGGCCAGCACGCGGTCCATCAGATCGGCGATGCGGTCAAAGCCGACCGAGGCACGAAAGAGCGGTGTGGGATCGAAGTTGCGCATGGTCTCATCCTCCATTGAGCGATGTGAACGATCAGCCCACCGGACAGGCCGGTCGGGCGGGTTGCGCCGGGCCCGAAATGGCGCCCGACAAGGCTGATTTGGGAAGCCCTGCGCGGGGTTTCAAGAGGCACGAGGCAAGCTCAGGGCCGCAGGAATCGCGCGGTGTTGCGTGCCCCGCCCGCTGTGCCAAGCCGTGCGGCGAGGGCTTCTACACGGCCTTCCAGCCGCATGCCCAGCGCCACCTGTTGCGCCCCGCTTTCGGCGCGCGCAGAGATCACCGAGACAATGCGCGGCTCGGCACCATCGAAGGCAAAGACCGGCGCGCCCGAGGCCCCGAAATCGATGGCGCAAGACAGCACCATCACCCCGTCATGACGCTGGTCCATGACGGTGCAGCGGTTTTGCAGCGAGGGGGCTTCGGCACGTTCGCGCGCATAGGAGACAACCGCCACCTGCGCGCCGCGCCGCGGGGTGTCGCCGGACAGCACGAACGGCGTGATCGAGGGCAGGCGGATCGGTTGATCAAGTTCGAGCAGCGCAAGATCGGCCGCCACACGGTCGAGCGCCTCGCCGTTGCCGGGTTGAAAGCCGGGCTCGATGGCCATGCGCCGGATGCCGCGGATCGCTTCGGCGCGGCCGGTGCGCCAGCCGGCCAGAAAGGTGATGCTCCCGGGCTCCAGCGGGGCGCCGGTGGCACGGTCAAAAAGGCAATGCGCCGCAGTCAGCACCCGGTCAGGTGCGATCAGCGTGGCGGTGCAGAAGGCGCGGCTGCCCAGATTGAGCCTGCCCACCGCCTCCCAGCCGCGGCTGGAATCGCGCGTTGTCAGGGGATGCAGCGCGCTGTCGGTCGGCATGGGCATGGGCATCGGCTGGGCCAGTGCCGCGAGCGGCGCGGCGCAAAGCGCAAACAGGGTGATCAGAAGGCGTGCGGTCATCGGCGGGTCCGGCATTTGCGGGGTGGCATTCTGCCACTGGCCCCGCACACTGGCCATCCAGTGCGGCCAAATTTTGGCGCTCGGTGGACGCGATCAGCGCAGAATCGGCACCATGCCGGGGCGCGCTGCCGCCGTGCCTTCGGGGGCCAGCGCTGCCGGGCACGGCCCGCCGGTGGCCCAGTCGATCAACTCGACCGTATGCACCACCGGAAGGCCGGTGCCGCTGCCGATCTGTATCATGCAGCCGATATTGCCTGCCGCAATCAGATCGGGCGTGCGGGCTTCAAGCGTGGCCACCTTGCGTGCCTTCAACTCGGTCGAGATTTCGGGCTGCAACAGATTGTAGGTGCCTGCCGAGCCGCAGCACAGATGGCTGTCGGCGGGTTCCACCACCTCGAAACCCGCGCGTTTCAGAAGCGCCTTGGGCGCGGCCTTCACCTTCTGGCCATGTTGCAGCGAACAGGCGGCGTGATAGGCCACGCGCAACCCCTTCGGCGCGCCCTCGGGCAGGCCGAGCTCCTCCAGCAGTTCGCTGATGTCACGCGCCAGCCCGGCGATGGTGGCGGCATCCTCGGCCAGCGCGGGGTCGGTGCGCAGCATATGGCCGTAGTCCTTTACCGTGGTGCCGCAGCCGGAGGTGTTGATCACCACCGCGTCCAGCCCCGCGCCGCGCTTCTCGCGCATCCAGGCGCGGATGTTGCGCACGGCTGCGACATGGCTTTCGCTCTCGCGGCCCATATGGTGGCTCAGCGCACCGCAACAGCCTGCGCCCTCGGCCACCACCACCTCGCAGCCCAGCCGCGTCAGCAGCCGGATGGTGGCGTCGTTGATATCGGTATTGAGCGCGCGCTGCGCACAGCCGGTCATCAGCGCCACGCGCTTGCGGCGCATTCCCTGCGCGGCAAAGACCTGCGGATCGTCGTTGCGGCTGACCGGCGGCAGGCGTTTCGGCGCCATGGCCAGCATCGCCTTGAGCCGGGCATCGGGCATCAGAAAGGCGAAAGGCCGGCCGATCCGCGCGCCCAGAAGCGCCAGGCGAAAGCGTGTCGGATGGGGAATGATCCGCGCCAGCATCCAGCGCAGCAGCCGGTCCATCGGCGGGCGGCGATAGGTTCGCTCGATATGCGCGCGGGCGTGATCGACCAGATGCATGTAATGCACGCCCGAGGGGCAGGTGGTCATGCAGGCCAGGCAACTCAGGCAGCGGTCGATATGCTTGACGGTCTTTTCATCGGCGGGGCGCCCGGCCTCAAGCATGTCCTTGATCAGGTAAATGCGCCCGCGCGGGCTGTCCAGTTCATCGCCCAGCACGGCATAGGTGGGGCAGGTGGCGGTACAGAAGCCGCAATGCACACAGGCCCGCAGGATTTCATTCGACCGGGCGATGGCCGGGTCGCGCAGCTGTTCGGGGGAGAAATGTGTCTGCATCGGACAGCCTTGTGGGGAAATGGTGCGGTTCAGGGCCGCAGCAGGATCAGGGCAAGGGCGGCAAGCATCACCCCCAGCAAGGCGCCTAGCGCTGCCAGCGCATAACGCCGGCCAGTCAGCCCCGGTTGCAAATGCCGCAGGAGTTGCGCCAACCCGCCGGCGGCGGTGCCCAGAAGCGCGGTCCAGACCATGGCCGAATGATAGCCCAGTTCCAGGCCCCGCCCTGCCGCGTCGGATGAGCCCCGCTCGGGCACACCCCAATAGGCAAAGGCCAGAATCAACAGAGCCAGCAGCGCCATGCCGACCAGCGGCGCGCGGCCGGGCGGCAAGGCCGCCACCAGCAGGAAGGGCATCAGAGCAACGAGCAGGAAGAAGAACAGGATTTCCATGGTGCCTCCTAGGTCATCAGACCGGGGTTGAGGATGCTGCGCGGATCAAAACGCTTGCGCAGCCCGGCGGAGAGGGTGGCAACCGGGCCCGGTTCGGGCTGAAAGGCGGGAAGGCTGGCGCGGGTTTCAAGGCTGGCGCGGATCAGCGTGGCATGGCCGCCAAAGGCTCCCAGCCGGGCGCGCAGGTCGGTCCCCTCGGGCACCAGCAGCCACGCCAGCGCGCCGCCCCAATCCAGCATCGCCTCGCCGCCGGCACGGGCCAGCAGGCCGGGGGCATCCGTCGCCCGTGTCGAAACCCGCCAGACATCGCCCTTGCGCCCGTGGAAGGGCGCGACATCGCGCACCTCTTGCCAGAGCGCGGCACTGGTAGCGGGATCGAGCAGGGCGGCACTGCCATGCGCCCCCAGCCGCGCGGCCATTGCCTGTGCGCGATAGGCGACCGATGAGGCGAAGCCCTCCAGCCGCAGCAGGGTGCGCCCATCTGGCAGATGCGCCGCGCCGGACACCTCGAAGGGCGAGCCCAGCGCCGCCGCCATCGCCGCCACTGCCGCCGTGGGCTGCAAGCCCTCCATGAGCAGCGTGGCTTCGGTTTCCGGGCGGGGCAGCAGCTTGAACGCGACCTCGCTGAGCACCCCAAGCGTTCCCCAGGCGCCGGCCATCAGCTTCACCAGATCGTAGCCGGTGACATTCTTCATCACCCGCCCGCCATTCTTGACCACAGTGCCGCGGCCATCGACAAACCGCACGCCGATCAGGCTGTCCCGGCAGGCCCCGGCCTGCACCCGGCGCGGCCCCGAGGCATTGGCCGCCACCATGCCGCCAACCGTGGGGATGCCGCTCAGGCCCAGCAGCCTGCGGTGGTCCATCGGTTCGAATGGCAGGCGCTGGCCCTCGGCTTCGACGGCGGCCTCGATCTCGGCCAGCGGGGTGCCGGCGCGCGCCACCAGCGTCAGCGCGCCGGGCTCGTAAAGGGTGATGCCGGTGATCCGGCGCGTGCAGAGCGGCTGCCCCGAGATCGGGCGGCCGATCTGCCGCGTGCCACCGCCAAGGATGCGCAGCGGGTCGCGCGCGGCGGCGATCACCTCGGCCAGTTCGGACTCGCTGGCGGGATGCAGCGCCTCGTTGCGGGTGGTGCCTGTGGTCATGGTGGCGCTCATGCGGCGACTTTCATGCAGCGGCGGGGCGGGCCGCGGCATCGCGACGGCTGGCGGTGGCATCGAGCGGAAAGACCTTTGCCGGGTTGAGCAGCCAGCGCGGATCGAACACATCCTTTACAATCAGCTGCGCCTCCAGATCGGCGGGGGCATATTGCACATGCATCAGATCGCGCTTTTCAACGCCTACGCCGTGCTCGCCGGTCAGGCAGCCGCCGACCTCGACGCAGAGCTTGAGGATCTCCGCGCCGAAAGCCTCGCAGCGCTCCAGATCGCCGGGCTTGTTGGCGTCGAACAGGATCAGCGGATGCATGTTGCCGTCGCCGGCATGGAACACATTGGCCACTTCAAGCCCGTATTCGCGGCTCATCTCGGCAATGCGACGCAGCACCAGCGGCAGGCTGGATACCGGGATCGTGCCATCGAGGCACATGTAATCATTGATCTGCCCCATCGCCCCGAAGGCCGATTTGCGCCCCAGCCAGATCTTTTGCGATTCCGCCTCCGAGCGACTTTCGCGCAGCTCCACCGGGTTGTGGCGCCGGGCGATGGCGGCAATGCGCGCAAGCTGGTCGTCGATCTCGGCCTGCGCGCCCTCGACCTCGATGATCAGCAGCGCCTCGCAATCGGGATAGCCGGCGCCGGCGAAATCCTCGGTGGCGCGGATGCACGGACGGTCCATGAACTCGATCGCCACCGGCAGGATGCCGGCCTTGATGATGTCCGAAACACATTGCCCGGCGACCTCGTTCGAATCAAAGCCGATCAGCACCGGGCGCGCGCCCTCGGGTTTGGGCAGGATGCGCAGCCAGGCCTCGGTGACGACACCAAGCTGACCCTCCGAGCCGCAGATCAGCCCCAGAAGGTCCAGCCCCGGAGCATCCATGAAGGGGCCACCCAGTTCCAGCACCGTGCCATCCATCAGGACCATCGTCACGCCCAGCAGGTTGTTGGTGGTCACGCCGTATTTCAGGCAATGCGCGCCGCCGGAATTCATGGCGATATTGCCGGCGATGGCGCAGGCCAGCTGGCTTGAGGGATCGGGGGCATAGAAAAAGCCGTCCTCCTCGACCGCGCCGGTCACGGCCAGGTTGGTCATGCCGCTCTGAACCCGGATGGCGCGGTTGGGATAATCCACCTCCAGCACATCGCGCAGCCGCGCCACGCCCAGAATGATGCTGTCCTCGGTGGGCAGCGCGCCGCCGGCGAGCGAAGTGCCCGAGCCGCGCGGCACCACCTTCACCCCCTGGGCGTGGCAAAGCCGCAGCACCGCCGCCACGTCCTCGGTGCTGGCAGGCAGCACGGCGGCCAGCGGTGGGCAGCGATAGGCGGTCAGCGCATCGCATTCATAGGCACGGGTTTCATGCGGATCGGCGATCACGGCCTCGGCGGGCAGGATACGGCGCAGGGCGGCGACGATCTCGGTGCGCCGGGCCAGAACGCTGGCATCGGGTGCTGGCATCTGCATGGCGGGCCTCCCTGATATTGGTAAAAAAATATAACCAATTTATGGGCGCTGTCCAGAAATGAATTGGCGGGGTCTGCGCTATGCGCGCCCCGCGGGGTCAGCGTCGCGCCTCGCGCAGCCAGCCGGCCAGGATCAGACCGGCGCCCAGCAGCAGCCATGCCCAGGGCGGCAGCAGCGCGGCCAGGCGCAGATCGGTTGTCAGATAGGCGTCACGCGGGGTCACGCCCAGCCAGCCGCGGCCATGCGCCTGCCGCCCCGCTGCGACGCGGCGCAGATCGGGCTGGCCCTGTGCCAGCACGGCCACGCCCCCCTGCGTCGCGGCCATCAGCGGGCCAAGATCGGTGGCGGTTGCGATGGTGGTTTCATATTCGCGCGGATTGCCTGGCCCCAGCACCAGAACGCTGTCAAGCGCGCCGTCCGAAAGCCGATAAAGGCCCTGTTCCAGCCCTTCGAGCGTGGTGGCAAAGCGGCCCGGCGCAACCTGCGGCAAGGTGACCTCCAGTTCGGAGCCATCGGGACCGCGCAGGGTGACGCGATGCGGGCCGGGTTGCAGCGACTGGCGGGTGACGCGCAGCTGCGCACCCTGCGCGCTGGCGTCAAGCGCCTCTTCTTCCAGATCGGGCTCGCCCATCATCCAGTGCGCCAGCCGGCGCAGCAGTTCGGCCTGCGGGCCACCGCCCTCGAAGCCGCGGTCCCACAGCCAGGCCTGATCCGAGGCCATCAGCGCCACGCGCCCCTCGCCCACGCGGTCCAGCACCAGCAGCGGGCGCCCGTCCAGCCCTTCCATCACCACATCGCCGCGCCGCACCACCATGTCGATCTGGCGCAGCCAGCGGCCCCAGCCGGGGCTGCCATCGGCGCGCAGCGGGTAGGAATCGGCCAGCCCGGCGGTTACCGGATGGCGCGTGCCCAGATCGCTGGGCCGTGGCACGAAGGGTTCCTCGAAGACCCGCGCGGTCGGCTCGGCGGGAAAGATCCGCCCCAGCGGCGAGTAATAGATGCTGTCGGCGCTGGCCAGTTCGCGCCCGCCCACCACCAGCAGCGCGCCCCCATCCTCGACATAGCGGCGGATGTTCTCGAAATAGCTGTTGGGCAGGATGCCGCGCCGGCGGTAGCGATCAAAGATGATCAGATCGAACTCGTCGATCTTTTCGATGAACAGCTCGCGCGTCGGAAAGGCGATCAGCGACAACTCATTGACCGGCACGCCATCCTGGCGGTCGGGCGGGCGCAGGATGGTGAAATGCACCAGATCCACCGACGGGTCGGACTTCAGCAGGTTGCGCCAGGTGCGCTGGCCGGAATGCGGCTCGCCCGAAACCAGCAGCACGCGCAGCCGGTCGCGGATACCGTTGATCTGCACCACCGCCTCATTGTTGCGGGTGGTCAATTCGCCCGGCGCCGGGTCCAGCACGAAATGCAGCACATTGACCCCGCCACGATCCAGCGTGATGGCCAGATCCATGTCGCGCCCGGTCGGGGCGGTGGCGTAGCGCATCTCCTCGCCATTGACGGAAAAGCCCACCCGAACCGGCTGCCCGCGCAGCTCCGCGGGCACCGCGCCCTGATCCTCGATGCGCAGCGTCATGCTCAGCACCTCGCCAAGGATGCCGTAGGCGGGCGCGTTGCGGATGATCAGCCGGCGGTCCCAGTCGCCGGGTTCGCCGGTTTGCAGCAGGTGCAGCGGCGCGGGCAGATCAGCAGGGGCGGCACCGGTATCGTGGACAATCCCGTCCGAGATCACGAAAACCCCCGCCAGCCGGTCGCGCGGCAGGTCAGCCAGCGCGGTATTGAGCGCGTCCATCAGCCGGGTGCCGCGGTTATCGGCATCGTCCGGCACCAGGGTTTCGCGCGCCTCGATGCCCAGCCCGTCAAGCCGGCGCAGCAGGTGCTCGCGCGCGGCATCGGTCTGCGCGGTGCGCGCGCCCAGCCGGTTGGAGCCGGTTTCGTCCACCACCAGCAGGGCGACATCGTTCAGGGGTGTGCGTTCCTCGCTGCGCAATGCCGGATTGGCCAGTGCCGCCAGCACTGCCAGCAGCCCCAGCCCGCGCAGCCACCAGCCGCTGAGCCCGCGCCAGACCGACAAGGCGGTGATCAGCACTGCTGCCAGCCCCAGCACGCCCAGCACCGCCCAGCCCAGGTGTGGATCAAACACGATCTGCGCCGTGCCGCTCATTGGCCCAGCCTTTCCAGAAGCGCGGGCACATGCACCTGATCGGATTTATAGTTGCCGCTGAGCACATGCATGATCAGGTTGATGCCGAAACGCAGCGCCATCTCGCGCTGCCGCTCGCCGGTCATGCCGCGCCCGATCGGCAGCAGTGGCAGGCCATTGTCATCCACCGCCCAGGCCGCCGCCCAGTCATTGCCGCCAATCACCACCGGCGTCACGCCATCGTTGAGGTTGCGAAACGGCATGCCTTCGGCGCGCTGGGCATCGGGTGGCGCGGCTTCGACCCAGACGGTCGAACCTGAATGGCGGCCGGGAAAATCGGCCAGCAGATAAAAGGTGCGGGTCAGCACATGATCGGCGGGCACGGGTTCGAGCGGAGGAATATCCAGCCCGGCGGCGATGGCTTGCAGGCGCCGCGCCGCGGGGGTGGTGCCGCTCAGCCGGGCGATTTCGGCGTCGCGGGTATCGAACAGGATCATGCCGCCCGAGCGCAGGTAGCGATTGAGCCGCGCATAGCCCTCGGGCGAGGGGATCGGGCTGGTCTCGACAATGGGCCAGTAGAGAAACGGAAACAGCGCCAGTTCGTCGCTCTCGGGGTCGATCAGCATGGGCGGCCCCGGCTCGACCGAGGAGCGCCGGAAAAGTGCCGTCGAAAGCCCGCGAAGCCCGGCATGCGCCTGTTCATCGACGCGCGCATCGCCGCTTCGCACATGCGCCAGCGTCAGCGCTTCCACCGCTTCAAGGGCGCGGCGGTCGATGCCGTCGCGGGCCTGTGCCGGCGTCGCAGCCGGCACCGGAGCCAGAAGCAGCGCCAGCCCGCCGATCACCGCCACCCGGCGCAGCCCGCTCCCCAGCCGACCGCTCAGCGCCAGGGTCGCCAGCGCATCGAGCATCAGCGCCAGCGCCGCCAGCCCGAAAAGCCATCCCGCCAGCGGCTGCTCGGGGCGTTCGATGCCGGTTTCAACCGGGGTTCCCACGCGCCATTGCGCCGGTTCGAGCAGGGTTTGCGGGCCGGTGGCGTTGAGCGCAACCGACTGGCCGGCATGGGCATAAAGGCCGGGCCACAGATCCGGCCCCGGCAACGCGCCCCCGTCCAGCGCGCGCGCCAGCGCCTCGCCGCTCAGGGCCGGGCGGTCGATGGCATCGGACAACTGGCCGAAACCATCGAGCCGCGCCTCGGTTTGCCAGAGCGTGCCCGCCAGTTCGGCGGCATCCGGCGTGCCGCCGCGGGTGGAGACCGCCAGACGTTCCAGCATGTCCACGAAAAGCCCCGAAAGCGGCAGGTTCGACCATTCGGCATTGGCGGTAACGTGAAACAGCACCACCTGCCCCTCGCCCTGCGTGCGCCGGGTCACCAGCGGCGTGCCATCGGCCAGTTCGGCGATCGAGCGCTGCGCCAGATCGGGGCCGGGCTGGGCCAGAACCTGCGCCCGCACCGCCACATCGCCGGGCAGTTGCAGCCCGGCAAAGGGCGTATCATCGCGAAATGGTGCCAGGCCGCGCGGGGCGCCCCAGCTCATGGCGCCGCCCACCGTGCGTCCGCCGGCGCGCAACCGCACCGGCAAGAGCGGGTCTTCGAGTGGCAGGGCGGAAAACCCGGCATCGCCGTCGCTGCCCTGTGCGGCCAGCCGTGGCCCGGCGAAGCGCACCAGCAGCCCGCCGCGTTCGATCCAGTCGATCAGGGCTTCGGTTTCGGCCTCGCTCAGGCCCGGCACATCGGCCAGCACGATCGCATCCGGTGCGGCCAGCAGCAGATCGTCGATCACCGTGCCCTCGATCAGATCGGCGTTCGGTGCCAGCGCCTGGCGCAGGTAATGCAGCGGCGACAAGAGCGCCAGCCCCTCGCCGGCATCGCGCACATTCAGCAGCGCAACCTTGCGACGGCGCAGGCTGTCATCGACCAGGCTGACGGCACCGGCACCACGCGCGCCGGTGATCTGAAACCGCGTGATGCGGTTGCGCAGTTCGGGCTGAAGGGCGAAGTCGGCGATGGCCTCGGTCTGACCGGGACCCAGAGCGAGCGGCGCGCGCGCCAGTTCGCGCTCCTGCCCGGCGGGGTCGCGGCCGATGGCAACCAGTGTCAGTGATGCTTCGGGCAGATCGCGCCCCGCGCGGCGCAGCGGCAGGCTGACCACACCATCGGCAAACCGTGCCGGGCCAAGCGCCAGTGCGGGGGCGGCAGGCTCGAAAACCGAAACCACCCCCAGCGCGGCAAGCTCTGCGTGCAGCGCCGCGCGTCCCGCATCGGCCAGCCCGTCGGAGATCCACAGTGTTTCCATGGGTTGCGGCAGGTCGTTCAGCCAGTCGGGCAGGGCGGCGGCGGGTGAGAAGGGCATCGGTGCCAGTCCGGGCAGACGTTCTTGCCAATGCTCGGCGGTACGAAAGGCCACCCCCTCGACGGGCGGATCGCTGCGCAGCACCACTGCCACCGGACGCCCGGCGCGGCGGGTCTCGGCGAGGGCCTGCGCGGCGCGCTCGATGCGGCGCGGCCAATCGCGCGCGCTGGCCCAGCTGGCATCCATTACCACCAGAAGCGGCCCCTCGCCGGGTGCGGCGCCACGCGGGTTCAGCACCGGCCCGGCCAGCGCCAGGATCAGCGCCGCCAGCGCGCCCACCCGCAGCGCCAGCAGCCACCAGGGCGTGCGCTGGCTTTCGGGGTCGCGCTCGCGCAGGCCGATCAGCAGCGCGATGCCGGGAAAGCGACGGCGCAGCGGCGCCGGCGGCACCGCGCGCAGCAGCCACCACAGCAGCGGCAACGCCGCAAGGGCACTCAGGATGGCCGGGGCGATGAAGCCAAGTGCGCCGAGGCTCAGCATCAGCGCCTCCGGCCGCTGCCGATGGCGTGATAGAGCCACATCAGCCCCTCGGTCGCCGGACGGTCGGTGTGCAGGGTGGCGAACTGCCAGCCGGTATGGCGCGCTAGATGCGCCAGACGATCCTTGCGCGCGGCCAGGCGCTGGCAGTATTGCCCGCGCAGATCGCTGGCGCGGAGGGTTTCATGGGTCAGATGGCCGCTCATGCTTTCGAACCGGGTGCGGCCGTCGAAGGGAAAGGCCTCTTCGCTGGGGTCAAGGATCTGCACCAGCAATCCGCGCAGGTTGCGCCCGGTGGCCTGGGCCAGCACCGTTTCCAGCGGTTCGATCGGGCCAAGGAAATCGGACATCAGCACCGCATGCCCGCCGGCGGGCACGGCGCGCAGATCGGGCAGGGTGTGTTCCTGTGCGGCGCGCTGACCGGCCAGCGCCTGCGCCAGGATATTGGCCTGCATGGTGCCGGCGCGCGGCGGGAAATCGGGGCGGGCAAGCCCCACGCGCTCGCCGCCGCGCAAAAGCACCAGCGCCAGGGCCATCGCCAGAAGCTGCGCCCGCCGCGCCTTTGTATCGCGCCCGCTGGCGCCGGAGTAGTCCATCGCCGCGCCGGCATCGGCCCACAGCGCCACCGCGCGCGCCGCCTGCCATTCGGTTTCGCGCACAAAGATATCGTCGCCCCGCGCGGAGCGTCGCCAGTCGATCCGCCCGGCGCCATCGCCCGCCGCCACGGGCCGGAACTGCCAGAACTCGGCCCCCGCGCCGGGCCGGCGGCGGCCATGGGCACCGGGCAGCGCGCTGTTGGCCAGGGTTTCGGCCGCGACCAGCAAAGCGGGGAGCGCCGCGCTCAGCCCCTCGGCGCTGTGGCGCAGGGAGGCTGGCGAGAGGCTCACGCAGCGGCCTCGACGCTGGCGGTGGCACGCCCGGACACGCGGTCAATGATCGCGCCCAGGCTCTCGCCGCGCGCGCGGGCCGCGAAGCTGAGCGCCATGCGGTGGCTCAGCACCGGGCGCGCCAGCGCCGCGACATCCTCGGCCGAGGGCGCGAGCCGCCCGGCCAGCAATGCGCGCGCGCGCACTGCCAGCATCAGCGCCTGCGCCGCGCGCGGCCCCGGACCCCAGCTCAGGCTGTCGCCAAGCGCGGCATCGGCATCGGGCGTGCCGGGGCGGCAGGCGCGCACCAGTTCGAGGATCGCGCCGACCACGGCATCACCGACCGGCATGCGCCGGATCAGCACCTGCGCGGCGATCAGTTCCTCAGGCGAGAAGATCTGCCGGGTCTGGGCGTCCTCGGTGCCGGTGGTGGCCAAGAGGATCGCGCGTTCGGTATCGCGGTCGGGGTAATCGACATCGATCTGCACCAGGAAACGGTCAAGCTGAGCCTCGGGCAGGGGGTAGGTGCCCTCCTGCTCAATGGGGTTCTGGGTGGCCAGCACGTGAAACGGCACGCCCAGCGGCCGGTGCTGCCCGGCAATGGTGACCTCGCGCTCCTGCATCGCCTGCAACAGCGCCGACTGCGTGCGCGGGCTGGCGCGGTTGATCTCGTCGGCCATCAGCAACTGGCAAAACACCGGCCCCTCGATGAAGCGAAACGCACGCCGCCCGTCCTCGGTGGTTTCCAGCACTTCCGAGCCCAGAATGTCGGCGGGCATCAGGTCAGGGGTGAACTGGATGCGGTTGCTGTCAAGCCCCATCACCGATGCGAGCGTCTCCACCAGCCGCGTCTTGCCCAGTCCGGGCAGGCCCACCAGCAGCGCGTGCCCCCCTGACAGCAGGGCGATCAGCGACAGATCGACCACGCTTTCCTGGCCGATGAACCGTGGCGCGATGCTGGCGCGCGCGGCGGCGAGTTTTTCGCCCAATGCCTCGATCGCGGGGATCAGGGTTTCGCTCATGGGGGCCTCCTGGCGTGACCTGCGGTGTCAGAAGCCTTATATGTCACACAGTGCCCCCGCGCCCAGAGCAAGTTGGATGAATTCGATGAACACTAAAGACAATGTGACCCCGGCCCCACCCAGCGCCGATGGCCTGGCCGCCTCGGCGAAGGCGGCGGGCAAGCGCGGCGGCTTGCCGCCGGTGCATCTGTGGAATCCGCCCTATTGCGGCGACCTGGATATCCGCATCGCACGCGACGGCACATGGTTCTATCTGGGCACGCCCATCGGCCGGGCGCCGATGGTGCGTCTGTTCTCGACCATCCTGAAGCTTGAGGAGGGGCGCTATTATCTGGTCACGCCGGTCGAGAAGGTGGGCATCACCGTCGATGATGCGCCCTTCGTGGCGGTGGATTTCACCGTCGAGGGGGAGGGCGCGGCGCAAGGGCTGACCTTCGAGACCAATGTCGGCGACCGTGTCACCGCCGATGCCGAGCATCCGATCCGCGTGGAGCGCGACGCCGCCACCGGCGAGCCCTCGCCCTATGTCATGGTGCGGGCCGGGCTTGAGGCGCTGATCGACCGCAAGAGCTTTTATCGGCTGGTCGAGCGCGGGGTGCATGCCCCGCATGCCGGGCAGCGCTGGTTCGGCCTGTGGTCAGGCGGGGTGTTCTGGCCGATCATTCCTTCGGCAGAACTGGAGCAGGGCTGAGCCGGAAGCCTCAGGCTGCGGTGAAATGCGGCAGGAAGGCTTTCAGCACCGCTTCGGGGTTTTCTTCCATGACGAAATGGCCGCTCTCGCAGGGGTTGCCGGTGACCTGCTCGGCCCAGCGCCGCCAGCCTGATTGCGCATCGCCGGCGCGGGCCGGAAAGCCACCCTCGGCCCACAGGAAATGCAGCGGCGCGGCGATCTTGCGCCCGGCGGCGCGGTCCTCGGCATCGTGTTGGCGGTCGGTGGTGGCACCAGCGCGGTAATCGGCACACATGGCATGAAGCCGCGCCGGATCGGCGGCCTGGGCGCGGTAGCTTTCCAGGGCTTCGGGGGCAAAGACATCGAGCGACTTTGCCCGCGTCCAGCCAGCGAGCGTGTGATCCATGAAGGCACGCGGCGCGGCGCCAATCAGGGTTTCGGGCAGTGGGGCGGGCTGGGCAAGGAAGGTCCAGTGATAGATTGCCATGCCCAGCGCGGCATCGAAGGCTTCCCAATAGTCAAGCGTCGGCAGGATCTCGATGATGCCCAGCCGCGCCAGCCGCTCCGGATGATCGAGTGCCAGCCGATAAGCGACACGCGCACCCCGGTCATGGCCCAGCACATGCGCCGCGCCGATGCCCAGCGCATCCAGCAGGCCGATGACATCCATGGCCATGCGGCGCTTGGAATAGACGGTGTGCGTGGCGTTGTCGGGCGGGGCGTCGCTGTCGCCGTAGCCACGCAGATCGGGCACGATCACATGAAAATGCTCGGCCAGGGTTGGGGCCACGGGCGCCCAGCAGCGGTGGTTTTGCGGAAAGCCGTGCAGCAGCACCAGCGGCATGCCGCGCCCGGCGCGATGCACGCTCAGCGCCACGTCGCCGGTATCGATGCGGCTGCGCTGAAAGCCGGGCAGGTCGGAGGCAGTTTCGGTCATGGTCATGGCGGCTCCTTTGGTGCCACAGTGGCAAAGACCGGGCGTGCTGGGAAGGGGGATGACAGATCGGTGAGCCGGCCACGCCAGCGCGGCATTGCAAGGTGGCGGGCATGTGCAAAGCGCTGGCCTTGCAGCGGCAATGCCGCTATTCTCGCTCCAGACCCGGCAAACGGGCGCATTGAGGCAGTCAAGGCAAACCGCGGCAGAGAAGGCAGAACACCATGACAGAGATGGTCCATGGAACCATGCCCGCGCATGTGGGCGAACCGGTGCTTTCACGTTGGTGGAGGACGGTGGATCGCTGGACCATTTCGTGCGTCTTGCTGCTGTTCGGGGCCGGGCTGTTGCTGGCGCTGGCCTCGTCGCCGCCGCTGGCAATGCGCAACAACCTGCCGCCGTTCTATTATTTCGAGCGCCAGGCGTTCTTTGGCCTGGTGGCGATGGGCGCGATGTTTGTGGTGTCGATGCTGTCGCCGGCGACAATCCGGCGCTGGGCAGTGCTGGGTTTTCTGCTCAGCTTCGCCACATTGCTGTTGCTGCCCTTCATCGGCACCGACTACGGCAAGGGCGCGGTGCGCTGGATCAGCCTTGGCTTCGCCAGCGTGCAGCCCTCGGAGTTTCTCAAACCCTGCCTGGCGGTCTTTGCCGCCTGGATGCTGGCTGCGGGGCAGGAAATCAACGGCCCGCCGGGCAAGGCGCTTTCTTTCGGGGTGACGCTGGCGGTGGTGTTCCTGCTGGCGATGCAGCCGGATTTCGGGCAGGCGGCGCTGGTGCTGTTTGGCTGGGGGGTGATGTATTTCATCTCGGGCGCATCGATGGTGATCATTCTGGGGCTTGCGGGTTTCGTGGTGGTGGGCGGCGCGCTGGCCTATGGCTCGTCAGAGCATTTCGCGCGACGCATCGACGGCTTTCTGGCCGCCGAGATCGACGCGCGCTCGCAGCTTGGCTATGCCACCTCGGCGATCCAGGAGGGCGGGCTTTTCGGCATGGGCGTGGGCGAGGGGCAGGTCAAATGGCAACTGCCTGATGCGCACACCGATTTCATCATCGCCGTCGCCGCCGAGGAATACGGCTTCATGCTGGTGGCCTGCATCATCGGGCTTTACGCCACGATCTGCCTGCGCGCGCTCAGCCGGCTGATGCGCGAGCGCGATCCTTTCAGCCGGTTGGCCGGCACCGGGTTGGTGGCGATCTTCTCGGTTCAGGCGATGATCAACATGGGCGTGGCGGTGCGGCTGCTGCCCGCCAAGGGCATGACGCTTCCCTTTGTCAGCTATGGCGGTTCATCGCTGGTGGCGATGGGGTTGATGATGGGCATGTTGCTGGCCTTGACGCGCTCGCGCCCACAGGGTGAAATTGGCGACATACTTCTGGCACGGGGGCGCTGATGAGCACGAACCGGGCGGCGAAGGCCCCGCTGGCGGTGATCGCGGCGGGCGGAACCGGCGGGCATATGTTCCCGGCGCAGGCGCTGGCTGAAGAGCTGCTGCGCCGCGGCTGGCGGGTCGTGCTGTCCACCGATGAGCGCGGCGCGCGCTATGCCGGCGGCTTTGCGGATGCGGTGGTGCGCCGGGTGGTGCCCTCGGCAACCTTTGCGCGCGGCGGGCTAGGGGCGCGGCTGATGGTGCCGTTTCGCATCCTCGGCGGCATCGTCAAGGCCGCCGCGTCGATGGTGCTGGAGCGCCCGACGCTGGTGGCGGGGTTCGGGGGCTATCCGTCGATCCCGGCGCTGTCCGCGGCCTGGCTGCTCAGGGTGCCACGCCTGATCCATGAGCAAAACGGCGTGCTGGGGCGCGTCAACGAGGTCTTTGCACGCCGCGTCAGCGCGGTGGCCTGCGGCATCTGGCCGACCGCCCTGCCGCGGGGGGTGGAGGGCGTGCATACCGGCAACCCGGTGCGCCAGGCGGTGCGCGAACGTGCCGCCGCGCCCTATATTGCGCCCGGCGATTACCCGATGAGCCTGGTGGTGATGGGCGGCAGCCAGGGCGCGCGCATCCTGTCGGATGTGGTGCCGCTGGCGCTGGCCGCGCTGCCCGACGCCATGCGCCAGCATCTGCGCGTCGCGCATCAGGCCCGCCCCGAGGATCTTGAGCGCGTGGTGGCCACCTATGATGCCGGCGGCATCCCCGCCGAGGTGGCGCCCTTCTTCGATGACATTCCCCGCCGCCTGTCCGAGGCGCAGCTGGTCATCACCCGGTCCGGGGCCTCGACGGTGGCCGATCTGACGGTGATTGGCCGGCCCTCGGTGCTGGTGCCGTTGGCCGCGGCGATCCGTGACGAGCAGAGCGCCAATGCCCGCGGCCTGGTGGAGGCGCAGGCGGCGGTGCTGATCCCCGAAAGCCAGTTCACGCCCGCCGCGCTGGCCGAACAGGTGCAGGCGGTGCTCAGCAATCCTGCCGCGGCCCAACGCATGGCCGAGGCCGCGCTCGGCGTCGGCCTGCCTGACGCCGCCGAACGCCTGGCTGATCTGGCTGAAAGCCTGATCGTGCCGCGCTGAACATCCCTGACCCATCCCGAGTCCGCCATGACTGTCGTTGAAAGACCCCGCATGACTTCTCCGCGCACCAGACTTCCGGCCGGGCTTGGGCCGATCCATTTCATCGGCATTGGCGGTATCGGCATGTCCGGCATCGCCGAGATCGTGCTGCATGAGGGGTTTGCGGTGCAGGGCTCCGACCTCAAGGCCAGCCCGATCACCGAGCGGCTGGCGGGGCTGGGCGCGCGCATCTTTACCGGCCAGCGGGCAGAAAATCTCGGCGCGGCGGGGGTGGTGGTGATCTCCACCGCCATCAAGCCCGACAACCCCGAACTCATGGCCGCGCGCCACCTTGGCCTGCCGGTGGTGCACCGCGCCGAGATGCTGGCCGAACTGATGCGCCTGCGCCCGGCGGTTTCGGTGGCCGGCACGCATGGCAAGACCACCACCACCACGCTGGTGGCCGCGCTGCTGGATGCCGGCGGGCTGGAGCCGACGGTGATCAATGGCGGGGTGATCCATGCCTATGGCTCGAACGCGCGCTCCGGGGCCGGGGAGTGGATGGTCGTCGAGGCCGATGAATCGGATGGCTCGTTCAACCTGCTGCCCTCGACCATTGGCATCGTCACCAATATCGACCCCGAGCATCTGGAGCATTGGGGCAGTTTCGATGCGCTGCGCGCCGGGTTCGACCGCTTCGTGCAGTGCCTGCCTTTTTACGGGCTGGCGGTCTGCTGCACCGATCACGCCGAGGTGGCGGCAATGGTGGGCCGGCTGCGTGACCGGCGGGTGGTCAGTTTCGGCTTCAACGAGGCGGCCGATCTGCGCGCGGTGGGCCTGCGCTATGAGGGCGGGCAGGCGCGGTTCGACATTCTGATGCAGGACAGCGGCGAGCGCATCGAGGGGTGCACCCTGCCGCTACCGGGTGATCACAATGTCTCGAATGCGCTGGCGGCGGTGGCGGTGGCGCGGCATCTGGGTGTGCCGGGGGCGGTGATCCGCGATGCGCTGGCCGCGTTTCAGGGCGTGGGGCGGCGCTTCACCCGCGTCGGCGAGGTCGCCGGCATTACCGTGATCGACGATTACGGGCATCATCCGGTGGAGATTGCCGCCGTGCTCAAGGCCGCGCGCCAGGCGCTGGGTGGCGCCGGCGAGGGGCGGGGCAGGGTGATCGCCATGCATCAGCCGCATCGCTATACGCGGCTGTCGTCGCTCTTTGCCGATTTCTGCACCTGTTTCAACGATGCCGATGTGGTGGGCATCGCCGAAGTCTATGCCGCTGGCGAGGCGCCGATCGCCGGTGCCAGCCGCGACGATCTGCTGGCGGGCATCCGCGCGCAGGGGCATCCCTCGGCGCATCCGCTGGCCATCGAGGATGACCTGGAGGCGCTGGTGCGCGCCCATGCCCGCCCCGGCGACATGGTTGTCTGTCTGGGGGCGGGCACGATCTCGGCCTGGGCCAACGGCCTGCCGGCGCGACTGGCGCGACTGGCGCGATGATGAACCCGCTGGTCTATATACCGGCGCTCTCGGCGCTTTTCGGGCTGGCGCTGGGCTGGGGGCTGGCCGCCTGGCTGGCACCGCGCGCGGCGCTCTGGGTGACGCTGGCGCTGCTGGCGGTCGCGGCGGGCATGGTGTTGATGGGGCGCAGCGCGGGCGGCTGGGACGGGCTGGCCTATGCCATCCTTGCGATTCTGATGTTTGTTCCGGCGGCGCTGGGCTGCGGGCTTGGCGGGCTGGGGGTCTGGCTGCGGCGGCGCCGTCGTTCCTAGTCACGGGCAGCGGTCCGGCGTGCCGCCATACCCGGCTGGACAGCCGCCCGGCGCGGGGCTATGCCTCGCTCATGACCCTGCCCCTGACCATTGCCCCGCGCGGCACGCTGACCCCGAACCGCCCGCTTGACGGGTTGACCTGGCTGCGCGTCGGTGGCCCGGCAGACTGGCTGTTCCAACCCGCCGACGAGGCCGATCTGGCCGCCATTCTGGCTGCCCTGCCCGCCGGTCAGCCCGTCTTTCCGATGGGCGTGGGCTCCAATCTGATCGTGCGCGACGGGGGCATCCGGGCGGTGGTGGTGCGGCTGGGGCGCGGCTTCAACGCCATCGCCATCGACGGCAACCGCGTTATCGCCGGGGCGGCGGCGCTTGATGCCCATGTCGCGCGCAAGGCCGCCGAGGCCGGGCTGGACCTGACCTTCCTGCGCACCATTCCCGGTGCGATCGGCGGCGCGGTGCGGATGAATGCGGGCTGTTACGGCACCTATGTCGCCGACCGGCTGGTCTCGGTGCGGGTGGTGACGCGCGAGGGCCAGATGCAGGATCTGCCCGCCGCGGCGCTCAAGCTGCGCTACCGCCAGTCCGATCTGCCCGAGGGTTGGGTGATCACCGCCGCCACTTTCGAGGCGCCGGCCGGTGAGCCGGCGGCGCTGGCCGCGCGCATGGACGAGCAGCTTGCCCGGCGCGATGCCAGCCAGCCCACCCGTGAGCGCACCGCCGGCTCGACCTTTCGCAACCCGGCGGGGTTCAGCTCTACCGGGCGGGCGGATGACACCCATGAGATGAAGGCCTGGAAGCTGATCGACGATGCCGGCATGCGCGGCGCGCGCATCGGCGGGGCGCAGATGTCGCAGCTGCATTCCAACTTTCTCATCAACACCGGCGATGCCAGCGCCGCCGATCTGGAGGCGCTGGGCGAGAAGGTGCGAAAAAGGGTGTTGGAAAACAGCGGGATTTCGCTAGAATGGGAAGTGCTGCGCGTGGGTGAACCGCTTGCGTGAAGCATCCTGCCGGGTCCGGCCCGACAGGCAGTCATAACGAGGGGCACAGCCCCCGGATAACGGCCGAAAAGGCCGAATGAGGCAATGGTGGCGGGCATGTCGAGCAGGACAGCCCCCAAGGTGGTGGTACTGAAGGGTGGCATCTCGGCCGAGCGCGAGGTGTCGCTGTCCAGCGGGCGCGAATGCGCCGCCGCACTGCGGGAGGCCGGTTTTCAGGTGGTCGAGGTCGATGCCGGCCGCGACCTGCCGGCGCGGCTTGCCGAAATCGCCCCCGATGCCGTCTTCAACGCGCTGCATGGTCGCTGGGGCGAGGATGGTTGCGTGCAGGGGCTGCTGGAATGGATGGGCGTTCCCTATACCCATTCGGGCGTGCTGGCCTCGGCGCTGGCGATGGACAAGATCCGCACCAAGGAAATCTATCGCGCGCATGATCTGCCGGTGGTTGAAAGCCGCATGGCAGGCAAGACGGCGATCGAGGCGGCGCATGTCATGGCCCCGCCCTATGTGGTCAAGCCCGCCAACGAGGGGTCTTCGGTCGGTGTCTATCTGGTGATGGAGGGAGCCAATCGTCCGCCGCGCCTGGCACCGGAAATGCCCGACGAACTGATGGTCGAGGCCTATGTGCCGGGGCGTGAGCTGACCGTCAGCGTGCTGGGCGAGCACGCGCTGACCGTCACCGATATCGTGACGCAGGGCTGGTATGATTATGACGCCAAATACAAGCCCGGCGGTTCGCATCATGTGGTGCCGGCGCAGGTGCCGGCGGCGATCTTCGATGCCTGCATGGATTACGCCCTGCGTGCGCATCAGGCGCTGGGTTGCCGGGGCCTGAGCCGCACCGATTTTCGCTGGGATGAGCCGCGCGGGCTTGACGGGTTGTTCCTGCTGGAGACCAACACCCAGCCCGGCATGACCCCCACGTCGCTGAGCCCCGAACAGGCGGCGCATTGCGGCATGTCCTTCCCCGATCTGTGCCGCTGGCTGGTGGAGGATGCCTCATGTCGACGCTGAGCGGTGATCCGCGCCGGCGCGGCGTCGAGCCGCCGCTGCGCCGCCCCGAACCGATGCGTGTTGATCCGATGCGCCCCGACCCGATGCGCCCGCAGCCGATGCACCCCGGCCCCGCAGGCGCTGCGGTCATCCGGCGCGAGCCGTCGCACCCCTTGCATGATCCTGCCTTCGCCGCGCCACGTGCCGCCGTTTCCCAGCCGACGGCATCGCATCCCGCCGCGCCCATGCCTCCTGCCGCCTATTCCGTCGCCACCTGTCCTGTCTCCACCTATCCCGCTGCGCCCGCGCCCGCACCTGCGGCACCGTTCGATCCGCTTGCCGAGTCCGCCCCGGCCATTCCCTCGGCGGTGCAGTCCTGGCATGGCCGATCCCGGCAGGCGCAATGGCCGGCCTCGGCGGGCATTCCTCTCGCGCAGGGGCTGGCTGATGAGGGCGATCTCGTTCTGCCGCATGCCCCCCGGACGCATGCCGCGCCGGTGCCTGAGGCGCAGGCCCATCATCTGCCGCATCCGGCCCACGACGCATTGCACAGCTTTGGCGGCGCGGTCCCGTCGGGCGTCGCCGCTGTTGATGGTGCCGCCGCCGTTGCTGCCCGTCCGGCGCGCAGCGCCAGAAGCTGGTTTGCCGGCAAGAAGACTTCCCAGAGCGCGCCGCGCACTAGGCGCGACCCCTCGCCGAGCCGACTGGCCTATCGCCTTCAGCGGCTATGGCTGACCCCGGCAGTGCGGCGCGGCGTCAAGGCCGGTCTGCCGGTGCTGGTGCTGAGCTGTGTACTGGGCCTCTGGCTGGGCGATGATGCGCGGCGCGGCGCGCTGGTACAGATGGCGAGCGAGTTGCGCCTGACCTTCGAGAACCGCCCCGAATTTCAGGTCGCCAGCCTGTCGGTGCAGGCCGAAACCCCTGAGGTGGCGCGGGCCATCGAGCAGCGGCTCGCGCTCGATCTGCCGGTTTCTTCGTTCCATCTGGATCTCGACACATTGCGCCGCCGGGTCGAGGCGCTCGATGCCGTCGAGAGCGCGGCGTTGCGTATTCGCTCGGGCGGCGCGCTGGAGGTTTCGGTGATCGAGCGGGTGCCGGCGATGGTCTGGCGCCATCATGGCGGGCTGGATCTGATCGACGCCGAGGGGCACCGCGTGGCACGGCTGGCGGCGCGCGAGGCGCGGGCAGATCTGCCCCTGATCGTGGGCGACGGCGCGCCGGCCGCCATCGCCGAGGCACAGCGCATCCTGGCCGCCGCAGCGCCCCTGTCGGAGCGCCTGCGCGGGCTGGTGCGCATGGGCGAGCGGCGCTGGGATCTGGTGCTGGAGCACGACCAACGCATCTTGCTGCCCGCCATTGGCGCGGTGGCGGCGCTGGAGCGGGTGCTGGCGCTCGATGCCGTGCAGGATCTGCTGGCGCGCGATGTGCAGGCGGTCGATCTGCGCGACCCTTCCCGCCCGACGATCCGCATGTCGCAGCCGGCCATGGCCGAGCTGCACCGAATAAGAAATCAGGCAACCGGAGTTCAGAACCGATGACCGATCTCTACCAGTCCCAGCGCGCGATGCGGCACATGCGCCAACAGGCAATGCAGCGCGGCGTGATCGCCGTTCTTGATATCGGCACCTCCAAGGTGGCCTGTCTGATCCTGAAATTCGGCATCTCGGCCGGCCCGCAGGAGGGTTCGGGGGTGGGCAACATGGCCGGGCAGGCCAGCTTCCGGGTGATCGGCGCCGGCACCACGCGCTCGCGCGGGGTGCGCTTTGGCGAGATCGCCGCCATGGCCGAGACTGAACGCGCCGTGCGCACCGCGCTGCAAACCGCGCAGAAGATGGCGCAGGTGCGCGTCGATCATGCCATCGTCTGCTTTTCCGGGGGCGAGCCGCGCTCCTACGGGCTGGAGGGCATGGTTGAGCTTGATGGCCAGCATGTCACCGAAAACGACGTTGCCCGCGTGCTGGCGGCCTGCAATGTGCCCGATCTGGGCGACGGGCGCGAGGTGCTGCATGCCCAGCCGGTCAATTTTCTGCTGGATCATCGCTCGGGCCTGTCCGATCCGCGCGGGCAGGCCGGCAGCAAGCTGGGCTGTGACATGCACCTGCTCAGCATCGACGCCGATGTGGTGCGCAATCTGGTGCATTGCCTCAAGCGCTGCGATGTCGAACTGGCCGGGCTGGCGGCGGGCAGTTATGTCTCGGCGATGGCGTCACTGGTCGAGGACGAGCAGGAACTGGGCGCGGCGGCGATCGACATGGGCGGCGGCTCCACCGGCATTTCCATCTTCATCAAGAAACACATGATCTTTGCCGATACCGTGCGGCTGGGGGGCGACCATGTCACCGGAGACATCGCCAAGGGGTTGCAGATCCCCCTCAGTGCCGCCGAGCGCATCAAGACCTTCTATGGCGGGGTGCAGGCCACCGGCAAGGATGACCGCGAAATCATCGAGATCGGCGGTGACAGCGGCGACTGGGAAAAGGACCGCCGCACCATTACCCGCTCCGAACTCATCGGCATCATGCGCCCGCGGGTCGAGGAGATCCTTGAAGAGGTCCGCGCCAGGCTCGATGCCGCCGGCTTCGACCATCTGCCCAGCCAGCAGATCGTGTTGACCGGTGGCGGCAGCCAGATCCCCGGCCTTGACGGGCTGGCGGCGCGCATTCTGGGCCAGCAGGTGCGGCTGGGCCGGCCGATGCGCGTGCAGGGACTGCCGCAGGCGGCGACCGGGCCGGCGTTTTCAGGCAGCGTGGGGCTATGCCTCTTTGCTGCCCGGCCACAGGATGAATGGTGGGACTTCGACATCCCGACCGACCGCTTCGCGGCGCGCCCGCTGAAGCGGGCAATGAAATGGTTCCGTGACAACTGGTAACCACCATATCCGGGAGACTCGCCGAAATGCGCGGATTCATGTGAATTCAATGCCAGATCTGGTGGCCGAATCACTTTTTTTAATGACGTTCCGGCACCGTGCCGCTACTATCGGCGGCAAAACTGGCAAATCACCAAGAGCCGGATGGCAGGCCGAGCGGCAATCGGCACTGGCAGACCGGACAAACAGGCGGACATAGGCATGGCACTCAACTTCATCCCGACCGAAAAGAAGGAACTGACTCCGCGCATCACCGTGTTCGGGGTTGGGGGCGCGGGGGGCAATGCGGTCAACAACATGATCGACCAAGCGCTTGAAGGGGTTGAATTCGTTGTTGCCAATACCGATGCGCAGGCGTTGCAGCAATCGCGCGCCCAGGCGCGCATCCAGCTTGGTGTCAAGGTCACCGAAGGGCTGGGTGCCGGGGCGCGGCCCTCGGTGGGTGCCTCGGCCGCCGAGGAGACGCTGGAAGAGATCGTCGATCATCTGGCCGGCGCGCATATGTGCTTCATCACCGCCGGCATGGGCGGCGGCACCGGCACCGGGGCGGCGCCGATCATCGCCCAGGCGGCGCGCGAACTTGGCGTGCTGACGGTAGGCGTGGTCACCAAGCCCTTCGCCTTCGAGGGTATCAAGCGCATGCGTCAGGCCGAGGAAGGCGTGGAAGCGCTGCAAAAGGTCGTCGATACGCTGATCATCATTCCCAACCAGAACCTGTTCCGGCTGGCCAATGAAAAGACCACCTTCACCGAGGCCTTCGCCATGGCCGACGACGTGCTCTATCAGGGCGTCAAGGGCGTGACGGACCTGATGGTGCGCCCCGGCATGATCAACCTCGATTTCGCCGATGTGCGTGCCGTCATGGACGAGATGGGCAAGGCGATGATGGGCACCGGCGAGGCTGCGGGCGAGGATCGCGCCCGCCAGGCCGCCGAGAAGGCCATCGCCAATCCGCTGCTTGACGAGATCAGCCTCAACGGCGCACGCGGCGTGTTGATCAACATCACCGGCGGGCATGACCTGACACTCTTCGAGCTTGACGAGGCCGCCAACCTGATCCGCGAAAAGGTCGACCCCGAGGCCAATATCATCGTCGGCTCGACGCTTGATCCGGCGATGGAAGGGGCGATCCGCGTGTCCGTCGTCGCCACCGGGATCGAGGCGCAGGCCGATGCCGCAACGCTGGACGTGCCGCGCCGCCGCCTGGCCGAGCCGCTTGCCCCTGCCGCGCATGTCGCCGAGGAACCCGCCGCGCAGCCTGCGCCGCAACCGGCGCAGCCCGTTGCCCAGGAACATTACCATGAGCCGGTTTTCGAGCCGCGCGACTATTCCGATGCGCCGCGTCACGCCGCACCGGAACCGCAATACGCCCAGCCGCAGGCCGAACACATGCCGGCTGCACATTATCGGCCCGAAGCGCGCACCGAGTATCGCAGCGAGTCCGCAGCCCCGGTGCAGGACGAATTCGACCTCGATGCGGTGCTGCGCGACAGCCAGTATCAGCCAGTCCAGCACGATCAGCACCACGCCCCGCAGCACCACGCCCAGCCGCAGTGGCAGCAAGAGGCCGCCGGGTTTGTGGCACCGCGTCCGCAGCCGGGCGGTGTGCCCTCGCCCGAAACCCTGGCGCGACTGCGCGCGGCCGTTGCCAAGCAGCCCGAAGGCGCGCCCTCGCGCCCGGCAACGCGCGCCCACGAGTCTGCCCCCCAGCCCGGCCCCCAGCCTGCGCCGCAGCCCGAACGTTCGCGCTTCGGGATCGGCTCGTTGATCAGCCGGATGGCGGGCGGTGGCGGCGAAAGCGCGCAGGCGGCCCGCGTCCAGCCTCCGGTGCAGGCCTATGACGACGAGCCGGGGCAGCGCGCCTCGCAGGAGCGCATCGAGATCCCGGCCTTTTTGCGCCGCCAGGCAAACTGAGCCGAAAACCGATTCACACTTTTCCGCGCGAAATAGAGAGGGAGCCGGCAATCTCCGGCTCTTTTCCTTTTATTTCAGATGGTTGCTTCGTGCCTGCGGAAGGGCGGCGGTTTTCCGCCGACGTGTCGAGGCACTGTTTCAACGTGTTACAAACAGTGAATTGTGCCAATGGCATCAACGCCCTAGATACCTTCACAAGCGGACCAATCCGCGCAGCGAGGCGGCTTTTTGCAGACGACACTCCAAAAGACGGTCGGCTTCACCGGCATTGCCCTGCATTCCGGCGAATGCGTCGCGCTTCAGGTGCACCCTGCGCGCGCGAACGAAGGTATCGTGTTCGAGCGCACCGATATCGCCGGCCCGCGCGCTACGGCGCGAGTGGCGGTGTGTCATGACGCGCTGATCGAAACCAGCCTCTGCACCCGGATCGGCAATGCTGCCGGCGTCACCGTCTCCACCATCGAGCATCTGATGGCGGCGCTCGCCGGCTGCGGCATCCACAACGCGCGCATCACGCTTGACGGGCCGGAAGTGCCCATTCTGGACGGCTCGGCCCGGCCTTTCGTTGCGGCTTTCCTCGCGGCGGGCGTGCGCAAGCTCAATGCGCCGCTGCGCGCGATCCGTGTGCTGCGCCCGATCGAGGTGCGGATGGACCAGGCCTTCGCCCGGCTGGAACCGGCGCCGCGCCTGTCCATGGCCTTCGAGATTGATTTCCCCGATGCCGCGATCGGCCATCAGCGCAAGGAACTGGTGCTTTGCAATGGCACCTTCGTGCGCGAACTGGCCGACAGCCGCACCTTCTGCCGTCAGCAGGACGTCGATTTCATGCGGGCGAACGGGCTGGCGCTGGGCGGCAGCTTCGATAATGCGGTGGTGGTGAAGGGCGCGGCGGTGCTCAATCCGGGCGGGCTGCGCCATGCCGATGAACCCGTGCGCCACAAGATGCTCGATGCACTTGGCGATCTGGCGGTGGCCGGCGCGCCGATCCTGGGGCGCTATGTAGGCTACCGGGCGGGCCATACGCTGACCGGGCGGCTGGTGCGCGCGCTGCTTGCCGATCCCACCGCTTTTGCCCATGTCGTGGTCAGCGCCGCCGAGGCCCATTCGCTGCCCGGCGCGGGCTTGTGCGAGACGGATCTGGCGCTCTCGGCGTGACGTGAAATCCTATGCTTCGAACGATGCAAACGCGTTTTGCGTGTCCGATTTTTATGTGCTACGACAAGCCACATGCCCGAAACGGGTGGCAGAATTCAGCACGTCGCGGTCATTTGGGCCGGGCGCAGAGGGATGCGTGAGATGATGGTGAGCGGAGCAGGCAGCAGCGGTTTTTGGCATAGATCCCGTTCCGTTGCTCTCGTGTTCGGTCTGTGCGTTGCGCTGGCGGCATGCAGTGGTGGCACCCGCCCCGATGAATCGCTTGAAGATTTCAGCGCCGAGCAGATCTATCGGCGCGGCGAATACGTGCTTGAAACCTCCAGCCGCGCCGAGAATTCGCTGCGATACTTCCGCGAGGTCGAACGGCTTTATCCCTTCACCGACTGGGCGCGCCGGGCGATCATCATGCAGGCCTATGCCCAGCACCGCGCGCGCAATTATGACGAGGCGCGGCTGACCGCCCAGCGCTTCCTCGACCAGTATCCCGGCGACCCCGATGCCGCCTGGGCGGCCTATATTCTGGCGCTGACCTATTATGACCAGATCGAGGATGTCGGCCGCGATCAGGGGCTGACCTTCCAGGCGCTTCAGCACCTGCGCCGCGTGATCGAGCAATATCCCAACACCGAATATGCCCGCTCGGCGGTGCTGAAGTTCGACCTCGCCTTCGATCATCTGGCGGCCAAGGAAATGGAGATCGGGCGCTTCTATCTGCGGCGCGGCAATCAGGCGGCGGCGATCAACCGCTTCCGCGTCGTCGTCGAGGATTACCAGACCACGACCCACACACCGGAGGCGCTGCACCGGCTGGTCGAAAGCTATCTGGCGCTTGGTCTGCGCGACGAGGCACAGACCGCCGCCGCGATCCTCGGGCATAATTTCCAGGCCAACCCCTTCTATGAGGACAGCTTCCGCCTGCTGACCCGTCAGGGGCTTGCCCCCGAGGCCCGTGGCGACAGCTGGCTGCGTCAGATCTATCGCCAGACCATTCGCGGCGAATGGCTCTGAGCGCCGGGGCATCGGTTCCACCGGGGGCAGGGTGATGCTGCGCAGACTGGCGATCCGCGAGATGTTGCTGATCGACCGGCTTGAGCTGGAATTCCAGCCGGGTCTCAATGTGCTGACCGGCGAAACCGGTGCGGGCAAGTCGATCTTGTTGGATTCTCTGGGGTTTGTTCTGGGCTGGCGGGGGCGCGCCGAACTGGTGCGCCAGGGTGCCGCGCAGGGCGAGGTAGAGGCCGAATTCGACCTGCCGGCGGGGCATGCGGCGCTGGCCGTGCTGGATGAAGCCGGTATCGCCCATGACGAGGCGCTGGTGCTGCGGCGGATCAATACGCCCGATGGCCGCAAGACCGCATGGGTCAATGACCGGCGGGTTTCGGGCGAGGTATTGCGCGCGCTCTCCGAGGTGCTGGTTGAACTGCATGGCCAGCACGATGACCGCGGGCTGCTGAACCCGCGTGGCCACCGGCAGTTGCTGGACGCCTTCGCCGTTGCGGAGGGTGAACTCGCCGCCGTGCGCGGTGCCTGGCGGGCGCTGGCGCGGACGCGCGAGGCACATGCAAAGGCACGCACCAAGCTGGAGGCGCTGCGCAGCGAGGAAGATTTCTTGCGCCATGCCGTGAACGAGCTTGACCGGCTGGACCCGCAGCCGGGCGAGGAGGCCGAACTGGACGCCCGCCGCCGCCTGATGCAGGCCGCCGTGCGCCTGCGCGGCGATGTGGCACGCGCGCGCACGGCAATGGGCGAGGAAGGCGCTGAACGCCTGATGCATGATGCGCTGCGCTGGTTGGAAGGCGCCGCCGAAGGGGTGGAGGGCCGTCTTGATGGGGCGATCGAAGCGCTTGGCCGGGCATTGGGAGAGTTGGGCGAGGCCCAGGCCGAGGTTGATGGCTGTCTTGATGCGCTTGATCTGGACCCGGTCGCGCTGGAGACCGTCGAGGAGCGGCTTTTTGCCTTGCGCGGCCTGGCGCGCAAACATGGTGTGCTGCCTGATGATCTGGGCGAGCATGCCGCGAGCCTGCGCGCCCGGCTTGCCATGCTCGATGCCGGTGATGGCGATCTTGCGGGGCTGGCGCGCGCCGAGGCCGAGGCCGAAACGGCCCATCGCGCCGCCTGCGCCGCGCTGAGCACCCGCCGCATTGCCGCGGGGCAAGGGCTCGATGCTGCCATGGCCGCCGAACTGGCACCGCTGAAGATGGAGCGCGCGGCCTTCGTGACCCGGCTGGAGCCGGCAGAGCCTGGCCCCGAGGGTGCCGATACCGTGACCTTCGAGGTTTCCACCAATCCCGGTGCGCCGGCCGGGGCGCTTAACCGGATCGCCTCGGGCGGGGAATTGTCACGCTTTCTGCTGGCGCTGAAGGTCTGTCTGAGCCGCGGTAGCAGCGGGCTGACGCTGATCTTCGACGAGATCGACCGTGGTGTTGGCGGGGCCACGGCCGATGCCGTAGGCCGGCGGCTGCGCGCGCTGGCCGAGGGTGCGCAGGTACTGGTTGTCACCCACAGCCCGCAGGTGGCGGCGCTTGGCGCGCATCACTGGCGCGTCGAAAAGCAGGTCACGGCGGGGCAGACGCTGTCGCGGGTGACGCGGCTTTCCGCCGAGGCCCGCATCGACGAGATTGCGCGCATGCTCGCGGGCGATACCATAACCGATGCCGCCCGCGCGGCAGCCTGTGCGCTGATCGAACCAGCCGGTGTGCGGGCCTGAGCCGGGCTGCCATTGCCGGTTGCCGTTGCCGGCCCCAATCGAAGGATGAAGCGATGCCCAGAACCCTCTTGCCGATGATCGCCCTGCCGTTTGTGTTGGCGGGCTGTCTGCAAAGCCCGGCCGCATTCGACCGTGGCCCCGCCGTGCGCCCCGCACCGATGGCCCAGCCCGCCCCGGAAGCGCCCGGTGCCCGGCCCAGCGCCGGGGCTGCGGAAAATGCCTGCGTGGCGGCGGGCCAGCAGCAGGGGCTGGGCGTGCAAGGCGTTGTCGGCACCCGTGAGGTTGCCGGCAGCGACGGGCAGCCAACCTCGCGCGATGTGATGCTGCGCGTGGCGCGCGGCCAGCAACTTTATGAGGTGCGTTGCAGCTATAATTACGCCAGCGCGCAGGCGCGCATCATGTCGCTTTGAGGGCCGGTCTGACGCGGTTCAGCGCGCGCTGCCTGAACGCAGTGCGCGCCGCAGGGCAGGGCGTTCGAGCATGCGCTCCAGATAGGCGATCAGCGCCGGTTCGGTGATCTCGAACTTGGCGGCGCGCGCCCAGATTCCGCAATGCGCCAGCACGATATCGGGGACGGTCATGGCATCGCCCATCAGGAACGGGCCATCGCCCATCCGCCGCACGAACATCTTCTGGTTGCGGGCAAACTCCCAGCGCAGCGAATCCTTGACCTCGGGCACACGCTGGGCTTCGGGCAGGATGAAGGAATGGCGCGCCGCTACCCACAGAACGGCGTCAAACTCATCCAAGATGCATTGCGTCAGCGCGTCCTGGCGGGCGCGTTCCAGCGTGCCGGCGGCATGGGTGAACCGCGTGTGACGATCGGCCAGAAACTGCACGATCGCGGTGGAGTCGGTGACTGGCGCGCCGTCCACCAGAAGCACCGGCACCTTGCCCGTGGGGTTGAAGCTGTTGACCTCTTCGGTATGGGGTTTCACGCCGATATGCTCATAGGCAAGGCCAAGCTCCTCAAGCATCCACAATACCCGTGCAGCGCGGGACTGGGCGTTGCCGATGACGGTATATTGGGCGTTGGGCATGGGCTTTCTCCTGATCATCCATATTCAGTGATCCACGAAGCAGGGCGTGTCGGCAAGGGGCAACTTTGATCGCCGCAATCGGCCGCAGCGTCATCTGTGATGCTCCGGGCAAGGCGGCTGAACGAATGCTCAACGCCGTTGCGCGGCCATGCTGGCCAGCCGGATCAGACAGCGTTCCATCAGCGCCTGAAGCGGCGCACGGGTGGATGAGCGCAGGCTCAGATCGGTTGTCGTCAACTCGCCCAGCGCGGTCTCAACCCGTTCGGCGCTCCAGCACTGGGCCTGTCGCAACAAACGGTCGCGGCGCGGGCCAAAGACCGGTGGGCGCAGGGTGCCAACAGCCTGTGCCGGGCCACGCGGATCGGCGGTCAACCGGTGCAACAGGCGGAAATGGCGACGCGTGCCCAGGCACAGCGCCACCGGGGCCACGCCCTGCCCGGCCAGCCGGGCAACCAGTCCCGGAACCTCATCCTTGCGGCCCTCGGCGACCGCATGCAGCAACTCGTCGATCGCCGCTTCGGTGCCCTGCGGGGCCAGCAGTGCCACTTCGGCGGGGCTCAGCGGTTCGGGATCGTTGAACTTGTAGAGCGCGATGCGGGTCAGCGTCTGACGAAAATCGCCCGGCTCCAACGTCTGCGCCAGGGCAACCAGATCGCGCAGCGTGTCGGCGGGCAGATCGCTCAACCCTTCGTCACGCAGCCAGGTTTCGATCTCGGCGCGGTCGGGCGGGTCGTCATAGACGGCCAGGCAGAAGGCGCTCCTGTCGCCCTCGAAGAGCTTGCGCAGCTTCGAGCCGGCGTTGAGCGTGCCCGCCGTGACGACCAACATGCCGTCGCCCGCCGCCCAATCGCTCAGCGCTGCGCCCAGCGTTTCGGTGGTGCCATCGGTGGCATCCTCGACGAGCACCACGCGCGGGCCGGGGAAGAAGCCCTGCGCCTTGAGTGCATCCAGAACGGCGGCCGGGTCCTTGCGCAGATCGGCGCCGGCCAGCCGGGTCAGACGCATCTCGGCCTCACCCTGCGGCCCCATCAGCGCGGCAACCAGCGTGCGGCGTTTCTCGGCCACGCGCATCGGATCGGCCCCATGGATCAGGATGCCCGGCACCGCGGGATCGGGGCGGTTCAGAAAGCCCGCGGCATTGCGCGGCGCCAGCTTCATCGCGCGGTCAGGCCAGGAACCGTCATCAGCCGCATGATCAGCCCATCGACCAGCATGCGGATCAGACGCAGTTCGGCATCCTCGGCGGCGGTGAGTTCGGCGAGTTGGGTGGCGGTGGTGCCGAAGGAGGCCTCGGCATCGACGCGCCCGGTGGTCAGCTCAGTGCCGGTTGCGGTGTCGGTAAGCGTGTAGTCAAGCCGGCCGAGGATGCGCTGGCGCGCGGCATCGACGCTGGTGATCTGGCGCTGGCTGATGCGGTACCCCAGCGCGAAGCGGGGCTCGCTGGGGCGGCCGAGGCGTTCTTCCAGCGCGGCGACGAACAGATAATCGCTGCGGCTGGCGGGGTCATCGGCGCGCAGCCGGCCCAGCAGCGCCCGCCCCGGCCCGCCCGGCGCATAAACCGGCGTGAAGCCGCAACCGGCCAGCCCCGCCACGGCGGCCAGCCCCCCCAGAAATGCACGACGATCACATAACGACATTCACGATCCGCCCCGGCACAACGATCACCTTCTTCGGCGTGGCGCCACCCAGTGCCCGCAACACAGCATCGTCAGCCAGCGCGATCTTTTCAACCTCTTCCTTCGTGGCGGCGGCGGGCACCGTGATCTCGGCCTTGCGCTTGCCGTTGATCTGAATGGGCAGCACCAGCACATCGGCCACCAGCATTGCCGGGTCGGCCTTTGGCCAGGGGGCCTCGGTGACCAGTCCGGCGCCGCCCTGTCGTGCCCAGATCCCTTCGGCGAGATGCGGGGTCATCGGCGCCATGAGCTGCGCCAGCACGCGAATCGCGGATTTCTGCGCGGCGGCGGAGGCTTTCGTGCGCGAGAGCACATTGCAGAACTCATAAAGCTTGGCGATGGCCTTGTTGAACGCGAAACCCTCGATCATGCGGGTCACGTCGTCGATGGCGCGGTGCATGGCGCGGCTCAGGTCCTCGTCGCCTTCTCCGGCTGTATCGGCGGGCAGGTCGGCCACGCGTTCGCTCAGGGCCCAGACCCGCGCAAGATGCTTGTAGGCGGCCTCGGCGCCGGCGCTGGTCCATTCGACATCGCGTTCGGGCGGGCTGTCGGACATCACGAACCAGCGCGCGGTATCGGCGCCGAAGGATTCGATGATGCTGACCGGATCGACGACATTCTTCTTTGATTTCGACATCTTGGCCGAGGGAATCACCTGCACCGGCTGGCCGGTCGCCTTCAGCTTGCCGTCCTCGACCTCCTCTGGCAGGTGATAGACGGGGCGGCCGCGCGAATCCTGCGTCTGGTAGATCTCATGCGTGACCATGCCCTGCGTGAAGAGCGCGTTGAAAGGCTCGATCGCGGTTTCCGGCAGATGGCCGGTCCTGTGCATGGCGCGGGCAAAGAAGCGCGAATAGAGAAGATGCAGAATCGCATGTTCTATCCCGCCGATATACTGGTCCACGTTCATCCAGTAAGCGGCATCCTCGGCCTGCGTCGGCGTGGTGGCGCGCGGTGCGGTGAAGCGCGCGTAATACCATGACGAATCGACGAAAGTATCCATTGTGTCGGTTTCGCGCCGGGCCAGGCCGCCGCAGCGCGGGCAGGCGCAGTCGCGCCAGCTGGGGTGGCGGTCGAGCGGGTTGCCGGGCACGTCGAAGGCTACATCCATCGGCAGGGCGATGGGCAGGTTTTCCTTTTTCTCGGGCACCACGCCGCAGCTTTCGCAATGCACCACCGGGATCGGGCAGCCCCAGTAGCGCTGGCGCGAAAGCCCCCAGTCGCGCAGGCGGTATTTGGTCACGCCCCGGCCGACACCCCTTGCCTCGCAATGGTCGATGGCGGCCTCGACGGCCTGATCGCCGGTTTGCACCGCTTCGCCGGCAAAGCCGCGCACATATTGCACGCGCTCGGATTTGAGCGGCACATAGGCCTCGCTCAGGGGGGCCTCGGCGCTGCCTTCGGGCAGGAAGACCGGCGGGATCGGCAGGTCGTATCTGGTGGCAAAATCGAAGTCGCGCTGGTCATGCGCCGGGCAGCCGAAAATGGCTCCGGTGCCGTAATCCATGAGGATGAAATTGGCCACATAGACCGGCAGTTCCCATGCCGGATCAAAGGGATGGCGCACCGTCATGCCGGTGTCAAACCCCTTCTTCTCGGCCTTTTCCAGCGCTTCCTCGGTGGTGCCGATGCGGCGGCACTCGGCGCAGAACGCCGCCAGTTCGGGGTTCTGGGCCTCAAGCGCGCGGGCCAGCGGGTGATCGGGCGAGATGGCCGCGAAAGAGGCACCCAGCAGCGTGTCGGGGCGGGTGGTATAGACCTCCAGCGTCTCGAAGCCCGCCGGTGCGCCCAGCGTTTCAAAGGCAAACTGAAGCCCGCGCGAGCGGCCGATCCAGTTTTTCTGCATCAGCCGCACCTTTTCGGGCCAATGCTCCAGTCCGTCGATCGCGTCGAGCAACGCCTCGCTGTATTCCGAGATGCGGAAGAACCATTGCGTCAGTTCACGCCGCTCCACCTCGGCACCCGAGCGCCAGCCCTTGCCGTCGATCACCTGCTCGTTGGCCAGCACTGTCATGTCAACCGGGTCCCAGTTGACGACGGCGTTCTTGCGATAGACCAGCCCGGCTTCCAGCATGTCCAGGAACATGGCCTGCTGCTGGCCGTAATACTCCACATCGCAGGTGGCAAACTCGCGGCTCCAGTCAATGCTGAGGCCCAGGGGCTTCATCTGCCCCTTCATCACCTTGATGTTGTTATAGGTCCATTCCGCCGGGTGCCCGCCCTCCTGCATGGCGGCGTTTTCGGCCGGCATGCCAAAGGCGTCCCAGCCCATCGGATGCAGCACGCTGAAGCCCTGCGCCTTCTTGTAGCGCGCCACCACATCGCCCATGGTGTAGTTGCGCACATGCCCCATATGGATGCGCCCTGAAGGGTAGGGGAACATCTCCAGCACATAATACTTGGGCCTTGCCGGATCGCGTCGCGCCGTGAAGCAGCCCGCATCTTCCCATGCCGCCTGCCATTTCGGCTCCAGAGCCTGCGGGTGGTAACGGGATTCGGTCTGGCCTGACATGATCTTCCTCTGACAAAGAAAAGCCGGGCGCAGCGGCCCGGCGTTGTGATAGCGGCGTTACGCGCGCGGGTCCAGCCTGCCTGCGCGGCGCTAGGGCCGCGCGGCGTCAAGCGGCTTCAAAGCCCGCGGTCGCGGATGCGCAACTGGCGCGCTCGGGTCAGGATGGCATTTTCCACCGCGCGCACGGTTTCCGGACTGGCCGGGCCGGCGCGCGTGACCAGCGCCACATTGAGCGAGCGCGCATCAAGCGCGGGATCGGTGACATGCACGGTCGCGCGATAGGGGCGCCCGCCGCCCGGCGGCGTGCCAAAGCCGGTGACGAACACGCCCGAGAACGGATCGACCGACTCGACGGGCAGGAAATCGAGCACTTCGAGCGCCGCGTTCCAGATATAGCGGTTCACTTCCAGCGCTGTGCCCGGATCCTGGCGGTTGGTGAACAGATCCCAGATCGAATCGCGCCGGCCCGAGGTGCGGATGCGCTCGTTGACGATCTCGTTCGCAGCGGACTGCTGCGCGCGCATCGTATTGTCGCTCGAGAACATGCCCCTCAAACCACCGCCGCAGGATGCCAGCACGGTGATGAGTGCCAAGGCAACTACCGGTTTTGTCAAGCGATTGATCGACATTCAGCCAAGCCCTTTCGCACAGTCTGCCGCCGGGCTGCCGCAGATTGTGCCGCACAGCCTGTTTCCGTGTCTAGCCGAGCGTGGCGCGCGGAACAAGCCATTTGCTTGGCGCATTTGCCCGTCTTGCCGGCGGCTGTGAATCGACGCGCGCGCGAGGGCGAGGGGCCCGCATTTGCCGGCCCGAGTGCTGCCGGAGGCATCGCACCGCCGCGACGGGGGCGCAAAGGGTGCCGGCCGGTGCCGAGAGACAGGGCCGGAACGGGCGTGGCAAATCTGCACCACAAACGGGCATTGTTCCGGGGGCGGGGGTGTTCGGCTTGCAAAACGGGGGGGGAAGCAGGAAATAGGCACAGACCCAGCTTGCAGGCAAGGTGGGCAACATCTCAAGTCAACGAGGGAAACCATGAAGAAAATTCTCCTTGCTTCGACCGCTCTGGTCCTGTCGACCGGCTTTGCTCAAGCTCAGGGTCTGAGCATCGGCGGCGAAGGCCGTATGGGCATCATTCACACTCGTGCCGGCGGCGTCAGCACCACCGTGCAGGAAAACCGTCTGCAGATGAACTTCGCTGTTTCGGTTCAGGCCGATCACGGTCTGTCGTTCGGCGCCTTCTCGCGCGTTCGTATCAACAACGGCACCACCGGCGTTTTCTCGGGCTCGCGCGTTTGGGTTGAATCGAACGGCTTCCGCCTGACCTTCGGCAACCAGGACGGCGCGATCCGCGGCGTTGGCGCATCGCACGGCTACCTGGGTGGCTGCGGCGTCGGTTATGTCGGTGGCCACCTCTGCGGTGACTCGGCTGGCCTGCTCGGCGTGACCCACGGCTTCGACTCCACCGGTGGCGGCCCCGCTGCACGCGCTCGCGTCGACTACACCATGGGCGACTACGCTGTTGCTCTGTCGCATGACCGTGGCGGCGCAACCGAACTGGCTGCTCGCGCTCGCTTTGACGCCTTCACCGTGGCTGCTGGCTATGCCCGCAACACCGGCGCTGGCCGCGTCGTGACCGTTTCGGGTCACTACAACGGCGGCAACTGGGGCGCTGGGGTGATCCTGGCCCGCATCGGCGCCACGACCAACGGCTCGATCTCGGCCAACGTCGAACTGGGCGGCGGCAACCTGTACGGCTACGTCGGCCGCGTCGGCGGTGAGAGCACCTACGGCCTGAACTACGGCTACGGCCTGGGCGGCGGCGCGACCATCACCGCCGGTGCCGAGCGCGTCGGTGCTACCACCGTCGCATCGATCGGCGTTGCTTTCCGCTTCTGATCCTCGATCGGAACGCAGAATACGGAAGAGCGGGCTTCGGCCCGCTCTTTTGTTTTGGTGCAAAGGTTACCGAGCCGGGGCTGGAGCGGTGCGTGCGCGCATGATAGGCTCAGGATTGTCACGGGTTGCCGCCGCCCGGATCGCCCCTTGATGCCGAGGCTCCCATGCGCTGCCTGCCCGTCCTTTCCGCCCTTTTGCTGCTGGCCATGCCGGCCCATGCCCAGGGAGTGCACAACCCTGCCGGTCTGGCGCGCGGCGGCCAGCCCATGGCGATGCCGCACAGCCTTTCGGTTGGTCCGCCCCCGGTTGAGCATCGTTTCGAAGGGCGCTTTGGCGTCGCCTATATCCGCGATGCCGGCGCCACCAACGGGCGATTCGAGCCATTGGCCGGGCTGCGCTATACGCTCACGCTGAACCATCAGCTCGACAGCGGCGCGCGGCTGAGCTTCTCGTTCGCGGTGCAGGGCGAGCATCTGCCGGGCGGCGGGTTCGCCCCGCGCCCCTGGTAAACGCCCGCTCCACCTGGCCTTTTCATAGCTTGTGCTTTGTGCTCTGTCTGCCGCAGACCGTGACAGCCAGAGTGCCACCACCGCGACAGGAGCGCCGCCATGGCCCTTGCCGAAATCCTTGCCCGCCTGCGGGCCGCCGAAGCCGATACCAACCGCGAACCCGGCGCGGTGACGCTGATTGCCGTCTCCAAGGTGCAGCCGGCGGCGCGGGTCGAGGCGGTGCTGGATGCCGGCCAACGCATCTTTGGCGAAAACCGGGTGCAGGAGGCGCAGGGCCGCTGGCCGGACTTTCAGGCCCGTTTTGACGGCATTGCGCTGCATCTGATCGGCCCGTTGCAGACCAACAAGGCCCGCGCCGCCGTCGAGATGTTCGACGTCATCCATTCGCTTGACCGCTCCAAGCTGGCGCAGGCGCTGGCACGGCTGGCGCAGGAGCGCGGCGCCTGCCCCGATCTGTTCGTCCAGATCAACACCGGCGCCGAGCCGCAGAAGGCCGGCGTGCTGCCCGAGGCGGCTGATGCCTTCATCGCCGAGGCCCGCGCCATGGATCTGCCGCTGCGCGGGTTGATGTGCATTCCGCCCTTCACCGAGCCGCCGGAGCCGCATTTTCGCCTGCTGGGGCAGATCGCCGCGCGAAACGGGCTTGAAGGGCTGTCGATGGGCATGAGCGACGATTTTGAAACCGCCGTGGCGTTGGGGGCGACACATGTGCGTGTGGGCTCGGCGATCTTTGGCCCGCGGGCGGGTTGAACCGGCCTAACCGCGCACCACCAGCCGCGTTCGGGGCGTCAGCCGGGCGATGAGCCATCGCAGATCCGCGGGGGCGAAGGCCACGCAGCCGGCGGTGGGAAAGCGCGGCGCGCGCCATTGATGCACGAAGATCGCCGAGCCAAGTCCGGGCTGCGCATCCGGCCAGTTCCAGTCGGTTGTCAGGATCAGGTCATAGAGCGGATCGGCGCGGCGCAGGCGCTCATGGCTAAAACCATGGGGCGCGCGCACCGCATGGTTGTAATCCGGCGCGGCGGGGTCGTCCGACCACAGATCGCGCGGGCCGATCGGCTGTGCCCAGCGCGGCAGATGATGCGCGGCGATGCGTTCGGGGCGGAAATAGAGCCCGGTGAGGCGATGCGCGCCTGCCGGGGTGGCCCCGTCGCCCTCGCGCTTGTCCCGCGTGATGCCGCCGCGCCCGATGGCGCAGGGCAGGAACCGCCCGTGAAACCGCGCGCCTTGCGCCGTGACCACAAGATCCCCGCGCCGCGGAACGGTCACAGAAGATGCCCGGACTTGCTGGCTTTGGTGGCCAGATAGGCCGCGTTTTCAGTGGTTTGCCCCACCTTGAGCGGCACACGCTCGGTCACCGAAATCCCGCCGCGCTCCAGCATCGAGACCTTGGCGGGGTTGTTGGTCATCAGCCGCACCTGGGCAAAACCCATCCGTCGCAGCAGTTCGGCGCCCAGCCGGAAATCGCGCTCATCATCCTCGAATCCCAGCCGGTGATTGGCCTGCACGGTGTCAAAGCCCTGATCTTGCAACGAATAGGCGCGCATCTTGTTGGCCAGCCCGATCCCGCGCCCTTCCTGGTTCAGATAGAGCAACACCCCCGTCCCGGCCGCGTGCATTGCCTCAAGCGCGGCATGAAGCTGTGGGCCGCAATCGCATTTCAGCGATCCCAGCACATCGCCGGTAAAACAGGCCGAATGCAGACGCGCCAGCACCGGGGCGTGGCGGTCCGGGCGGCCGACTTCGATGGCGTAATGCTCCACACCGCCGTCTTGCGGGCGGAACACATGCAGCCGTCCGGCGCCCGCCAGCCGCATCGGCAGGCGCGCGGCGATCACCGGCGACAGGCGGGTTTCCTCGGCAAGGGTTTCATCCGGGGCAAGGCGGGTGAGGCCGTGCTCAGCGGCGAGCGCCATGGCCCGAGCCGTTTCGGCGACCAGCGCGGCGGGCAGAAGCTGCGCCGATTTCACCAGCCGCAGGGCCGCGCGGTGCAGATCGGCCGGCCCGTCGCGCAGGGTTTGCAGCGGCCCCTTGAGCGGCTTCATCAGATCGTCGGCGGGATCGGCCAGGGCGCGGATCCAGGCGGTGCCGGCCTCGAACGGCAGCAGGATGCGTGCCAGATCGCCATCATAGACGCGCGCCTTGAGGGTCTGGGCGCGATGCGCGGTCAGCGCGATGACCGGCTGCGGCACCAGCGCGCGCAGATCGTTCAGCCGCGCCTCGCTCAGGCTCTCGGTGGCAATGACCAGCGCCGCGTGGCCCTCATCACCCAGCACGACCGGCAGACCCATGCGCAGATCGGCACGGGCCCGGTTCAGGCGTTCAGGGGCGCTGGGCGAAAGGCTCATGCCGGTTCCGGTGAAATGTTTCCGGTTCCGATGTAACCCGCGCGCGGCGAAATTGAAACATTCTCCATGCCCGCGACACGAGCGCGTGAGAACACTGTTGCAAAGCTTGAAACACCCGGCGGTGACGCGCAGCTTGACGGAAAGAAAACGGTGGTTTGCCAAGGAGTTTACCATGTCCAAGCTGAACCGGATCCTGCTGGTTGATGACGATGACGATCTGCGCGAGGCGCTGGCCGAGCAACTGGTGCTGACCGAGGATTTCGACACATTCGAGGCCGCCAGCGGCGCCGAGGCGATGGAGAAGGTCAAGACCGGGCCGTTCGACCTGGTGATCCTCGATATCGGGCTGCCCGATACCGATGGGCGCGAGCTGTGCAAGCGGATGCGCAAGGCCGGGGTGAAATGCCCGGTGCTGATGCTGACCGGCCACGATTCTGATGCCGATACGATTCTGGGGCTCGATGCGGGTGCGAATGACTATGTCACCAAGCCCTTCAAGTTCCCGGTGCTGCTGGCGCGGATCCGTGCCCAGTTGCGCCAGCACGAGCAATCGGAAAACGCCATCTTCCAGCTTGGCCCCTATCAGTTCAAGCCGGCGATGAAGATGTTGATCGACGAGCGCGAGCGCAAGATCCGCCTGACCGAGAAGGAAACCAATATCCTGAAGTTTCTTTATCGCGCGCCCGATGGCGTGGCCCCGCGCGAAGTGCTGCTGCATGAGGTCTGGGGCTATAATGCCGGCGTCACCACCCATACGCTGGAGACCCATATCTACCGCCTGCGCCAGAAGATCGAGCCCGACCCCTCGAACGCACGGCTGCTGGTGACCGAGCCGGGTGGCTACCGGCTGGTGCCCTGAGCGGCACCCTTCGGATGAGGGTTTCACGCTGATGCCTTGTGCCGGCCCCTTGAATGCTGGCGTTAACGGCAAATATACGAATCAGTGGGATGATTATTTCATGTCCTCCTCCCCTTGACGTGCCGGGGTCATGACACGTCTTCCTCCCTGTTGGACTGGCCCGGGCTTTCGCCCGGGCCTTTTTCCCGTGTGTTTTCCGAGTGGCGGTTTTTTCTGCTGCCGGGCGTGGGCAGGGTTTTCATCGGGTGCGGTTGGCGCATAGATAGGGGCGCAATCACACGGATCAGCGCCATGTCCTTCACGCTCGCCACCTGGAACATCAATTCGGTTCGTCTGCGCGCCGGGCTTGTCGAACGCCTGCTGCGCGAGGAGGCACCGGATGTCCTGTGCCTGCAGGAATGCAAGAGCCCGGTCGACAAGATCCCTGCCGAGGTTTTTGCCGCCGCAGGCTATGGCTACATGGTGGCGCGCGGGCAGAAGGGCTACAATGGCGTGGCAATCCTGTCGCGTCTGCCACTGGAGGATGCCGGCCATATCGACTGGTGCGGCAAGGGCGATGCCCGCCATGTCGCCGCGCGGCTGGAGAGCGGTGTGGTGATCCATAACTGCTATGTGCCCGCCGGCGGCGATGTGCCCGACCGCGACGTTAACGACAAGTTCGGCCACAAGCTCGATTTCATGGCCGAGATGCGCGATCTCTTTCGCGCCGATCAGCCCGGCAAGGCGATCCTCGTGGGCGATCTGAACATCGCCCCGCGCGAGGATGATGTGTGGAACCACAGGCAGCTTCTGAAGATCGTCAGCCATACGCCGGTGGAGACCGAGCTCATGGGCCAGGCGCTGGAGGCCGGCGGCTGGGTGGATGTGACGCGTCAGGACATCCCGCATGGGCAGCTCTACAGCTGGTGGTCCTACCGCTCGCCGGATTGGGACGCGGCTGACAAGGGCCGGCGGCTGGATCATGTCTGGGCCAGCCGTGACATTGCGGCGGCGGCGCATGGCTCGCGGGTTCTGCGCGCGGTCCGTGGCTGGGAGCAGCCCTCGGATCATGCGCCGGTATTCGCCAGCTTCGATCTGTGAGCGCATTCGGGAGCGCAGGGGGCCCTCTGCCCCCTCGGCCCTGAGCGGGCCTCACCCCCGAGGATATTTCCGGCACAAAGACGGCGGCGGGGCGTTCAGAGCGCGACGACTGCCTGGGCCACGGCCTGGCCGAGCGCGGCATGGGCGGCCTCGTCCAGATGCACACCATCGATCGGGCTGACGCGCACGATCGTGCCGGCATCCAGAAAGCCCGCGCCCCGCGAGGCGGCCAGCGCGCGCAGCAATGGTATGAGGGCACGCGATTTTTCCGGCGCGCCCCAGTAGGTCGCCGCCAGAACGCCGCGGGTTTCGACCGGCGCGGGGGCGATGAGCAGGATCCTGAAGCCGTCGTGGCGGGCCTGAAGATCGGCGCGCTGGGCAAGGTCGATCAGGGCGGCCAGCCCGCCCATGATGGCTTCGGGCGTGGCGCCAAAGCGGGTTTTCACGTCGTTTGTGCCAAGCATGATGGTCAGCACATCGAGGGGGCCATGGCTTTGCAGCGCCTGGCGCAGGGCCGGCTGGGCGTTCATCATGCCGTCCATCACCGGATCGTCGAATTGTGCCGCGCGTCCGGGCAGGCCCTCCTCGACGAGGTGCCATTCAGGGCCAAGGGCGCTGGCCATGACCGTAGGCCAGCGGATGCCCGGCGGGTAGCGTTCATAGAGGTTGCGGTTGGTGACCGGCGGGGTGCCGTGGGTGTTGCTGTCGCCGAAGGTCAAGATGGTGGGCATGAGGGTCTCCGTTTGCGCCAGCTTAGGCGGGCGGTGACGAAAGTCCAGCGCTTGCCCCTTGGCCTTTGTGGCGCGCGCGCGCATATAGGGGCAAAGCGAACAGCGAAGAGGGTTGCGATGTTGGGCATGTCCGAGAGCCAGACCGTTCCGGCCGGCGAGTTGATCAAGGATTCGTCCGAGGCCACATTCATGCAAGATGTCATCGAGGCCAGCCAGGAGGTGCCGGTCATTGTCGATTTCTGGGCACCCTGGTGCGGGCCGTGCAAGACGCTGGGCCCGGCGCTGGAGGCGGCGGTCATGGCCGCGCGCGGCAAGGTGCGGATGGTCAAGGTCAATGTCGACGAAAATCAGGCCATCTCGGCGCAGCTGCGCATCCAGTCCATTCCCACGGTTTATGCGTTCTTCCAGGGCCGGCCGGTTGATGCCTTTCAGGGCGCGCTGCCGCCGAGCGAATTGAAGAAATTCGTCGACAAGCTGGCGGCACTGGCCGGTGATGGCGGTCTGGGCGAGGCGCTGGCCGAGGCCGAGGCGATGCTGGCCGAGGGGGCGGCGGTGGATGCCGCGCAGGTCTTTGCCGCGGTCCTTGGCCAGGAGCCCGAAAGTGCCGCTGCCTATGGCGGGCTGGCGCGCGCGCATCTGGCGATGGGTGAGATGGATCAGGCCGAAGCACTTTTGAACAACGCCCCCGCCGCCATTGCCACCGCGCAGGAGCTTGAAACGGCACGCGCGCAACTGGCGCTGGCACGGCAGGCGGCCAATGCCGGCCCGGTCGATGAGTTGCGCGCCCTGCTGGCCGGTGATCCGGCCAATCATCAGGCGCGGTTCGATCTGGCGCAGGCGCTTCATGCGCGCGGCGATGCCGAGGGGGCGATCGACGAATTGCTGGAGCTTTTCCGACGTGACCGCGAATGGAACGAGGGGGCTGCGAAGACCCAGCTTTTTACCATTTTCGATGCTCTCAAGCCCAATGACCCTCTGGCGCAGAAAGGCCGCCGCCGGCTGAGTTCGATGATATTTGCCTGAGCCGGCTGGCGGGTTATCTTCTAGGCATGCTTCAAGCCGCCGACCTGCCTGAGACGATTTCGCTTTTTCCTCTGCCCGGGGCGCTTCTGCTGCCTCGATCGCGGCTGCCGCTGCATATCTTCGAGCCGCGCTATCTGGCGATGCTTGAGGATTGCATGAAGACCCGCGAGCGGCTGATCGGCATGATCCAGCCGCGCGCGGTGCCGAGCGGCGGCGAGGCGCGGCTGCATGCCATAGGGTGTGCCGGGCGGCTGACGGCCTTTTCCGAAACCGAGGACGGACGCTACATGATCACGCTGACCGGCGTGTCCCGTTTTCGTCTGCTCGGCGAGATCGAGGGGTTCGCTCCCTATCGGCGCGCGCGGGTTTCCTGGGAGGGTTTCGCCCGCGATATGGGTACCGCCGAGACCGATCCGGGTTTGTGCAGGCCGGAATTCATGGACCTTCTGTCGCGCTATTTCGTGGCGGTGCAATTGTCGACGGACTGGAGCAGCCTCAAGGAGGCCGAGGACGAGTTGCTGGTGAATGCGTTGTCGATGCTGTGCCCCTTCGCCCCGGAGGAGCGCCAGGCGCTTCTGGAGGCGCCAACCCTTGACACGCGGCGCGAAACACTGGTCACCTTGATGGAGTTTGCCCTGCGCGGTCAGGGCGGCCCGGCCGGAGAGCAGATGCAATGAACGAAAAAACCCTTCATGGAGCCGATCGCAAGATGCTGGAGGCGCTTGTCTGCCCGGTCACGCAGGGGCGGCTGAGCTATGATGCGTCCCGTCAGGAGCTGGTCTCGACGACGGCGCGGCTGGCCTTTCCGATCCGCAATGGCATCCCGATCATGCTGGCCGGCGAGGCACGGGAGTTGGAGTGATGCGCGAGTATTCCCATTGGCGGGGGCTGGCGGTTCTGGTGCTGGTCGGGGTGATGGGGGGCTGCGCCTCGCCGCTGGAGCGCTGCCTTGCCGAGGCCGGGCGCGAAGTGGCGTTGCTTGAACAAGAGCTGACCGAACGGCGGGTGAATATTGCGCGCGGCCATGCGCTGCATCGCGAGGTGGTGGTCGATTTCATGCCGGGGCTGTGTTTCTCGCCGCTTCTGGATGCCTATCGCACCTGCATGGAGCCCGTCGAACGGCTGCGTGAGACGCGCCGCGCGATCAATGTGGGTGACGAGCGCGAACGCATTGCGCAGCTTGAGCGGTCTCTGGCGCGCGAACGGGCGCAGGCAGAGCGCGCGAGGGCACAATGCGTGGCGCAGTTTCCCGCCAGCCCAGCCTGACGGCCTTGACCTCATGGCCGGGCGAATGTCGCGCGCCGCGCACAAACGGCCGGATCAAGGCTTGCGGCGCGGCAATGGTGCGTGTTACCGCTTGCGCGATGGTTCCCAAACCCGTGTCTGCCGTATCCCGGCGCGCGTGGGGCGGGATGAAAAGGGAATACGGTGCGTGGCCCTGGCCGCAAGTCCGTGACTGCCCCCGCAACTGTAGGCGGTGAGCGACCCCGAGAACACCACTGGCGCAACGTGTGCCGGGAAGGTTCGGGCGAGCGACGACCCGCGAGTCAGGAGACCTGCCATCGGATACGAAACCACGAACCCGGGCGGGGCGTCCGGAGGGAGGCCAATATGTCCGATGCTGCCATTCCGCGGCGGTGCGATCGCCAGCCTGAGAGCCGGCACGATGGCGCCACGCCGACGCCTTGCCGCTCTGCTGTGGCGCGCTATTTCCTCACCACCAAAACCGATTGTCCGGCAGCCAGCGGCGCCTGCGTTCCGGGGTGCGCGGTTCTGGAGCGGCTGATGGCGGCGATGAGCCTGGCCGCGCCATTTGCCGACAGCGAACTGGAGCTTTCCGGCACGGTCCATATTCCTGCCTGCGCGGCGGCCTGCGGCGCGGATTGCCTGCTTGCCTGGCGCGCCGATGCTGCGGGTCTGTCGCTGCTGGGCGGTGTCGGTGGGCAGCATGACCCGGCTGCGGCCTTGATCCGCGCCCGGCGCACGCTTGCGGCGCCCGCGCTGCTGCATGCAGAGCGCGCGCCGGCGCAACTGGCATGAGCTGCCCGCCACCGTCCGCCGCGCGGCTGGAATTGCGCGGCGTTACCTGGGGGCCGGCACGTGCCCCCGACCTGCTGCATCCGGTCAGCCTGGTGCTGGAGCCGGGGCGCACGCTGGGCATTCTGGGTGCCAACGGGGCCGGAAAATCGACGCTGTTGCGGCTGATCTATCGCTTTCAGGCACCGCGCATGGGTCAGGTGCTGCTGGACGGGCAGGACATTCACCGCTTGCCCGCGCGGCAGGTGGCCACGCGCATTGCCGCCGTGTTGCAAGAGCAGCCCACCGATTTTGCCCTCACCGTAGCCGAGATCGTGGCGCTGGGCCGCGCGCCGCATCGCCGGGCGCTCTCGGCAGCCTCGGCGCGCGACGCGCATGTCGTTGCGCATGCGCTGGAGCGGCTGGGCCTTGCGCCCTTCGCCCATCGTGCCTTTGGCACGCTTTCGGGCGGTGAGCGGCAGCGCGTCATGGTGGCGCGCGCGCTGGCACAGGAGCCCGGACTGATCGTGCTCGATGAGCCGACCAACCATCTTGACATACGCCATCAGCTTGAGGTTCTGGCGCTGATCCGCTCCTTGGGTGTCAGTGCGGTTGCCTCGCTGCATGATCTCAATCTGGCGGCCGATTTCGCCGATGATCTGCTGATCCTGGCACGCGGCCGGCCGCTGGCTTTTGGCCCGGCGCGGCAGGTCTTGCGCCCGGAGCTTATTGCCCAGGCTTTCGGCGTGACCGCGCGCCCGCTGCCGGGCGCGCCCTCGGGTGCGGCGCGGTTCGAATTCTCCCTTCCTGATCCCTCCTGACAACCGGAAACTCTCATGAAACCCATGCTTTCGCTGCTGCCCTTTTTTCTGGCGACCTTTCAGCCCTTCGCACCTGCCGCGCTGGCCCATCCGGTGACGGTGCAAAGCTGCGACCGTGAAGTGACCTTTGATGCCCCGCCGGCGCGCGCGGTGTCCAATGATGTCAACCTCACCGAGATGATGCTGGTGCTGGGCCTGACGGATCGCATGGTCGGCTATACCGGTGTCTCTGGCTGGAAGACCCTCGACGAGGCAATGCGCGAAGGGGTGGAGGAACTGCCCGAACTGGCCGAGCGCTACCCCTCGCGCGAGGTGCTCGTCGGTGCCGAGGCGGATTTTTTCTTTGCCGGCTGGAACTATGGCATGCGGGTCGGCGGCGAGGTCACGCCGCAGACGCTGGAGCCCTTCGGCATCCAGGTTTATGAGCTGACCGAAAGCTGCATCCATATCATGCCGCGCGCCGGTTCAAGCATGGATGACATGTTCAATGACCTGCTCAATCTGGGCCGCATCTTTGGTGTTTCCGACCGCGCCGAAGCGCTGGTCGCGGGCTATCGCGCCGAACTGGCCGAGATCACCGGCGCGCCCGAGGGCACGCACCCCCTGCGCGTTTTCGTCTATGACAGCGGCGAGGACACGCCCTTCACCGCCGCACGCCATGCCATCCCGACGGCGATGATCGAGGCGGCGGGCGGGCGCAACATCATGGATGATATCGAAAGTTCGTGGACCCGCGTCGCCTGGGAGCCGGTGGTCGAGCGCAACCCCGAGGTCATCGTGATCGTCAATTATGGCGATGTCACTGCCGAGCAGAAGATCGACTTCATGCGTTCGAACCCGGCCTTCGCCGAGATGGACGCGGTGCGCAACGCGCGTTTCGTGGTGCTCGAATATGTCGAGGCCACGCCCGGACCGCGCAACATTGCCGCCATCCGTCGACTGGCGGCGGCCTTCCACGGCGGCTGAGCCATGCGCGACAGCACCACCCCCGCCCAACCCCGGCCGGTGCCTGCCGGCATCGTTGCTGCCGGGCCTGCCCGCAACCGGGTGGGGCTGCGCTGGGCGCTTTGGGTTGCCGGGCTGCTGGGATTGGTGCTGTCGATTTCGGCGGCGGTGAGCATCGGTGCCGTGCCGGTGCCCATGGCCACCGTCTGGGGGGTGATCGCGCATCAGATCGCCCCGGACTGGGTGCAGCCGGACTGGAGCGCCGGGCGCGCCGCCATCGTCTGGGAGATCCGCCTGCCGCGCGCCCTGCTGGCGGCGCTGGTGGGGGCCGGGCTGGCCCTGGTGGGGGCGGTGCTGCAATCGGTCACGCGCAACCCGCTGGCTGATCCGCATTTGCTGGGCATTTCGTCGGGTGCGGCTTTCGGGGCGATCCTGGCGCTTTTGCACATGGGCATGATCTTTGGCCCCGGTACGGTGCCGCTGATGGCGTTTGCGGGTGCGCTGATGGCAACCGCGCTGGTGCTGGCGGTGGCAAGTTTTGCTCAGGCCACCAGTGCCGACCGGCTGGTGCTGACCGGGGTGGCGGTGTCGTTCATCGTCATGGCGCTGGCGAATGTGCTGATCTTTCTGGGTGATCCGCGGGCGGCGCATACGGTGGTGTTCTGGATGCTGGGTGGTCTGGGGTTGGCGCAATGGTCGCATCTGGTCTGGCCGGCGGCGGTGCTGCTGGGCGCGGGGCTGTGGTTTCGCGCCATGGCGGTGCCGCTCAATGCCATGACCATCGGCGATGAAACCGCCGCCACGCTGGGCATTGCGGTGGCGCGGTTCCGGCTGTGGGTCTTTGTTGTCGCCGCCTTGGTGACGGGGGTGATGGTGGCGTTTTCCGGCGTGATCGGCTTTGTCGGGCTGATGATCCCGCATATCGTGCGGCTGGTGGTGGGCGGCGACAATGCCCGCGTGCTGCCGGCCGCGGCGCTGGCCGGGGCGATCTTTCTGATCTGGGCCGATATCGCCGCGCGCACGCTCATGCGGCCCGAGGACATGCCCATCGGCATCGTTACCGGGCTGGTGGGCGGGGCGTTTTTCGTCTGGTTGCTGCGCTGGAGACGGTGAAGATGAGGCAAGCCGCATGAACGACACCGCCACCACCATGCCTGCCGCGCGGGACGGGGCATTGCGCGCCCTCCTGCCCGGTTATGGCCTGCCTTCGGATGCCCCGCTGCGCCTGCTCAACCTGTCGGAGAACGCCACCTTCCAGGCCGGCGCGGGGCCGGATGCGCTGATCTTGCGGCTGCACCGGGCGGGCTATCACAGCCACGCCGAGATCGCCTCGGAACTGGCCTGGCTGGAGGCCCTGCGCCATGAGCCGGGCCTGCGCTGCGTGCGCCCGGTTTCGGCACGCGACGGCAGCCTGATCCAGATGGCGGGGGAGCAGGCGGTGGTCGCCTTCGTGCCGATTGCCGGCCGCGAGCCGCGCCCCGAAGACGACCTTCCGCCCTGGTTCGATGCGCTGGGCGAGATCACGGCCCGGCTGCACCGGCATGCGCGTCGCTGGGCGTTGCCCGCTGGCTTCACCCGCAAGCGCTGGGACGTCGAAACCATCCTTGGCCCGCGCCCGCATTGGGGCGATTGGCGCGCCGCGCCGGGTTGCGAGGGCGAAGCGCACGCGGTGCTGCACCGTCTCGCCGATGATCTTGCCGCCAGGCTGGCCGCCTACGGCACCGGGCCGGAGGTCTTTGGTCTGGTGCATGCCGATTTGCGGCTGGCCAATCTGCTCATCGACGATGCCGGCCTCTGGGCGATCGATTTCGACGATTGCGGCTTTTCCTGGTGGATTTATGACTTCGCCGCCGCGGTCTCGTTCATCGAGACCGATCCGCGCCTGCCCGATCTGGCCGAAAGCTGGGTCTCTGGCTATACCCGCGTGGCGCCGTTGCCGGCGCCGGCGGTTGCCATGCTGCCGGTGATGGTGATGCTGCGCCGGCTGCTGCTGACCGCATGGCTGGGCAGCCGCGCCGAAAGTGACACCGCCGCCGAGTTCGGCGGCCCGGCCTATACGCTGGGCAGCGCCGATCTGGCCGAGCGGTTTCTGACGCGCGGCGCGGCGCGCTTCTGGGGCTGAGCCGATACCTCGCGCATGACGTGGTGTTCTGTTGGCATGGTGCGGGGTGCTCGGCTAGGCTGCGCGCGCAGGGCCGCGCCAGCGTCGGTGCGCCACGGGAGGATGACCAATGGAAGAACTGTTCACCGCCGCGAACGAGGCTTTCCGCGCCGAGATCCGCGCCGGCTTCGACGCCGAATTTCCGCCCGAACTGGGCCGCCGGGTGGCTGCCGGTGAAGCTCTCACGCGCGATGATTTCGTTTTCTGGCATGGGCTTCTGGCCCGGCGCGGCTGGCTGGCGGGGGGCTGGCCACGCGAATATGGCGGCGCCGACTGGAACCCGGTGCAGCGCTACATCTTTGAAGAGGAATGTTGCCGCGTCCATGCCCCGCGCATCGTGCCCTTCGGGGTCAACATGCTTGGCCCGGTGCTGATCAGGTTTGGCAGCGAGGCGCAGAAGGCGCATTACCTGCCGCGCATCCTCGACGGCGCCGACTGGTGGTGCCAAGGTTACTCCGAGCCCGGTGCCGGCTCGGATCTGGCCAGCCTGCGCACCCGCGCGGTGCGCGACGGCGATCACTACATCGTCAATGGCCAGAAGACCTGGACAACCCTTGGCCATTACGCCAACCGCATCTTCTGTCTGGTGCGCACCGTCACCGAGGGCAAGCCGCAAGAGGGCATCAGCTTTTTGCTGGTCGATCTGGATACGCCCGGCGTGGAAATGCGCCCGATCCGGCTGATCGAGGGCGGGCATGAGGTCAATGAGGTGTTCTTCACCGATGCCCGCGTGCCGGTGGAAAACCTGGTCGGCGCGGAAAATCAGGGCTGGACCATCGCCAAGTTCCTGCTTGAGCACGAGCGCACCAATATCGCCGGTGTGGGCTACAATTACGAGGCGCTGGAGAAGCTCAAGGCGCTGGCGCGGCAGGTCACGCGCGATGGCCGCCCGCTGGCGGAAAACGCGCTTTTCACCGCCCGCATGGCGCAGGTTGAATGCGATCTGGAGGCGATGCGCGTCACCAATCTGCGCATGCTGCTTGAGGCCCAGACCCGCGGCGACCCCGGCGCGGCCCCGTCGATGCTGAAGATCAAGGGCACCGTGATCCGTCAGGAGATCAACGATCTGGCGCGGCGCGCGCTGGGGCCGGCGGCGGCACCCTTCGTGTCCGAACTGATCGACAGCAATGCCAGCCATCCCGCGCCCGAGGGCTATGCCCATGTCGCGCATGACTATTTCAACAATCGCAAGCTTTCGATCTTTGGCGGGTCGAACGAGATCCAGCGCGAGATCCTCGCCAAGCAGCTTCTGGGGATGTGACCATGGCCTTTCAAACCACCGACGAACGACGCATGCTGGCCGAGTCGCTCTCGCGCTATCTGCAACAGCACTACGATTACGCCCACCGGCTGAAAGTGGCCTATGACGCCCCCTTCCATGACCCGTCGCGCTGGTCGGCGCTGGCCGAGCTTGGCACGCTGGCCGCTCTCGCGTCCGAAGATGCGGGCGGGTTCGGCGGCGAGGGGCTCGATATCGCCACCGTGTTCGAGGCGCTGGGCCATGGCCTTTGCCCCGAGCCGCTTCTGCCGGCGCTCATGGGGTTGCGGGTGTTGCTGGCGGCTGACCGGCCGATCGAGGCAGTGCTGGAAGGGCGCGAGCGTCTGGCACTGGCGCTGGGCGAGCCTGGCGGCGGCAGCGGGCTGGAGCCGCCACAGACCGAGGCGCGCATGGAGGCTGGCCAATGGCGGCTCAGCGGGCGCAAATCGGTGGTCTGGGGCGGTGGTGCCGCGCATCGGTTGATTGTCAGCGCGTGCCATGCCGGCGGCGTCGGTCTGTTCGAGGTTGCCGCAGAGGATGCGCAGATCAGCGCCTATGCGATGATCGACGGCGGCGGTGCGGCCGAGATCACCTTGCAGGACACGGCGGCACAATGCCTGCTGGAGGATGGTGCGGCAGCCCTGGCCGATGCCATCGATCACGGGCTGCTGGCGCTTTGCGCCGAGGCGGTCGGAGCAATGGCGCAGGTGCAGCTGCTGACCGCTGACTATCTGCGCACCCGCAAGCAGTTCGGCACCGCGATCGGGCGCTTTCAGGTGCTGCGGCATCGTTTCGTGGATCTGGTGATCGAAATCGAACAGGCGCGCTCCATCACCTTTCTGGCCGCCAGCCGGATGGATGACCCCGTCGCGCGCGGCAGGGCCTTGTCGATGGCCAAGGCGCTGGTCGGAAAGGTGGCGCGGCAGGTCGCCGAAGAGACGATCCAGATGCACGGCGGGATTGGCATGACCTGGGAGGCGGGGGTCTCGCATTATGCCAAGCGGCTGGTGATGATCGACCATCAACTCGGCGACAGCTTGCTGCATCTGGAGCGCGTAGCGCGGGCCTATCGCGCCGCCTGAGCCGCCGGCCTTGATGCAAACGGGCGGCATTGCCGGCCGAGCCGCAACAGTGGGGGGCATTGCTGGCCGGGCTGAAAAGAGTGGGGCGGCCATTGCTGGCCGCCCGGCGCTTTCGCCATCGCTGAGGGAGGGGTCAGTCGACGAAGGCGCGTTCCACCACGAAGGCTCCGGGCACGTTGTTGGAGCCTTCCGTCATTCCGGCGGCTTCGCAAAGCGCCTTGCAATCACGCAGCATGGCCATTGAGCCGCAGATCATCACCCGGTCCACCGACGGATCGAGCGGCGGCACGCCGAGATCGGCGAACACCCGGCCGCTGGTGATGGCCTCGGTGATGCGAAAGGGGCGCGGGTGCGGCTCGCGGGTGACGCAGGTGTAATGCTCAAGCCGCCCCCGGACAAATTCGCCCACCAGCGGGTCATTCAGCGCCCGCGCCACCAACTGCTCGCCATAGGTCAGCTCGGCGCGCTCGCGGCAGCCATGCAACACCACCACCTTCTCGAATTTCTCATAGGTCTCCGGGTCCCGCATCAGGCTGGCGAAGGGCGCGATGCCGGTGCCGGTGGACAGCATGTAGAGCCGCTTTCCGGGTACAAGCGCATCCAGCACCAGGGTTCCGGTGGGCTTCTTGCGCATCAGCACCGTGTCGCCGGGCCGGATGCGTTGCAGATGCTCGGTCAAGGGTCCGTCGGGCACTTTGATCGAATAGAACTCCAGTTCCTCATCCCAGGCGGGCGAGGCAATGGAATAGGCCCGAAAGACCGGCCTTTCGGCATTCGGCAGGCCGATCATCACGAATTCGCCGGAGCGGAAGCGAAAGCTTGCCGGGCGCGTCATGCGGAAGCGAAACAGGCGGTCGGTGTAATGTTCAACGGCGGTGACGGTTTCGGCAAAGGTGTTGGCCGGAACGGCGAAGCGCGGCTTCGCAGCGCTGGAATCAAGGGACATGGCGCACCTGACTGGCTGATGACGGGGAATTCGATAGTATGAATAATGTATGTATACAAACAAAAATAGACAATGAAAACATGGTTGAGCTGCTTGATCCTGCTGCATGGAATCTGGCGGAGATAGGACTTTCAGCGCTCTATTCTTGCCATATAAGGCGGAAATTCCAATGTTCTGGGGGTTGTTGCGCGGCGAATACGGCAGAAAAATTCTCTTGATAGATCGTTGGTGCTCTGCCAGACTGAACTTGCGGTTCCGGCCTGTTCCCGGCCGTTGCACAATCCAGCCACGGAGGGCAAGGTGCCGGTTTATCTGAGGCCGCAAACGCTGGACGAGGCGCTTGGCGCGCTGCGCGATCATCCGGATTTGCGCATTGTCGCTGGCGGCACCGATGTCTATCCCGCGCTGGGTCAGGCTTCCGGGCGGGTCTCGATGCTGGATCTTGCGGGTGTTTCGGCGCTTGGTGGCGTCGCGCTTGGCAGCGACGGGCTGCGCATCGGTGCGCTGGCCACCTGGGCGGATCTGTGCCGCGCCGGCCTGCCATCGGGCTTTGATGCGCTGCTTGAGGCCGGGCGTGAGGTCGGTTCGTCGCAGATCCAGAACGCGGCAACGGTGGTGGGCAATGTCTGTAACGCCTCGCCGGCGGCGGATGGCACGGTGGCGCTGCTGGCGCTCGATGCCAGGGTCGAGATCGCCGGACCGGGTGGTCTGCGGCGCGTGGCGCTGGCCGATTTCGTGACCGGTGTGCGGCGCGTGGCGCTGGCGCCGGACGAGCTTGTCACCGCGCTGCATCTGCCACGGCCGCGCGGGCGCTCGCGATTTCTGAAGCTGGGCGCGCGGCGCTATCTGGTCATTTCGATTGCCATGGTGGCGGCGCTGATCGAGCGCGGCGCCGATGGTGCGATCGCCCGCGCGGCGGTTGCTGTGGGCGCCTGCTCGCCGGTTGCGGCGCGGCTGCCGGGGCTGGAGGCGCAGCTTGTCGGCGCACGCCGGGCCGATCTGGCCGGGCTGGTGCGCGGCGCCGATTTCAGCGCTCTTTCACCGATCAGCGATGTGCGCGCCGAGGCTGCCTATCGGTCTGCGGTGGCGCCGGTTCTGGTGCGCCGCGTGCTGGAAGCCTGTCTGGAGGATGCCGATGAATGATGCCGCGCCGCGCCGGCCCGCCCCCGATGTTGCCCATGGTGCTGCCGATGATGCCACGGTGGACAAGCCGCCGCTGCATCTGCGGCTCAACGGCACCGAACGTAGCGCCCCGGTGGCGCCCCAGGCCCGGTTGAGCGCGGCACTGCGCGATGCCTTTGGTTGCGAGGGCGTCAAGGTGGGCTGCGATGCCGGCGATTGCGGCGCCTGCACGGTGCTTGTGGATGGCGCGCCGGTCTGCGCCTGCCTGATGCCCGCCGCCCGCGCCGAGGGTCGCCATATCGAAACCGTCGAGGGCCTGGCCGCCGCGCCGGGCGTGGCCGGGCGCTTGCAGCGTGCCTTCCTGCGCCATGGTGCGGCGCAATGCGGCATCTGCACGCCGGGCATGCTGGTTGCCGCCGAGGCGCTTCTGCGGGGCAACCCCGCACCCACCGCCGCTGATGCCGAGGGGGCGATTTCGGGCGTTTTGTGCCGGTGCACGGGCTATGCCAAGATCGTGCAGGCAATTGTCGATTGTGGTGCGGATGCCCCGCTTGCCGAGGCCCCCGCGCAAGGTGCCGTGGGCGCGCGGATCGAGCGGCTGGATGGGCTGCCCAAGGTGTTGGGCAGTGATGCTTTCGGCGCTGATGCGTGGCCCGAGGGCACGCTGCTGGTGCGGCTGATCCGTAGCCCGCACCATCACGCACGCTTCCGCCTGGGTGATCTGGCGGCGTTTCGTGCCGCCTGTCCGGGCCTGCGCGCGGTGCTCAGCGCCGCCGATGTGCCGGGGCGCAACCTGCATGGTGTCATTTCACCGCTCGCCGACCAGCCGGTCTTTGCCGAAGCGGTGGCGCGCTTCCGGGGCGAGCCGGTCGCGGCCATCGTCGGCCCTCGCGCGCTGGTGGAGCAGTTCGACCCTGATGCCTTCCCGGTAGAGTGGGAGCCCCTGCCCGCCGTGCTTGACATCGACACCGCGTTGGCCGTGGATGCGCCGCAGCTTCATGGTGAACGGGCGGGCAATGTGCTGGTGCGCGGCCATGTGGCGCGCGGCGATGCCGATGCCGGGCTGGCGCAGGCGGCGGCGGTTGCCGAGGGCGAGTTCTCGACCGGGTTCATCGAGCATGCCTATATCGAGCCCGAGGCCGGCTTTGCCCGGCGCATCGGCGACCGGCTGGAGGTTTTTGCCTGCACCCAGGCACCGCATATGGACCGCGAGGATCTGGCGCTGATCATGGATCTGCCGGCTCAGGCCGTCCGCATCCTGCCCTCGGCGGTGGGCGGGGGCTTCGGTGCCAAGCTCGATCTGTCGGTGCAACCCTATATCGCGCTGGCGGCCTGGGTGACCGGGGTGCCCTGCGGCATGGTCTTCAGCCGCGCGGAATCGATGATCGCCACCACCAAGCGGCACCCTTCGCGCATCACCGCCCGCATCGGTGCCGATGCCGAAGGGCGGCTCACGGGGATGGAGTTTCTGGGTCATTTCAACACCGGGGCCTATGCCTCCTGGGGGCCGACGGTGGCCAACCGGGTGCCGGTGCATGCCTCGGGCCCCTATCTGGTGCCCAACTATCGCGCGCGCTCCGTGGCGGTGCACAGCCATTGCGCGCCGGCGGGGGCGTTCCGGGGCTTTGGCGTGCCGCAAAGCGCGCTGGTGCAGGAAAGCCTGTTCGACGAACTGGCCGATCGACTGGGCATCGACCGGCTGGATTTTCGCATCCGCAACGCGCTTGTCGAAGGCCAGCCCACGGTGACCGGGCAGGTGTTCGCGCAAGGCGTGGGCATCCGTGCCTGCCTTGAGGCGCTGCAAGGCGACTGGGCGCGCCGCCGCGCCGCCGCGCGGGCCTTCAATGCCGGACAATCCGCCAGCGGCGGCGTGCTGCGGCGCGGGGTGGGCGTGGCGGGCATGTGGTATGGCTGCGGCAATACCTCGTTGCCCAACCCCTCGACGATCCGGGTTGGCCTGTGCGCCGGGGGGCAACTGGTGCTGCATCAGGGCGCGGTCGATATCGGCCAGGGTTCGAACACCGTGATCACCCAGATCTGCGCCGAGGCGCTGGGCCTGCCGGTGGCGGCCTTCACACTGGTCGGCGCCGATACCGACCGCACGCCTGACGCCGGCAAGACCTCGGCCTCGCGCCAGACCTTCGTTTCCGGCGCCGCGGCGCTGCGGGCGGGGGCGGCGCTGCGGGCGCAGATCCTGCGCCGGCTCAACGCCGGCGAGGATGCCGAACTGCGCCTTGAGGGCAGCGTGATCGCCGCCGGCGCGGCGCGGCTGGATCTGGCCGCGCTGAAGGCCGAGGAAAACCAGCATGGCTATGTGCTGATGGCCGAGGAAACCTATGATCCGCCCACCAGCGCGCTGGATGCGAACGGTCAGGGCGAACCCTATGCCACCTATGGCTGGGGCGCGCATCTGGCCGAGATCGAGGTCGATATCGAACTGGGCACGATCCGCGTGCGCGAGCTGGTCTGCGCCCATGATGTTGGCCGCGCGATCAATCCGATGCTGCTGGAGGGCCAGATCGAGGGTGGCTCGGCGCAGGGTCTGGGTATGGCGCTGATGGAAGAATTCATCCCCGGCCGCACCGAGAACCTGCATGACTATCTGATCCCCACCGCCGGCGATGTGCCGAAGGTGACGAGCATCCTGATCGAACATGCCGATGCACATGGCCCGTTCGGCGCCAAGGGCATTGGCGAGCAGGTGCTCATCCCCACCGCGCCGGCGATCATGAATGCGCTGCGCGATGCCACCGGCGCCCGGCTGCGGCATCTGCCCGCCACGCCCGACAAGGTGCTGCGCGCCCTCAATGATCTGCGAAAGGTTGCCCCATGAGCGATCCAGCCGGCGATCCGACAGGCAATCCCACCAGCGACGACATCGCCATCGTGCCGTCACCGGCTGCCGAGCGCTCCAGGCGTGCGCGACCCGAGAAGATCCGCTGCGATGCCTGCCCGGTTCTGTGCTTCATTGCCGAGGGCCGCGCCGGCGCCTGTGATCGCTATGCCAATATCGAGGGGGTGCTTACGCGCGTCGATCCGCTGGTCATTCTGGATCGCACCGTTCAGTCGGGCGGCGATCTGGTCAGCTTTCTGGATCAGGCGCGCGAATGGGAGGGCGATCTGGTGCAGCCACCGGAGCGCTTTGTCACCGCGGTCGGTGCCGGCACCACCTATCCGGATTACAAACCCGCCCCCTTCATCGTTTCCAGCCAGATGAGCGGGGTGGATATGGTGACCGTGGTCACCGAGGGGATCTTTTCCTATTGCGGGGTCAAGCTGAAGATCGACACCGACCGCCATCTGGGCCCCGAAACCGCCACCGTGCGCTATCAGGGCGAGGCGGTGGGCCATGTCACCACCGGCGAATACGGCAGCCAGATGATGAGCCTGGGCGGCGTGCATCATCTGACGGGTGGTTCCAGGAAGGAAGGCCGCGCCACCTGCGAGGCGCTCCTGCATCTGTGCAACCGGCAGGCGGTGGAACTGAACATAGACGGCGGCGTGACCATCGTGGTGGAGGCCGGCAAGGCACCGGTCATCGACGGCGCGCGCGAGGAGCGCATGCGCGTGGGGTGCGGCTCGGCGGCGATCGGCATGTTCGCGCAGCAGTGGTTTCGCCATGTCGATGAGGTGGTGGTGGTCGATGACCACATCACCGGCGTTCTGTCCGAGCATCAGGCCGGCAAGCTGCTGGATGTGCCGCCCACCGGCATCAGGATCAAGGGCCACAAGAGCACGCCGGGGCGCTATTTCCGCGTCGCCGGGCCGGGGCAGGGTTGGGGCGGCACCAACATCACCGATCCGCTTGCCATCATCGAGCGCTTCGACCCCAAGGTGGCCAGGCCGGGGCTGAAGATGCTGATGGTCTCCACCACCGGCGATCACGCGGGGTATTTCGTGCTCGACGAGGCGCTGAATCCCGTGCCTTCGCCGATGCCCGCGCCGGTGGTCGAGAGCGTGGTGCGGGTGCAGGAGAACTGCGAACCCGCGCTCTGCTCGGTGGTGTTCATCGGCGGCGCGGGGGGCTCGTTGCGCGCCGGTGTGACGGAAAACCCGGTCAAGCTGACGCGCTCGGTGCGCGAGACGCTGACCTATGTCACCTCGGGCGGGGCAGAGGTCTATATCTGGCCCGGTGGCGGCATCACCTATATGGTCGATGTCACGCGGATGCCGGAAAACGCGTTTGGCTATGTGCCGACCCCGGCGCTGGTGGCACCGATCGAATTCACCATGCGGCTGAGCGATTACGAGGCGCTGGGCGGGCATATGGGCTCGATCCGCTCGCTCGAAGAGGTGACGGGCGTGGAGCGGCGCCTGAACCGCGATACCGAGCCGGGCCTCTGGCCGGTGCTGCCCCATCATTTTCGCTGGAACCGCAAGCCGTGAGCGCCGCGCCGCATCATCGCCTGCTGCCCGGCGGGCGGCTGCATCTGGGCCACGGGCCGATCGATCTGATCGTCGCGGTCGAGGGTGATGCGCGGGCGGTGGCGGCGGCGCAGGACCGTGCGGTGGCGCGATTCGGCGGGCTGCTGGCCGAACTGGTGGCCGAATTGCCGCTGCTGCGCCAGCCGGTGCAGGGTGATTCCTGCCCGCTCCAGGGGCCGGTGGCGCGGCGGATGTGGCATTGTGCACACAGTTTCGCCCCTGAATTTGCCACGCCCATGGCCGCCGTGGCGGGGGCCGTGGCCGAGGCGGTGCTGTCCGCAATGGCCCCGGCACCGGGCTTAACCCGTGGCTACGCCAACAATGGTGGCGATATCGCGCTCTGGCTTGCACCGGGCGCGCCGGCCTGGCGGCTGGGCGTGGTCGTCGATCCCGCCGCGCCCGCCTCGCCCGGCAAGCTGGTGATCGCTCCCGCTGATCCGGCCCGTGGCGTGGCGACAAGCGGTGCCAGGGGGCGCAGCCATTCGCTGGGCATTGCCGACAGCGTGACCGTGCTGGCCGCCGATGCCCCCACCGCCGATGTGGCCGCTACCCTCTTGGGCAATGCGGTCGATCTGCCCGGCCATCCGGCGATCCTGCGCATTCCGGCGCGCGAGCTTTTCCCCGACAGCGATCTTGGCGAAACCCCGGTAACGCAGGCTGTTGGCACACTCACAGAAGCCGAGATCACCGCCGCGCTCGATGCCGCCGAGGCCGCCGCCGAGGCCATGCTGCGATGCCGAAAAATTCTTGGTGCGGTGCTTGTGCTTCAGGGCATCGTGCGTATTGTCGGCGCCATTCGAATGGTGCCGGTTTCCCCAACGTCAACTTCCAGGACACTGCTCCATGCCTGACACCTTTCCCGATATCGCGATCCGCAAACAGGCGCTTCTCACCGAGGAGATCTTTCATGAAGGCGGCCCCGTCGTCGCCGAGCCGCTGCGGCGCGTGGCGATGATCAGCGTCATCCACAACCCTTTCGCCGGGCGCTATGAGCCCGAGATCGCGGGCTATATGGAAACCCTCAAGCCGCTGGGCGTGGCCATGGCGCGGCGCATGGTGGCGGAGCTGGGGGGGGATGCCGGCGCGGTGCAGGGCTATGGCAAGGGTGCCATCGTGGGGGCGGCGGGCGAGCTGGAACACGGTGCGCTGTGGCATGTGCCGGGCGGCTACGCGATGCGCGAGGCGCTGGGCGATGCCATGGCGATCGTGCCTTCCACCAAGAAGGTCGGCGGGCCGGGAACGCGGCTGGATGTGCCGATCACCCATGTCAACGCTTCCTATGTGCGCAGCCATTTCGATGCCATGGAAGTGGGCCTCAACGATGCGCCGCGCGCCGATGAGATCGCACTGGTGCTGGTCATGACGACCGGGGCGCGGGTGCATGCGCGCGTTGGTGGCCTGCGCGCCGAACAGATTGCCGGCAAGGATGGTCTGCGCTGAGCACACCGCCGGCCCGACACAACCAGAAGACCGGAGCAGCCGGCGAAGCACTTCAACAAGGAGACGAGAATGAACTGGAAGTCTGTGTTGGCCGTGGTGGCCGGGGTTGGCCTTGCGCTTCCCGCTTGGGCGCAGGAGCGCGAATTCCGGCTGGGGCTGATCACCCCGCCGGTGCATGTGTGGAACCAGGAGGTGGCCGCGCTGTCCAACACGCTGATGGAGGTGTCAGGCGGGCGGTTCTCGATCGCGCCGTTCCCCTCGGGGCAGTTGGGCAATGAGGCGACGATGCTGCAACAGTTGCAGACCGGCGCGCTGGACATGGCCTGGCTGACCACCGCCGAAGTCACCACCCGCGTGCCCGACATGGGCGCGCTCCATGCGCCCTTCCTGGTGGACAACATCGCCGATGCCGCGCGCGTGCTGCGTTCGGACGAGGCGCGCGAGATCCTCGCCGCCCTGCCGCGCGCCACCGGCACGGTGGGGGTGTGCTACGCCATGACCGGCATGCGCCAGTTGATGACCCGCCAGCCGGTTGCCTCGGCGGGGGATCTGCGCGGCATGCGTTTTCGCATCACGCCGGCGCCGGCGATCCGCACCTTCTTCGAGATGTTCGGCGCCGCGCCCGCGCCAATGCCGCTGACCCAGGTCTATGACGCGCTGGCCAATGGCCAGATCGACGCCATCGACATGGATTTCGAATCCATCATCAACTTCCGCTACTACGAACATGCCCCCAACATGATGGTCACCAACCACCACATGTTTGGCATGGTGGCGCTGGTCTCGGCGCGCGTCTGGGCCGGGCTGAGCGAAGAGGATCGCAGCCTGATCAGCGGTGCCATCCAGCTCCATTGCGACCGCACCATCGACCGGTTCGTCGAGGAAGAGGCCGGCAAGCTGGAGCGGCTGCGCTCGGCGGCGGGCATTTCCGTCACCGATGACGTCGGCCCCGAATTCTTCGGCGACATCGTCGAACGCTGGGATGCCGAATGGGCCAACCAGACGCCCTATGTGGCGCGGCTTCGCGAGCTTGTCGCTGGCTTCTGAAACCCGCTGAAAGGCGAGGTGCGCGCAGGTGGCAAGCCCCGCGCACCTCATGCCGTCACGGCTGATCCAAGCCCCGGAGGAACCCCATGCGCGCCGTCGTGCTGCTGCGCCGATTGTCGGATCTGCTGTCGCGCGTCGAGCGGGCCGCGCTGATCGTGCTGATCGCCATGGTGGCGATTTTCGTGCTGATGAATGTCACCTTCCGGCTGTTCAACATCACGCTGGCCTGGGCTGATGAACTGGCGGTGCTGTCGATGACCATGGCGGGGTTCGTCGGTGCGTCGCTGATGCTGCGCGCGCGCACCGACCCGGCGGTGCTGATCCTGCATGAGGTGCTTTCCCCGCCGGCGGTGCGGGCGCTGCGTGTCGCCGTGTCGGCGCTGGCGGCGGCGTTTGCCCTGGCGCTGGGCTGGATGTGCTGGCGCTGGTTCAACCTGCCCGGCCTGATGGCGGCGGGTTTCGAGGTCGGTGAATTCGAGATGAGCACTTTCAACTTTCTCTATACCGAACGCACGCCGGTACTGGGCGCGCCGTTCTTCTGGTTCTTCCTGATCATGCCCTGGTTCGCGCTGACGCTCGGCGTGCATGCGCTGACCAATATGGCCGAGGATCTGGGGCTGATCGCGGCGCGCCCGCAGGCGCAGGACATCACCAAGAGCGAGGGCTGACACCATGACCACCGCTGCCTTCCTGTTGCTTCTGGTGCTGGGCCTGCCGATCGGGTTGATCCTGTGCATCGCCGCGCTGGTGTTCATCTATGAAACCAACAACCTGCTGCTGCTGGAAAGCTACCCGCTGAAGCTGTTCTCGTCGCTTGACAATTTCGGCCTGCTGGCGATCCCGCTGTTCATCCTGATCGGCGAGTTGATGAATGGCGCGGGCATCACCACGCGGCTGGTGCGGCTGGCGGCGGCCTTTGTCGGTGCGCTCAGGGGCGGGCTGGCCTATATCAACCTGCTGGCCAACATGATGGTGGCCTCGATCCTGGGTTCGGCCACGGCGCAGATTGCCATGATGAGCCAGATCATGGTGCCCGAGATGCAGCGCGCCGGCTACGAGCGCTCCTTCGCCGCCGGGCTGACCGCCTTTGGCGGACTGCTGGGGCCGATCATTCCGCCCTCGATCGTGTTTGTGGTCTATGCGGTGCTGGCGCAGGTGGCGGTGCGCGACATGCTGATCGCCGGCATCCTGCCGGGCATCATGCTGACGGGGTTGTTCATCCTGACGGTGGCGGCACTGGGCTGGCGGTATACCTATCCGCAGGGCGAGCGACTGAGCTGGCGCGCGCGGCTGCTGGCGCTGCGCGATGCCGCGCCGATGCTGGCGATCCCGCTGGTGATCATCGGCACCATCATGGGCGGTTTCGGCTCGCCGACCGAGGCGGCGGCGATCGGTGCGGTGGTGGCCACCGGGATCGGACTTTTCTATACCCGCACGCTGAAGCTGGCCGATTTCCCGCAGATCCTGCTGCGCACCGGCATCAACAGCGCGCTGGTGCTGTTTCTGGTGGCGGCGGCAGGGGTGTTTTCCTGGGTGCTGATCTTTGGTCAGGTGCCGCAGACGGCGGCCGCCTGGATCCAGTCGGTGGCGACAACGCCGGTAGCCTTCATGCTGCTGGTGCTGGTGCTCTTGCTGATCGTCGGCACGGTGATCGACGGCATTCCGGGGCTGATCATGGTGGTGCCGATCCTGCTGCCCATCGCCACCGAGGTCTATGGCATCCACCCGCTGCATTTCGGGGTGGTGGTTTCGGTCAACCTGATCCTGGGGCTTCTGTCGCCGCCGGTGGGGATCGGGCTTTATGTCGCGGCCTCGGTCAGCGGGGTGAGCGCGGTGCGGGTGTTCTGGGTTGCGCTGCCGTTCTTTGCGGTGGCCTGTCTGGCGCTGGTGGTGCTGGCACTGGTGCCCTGGTTCAGCCTGGCGCTCCTCTGAGCCTGTCGCCCTGCCCGCTGGGTCTAGCGGGGCAGGGCGAAGGCATCCACCAGCCCCAGCGCCAGCGCCGGGAAGGCGATCACCAGCCCCAGCCGGATGACATCGGCAATCAGGAAGGGCATCACGCCGGCATAGATGGTGCGCAATGTGGTGCGTGGCAGCATCGCCTTCATCACGAAGACATTCATGCCGATCGGCGGTGTGACCATGCCGATCTCGATCACCATCACCGTCAGGATGCCCCACCAGATCGGATCATAGCCATAGCCCAGGATCAGCGGGAAGACGAAGGGAATGGTGATCACCATCGACGAGATCGTGTCGAAGATCGAGCCCAGCACCACATACATCAGCATCAGCAGCACCACCACCCAGATGCCCGGCAGTCCGGTATCCTGAATTGCCCGCACGATCATCTCGGGCAGGCCGGAGATCGTCACCGCATAGGTGAAGATCGAGGCGCCGATGATCATCAGATAGATCATCGAGGTCGTGGCGGCGGTGTCGCGCAGCGCCTCCCAGAAGCCGCGCATGCTCAGCCGGCCCCGAAAGAGCGCGATCAGAAACGACAGAAACGCCCCCACCGCCGCCGATTCATTGACCGAGAAGATGCCTGAATAGATGCCCCCCGTAACCACGATCATCAGCAGTATCGCAGCCCAGCCCTGCGCCAACGCCGCCCAGGCCTCGCGCCAGGGCAGGGCCTCGCCCGGCGGGGCCAGCTCGGGGTTGCGGCGCACGATGATCCAGATCGTCAGCATGTAGATCAGCACGGCCAGAAGCGCCGGCACCAGCGCGGCGACAAACAGGGTTTTCACGAATTGTTCGGTCAGCACGCCGTAGAGGATCAGGATGATCGAGGGCGGGATCAGCATGCCCAGCGTGCCGCCGGCGGCGATCGAGCCGGTCGAGAGGCGCTCGCTGTAGCCGCGCCTGTTCATCTCGGGCATGGCGACGCGGGTCATGGTGGTGGCGGTGGCGATCGACGAGCCGCAGACCGCGCCAAACCCCGCGCAGCCGCCGATCGTGGCCAGCGCCAGCCCGCCGCGCACATGGCCGATGAAGGCATGCGCAATGCGATAGAGATCTGCCGATAACCCGCCCACCGTGGCAAAGGCGCCCATCATCAGAAAGAGCGGCACCACCGCCAGTTCCAGACTGGCCACCTTGCCCACCGTCTCGGTGCCAAAGAGCGTCAGCGCCGGAGCGAAACTGCCGCGGATCATGCCGAAGGTGAACACCCCCGCCAGCCCCATCGCCACGCCGATCGGCACATGCAGAAAGATCATGCCCAGCATCAGCGCCATGCCGATGAGCCCGATGATATGCGGTTCCATGGTTCAGTTCCCGTCGGGCGCAGCATCCTGCGCGATGTCATGGCCCATGGCTTCGGCCAGCACGACGAACAATTGCGCCGGCAGGCAGGCCCAGAAACAGGCGCTGGCGGCCCACCACCAGGGCGCGATGGGTATGTTCAGCACCATCGTATATTCCGCCGAGGCGGTGACGCGCTGGGCGTGTTTCATCACGAACCAGGCGATGAAAGCGAACATCAGGAGCGTCAGCAGCGCGCCCAGGGTTTCAAGAATGCGGTTGGCCCAGCCTGGCAGGATACTGCCCAGCAGCGTGACCTTGATCTGCCGGCGCTCCAGCAGGCCGGCAGGGAAGCACGCGGCAATGACGATGATCGTCAGCAGCCGGGCGATGTCATTGGCGCCGCGGATGGGGCGTCCGGTAAACTCGCGCACCAGAATATCGGTGACCGACAGCGCCGCGATCATGAGAAGGAAGAAGACCCCCAGAATGGCCGCTGCGCGGGTGACCATCAGCATCTGGTGTTCGATCTGTCGCATGCGATTCTCCTGGCCGGTGCTCCTCTGGGGCGGCACGCGGGCCTCAGGCCCCGCATGCCGCCTTGCTGCGTTCAGTGTGGTGTCACCGGTTGCGGATGTCTTCCAGCTTGGCGCGGTAGGCATCGATCAGGCCCGGCGAAGCGGCTGCGGCCACCTGATCGATCACCGGCTGCACGGCGGCCATGATGCGGGCGCGCTCGGCCTCGTCAGGATAGGTGACGGTGCGCTCGCTGTCGGCCTCCCATTCGGCCAGATTGCGCGCCACCGCCGCGCCATAGCTTTCGATCTGCCGCGCGACGATGAACTCGCCGCTTTGCGCCAGCAGTGCCTGCACCGGTTCAGGCAGGCTTTCATGGACCGAGCGGTTGAGAACGATGGCAAAGACCAGCACGCCCAGATCGGCGTAATAGTGATGGCGGGTGACATCGGTCACGCGGAAGGTGCGCGCCACCGAGGCATCGGTCATCGCCCCGTCGATCAGGCCGCGATCGATGCTCTCGGCCATCTCGCCGGCGCCGAGATTTTGCGGTACGCCGCCCAGCGCCTCGATCACGGCGGTCTGGATCTGCCCGGCGACGCGGAACCTTTGCCCGGCGACATCGTCAATGCTGGCCACGGGGTTGCGCGAATGCATCATGTAGGCATCGGAGGTGTACATCGTGATGACGTGGAAATCCTCATAGCCGCGCAGCAGGCCCGCGCGCTGCATCTCCATCGCCGCAAAGGAGCCCTCCGTGGTGTCGCGGGCAAAACCCGGCAGTTCGAAGATGTCGTAATCCGGATAGACGCCGGGCGTATAGGACGGCACGGTCAGCGTGATGTCGGCCACCCCGTCGAGGACCATCTGCGCCTGCGCCAGCGGGTTCCGCCCCAGCGTGCCGCCGGCAAAGAGCCGGATCGAAACGCCATGCTCGGCGGCGTTTTCATTGAACCATTCAACCCAGGGCTCATAGACCTGCTGCACGGTTGGCGAGGCCGCCGGGATGAAGACCGCGAAGGACAGCTCGCGTGCCTGCGCGCCGAGCGTCGTTGAGGCCAGGACAAGACCGGCGGCAAGGCCGGCAAGGATATTCTTCATGGCTATTCCTCCCATGGGTTGAACTGTTTTCCGCCGCGCCCCTCCGCTCCCGGCGGGCGCGATGGTCGTCACGCCGCCTGAGCGACGACAAAGGCGGCGATGGTGGTTGTCGAGCCGCCGATATTGAGCAATCCGACCCGCCGCGCCCCCTCGACCTGGCAGTCGGCGGCCTTGCCGCTGACCTGGCGCCAGGCATCGAGCATCATGCGCACGCCGGTTGCGCCCACCGGATGGCCCAGCCCGATCAGCCCGCCCGAAGGGTTGACCGGCAGCTTGCCGCCAAAGGCGATGATGCCCTCCTCGATGGCCTTCCAGCTTTCGCCCGGCGCGGTGATGCCGAAATGGTCGATCGCGGCATATTCGGTCATGGCGAAGCAATCATGGGTTTCGATCGCATCGAGCTGGAACGGGCTGTCGATGCCGGCGCGGCCAAAGGCATCACGGATCGCGCCATGCACATGCGGCAGCATGAAGCGCTGGTTGCGGCTTTCGGCCAGCTTTTCGGCCAGCAGCATCGGTGCGGTGCGATGGCCCCAGCCGTCGACGCGCGCCAGATCCGACAGTTTGAGCCCATGGCGGCGAGCGTGCTCCTCGGCGCGGGCGCGCGAGGCCAGAAACACCACCGCCGCGCCATCGGTGACCTGCCCGCAATCATTGCGCCGCACACGGCCCTCGATCACCGGGTTGGCGGTATCATCCTCGGTGAAGCTCAGATCGTTGAACTGCCAGTTGCGGGTCTGGGCATGGGGGTTGCGGCGTGCATTCTCGTAGTTGATCCGCGCGATCTCGCCCAGATGCGCATAGTCGATACGGCCATGGCGCTCGCCATAGGCTTCGATCAGATCGTTGAAAGCGGCGGGCCAGACATAGGTGGCATCGAGCCATTCGCGCCCGGCCCAGGCCGCCGCGCCCAGATATTCGGCGGCGCGCTGGCCGGGGACGTTGCGCATGTATTCCACGCCCAGCACGCAGACCAGATCGTAGCGCCCGGCCTCGATCTCGGCGCTGGCGGCCATCAGCGCCATCGAGCCCGAGGCGCAGGCGGCTTCGTGGCGGCTGCTGGGCACGCCCGAAAGGTCAGGGTGCAGCGAGGCCACGATGCCGCCAAGCTGGCCCTGTCCGCAAAACAGCTCGGCGGTGAAATTGCCGACATGCACGGACTGGATGTCGCGGTGTTCAAGCCCGGTGGCGGCAAGCCCGCTTTCCAGCGCCTCGCGCATCATCGCGTCGATCCCCAGATCCTCGCGTGCCCAGTTGCGGGCAAAATCGGTCTGGGCGCCGCCCAGCACATAGACGGGTTCAGGCATTTTCGGCTCCTTCGGGATGGGGCTGGGCCTCGGCGACGAGCCAGTGGGCCAGCGCCTTGCGGTCGAGCTTGGCCAGCGGTGTGCGCGGCAGCGCATCAAGCAGCACCAGCCGTTCGGGCCATTTGAACTTGGCCAGCCCGTGGCGGTCGCAGAACATCTGCACATCGGCCAGGCTGGGGCTGGCACCGGGCACGGGCACCACGAAGAGGCATACCTTCTCGCCCATCCGGGCATCGGCATAGGGGGCCACGGCCAGTTCGCGTGCGCCGGGCAACGGCGCCAGAAACCCGTCAAGTTCCACCGGCGAGATCTTCATGCCGCCGCGCACGATCAATTCACGCGCGCGCGCATGAAAGCGGATCAAGGTGCCGCAGGGCGCGATCTCGAAAAGATCGGCGGTGGCGAAATACCCTTCGGCGTCGAATTTCGCGCGATCGTAACACCCGCGCCGGTAATAGCCGGGCAACAGCGCCGGGCCGCGGATATACATCTCGCCGATCTCGCCGGGCTGGGTCAAAGCTGCTCCGCTGACCGGGTCCACAAGGCGGAAGGTGCCGCCATTGGCGGTGCGCAGGCTGCGCCCCTCTGGCCAGTTCTCGTCGCCGTCGCGGGGGAAATAGCGGGCGCGGTGGCGCGGGTCGGCAACGCGGCCGGGGGCGGCGCAAAGCTGGGCTCCCTCGTTCGAGCCGAAGAAATTCAGCACCGCGATGGCGAAACGCTCCTGAAAGAACGCAAAGACCTCGGGGTCGGGCGGGGCCGAGCCGGTGCCGATGGCGCGCAGCCGGTGCAGCGCGGGGCGCAGGCGTTCGTCGTCGGCGTGGTCGCGCAGATAGACCAGCACGGTGGGCGCGACCATCGTATAGGCCACATCCTCGTCGATCAGCTGTTGCAGAAAGACTTTCACATCAAAGGGGTTATGCAGGATCAGCGCGCCGGCGGTTCGCATCCAGCACATCATCAGCCCGCCCATCGCCGCGGCATTCACGAAAGGGAAGGGGGCCAGGATATTGGCGCCGTCGGGCAGATCGAGGATGCGCCAGGCGCCCAGCGAGCTGGCCATCATGTTGTTGTGGGTCTTGGGCACGGCCTTGGGTGTGCCCTCGGTGCCCGAGGTCCAGAAGATCGCGAACAGATCATCGGCGCGGGCAGGATGCGCCTGTCGCTGCTGCTCGATGTCCGCGGCATTCATCGCCCGGTCGAGGGCGCGCACCCCCTCGGGCAGGCCGGTGCCAAGCCCAAGCAGCCGCACCTGCGGGGGCAGGGTGCCCAGCCGCTCGGCGTAATAGGGCTGTCCGCGCAGATGACCCACCGAGACATAGGCATCGAAATCGGCCACCTCGGCGAGGGCGCGAAGTTCTGCGGCGCGATAGGCCAGCGAAATCGGGCTGAGCACCGCGCCGATCCGTACCACCGCCAGATAGATCAGGATCATCTCGGCGATGTTGGGCAGTTGCGTGGCGATGATGCTGCCCGCGCCCAGCCCCTCGGCGCGCAAGGCGCCCGCCAGACGGGCGACTTCGGCCTCCATCTCGGCATAGCTCAGGCGGCGCGGCGTGCCTTCGAAGATCTGTGCGCGGTCGGGCGGATCGATCAGCCCCAGGCGCTGCGGCGCGCGCGCGCAGCTGGCGGCAAAGAGGTCATGCAGCGTCTGGTCGCCCCAATGCCCCTCGGCGCGGTAGCGCGCGGTCTGATCGGCGGGAAAGGGGATCATGCGCAAAGCTCCCTGATGCGACGGCGCGCTGCCGCATATTCATCCGCCAGGCGGGCAATGATGTCGGCCGCCGGTTCGATGCGGTCGATACGGCCCACGCCCTGCCCCGCGCCCCAGATGCCGGTCCAGGGTTTGACGGCCTCGTTCTGGCGGCCGGTGAAGTTCATCTTGGCGACCTTGAATTCCAGCTCGGCGGGGTCGAGGCCCTGGCGGACCATCGAGGGCTTCAGCATCGAGGCCCGTGCCCCGGTGAAGGCGCGCGTCACCATCAGGTCGCGCGCGGTGCAATCGACCAGCATCTGGCGGTATTCGGGGCCGGCGTGGCTTTCTTCGGCGGGGATGAAGCCGGTACCGACATAGCCGAAATCGGCGCCCAGAACCTGCGCGGCCAGCACTGCCTCGCCCGTGTTGACGGCCCCGGCCAGCGCTATGTAGCCGTCAAAGAAGCGCCGCACCCGCTCGACAAAAACCAGCGGGCTCAATTCGCCGGTATGCCCACCCGCGCCCGAACACACCAACACCAGCCCATCGACTCCGGCATCGACGGCCTTGCGGGCGAATTCCTCCGAGATGACATCGGCAAAGACCAGCCCGCCATAGCCATGCACCGTCGGCAAGACCGGTTTGGGACTGCCCAGTGCGGTGATGACGATGGGGGGCTGGTATTCGGCGACCTGCTCAAGGTCGCCGGCAAGCCTGGGGCTGGTGGAATGAGTGACAAGGTTGAGCGCCCAGGGGGCCACTGGCCAGGGCCGCTGCGCGGGCGGCTCCTCCGCCAGTTCGTCGCGGATGCGCTGCATCCATCCGCCCAGCTCGGCGCTAGTGCGCAGATTGGGCGCGGGAAAGCTGCCGACGATGCCTGCCCGGCAACAGGCGATAACCAGCTCGGGCGAGGAAACCAGGAACATCGGCGCGGCGATCACCGGCAGGCGCAGGGCTGAAAGCAGAGGGCGGATGCTCATGTGCGGGCCTCCGATGGGGGCAGAAAGCGAGCGAGCGCCCGGGCGACGGTCTCCGGGGCTTCGAGGACCGGCATGTGACCAATGCCCTCCAAGACCAGATGCCAGCCGTTGGGCAGCCCCTCGGCCAGTTCGCGGCCATGATCGGGGGGGGTGACGCTATCCTCGGCGCCGGTGATCACCAGCGCCGGGCAGGTGATGCCGGGCAGCGCCGGGCGGGCATCCGGGCGCGTGGTCAGGGCCGACTGATGGCGCGCGAAGGTTTCCAGGCCGATGGCGTTTGCCATTTCGCGCAGGCGCGCGCGAAGGTGCGGCGCTTGCCGCTGCGCGGCCCCCAGCATCTGATCGGCGATGCCCTCGGCAAGGCGATCGGCGCCGACCTTGCGCGCCCAGCCCACCACCTTGTGGCGGCTTTCGGCGCCCTGCGGCGTATCTGGCCGGGCGCTGGCACCGACAAGAACAAGCCGCGACACCTGTGCCGGAAAGCGCTGCGTCAGCGCCAGAGCCAGATAGGCGCCCATCGACATACCCAGCAGCGTGGTCTCGGGTTGCAGATGCTGTGCCAGGGCATCGGCTATGGCTTCGAAGTCATCAAGAGCCGGAATCGCGGGACAGGCCATGTGATGGCCGGGAAGCTGCGCTTGCAGGTCGGCGAAGACAGCATGCGTGCATAGCAGGCCGGGCAGGGCGAGAATCGGCGGCATGTCCCCTCCTTTGTTGAGCGACTACTAGACCGAAATTTTGATATTTTCAACAAAAAACATAAATTTCAGAATTACATTTTGATAAACGGAACAGATTTGCAGGCGCAGAGGCAAGTCTCTTTTGATTTCAGCGGACATTTTCCGGGCCTATTGTGTTTATGGCCAGGTCTGGTCCACTTATCGTGGGTTCGCCTTGACTCCCGGCGGGATATCATGGATATATGGTCTAGATAATATGCAATATGGCTGAAGGACGCTTCTCATGTCGCACGATACGCCGCTTGCCGTCACTGCTGCCAATGTGCGTCAGTTCGCGCCCGATGGCACGCCGCCCCCGGATGCCCCGGACTGGATCTGGGGCTATGATCACCCCTATCTCCATGGCGCCTTCGCGCCGACCAATGTGGAATACGAGGCCGAGGATCTGGAGGTCGAGGGCGCGATCCCTGCCGATCTCTGCGGCGCCTATGTCATGAACGGACCTTCGCAGCGCTTCGAGCCAGTCAACAGCAAGTATCATTACTATGACGGTGATGCGATGCTGCGGGCGATCTATTTTCGTGACGGGCGCGCCAGCTTCCGGCAGAAATGGCTGCGCAACGGTGCCTTCATCGTCGAGGAAAAGGCCGGTCGTGCGATCTGGCCGGGTCTGGCCGGGCCCTATGACTTCCGCCTGCCCGGCTCGCCGATCAAGGATGTTTCGAACACCGATGTCATCTTCTACAACGGCACCCTGCTGTCGCTTTGGTATATGGCCGGCGATCCCTACCAGGTGGACCCGCTGACGCTGGAAACCGTGGGCCGCGAAACGCTTGGCGGAAAGCTGGGGCATTCGGTCTCGGCGCATTCCAAGACCGACCCCTTCACGGGTGAGTTGTTCTTCTTCAACTACCAGGACGAGCCGCCCTATATGAGCTACGGCATGGCCGATGCCGAGGGGAACCTGAAATTCGACATCGACATCGGCCTCGCCGGCCCGCGCTCGCCGCATGACATGGGCCTGACCGAGAACTACGCCATCCTGCACGACCTGCCCTTCTACCACGATGTGGACATCCTCAGGCAGCACAAGCGCCGGGTGATGGGCTTTCACCGCGACCAGCCGGCGCGTTTCGGGCTGATCGACCGCTACGGGCGCTCGTCGAAGGTGCAGTGGTTCGAATGCGAACCCTGCTACATCCTGCATATCTCGAACAGCTGGGAAGAGGGCGAGTGGGTGCACATGACCGGCTGTCGGCAGGAAGATCCGATGCCCGTCAAGGACCCGGCGGATCATCACCTGGCCTCGATGATGGCATATCGGCGGCGCACGCATGTCATGTATCGCTGGTCGTTCAATACGCGCACGGGGGCGGTGAGCGAGGGCATGCTTGATGATGCCAATACCGAGTTTCCTACCGTCAACGCCAATTACCTGGGGCGCAAGTCGCGCTATTCGTTCAACCAGGTCATCCCCGAGGCGCGCCCTGGCTCGCTTTCCGGGCGCTGCCAGACCTTTGACGGGCTGATCCGCTACGATCTGGAGACCGGTGCAACCCAGCGCTATGATTACGGCGAAGGGGTCTTTGGCTCGGAGGCGCCGGTCGCCCCGGCGATGGGCGCTGATCCGGCCACCGGCGAGGGGCGCGCCTATCCGGTGATGTTCGTCACCGACAGCAACGACTGGTCTTCGGCCTGTCTGATCTTCGACGCCGAGGACATCACCCGCCCCATCGCCCGCGTGAAGATCCCGCGGCGCATCAGCATCGGTTTTCATACCACCTGGGTCGATGGCCGGCTGATCTGGCCGAACTGAGCGCGTGCGCCTTGCATTGTGTCGCCGGGCATGGTGTGACAGGCAGGCCCTGGCCCAGCGGGGCGCCCCACCGCTTGCCCGGACCCGATTGCCGATGAATGACAGGCCGGATCACGCCTTGAGCGACCCTTCGTCCGCCGCCTCACAGCCGGCCCCCACCGGCCCGCCGGCCAGCGCGCTCAGACGGGCGCTGGAGGTTCTGGGCGATCCCTGGACCATGCTGATCCTGAAGGAAGCGTTCAATGGCGTGCGCCGCTTCGGCGCGTTTCAGCGTGCGCTCAACATTCCCCGCCAGACGCTGAGCCTGCGGCTGACGGCGCTGTGCCGGGAACAGATGCTCTATCGGCGTCACGTCAGCCCGGTGCACGCCACGCTCGAATACGCGCCCACCGCCAAGGCGCTGGATCTTGAGCAGGCGATGTATTCGGTCTGGCTATGGCACCGGGCCAATCCCGGCGGGGTCGATGTGCTGCCCTTCGACATCGTGCACCGCGCCTGCGGGCAGGTGCTGGAGGCGAGCTTTCGTTGCACGGCCTGCAATGGCGCGGTGTGCAGCGCCAATGTCGCGGCGCGGCGCAGCCTGCCGTTGCAATTCGATCCGGAACCGCGCGCCCGGCTCTCGCGGCGCAACGATGCGGCCTTTGCGGCGGCCAGCAGTCCGGTGGATGACAGCGCTGGTGCCCCGGCTGCGCAGGGCGGGCTGGTAGCCGCGTCGCTGGTTGGCGACATTCCTGCCAATGAGATCCTCCATCTGCTGTTTCGTGAGCGGCTGCATATCCAGGAGATCGCGCGCCAGACCGGGCTGGGGGCCAGCGTGGTACGCGACCGGTTGCAAAAGCTGGCGGCGCTGGATCTGGTCAGCGAACAGGTGCAGGGGCGCAAGGTGCTCTATGCGCCGCGACCGCGTGCCGAGGGGTTCTATCCGCTCCTGATCAGCATTGCCGCCTGGGGCGATCGCTGGTGCAACGGCGATCAGCCGCCGCCCGAGATCCTGACGCATGACTGCGGCGCGCTGCTCAAGGCGCGGTTTGTTTGCGACCATTGCGGTGGGCCGGTGACACGCGCTTCGGTGCGGATCGTGCCGCTCGATGCGTGAAGTGGGGCAGGCGCTGATCCGTCAGGGTTGTACGCCGCTTCTTGAAACTGTATTTTGATCAACGAAACACGCAACCCGGCGACGCCATGACCGACACATTCGATGCCCTTGACGAGAGCGATCCCAAATTCGTCACTGCCCTGTCGCGTGGCCTGGCGATCCTGCGCGCCTTTGGACGCAACGAGGCCTATTTGTCGAATCAGACCTTCGCGCAGCGCACCGGCCTTCCCAAACCGACCGTTACCCGGTTGACCTATACGCTTTGCAAGCTGGGATATCTGGCCCAGGACGAGCCCGGCGGCGAATACCGGCTTGGCTCGGGCGTGCTGACGCTTGGCTATGGGGTGTTGGCTGCGATGGAGCTGCGCGAGCGCGCCGCGCTGGAACTGGCCGATCTGTGCCGCGGTGACAACCCCAATGTCGCTGCCGCACTGGGCGAGCGACACGGGCTGTCGGTGGTCTATCTGGTCACGCATCGCTCGCCCGGTTCGGTGGCGATGACCTTTCATCTGGGCGGCAAGGTGCCGCTGTTTCACTCATCGATCGGGCGCGCGGTGCTGATGGGCCTGCCCGTCGAGCACCAGGAGGCGCTTCTGGAACAGGCGCTGCGCGGCACCGACCGCGACGAGGGCCAGCGCCTGGCCCGCGGGCTGGAGCGGGCGCGCGCCGATTTCGCCGCCTATGGCTACTGCACCTCGTTCGGTGAATGGCGCAAGGAGATCAACGGCATCGCCGCGCCGGTGGTGCCGGTCGAGGGGGGGCGGCTTTATGCGGTCAATGTCGGCGGGTTCGGCTTTCTGAACCCGGTGGAGTATCTGACCAGCCATTGCGCGCCGCGGCTGTTGCGCGCGGTGCACAACCTTGCGCTGCGGCCCCTGCCTGAAACCCTGGAGATCAGCCCGTGACCGACAAGCCCGCAGCCAGCAAACCTGCCGCCAATGCCGCCAGCGCCATCAGCGGCTACCCGTTCCAGCGCCTGCTGGGTTTTCGCAAGACCATGCAGACCATCGACCGTGCAAAGCTGGAACTGGAGCTTCGCGAGGATCATCTCAATATCATCGGGCTGCCGCATGGCGGGTTGCTGGCATCGTTGCTCGATGCTGCGCTGGGCAGTGCGGGCTGCCATATGGACCCCGACAACCCGCGCAAGGCAGTGACGCTGAACCTGAATGTCAGCTATATCGGTCAACCCGACGGCACGCAGCTGATCGCCGAAGGGCGGCGCGTCGGCGGCGGCAAGACGATCTATTTTTCCGAGGGTGAGGTTCGCGACGGCAGCGGCAAGGTTCTGGCGCGCGCCAGCGGAACCTTTCGCTACATCGGCTAGCGGTGTGAGCCTTTCCGCAAGGACCGGGCTCAGGCAGGCGGGGGTGGCGGCAGTCGATCGGCGTAGCGCTCCAGCAGCAGGGGTTTGCGCACCTTGCCGGCGGCGGTCAGCGGCATATCGGGCACCATCACCACATGCTGCGGGCGTTTGTATCCGGTCAGCCGCTCGCGTGCCCAGGCGCGCAGCGCGGCCTCGCTCAGATCCGCCGTGCCGATGACGAAGGCCACGATCTCCTCGTTGCCGGGCACCGCCCGCCCGGTTACAGCCACCTGCAATACGCCCGGACATTGCGAGAGCGCGGCCTCGACCTCGGGGGGATAGACATTGAAGCCGGAGCGGATGATCAGTTCCTTGGCCCGCCCGACGATGTGAATTGCTCCGTCCGGGTCGATCCGTGCCAGATCGCCGGTGCGCAGGAAGCCGTCAGCGGTGATGGCCTCGGCGGTGGCCTGCGGGTTGCGGTAATAGCCCAGCATGACATTGGGGCCGCGCACCAGCAATTCGCCGATCCCGTCCGCCCCGGCCTTGTCGATGTGCAGTTCGCATTCGGGGTAGCCATGGCCCACCGAACCATCCTTGCGTGGCGGGCCCAGCAATGTCGAGGCGATGCCCGGCGCGGCTTCGGTCAGCCCGTATCCGTTGTTCAGCACCAGGCCAAAACGCGCCTCGACCCGTGCTTTCCACCCCGGATCGAGCGGTGCGCCGCCGGCGCCGATGCCGCGCAGCGCGGGGGCATCAAGCGTGGTGCCGGTGGTGTCGAGGTGATGCAGGATCTGGCTGAACATCGCCGGCACGGCGGGCATCAGCGTGACACCGCTGGCCAGCGCTTCAAGCGCCGCCGCAGGCGAGAAGCGCGGCAGCAGACGCAGGCGCGCCCCGGCATGCAGCGCGGCCAGGATCACCGTGGCCAGCGCCATGATATGCGTGCAGGGCAGCATCAGCAGCACTTCGTCATCGCCCGTAAGCCCGCGCATCCGCGCGGCGGTGAGCGCGTTGAAGCGCAATGCACCATGGCTGAGCATGACGCCCTTGGGCTGCCCGGTGGTGCCCGATGTATAGAGCATCGCCGCAACCTGCTGGCGCGGATCGGTGGCGGGCGGCTCGGGCCGGGCATCGGGGTTGAGGCATATCATCAGCGGCGCGCCAAGGATCGTGGCGGTGTCCCGTGCGGTCAGACGCAGGGCATGGGCGCGCGCGGGCTCGGAGGCTTCGCTTGTCAGGATCACCACGCGCGGCGCGGCATGTTCCAGAATGGCGTCAAGCTCGGTGTCGCTGAGGCGGGCGTTGACCGGCACCGCCCAGGCGCCCTGACGCGCCGCGCCCAGAAAGGCCGCGACAAACAGGGCGCAATTTTCGGCGACGATGACCACCCGGTCCCCGGCCACGACGCCTTGCGCCGCCAGCGCGGTGGCGCTTGCAGCGATCGCGGTTTCAAGTTCGCCGTAAGTGACGCTGCGCCCGTCATGGTCGATGATCGCGCAGGCCCCGGCGGGATGCGGAAGTGCCAGCCGGTCAATCGGCACCTCGGGCGCTGCGTTTTCTGCCGTGTGCATCCGTCTTTCCCCTGCCGCTCTCACGGTGATAGCGCGGGGTGGCTTGCCGCGTCAATAAACTGGAACATGATACTGCATTGCGAAATGAGATGACCCTGCGACACGGGTGTCGGCTGGTTGTGAAACTCGTAAGGATACCATACAATATGGGCTGCAGTAACACCGTGAGCGAGGCGATGAGACCATGGCAGAGCCGCTTGCCTTCGTGATGGCCGATATTGCGCGCCTGCTGCGGCAGGGGTTCGAGATGCGCATCGCGGCTTCGGGGCTGGCGCTGACCCCGGCCGGCGCGCGGGTGCTTCATGCGCTGGCGGCCAGTGGCGCGCTTTCGCAATCGGCGCTCGCGCGGCGACTGGCAATCAGCCGCATGAGCCTTGGCGAGACACTGGCAACGCTCGATGCCGCCGGGCTGGTGATGCGCACGCCCGCCGAGGGTGACGGGCGATTGCGCCTGGTATCGCTGAGCCAGGCCGGGCGGGCGGTGTTGCCGCGCATCGAGGCGATCGGTGCGCAGGTGCGGCATGCTGCGCGGCAGGGGATCGACAATGAAGCCTGGGCGGCCTTCGTGCGGAGCGCGCACCGGGTGCGTGAAAACCTGTCAGCGCAGCCCCGGCCCGGTGCGTCCGCGCGGATGCCGGAGCCGGACGCATGACACCGCGCCGCGTTGCACTGCTGGGGGCGCTGATGGTCGCCATCGGCCCGGTCTGCATGGCGCTCTATACGCCGGCCATGCCGCGCATCGCCGCCGATCTTGGCGCCACGACAGCACAGGTTCAGGCCACGCTGACACTGTTCTTTGCCGGTTTCGCCCTGGCGCAACTCGTCGCCGGCCCGCTCTCGGATGCGCTGGGGCGACGCCCGGTGGTGCTGGGTTTCATGGCGGTCTTTCTGGCCGGCAGCGGCCTGGCGATGCTGGCGGGCGATGTGCACACGCTTCAGGCCGGGCGGCTCTTGCAGGGCATCGGCGCGGCGGCGGGCGTGACGACGGCGCGGGCAATCGTGCGCGATCTGTTTCGCGGCGAGCCGGCAGCGCGCATCATGAACACGATCGGCGTGATGCTGGGCATCGCGCCGGCGGTCGCGCCGACGCTGGGCGCCTTGATCCTGATGGCGGCCGATTGGCGCGCGACCTTCATTGCCATGGCGGCTTTCGGGCTGGTGGTGACGCTGGCCAGCGTACTGGCGCTGCATGAAACCGGCAGCCCCGATGCGCGGCTGCTGCATCCGGGCCGCGTGGCAGGCGCCTATCGGCAGGTGTTGCGCAGCCGGCATTTCGTGCTGGCCACGCTGGTTGTCGCCGGCGGCGTGGGCACGCTCTATGCGCAGGCGACGATGTTGCCCTTCATCCTGATGGATGGGCTGGGCCTTTCACCGCCAGCTTTTGGCGCGGCGATGCTGCTGCAATCGGGCAGCTTTCTGGCCGGGGCGCTGTTGATGCGCGTCCTGATGCGGCGATTCAGCGCCTATCGGCTGGCGGCGCTGGGGCTGGGACTGATCTTTGTGGGCGGGCTTGGCGAGATCGCGCTTTTGTGGGGGCAGGCCGGGTTCTGGCGCATCATGGTGCCGGTGGCGCTGTTTGCACTGGGCGCGGCCTTCGTGATGCCGGCGATGTCGATGGCGGCGCTGGCACCCTTTCCGCATCTTGCCGGCAGTGCCTCGGCGCTGATGGGGTTTTCGCAGATGGGATTCGGGCTGGGGGTGGGTGCGGCGGCGTCACTGATCGGCGATCCGCTGGTGGCGCTGGCCACGCTCTTGCCCGGCATGGGCGCGGTCGCTTGTCTGGCCTATCTGGCGCATCGCCGCCTGCCGCGGCTTGATCTGCCCGAACCGCGCCGCGATGTGCTTGGCGCGGCGCCGCCCGGACGCAGCCTGTTGCCCGATGACGAGTGATCAGCCGATCTTGCGCAACAGCTTCACCAGCGCCGCCTGTTCCGAGCGCGACAGCGGCGCCAGCGTCAGGCGGGTGATCTCGGCGGCAAGGGGGAACACCCGTTCGGTGACGCGCTCGCCCTCGGCGGTCAGCCGGATCAGATGCATCCGGTTGTCATCAGGCGAAGGCAGTTTCTCGATCAGTCCGCGCTGATGCAGCCGTCGGACGACGCCATTGATGGTGGAATTGTCCATCGCCGTCTGCCGGCCCAGCGAGTTCTGCGAACAGGCGCCGACCTCGGCCAGCTTGGCCAGTGTGGCGAATTGCTGTGCGGTGAGCCCCTCGGCCATATGTGCCGAGAAGATGTTCAGATGGCGCTGCTGGGCCTTGCGCAACAAGAAACCCACCTGCCCGTCCAGCACATAGCGCCGCCGGCCGCGCGCGACGGGGGAAGGCTGGTCGGTGGCATCGTCGAAAGGGTCGCTCACGGTATCGATTCCTGAACTCAGCGCAGGCCATCCTTACCTTCGATTTCCGCCGTTGTCAGCCCACCGACGCGCGGCAGGGGGCGACCGCTGCCAGTGACGGCCACCGCAACCAGGATCTCGCCGGCGCGCGGCGCATCGTTGAGGCGCACTTCCATACCGTCGAAATGACTGCGCACATAGGCGGCATCCTTGTGACCCAGCGGGATGTCGAGCACATGGCCCGGCCCGCCCATCTTTTTCGACGAGGGCACCAGCGCCGCCCCGCGCTGCACCGCCGCACGCAGCGGTGCACCGAGCCTGGGGTGCAGGATGGCGGCGGCATGTTCCAACTCGCCATTCTCGCCCACCATGGCTGCCTTGCCGTAGCTCTCGGCGGCGTCAGGCGTGATGCCCAGCGCCTCCACGCAGCGTTGCCCCAGCAGCCCGCCCAGCTCGGCGCCGATCTCCATGAGCATGTCCAGATCAGCTTCATAGCGCCCGGCGAAAGGGTTTTCGATCACCGCCACGGCGGCGGCGCGGCGGGTGGGCGGGTAAACCGGCTGGCCCATCTCGGTGTGGGTTTCATCCAGAAAGACGGCGATCTTGCGGATCTTCGCTTGCATCCTGGCCTCCTTATTTCGGCACGCGCGCCGAGGGCGGGGTCGAGCGCGAGCGCCCGATGCGCATCTTGCCGTCGATCATCACCGCCGCGATGCCGGGTATGTTGCCCATCGTCATCGCGTCCAGAACGGTCTTGCCCGGCGAGCCATCGGGGCGGTCCATGAACACGATGTCCGCCGGGTGCCCGGCGGAAAGCACCCCCTGCGAGATCTTGCGCCGCCGGGCGATGTTGCCGGTGGCGCAGCAGATCGCCTGTTCGGCGGGCAGTCCGCCCAGGCTGGCCAGCAGCGTGATCATCCGCAGCATGCCGTTGGGCTGCACGCCCGAGCCGGCGGGCGCATCGGTGCCGATGAGCAGATCGGCCAGCCGCCCGGCATCGAGCGCCCCCTCCATCGCCACCAGCGCCGATTTTTCGTTGCCGTTGTGCACCACCTCCAGCGCGCCGGTGGCATGGCGGCACAAGTCGCGGATGTCTTCATGCGCGATGGAGGTGGGCCCGCCGTTGATATGGCTCACCACATCGGGCTGTGCTTGCAGCACATCGGCAGCACCCACCAGAGGCGAGCCGGCGAGCGACGGCCCGCCGGTATGCATGATGGTTTCGATCCCCAGCGCGCGGCACCAGGCGGTGACGCGCGCGGCATCAGGCCCGCGCGCCACGGTGCCAAGGCCGATCTCGCCGATGCGGTGAATGCCCGCCGCCTTCAGGCCCACGTAGAAATCGCGGTCGAAATCCAGCTCGGGCACCGGGGCGCCGGCAATCACCTTGGCGCCGGCGGGGCGGAAATTCTGAAAGCAGCGCTGCGCCACCATGGCCAGTGCCTTGACGCCTTCGGCATCCTTGGGCCGGCCGGGCAGATGCACCTCGCCGGCTGACAGAAAACTGGTGACGGCGCCATTCACGTTCATTTCGATCCAGCCAAGCTGGTTCTGGCGCGGTGTCCAGTCGCCAAAGACCGGGTGGGTATGGCTGTCGATCAGGCCGGGCATGACGGCGCAACCCTGCGCATCGATCACCTGCTCGGCATCGGCGGGACCGATGCCAGCGATCACCCCATCCTCGATGAGCAGGCTGTCGGCATCGGCGATGGGCTGGTTCAGATCGCCCGTGAGCAGGAGCCCGATGTTGCGGATCACCAGCCGGCCCTGCGCGGGCGTGTCCTTGGATTCGGCGGCCATGTCGTCTCCTAGTTTGTTTGTGTAGAAACAATAAGCGCAACCGGGCCGGGGCTGCAAGCGTGATGCGCGCCCGGTGCGGGGAATCACCGGTGCCGGGCCCGGCCGTGCCTAGCGTCAGGGGCTTTCGGCCTCGGTGCAGACCACCAGAATGCGGGCATCCGTTGCCCCCGCCGAGGCGTAGAGATGCCCGCGCGCGCTGTCGAAATAGAGGCTGTCGCCCTGGCGCAGGGTGACAGGTGCCTTGCCCTCGGCATAGACGGTCACCGCGCCTTCCAGCACCAGCAGGAATTCCTGCCCCGGATGGCGCACGAAATCGTCGAAATCCATGATGTCATGGGCTTTCAGCGTGCCCATCATCGGCACCATGGCCTTGTTGCGGATCTCGGGAAACAGCATTTCATAGACGTAGTTGCGGGTTTCCTGCCGCCGGAAAGTGCCGCGCGGCGCCACGGAAAAACTGCCCGGCGCGAAGGCGGCACCGTCGCTGGTGAAGAACTCCGCCATATCCACACCGATCCCGCGCGCCAGATTGAGCATGCGGTCATAGGTCAGCGCCATCACGCCGCGCTCGGCCTTCGAGATCGTCGAGACCGCAAGCCCCGAGCGCTCGGCCAGCGCGGCCAGCGTCCAGCCGCGGGCGCGGCGCAGTTCGCGCAGGCGACGGCCGAATTCGGCGCGCTGTGTATCAGGCAGGTCGGGTTTGTGGGTGGGTTTGTCCATGGCGCGACTCTAGAGAGCGGGGCGGGCGCTGCCAATCCGTTTTCCGATAGGAAAATTTCTCTTTCTTATCGGAAAATTCATGCTAGGCTGATGCTGCTTTGGGAGGCCGGCGTGGCAATGGATGCTCAGCATACACAGGTTCTGGTGGTCGGCGCAGGCATTGCCGGGGCCTCGGTCGCGGCAGAGCTGGCGATGCTTGGTGCGGATGTCGTGCTGCTTGAGCGCGAGGCGCAGCCCGGATACCACACCACCGGGCGCTCGGCGGCGCTCTATACTGCGGCCTATGGTCCTCCGGCGATCCGTGCGCTGACCCGCGCCTCGGGACCGGCTTTTCGCCACTCGCCCGGCGTGCACCCGCTGTTGCGCCCGCGGGGCGCGATGTTTCTGGCGCGCACCGATCAGGAGGTGGCGCTTGGCATGCTTGAGGCCGAGTTGCGCGGCGCAGCACGGCGCATCGACGCGGCCGCGGCGATGGCGCGCCTGCCGATCCTGCGGCCGGGGTATCTGTCTGCGGCGTTGATTGATGATCAGGCCGCAGACATAGATGTCGATGCCCTGCACCGCATGTATTTGCGGCGCCTCGTGGCGGCGGGTGGCCGGTTTTTCGCCAGTGCCGAGGTGCAGGCGCTGTCGCGCGAGGGTGGGGGCTGGTGCGCGCGCATCCCGCAGGGCTTCTGGCACGCCGAGATTGTGATCAATGCCGCCGGCGCATGGGCCGATGAACTGGCGCGGCAGGCGGGCGTGGCCACCGTGGGGCTGGTGCCGAAGCGGCGCACCGCGCTGCTGGTCGATGTGCCGGCGGGGCGTGTGGCCGATGCCTGGCCGATGGCGGTGGATGTCGAAGAGCGCTTCTATCTCAAACCCGATGCCGGCAAGCTGCTGCTGTCGCCCGCCGACGAGACCCCCTCGCCGCCCTGCGATGCCAGCCCTGACGAAATGGATGTGGCCGTGTGCATCGACCGTATCCAGCTGGCCTTCGATCTGCCGGTGCGCCGGGTCGCGCATAAATGGGCGGGGCTGCGCAGCTTTGTCGCCGACAAATGCCCGGTCGCCGGCTTTGCCCCCGATGCGCCGGGTTTCTTCTGGCTCGCCGGGCAGGGGGGATACGGCATCCAGACCGCCCCGGCGCTGGCGCGGCTGGCAGCGGCGCTGGCGCTGGGGCGCCCGGTGCCCTCGGATATCGCCGATGAGGGCGTGTGCGCCATGGCGCTGGCCCCGGCGCGTGCGGAGCTGGCGGCATGATCCATGCGGTGCCGATCATCGGGTTGATCCTGCTCGGCTCGGGGCTGGCGATCGCCTATGTGGTCGGCGGGGCAACGGTGCTGGCCTTCATCGCCACCGACCGGACGCGCTTTCTGGCCGTGCTGCCGCAGCAGATCTTCTCGCGCATTGATGTGTTCGCGCTGATGGCGATGCCGCTGTTCATTCTGGCCGGCGAACTGATGAACCGCGGTGGCGTCACGCGCGTGCTGATCAACCTGGCGATGTCGCTGGTGGGCCGGCTGCGCGGCGGGCTGGGCCATGTCAACGTCATGACCAGCGTCTTCTTTGCCGGCATCTCCGGCTCGGCGGTGGCAGATTCGGCGGCGCTTTCGAACACGCTTGTTCCGGCGATGCGCGAGCGCGGCTATTCGGCCGAATATGCCGGTGCGATCACCGCTGCCTCGTCGATCATCGGGCCGATCGTGCCGCCGTCGATCGTGATGATCTTCTATGGCGCGCTGATGGGAACGTCGGTAACGGCGCTGTTCATCGCCGGGATCGTGCCGGGGCTGATGCTGGCGGGGGCACTGATTGCCGCCAATGCCTTCTTTGCCTGGCGCGGCGGGCACCCGCGGCTGGAACGCGCCGAGGTTCCGCCCTTCCTGCCCGCGCTGCTGCGCGCCCTGCCGGCGCTGGCGATACCGCTGATCATCGTCGGCGGTATCGTGCTGGGCTGGATGACCCCCACCGAAGCTGCCGCGGTGGCTGTGGCGGCGGCGCTGGGGGCAGGGTGGTTCTACGAGCGGCTGGGCATGACCGCGTTCATCGAATCGCTGCGCCGCACGGCGATGCTGTCGGGCGCCATCTTCATGATCATCTGCGCGGTCTCGGCGCTGGGCTATCTTGGCGCGCTTGAGCGCATCCCCGAAGCGATCGCCTCCACGGTCAATGATCTTGGCCTTGGCCCGCTGCACTACATGATCCTGCTCAACATCATCTTCCTGATTGCCGGCATGGTGCTGGATATTCCAGTGGCGCTGGCGCTGCTGGTGCCGCTGCTGGCGCCGGTGGCGCTGGCGCAGGGCGCCGACCCGGTGCATCTGGGCATCGTGCTGTGCTTCAACCTCAGCATCGGGCTGATCTCGCCGCCGCTGGGGGGCTGCCTGCTGGTGGTCTCTACGGTGACGGGGGTGAACTACTGGCGCCTGGCGCGCGCGGTGCTGCCGTTCCTGCTGATCCAGATTGCCGTGCTGATCGTGCTGGTGCAAGTGCCGGAGCTGTCGCTCTGGCTGCCGCGCAAGATGGGGTTGATCGGCGGCTGACACCGCCTGCATGCCGCAAATGGACTGCGTCGCGCGGCCCGCAAGAACCGACGAAACTGTCAACAAGGGAGGGGAAGACCATGAAACACACTTGTAAGCTGAAAGGGCTGGCGCTGGGGGCCATGCTGGCGCTGGGTGGCGCGGCACAGGCACAGGTCAAGATCGCGCTCGACAGCCCGGCCGATCTGGCCGGCTCGGGCAGCTATGTCTGGGCGCATGCCTTTGCCGAGCATCTCAATGCCCATGGCCTGCCCGCCGAGGAATATCAGCGCGGTGCGCTGGGCGGCGATGACGAGGTCTTTGACCAGGTCAGCCAGGGCCTGCTTGAGGTTGGCATGGCACCGCTCAACATCGTTGCCTCGATCGACACGCTGATCTTCGGCCTGCGCCTGCCCTATTTCTTCGCCGACATGGCCGAGGTGGACCGCGCGCTCTACGAGGGCGGGATGCTGGCGCGCATCAATGAAGCCACCACGCGCGCCGGTGTGCGGGTGCTCGGCGTCAATACCGTTGGCCCGGCGACGGGGATCTTCAATACCCGCCGGCCGGTGGCCAGCCTGCAGGACATGGCGGGTCTGCGGATGCGTGCGCTCGACGAGAGCCAGATCGACCTGTTCCGCGCCTGGGGTGCGGCGGGCACGATCGTCAGCTGGGCCGAGGTGCCCAATGCGTTGCAGACCGGGGTGGCGGACGGATACCTCAACCCGGCCTTCGTGCCGCTGCTCTTTGGCCATACGGAATTCATCCGCCATTTCACCGACGCGGCGATCTCGCCGTCGCTGCGTATCACCATCGTCTCGGAGGACTGGTATCAGGGCCTCAGCGATGAGGAGCGCGCCGTGGTCGATGCCGCCACCGATGCCGCCAATGCCGCCAATCGCGCCTGGCTCGAAACCCAGGACGGGGTGATCGAGCAACTGATCGCCGCCGGCGTCGCAGTGACCGAGCTTTCCCCCGAGGCGCGCGCCGCCTTCCGGGAGGCGTCCGAGGCTACCTATACCGACGGCGTGCTCACGCTCGAGCAGATCGCCGACTGGCGCGCTGCCCTGGGCGGCTGAGCGATGCGCGCGCTGGCACTGGCCCTTGACCGTTTTTCGGCGGCGCTCAATGCGCTGGCGCTCTGGGGGGCAGTGCTGGCGGTGCTGGTGATGGTGGGCGCGGCGGGCTGGCAGGTGATCGCGCGCTACCTGCTCGACGCGCCGCCCGTCTGGACCGAGGAACTGGCCCGCCGGGCGATGGTCTGGGCGGGTATGCTGGGGGCTTCGGCGGCGTTTCGCGCCGGCGCCGATCCGTCGCTCTTTCCGCAGATGGTGACGCTGCGCGGGAGGCTGGGCCGGATGCTGGCGCTGGTGCGTGCCGCAGGCGTGGCGCTCTTCGCCGCGCCGGTCATCTGGTTTTCGGTCTTCGGGCCGAACATGAACATGGCGCGCGGCTTTCTGGGCCGCAGCCTTGAGCGCACCGCCGAAATGATCCCGGTGCCGATGATCTGGTTCACCGCCGCCGTGCCGCTCGCTTTCGCGCTGATCGTCGTGCACATGCTGGCGCTGCTGGCCGTGCAACTGACCGATCCCCATGATGCGCCCCGTGATGCGCTCAATGACCCCGCGCAGGAGTTGCCATGAAGCTGTTCATCGCCTGTCTGGCGACCGAGACCAATTCCTTCTCGCCGCTGCCCACCGGCATGGCAGGCTTTGCTGAAAACACTATCCACCATGGCACGGCCACCCGCCAGCCGGAAAGCTACTGGACCGGGGCGCTGCATCTGTGGCGCGCCAGCGCCGAGGCCCGCTCATGGCAGGTGGTTGAAAGCCTGGCGGCCTTCGCCCAGCCCGCCGGCCCCACGGTTCGCACCGTCTATGAGGCGTTCCGCGATGAGATCCTGAACGATCTGCGCGCGGCCATGCCGGTTGATGCGGTGTTGCTGCAACTGCATGGCGCGATGATCGCGGAAGGCCATGAGGATTGCGAGGGCGATCTGATCGCCCGGATACGCGCCATTGCCCCGCAGGCCCGGATCGGCGGGCTGCTGGACCCGCATTGCCATCTGACCGATGCCATGCTGGACAACGCCACCGCACTGATCGCCTTCAAGGAATATCCCCATGTCGATATTCTGGAGCGGGGCCGCGAACTGTTCGCGCTGATTGCCGATGCCGCCGAGGGCCGTATCCAGCCGGTGATGCGCGATCACGATTGCCGCATCATCATGGCCATGCCCACACCCGAGGGTGCGATGCGCGCCTATGTCGATGCCATGGCCGCGCGCGAGGCCGAGCCGGGCGTGCTGTCGCTGTCGCTGATCCACGGCTTTCCCTGGGGGGATCATCCGCGCACCGGGGCGCGCGCGCTGGCCATCACCGATGGCGACGCCGCGCTGGCCGAACGCATGGCGCGCGAACTGGCCGCGAAGCTCTTTGCCGAACGCCATGCCATCTTTCAGCCGGTCCATGACATTCCCGCCGCGCTGGACATCGCCACCGGACTTTCCGCCGATCCATCCACCGGGCCATCCGCCGGGCCGGTGGTGCTGGCCGACATGTCGGACAACGCCGGCGGTGGCGCGCCCTCGGATGCCACCTTCTTGCTGCGCGCCATGCTTGATCGCGGGATGCGCTCGATCGCCACGGGCATCTTCTGGGATCCTGTGGCGGTGCGCATCTGCGCCGAAGCCGGCGAGGGCGCGCGGCTGGCGCTGCGGCTGGGGGGCAAATGCGGCCCGATGTCGGGCGAGCCGCTGGATCTGGAGGTCACGGTGCGCCGCGTTGCCAGCGGGCTGACGCAGCGCTTCGGTGCCTTGCCGGTGGCGCTGGGGCAGATGGTCTGGCTGTCGCTTGATGGAGAGATCGACATCGTGCTCAATGATGCGCGCACCCAGACCTTCCACCCCGAAGCCTTCACGGCGCTTGGTATTGATCTGGCGGCGAAACAATTCGTCTGTGTGAAATCCTCCAATCATTTCCGCGCCGGTTTCGCCCCCATCGCGCGCCAGATCATTCCGGTCGCCACGCCCGGCGCCATTACCCCCGATTTCGCCGCCATCCCCTATACCCGGCGTGACGGCAATTACTGGCCCCGGATCGAGGATCCTTTCGCATGACCAACCCGCTGATCGCCGCGCGTGACGCCTTCGCCGCCGCCCGGCCCGAGGCGCGCATCACCCTCAATGGCCGCGACTGGGGCATCGTCGACACTGCGGGGCCCGGCCCGGCGCTGGTGTTCCTGCCCGGCACGCTGGGCCGCGCGGATATCTTCTTTCAGCAGATAGAGGCGCTGGAACCGCAGGCGCGGGTGATGGCGCTGAGCTATCCGGCGAGTGGCGGGGTGGCAGAATGGACCAAGGACCTGGTGGTGCTGCTGGATCGGCTGGAGCTGGACGCCGTCGCGGTTCTGGGGTCGTCGCTGGGGGGCTATCTGGCGCAGTCTCTGGCCTGCGCGCATCCGTCGCGGGTGCGCCATCTCTTTGCCGCCAATACCCTTCATTCGGTAGCCGGGATCGACCAGCGCCCGCCCTATGCGCTTGATCTGGCGCGCGCGCCCATCGACGATCTGCGCGCCGGTTTTGCCACCGCGCTGCATGGCTGGCAGGCCAGCCACCCCGATCAGGCCGATCTGGTGGCCCTCCTGCTGGGCGAGGTCGCCGGGCGCATCCCCGATGGCGAGATGCGCGCCCGGCTGGCGGCGATCAAGCATGGCCCGGCTCTGCCGGCGCACCCGGTATCGGTGGCCGCCACCGTCATCGAAAGCGCTGATGATCCGCTGATCCCGCCGCCCCTGCGCGACGGCGTGCGCGGCCGGCTGACGGGTGCGGCGGCGTTTCGCTTTCTGTGGGGCGGGCATTTTCCCTATCTGTTGCGCCCCGCGCTCTATGGCGGGCTGATCGCCGCGCGACTGGGGCTGCAACCCATGGCAGCGCACTGGCAGGGCAATGAGGTGAGGCAGGCATGAGAATTCTGAGCGAGGCGGATGTGGCGGCGCTGCTGCCGATCGACGAGGCCATAGAAGTCATCGACACCGCCATGCGCACGGTGTCGGCGGGGCGGGCTGAACTGCCCCTGCGCCATGTGGTGCCGGTGGGCGGCGCCAACATGATGGGCGTGATGTCCGGCGCGCTGGGCGAGCCGCACTGCTACGGCGTGAAGCTGGTGAGCCTGTTTCCCGGCAATCCGGCGCGCGGCCTTTCCGGGCATCGTGGCGCGGTGGTGCTGTTCGAGGCCGAAACCGGGGCGGCGGTGGCGATGATGGATGCCGGCCTGCTGACCGCGATCCGCACCGCCGCCGCCAGTGCCGTCGCCACCCGTGCGCTGGCGCCTGATGATGCCTGCCGTCTGGCGCTGATCGGCACCGGCGAGCAGGCGCGCTACCATCTGGGTGCCATCTGTTCGGTGCGCCCGATCGGCGCGGTGCATATCGTCGGACGCCGCGCCGAGGCCGCTGCCGCCTTTGCCGAGGCCGCCGCAAGGGCGCACCCCGATCTGGCGGTGACGCATGGCAGCGACGTGCGCAGCGGGATTCGCGGGGCCGATATCGTCTGCACGCTGACCAATGCCGCCGCCCCGGTGCTGATGGGAGACTGGCTTGAACCGGGGCAGCATCTGAATGTGGTTGGCGCCTCGGTCCCCTCGCGGCGCGAGATCGACGATGCAGCGGTGCTGCGCGCGGCGCTGTTCACCGATTACCGGCCTTCCTGTCTGGCGCAGGCCGGCGAGGTTGTGGCAATGCTGGCGGCCGGCACCATCAACGCCGAACATCTTCGCGCCGAGATCGGCACCGTGCTGCGCGGCGAAGCCTGCGGGCGCCGTTCCCCCGACGAGATCACGCTCTACCGCTCGCTGGGGATTGTCGCGCAGGATCTGGCCGTGGCCTGGCATGTGCTGCGCCGCGCCGAGGCCGAGGAGCGCGGGCAACTCGCCAGTCTCTGAAGCGCGCGCCCGCTGAAACACACGCCCGCTGAAACAAACGCCCGGCATGCGCGCCGGGCCTTTGGCGTTTTGCGGCAGGCATGCCACAATGGCCAGAACCCGCGGGGCAGGCATCGCCGCATTGACGTGACAGGAGGCAGAATGGAAAAGTTGCAGGCGCAGGGTCTTCATCACATCACGCTGGTCGGCGCGGACCGGCAGACCTCGATCGATTTCTGGGAGGGGGTGCTGGGCATGCCCTTCATCTTCGAGCAGCCCAATCTGGACCGTGCCAGCGAAAGCCATCTCTATTTCGATCCCGGCGACGGGCGGTTGATCACCATTTTCACCGATGAATCCCGCCGCCCCGATCCGCGCCGCACTCCGACCGATCCGGGATGCGTGCACCATATCGCCATCAATGTCTCGCGCGCGACCTTCGCGCAGGCGGTGGCTCGGCTCGATGCGCGTGGCATCAAGCATAGCGGCGTCAAGGATCGCGGCTTCATGGATTCGATCTATTTCAACGATCCGCTGGGCCTGACCATCGAACTGGCAGTCTATCGCTTCGAGCCGCCCGCGGGTGTCATGCATGGCGAGGTGCTGCTGGAGGCGCACCGCCTGCGTGTAGAGCGGGGGGATTACAACATCGCCGAGGTACATCTGGCCGATGCGATCGAGCGGATCGTGGCGCGCAGCCGTGGCTCGCTTTCAGCCCGGCGTGACCCCCGCGATCCCTATGCCGGGCGCTAGTCCGGTGGCGCGTCAGCCCAGCATGGCGAAAATGAAGCGCAGGCTGACCAGCGCCAGAAACACGCCAAAGGCCAGTTCCAGCCGGCGCTGCGACAGGCTGTGCGCCAGCCGCACGCCAAGGCTGGCGGTCATCACCGTGGTCGGCACAAAAAGCACCACCCCCAGCAGTGAGACAAAGCCGATGGCATCGGGCGGCAGGTCGGTGCGCCCCCAGCCGGCAAAGACATAGCCCAGCGCGCCGGGGATCGAGATCAGCACACCGATCCCCGCCGAGGTCGCCACCGCCTGATGAATGGCGCGGCCATGAAGCGTCATGATGATATTGGCGATCTGGCCGCCGCCAATCCCCATCAGCGATGACAGCAGCCCGATCACCCAGCCATAGGCGCGCAGGAGCCAGCCGCCGGGCAGGTCGTTGGCGATGTCCCAGCGTTTGGTGCCCGAGATCAGCTTTACCGCATTGATGCCGGCGACAAGCACGAAGACCGCCTGCATCACCACCGGCGAGGCATAGCGCGCGATCACCGCCCCCAGCAGCACCCCGGCCACAATGGGCACCGCCCAGCGGCGCAACAGTTCGGTATCGACCGCGCCGCGCGCCAGATGGCTGCGATAGGATTTCAGTGAAGTCGGAATGATCACCGCCAGCGAGGTGCCCACCGCCAGCGGCATGCGCGCCGCGTCATCGACGCCGAGGAAGCCGAAGGTCTCGTAGAGGACCGGCACCATCAGCGCCCCACCGCCCACGCCAAAGAGCCCGGCCAGAACGCCGGTCAGCGCACCGGCGAGCAACAACACCATGGCGAGAAGGATCAGATCGGACGAGAATTCCATGGCCGCGCGGCTCCTCGGTTCACGGGATGCGGGTCAGATCACGCGCAGGCGGAGCGCGCCGATCCCTTCGATGACCGCCTCCAGCCTGTCGCCGCGCTCGACCGGGCCAACCCCGGCCGGCGTGCCGGTCATGATCAGGTCGCCGGCGCGCAATGTGAACAGCCTTGAGAGTTCGGAGATGATTTCAGGCACGTTCCAGATCATCTGATCAAGTGTGCCGGCCTGACGTTCGATGCCGTTGACCATCAGCCGGATCGCCGCACTGGCCGGATGGCCGATCTGCGCTGCCGGGGCAATGGCGCCGCAGGGGGCAGAATGATCAAAACCCTTGCCTGCCTCCCAGGGGCGGCCGGCCTTTTTCAGCGCCGCCTGAAGGTCGCGCCGGGTCATGTCCAGCCCGACGGCATAGCCATAGACATGATCCAGCGCCTCGGCGGCAGCGATGTCACGCCCGCCGCTGGCCAGCGCCACCACCAGTTCGACCTCGTGGTGCACGTCCCGGCTGGCCGGCGGATAGGGGAAATCTGCATCGTCGCTCAGCAGGCAATCGGGGCTTTTCAGAAAGAAGAAGGGCGCCTCGCGCGTGGGATCGTGGCCCATCTCGATGGCATGATCGGCATAGTTGCGCCCCACACAATAGAGCCGGTGAACCGCAAAGCGCGCAGTGGTGCCTTGCACCGGCAGGGTGGTCAGCGCAGGGGCAGGCAGCACCAGATCGGTGGCGGGGGGGAACTGGGCCATGGCGGTTCAGAGCCTTTCGGGCATCGGGGTCGGGACGGATGTCTGTGTGGTTCTAGGCGCTCGGGCAGGGTGCGGCAAGGCCGTCTGCGCGCCAATGGGTCGCGGGGCTGGCTTCACGGGTTTCAGTTGTGCGGGGCGCGTGGATCGCTGCCCAGGCTGACGCGCACCCCGGCTTCCTCCAGGACCTGCGCGGCGGCGGCGGGCGGCGCGCGGTCGATGATCAACTCGTCGATCCCGTTCCAGCCGCAGACCTGCACCAGCCCGGTGCGCTCGAACTTGCTGTGATCGCACACCAGCACGCGGCGCTGGGCATGGGTCAGCATGGCGCGGGCAAATTCTGCCTCTTCGAGCGCGAAATCCATGATGCCACGTTCAGGATGGATTGCCCCGGCCGAGATCACCGCATGATCGACCCAGAAGCGCGACACGAATTCGATCGCCGAAAGCCCCAGGGCCGCGCCGCTGTCGCTGCATAGCGCGCCACCGGCCATATAGACGGTGTTGCCGTTGACCGTGGCCAGCAACCTGGCGATGTCGGAGGAATTGGTCACCACTGTCAGGCGGCGATGGTTCAGCAGCTCACGCGCCACGAAGCTGGTGGTGGTGCCGGTGTCGAACATCACCGAATCGCCGTCGCGGATGCTGCCCGCCGCTTGCCGGGCGATGGCCCGCTTGGCTTCGGCATTGTGGCGCATGCGCCGGTCAAAGGGCGCTTCGCGCATCACCGTGGGCAGCATGATGCCACCATGCATGCGTGCCACCGCACCGCTGGCGACCAGCGGCTTGACGTCGCGGCGGATCGTTTCGAGCGAGACATCGAGCCGTGCCGCCAGATCGGCAATCCCGATCGATCCCTCATCCGCAAGGATGCGCTGGATTTCGGCGTGGCGCTGTGCGGCGATCATGGTTGCGGGCCTCCCCTTTGAGTGACCGATAATGTTGTTTAACGTTGCATTTGGCTGGATGCTTGCACTTATTTTTGCATCTTTCGGGCATAATCGCACAAGTTTCTGTTGACTTACACCCTTCACAGATGTGTCATCTGCCCGGTAAGCGACACAAGCGGAACAGTCCATGACAGGCGCAATCGACCATGACGAGGCGCGGGCGCGCATTGAAGCGCTGGCCATCTGGCAGGGTAGCATTGCGATCGAGCCGCTCAAGGGCGGGATCAGCAACGAAAGCTGGATCGTTACCGATGCCACGGGCCGCCATGTGGTGCGTTTCGGCGATGACTACCCCTTTCACCACGTCGAACGGGCGCGCGAGGTGATGACCAGCCGCGCCGCCAGCGAGGCCGGCTTTGCCCCCGATCTGCTGCACAGCGCGCCAGGGGTCATGGTCACGCGCTATCTGGGGGCCCGGACCTATGCTGCGGCGGATGTGCGCGCCAATATCGAGCGCATTGCCGCGCTTGTGCGCGGCTTTCATCGTGAGATGCCGCATCACGTTTCGGGGCCGGGGTTCATGTTCTGGCCGTTCCATGTGATCCGCGATTATGCGCGCACGCTGGAGCGCGCCGAAAGCCGGATGCGCGCGCAACTGCCCCGCTACGTCGCGCTGGCCACGGCGCTGGAGGCAGTGCAGGTGCCGCTTCCGGTGGTTTTCGGCCACAACGACCTGCTGCCCGCCAACCTGCTTGATGACGGCACGCGGCTCTGGTTGATCGATTTCGAATATGCCGGCTTTTCCACCGCGCTTTTCGATCTGGCGGGGCTGGCCTCGAATGCCGGTTTCGATGCGGCAGAAACCGAGGCGCTGATGACGGTCTATTTCGGCACGCCACCCGATGACGCGCTGCGCCGCGCGATGGCGGCAATGCAATGCGCCTCGCTCTTGCGCGAGGCGATGTGGAGCATGGTCTCGGAGCTGTATCTCAACGCGCCGGGAACCGATTACCATGCCTATACCGAAGACAATCTTGAGCGCTTCGCTGCCGCGCTCGAGCAATATCAAACCCAGCACGGATCGCTCTGACATGGCCCCAGCCCTGCCCTCACACGCGCGCATCGTCGTCATCGGCGGCGGGATTATCGGCTGCTCCACGGCTTACCATCTGGCGCGCGATCACCGCGCCGAAGTGGTGTTGCTGGAACAGGGCAAGCTGACCTCGGGCTCGACCTGGCATGCGGCGGGGCTGGTGGGGCAGTTGCGCTCTTCGGCTTCGATCACCCGGGTGCTGAAATATTCGGTCGATCTTTACAAGCGTCTTGCGGCCGAGACCGGGCTGGAAACCGGCTGGAAGATGACCGGCTGTCTGCGGCTGGCCACCACGCCTGACCGCTGGATCGAATACAAGCGCCTGGCCACCACCGCGCGCAGTTTCGGCATGGAGATGGAGCTGATCTCGCCCGCCGAGGTCAAGCGCATGTGGCCGCTGATGGAAACCGGCGATCTGCTCGGCGCGTCATGGCTGCCCACCGATGGCCAGGCCAGCCCCAGTGACATCACCCAATCGCTGGCCAAGGGTGCGCGCATGCATGGCGCGCGCCTGATCGAAGGTGTGCGCGTGACAGGCTTTCGCATGCAGGGCCGGCGCATCGTGGCGGTGCAGACCGATCACGGCGAGATTGCCTGCGAGACGGTGGTCAATTGTGCCGGGCTCTGGGCCCGCCAGCTTGGGGCGATGGCCGGGGTCTCGGTGCCGCTTCAGGCGGTCAAGCACCAGTATATCGTCACCGAGCGTATCGACGGGTTGGCCGAGGATGCGCCAACCCTGCGCGACCCTGACCGGCGCACCTACTTCAAGGAGGAGGTCGGTGGCCTGGTGATGGGCGGCTATGAGCCGGACCCGATCGCATGGCAAACCGGCCTGCCCGGCAACGACGCGCCGAACGCCTGGGAATTTCAGCTTTTTGACGATGATTTCGACCATTTCGAGCAGCACATGACCCAGGCCATGGCCCGCGTTCCGGTGCTGGAGCGTGTCGGCGTCAAGCAGATGATCAACGGCCCCGAAAGCTTCACCCCGGATGGCAACTTCATCCTGGGCGCTGCGCCGGAGGTGGCGAACATGTATGTCGGTGCGGGGTTCAACGCCTTTGGCATCGCAGCCGGCGGCGGCGCGGGCTGGGCGCTGGCCGCCTGGGTGATGACCGGCGAGGCGCCACTGGATCTCTGGCCGGTGGACATCCGCCGCTTTTCCGGGCTGCACCGCGACCGTGACTGGGTTTGCGCGCGGACGCTGGAGGCTTATGGCAAGCATTACTCCATTGCCTGGCCACATGAGGAATATGAAAGCGGCCGGCCGCGGATCGTCTCGCCGCTTTATGCGCGGCTCAAGGCGCAGGGCGCGGTGTTCGGCTCGAAGCTGGGCTGGGAGCGGCCCAACTGGTTCGTCGCGCCGGGAGAGGCCGGGCGCGACGAGCCGTCGATGGGGCGCGGCAACTGGTTTGCGGCGGTGGGCGAAGAGCATCGCCATGTGCGCACGGTGGCGGGGCTTTTCGATCAGTCGTCATTCGCCAAGTTCGAGCTTTCCGGCCCCGATGCCGAGGCCACCTTGAGCTGGCTTTGTGCCAATGACATCTCCCGTCCGTCGGGGCGGCTGACCTACACCCAGATGCTCAATTCACGCGGCGGCATCGAATGCGATCTGACCGTCGCCCGGCTGGCAGATGATCAGTTCTACATCGTCACGGGCACCGGGTTTCGCACCCATGACCAGGCCTGGATCGCCGATCACATCCCCGCTGGCGCCAAGGTCGCGCTCAGCGATGTCACCGAGGCCTGGGGCACGCTTTCGCTGATGGGGCCGCGTGCGCGCGACATTCTTGCGGCGGTGACGCCGGCGGATATGTCGAATACCGCGCATCCCTTCGGCCATCTGCGCGAGATCGAGATTGCCGGGCACAAGGTGCGCGCGCTGCGCATCACCTATGTCGGCGAACTTGGCTGGGAGCTGCACATGCCCATCACCGCGCTGGGGGCGGTGCATGACGCGCTGATGGATACCGCTCTTGGGCTGCGTTCAACCGGCTATCGCGCCATAGAATCGTTACGGCTGGAGAAGGGCTACCGCGCCTGGGGCGCCGATATCACCCCCAATGACACCCCGCTGGAGGCCGGTCTGGGCTGGGCGGTGAAGCTGCGAAAGCCCATCGACTTCCTGGGCCGCAAGGCGCTTGAGGCGCGCGCGGGCCAACCGCTCACGCGCCGTCTGGTGGGGTTTGCCGCGCTGGACACCGATGCCGTGCTTCTGGGCCGCGAGACGATCCTGCGCGATGGCGCGCCGGTGGGCTATCTGACCAGCGGAGGCTTTGGCTACACGTTGGGCCGCCCCATCGGCTACGGTTATGTGCGTGCCGGTGACGCGCCCGGCACGCTGGACGAGTCTGCGCTGATGGCCAGCGCATTTGAACTGGTCGTCGCCGGCGAGCGCATCGCCGCGCGCCCGGCCCTGACCCCCTTCCACGATCCGGGCGGCACGCGCATCAAGGCATGAGCCACCCCAAGGCCAAGACCGCGCCAAGCGGCAAGCCCATAACACAGGAGAGGACGCATGGAACTGATTGGAACAGTGGTGATCTATATCATCATGGCCTGCGCCGTGGCGGGGGCCTTCGCCTATATCCGCGATCCCGAAGGCGGACTGGGCAAGGAATTTCGTGAGGGGCTTCATTCGATCGGGCCGATCTTCATTCCGGTGGCGGGCATCATGGCCGCCATCCCCTATCTGTCGCAGATGATAAGTGGCGGCGTGGGACCGCTCTTTGCCCTGATCGGTGCCGACCCCTCGATCGCGGCGACGACCATCATCGCCATCGACATGGGCGGCTATCAATTGGCCGAGGTTCTGGCCGAAACCCGCGAAGCCTGGCTGATGGCCTCGCTGGTGGGCTATATGGCCGGGGCGACGATCATCTTTTCCATCCCGGTCGGTCTGGCGATGCTCGACAAGCGCGATCACAAATACATGGCGCTGGGCATCATGTCGGGGATCCTGTCGGTGCCCATCGGCGTGTTCATTGCCGCGGCCATCATCGCCGTCTTCGGCGTGGCCATCCGGCCTGATATCGCCGCCACCGGCGATGCAACGCTGCAACTGGCGCTGAGCTTTGCCGATATCCTGCGCAACCTCTTGCCGCTGATCATCTTCTGCGTGGCGATCGCGCTGGGTCTGCGGCTGGCGCCGGATGCCATGATCACCGGCTTCCTGTGGTTCGGCAAGCTGATGTATGCCGCCATCACGCTGGTTCTGGTATTCTCGATCGTCGAGTATTTCACCGGCATCTTCACCGCCACATTCGGCGGCTGGGGTTTTGATCCGATCATTGCCGATGAAGCCGACCAGTTCCGCGCCCTCGAAATCGCCGGCTATATCGGCATCATGCTGGCGGGCGCCTTTCCGATGGTCTATCTCATCACGCGTTATCTGGCCAGGCCGATGCAGGTGTTCGGTGACAAGGTGGGCCTGTCGCCGGTTGGTGCGGCAGGGCTGCTGGCGACCATCGCCAATGTGCTGGCGATGTATCGCCTGGTGCGGCTGATGCGGGCGCGCGACAAGGTGCTGGTGATCGCCTTCGCGGTCTGCGCGGCTTTCGCCTTTGGCGATCATCTGGCCTTCACCGCGAATTTCCAGCCCTCGCTGATCCTGCCCTTGCTGATCGGCAAGATCGGTGGCGGCGCGGTTGGCTTTGCCATCGCCATCTGGCTTTCGGTGCCCAAGGCCATCGAGCTTGAGGCGCAGGAAGGCCCGGACCCTGTTGCCAATCCCGAGGGCATTGCCCCCGCCACCTGACGCCGGGCGACGCGGATCATTGCACAACGATCCCGCGCAGGGGACGGTCGCCGAAAGCGACCGTCCCCTGCACATCTTCCGGCTTGCGGGGGAATGCCGCGCGTGCGGGCCTCAAGGTGCGAACCCGCCAGCAAATTCCATTCATTTCAGGCTTTCGAGTGGAAAGAATGGTGCCGCTGAAGGGACTCGAACCCCCGACCCCATCATTACGAATGACGTGCTCTACCAGCTGAGCTACAGCGGCATTCTTCCCGGTAACGGTCCCGGCCCTGCCCGGCCCCGCGGGGCGCGCCAAGGCGGCATCGTGGCGCGGTGTTTAGCACCGCGTCGAAAGCGTATCCAGACCCATTTTCAACTTTTTCAGTCCCGCACTGCAGCCTGCGTCACATGCCGCTGCGGCGTGTCTCATTGAGGTCGATGACATGCTCATCGTCCGGCGTGCGGGCTTCGGTGTCCGGCTCCCTGCCTGTTTGCGGCGCGCGTTCCGTGCTGGCGGCGGGTTCCTCAGAGGGCTCCACGGCGGGAACGTCATCGGGAACGTCATCGGGAACGTCGGCGGGATCGTCGTCCCAGGGGGCGTTGCGGGGCGGCGCGGACAATGCGCCGACGATCAGTGGCAGCATCTCGGTGCCGGTGGCGCTGGGGCCCGAACTGTCGGGCGGGGTGCGCCAGGCGAGCGTGTCGAAGCCTTCGCAGTTCTCGCACAGGGTCTGCCACCGAGCATGGATATGCTGGCATTTCTCGCACACCCACTGGGGGCCGCGCGGCGCGGTCAGCGCGCGCGTGAGCCAGCCGCGCACCACCGCGTCATCCGAACCCTCGCCTCGCTCGATGGCGGCCATGATGGTCATTGCGCGCTGGCTGGGCACGGCCTGCGGCAGATCGCCCAATACGCGCCGCGCGCCGGGGAAATCCTCGGCGGCGATGAGCAGTTCGGCGCGGGTGAGCTGCGCTTCGTCGTCTTCGCTGAGGCTGAGCAGCCGCTCGAACCGCCTGACGCGTTCGGCGGCGGGTTCGTTCGGTTCGATCTCGGCGAACGCCTGTGCCAGTTCAGGATGGGCCTGCACCTTCCAGGCGCGCTTGAGCAGCTTGGCCGCCGCCGCGCCCTTGCCACGGGCGATCTGCGCGCGTGCCGCCATCACCGCGGCGGGCACCAGATCAGGCGAGGCATTGTTGGCCTCGATCGCCAGATCCTGCGCCATGGCAAGTTGCCCTTCGGCCTCGAAGGCGGCGGCCAGTTGCAGGGTCAGAACGGCATCACGGCGGTAGTAGACATCCTTGGGCAGCCGCCCGGCACGCTTCATCTCGCCCAGCGTGCGCCGCGCGCCCTGCCAGTCGCCGGTGCGGGTCTGCAGTTGCAACAGGGCGTCCTGTGTCGTGCCATGGCCGGGGTGCAGGGTCAGCGCCTTCTCGGCCAGCTTGCGCGCGCGCGTCATGTCGCCGGCTTCAAGCTGCTGGCGCATCAGCCCCTGCACGCCGACAAAGCGTGCGCGGTCGTCCTCCAGCAGGCGCTTGTAATAATCCTCGGCAAGCGCGGTGTTGCCCTTGGCCAGCGCCGCCTGTGCCATCAGCAGATTGGTCAGCGTGCGGTTTTCGAGCAGCTTCTCGGCCTTGCGGGCCTTGGTGACAGCGCGCTCGCCCTCGCCGCTGGCGAGGGCCAGAAATCCCTCGGTCAGGGCCTCAAGCCCGCGACGCTTGCGCGACCGTTCAAAATAGCGGCTGATCGCGGTTTCGTCGCCATTGACGAAACGCAGCAATGCCACGACCAGCCCGGCGATCTTGAGCAGCAACCACAGCCCGGCCAGCAGCAGCAGCGCGGCCAGCGCCGCCTGCACCGGCCCCAACGAAAACTCGGTATCGGCAACCGCGATGCGCAGCCCCTGCGTGCTGTCGAGCAGCGCTTCGGTGCCCAGTGCCAGAGCGGCGACGATGGTCAGAAAGACCGCGACCTTCAGGATGATCCAGAACATATCCGCTCCCTACTGTGCGGTGAGCTGTGCGTGAAGCGTGTTCAGGGCGTCCAGCGCGCCCAGTCGGGTCCGGGCCTGCGCGCGCCAGGGCGCCATTTCGGCGGCCGGGCCATCGGGCAGGGCGTCCAGTTCGGCAAGGCTGCCAGCCAGATCGCCACCGCGCAGCAGTGCCTCGGCGCGCGACAGGATGGCATTGGTGTCATCGCCCTCACGCGGCGCCAGCGCCCGCGCGCCGGTCTGGGCGCGCAGGAAGCCCAGCAGGCGCTCGGTTGGCGGGGCGTCGGCGGGCAGCGGCGCGGCGGCCAGCGCCCGGCGCGCGGCACCGGGAAAACCTTGTTGAAGCGCGCGCAGGCTTGGCAGGCCGCCGGCCATCGGCAGCAGCGCGGCTGGCAGGTCGAATGTTTCGCCCAGCGTGGCCAGGGCGTCGGCGGCGGGGGCGCCGGTTTCGGCGGCGGCGACGAGCGTGGCAAGGGCCGCGTGCGCCGCCAGACGGCTTTCGGCGGCGTCGATCTCATCGCGTGTGGTGGCCAGTGCCTCGGCGCGCTCGGCCTGGGCTTCGCGCATGTCGGCCATGGCGGCCGTGACCGTGGCTTCGATGCGTGCGTCGATGCGGGCCTCGAACCCGGCGAGGCGTGCCTCCAGTGCCTCCAGTGCCTCCAGGGCGGCGGCATCGGTGCTGCTTTCGCGCCTGGCCTCGGCGGCTGCAAGACGGCGCTCCAGCGTCTCCGGGTCGAAGGTAGCAAGGCGGGTGTCAATCGTATCAAAGCGCGCCAGCAGTGGGGCCATCGCGGCCTCCAGCCGCGTGTCGGCGGACTGCATGGCGCTTTCCAGCGCTTCAAGGCGGGACTCCAGCACCTGACGACCGGTGCTGTCCCAGCCCTGCGGCAAGAACACCAGAACCGCCCCGGCGCCGATCAGCGCTGCCAGAACGCCGCCACCGATCAGTGCCAGCGCCCCCCCGTTGCGCGACTGCTTGCCATCGCTGACGGGGGTCTGTTCAACGTCTGGGGTGTTCTCGGTGGCATCAAGCGGCTCGGCGCCATCAAGACGCTCGGCGGGCGCGTCCTGCGGTTGCTCCGGTGGATCGGTCTGGTCGGGCTCGGCTGTTGTGGTCTCCTCGCCCGGTGCAGCCGTGGTGGGGCTTTCCCCTGCGGCATCGCCGTCATGCGGCGATGTGGCGGCGGGTCGCTCTGATTCGGTCCCGGTCTTGGCCATGCCTGTCTCCCTGCCGCTCGTTGCGTTGACCTCAAGGACGTCGGTGTATTGGTCCAGCGATGCGCCACGCCCATGGTATCAACTTAACGATTGCACCGGCCGGTCTCAAGGCTGAGGCCGTGGGCGCGACATTTCGTTGCTGATTGCATCGATCATGGCATCGGCATCAGGCCGCGCGGCTATGGTGATATGCCCGGCCCAGCTGTCAGGCAGTTGCGCGGCGCAATTGGCGCTGATGGTCAACAGGCTCATCCCCGCCGGTGCCCGGCCGGCAAGCCGATCAGAAAATTCGCGTGCGGCTCTGGGCGAGAAGAGCGGCGCAATCACCCTTGGCCGGGCCAGCGCCCGGATCACGCCCTCGGGCCAGGGGCATCGCTCAGCGGCATAGGCGACAATCCCGGTTATCGCCACGCCATCGGCGCGCAGCTCGCGCACCAGGTCGCGCGCCAGATGCCGGCCATGGACATGCACCAGCGGGCCGGCCGGGCGTGCCCGGCGCAGATCGGCCAGCAGATGCGCCGCGTCACCACCGGATTCGTGCACCGCAAGACCTGCCTCGCGTGCCGCCGCCGCCGTGCCCGGCCCGACGCACCAGGCCGGCAGCCCCCTCGGCAGGGCCAGCCCGCCGATCGCCATGACCGCATTGGGCGAGGTCAACACCAGCCCCGCCGCCCCGGCCAGCACCTGCGGATCAAACGCTACCGTTACCACCTCGGTCAGCGGCGCGATCAGCCGATCATGGGGGGGGCAATGCGCGCGGCAGGAAGCGGCAAAACGCTCCGACTGCGCGCGCGGGCGCGTCAGCAGCAGAAGCGGGCGGGGGGGTGGGGCGCTCTGGGTTGGCATCATCGCTGAAAAGCCCGGCGGGCGAGAGGGGCGCGCCCATTGTCTGCGGCGCATGGCAATGATACGCCGGCGCTCGTGACGGGTGCAACCGGGGCAGGCATGGGCCGCACACTGACCTTTCTGGGCATCGAATCGAGCTGCGACGATACCGGCGCGGCGGTGGTGCGCCATGGTGCTGACGCGCCTGCCGGGGCCCAGATCCTGTCGAATGTCGTGGCCGGGCAGGCGGCGTTGCATGCAGCCTTCGGCGGTGTCGTGCCCGAGATTGCCGCGCGCGCGCATGTCGAAACCCTGGATCATACCGTCGAGGCCGCGCTGGATGCCGCCGGGCTGGGGTTGGCCGATCTGGACGGGATCGCGGTGACGGCGGGGCCGGGGCTGATCGGCGGGGTTCTGTCCGGGGTGATGCTGGCCAAGGGGCTGGCGGTTGCGCGTGGCCTGCCGCTGGTGGGGGTCAACCATCTGGCCGGGCATGCGCTGACCCCGCGGCTGACCGACGCGCTGGCCTTTCCCTATCTGATGTTGCTGGTCTCGGGGGGGCATTGCCAGTTTCTGCGCGTTGAGGGGGCGGAACGCTTCATGCGGCTTGGCGGCACCATCGACGATGCGCCGGGCGAGGCCTTCGACAAGACCGCCAAGCTTTTGGGCCTGCCCCAGCCCGGCGGCCCCGCCGTCGAGGCCGAGGCGCGCAGCGGTGATGCGGGGCGCTTTGCCTTTCCGCGCCCGCTGCTGGACCGTTCCGGTTGCGACATGTCGTTCTCTGGCCTGAAAACCGCGCTCCTGCGCGCCCGTGACGGGCTGGTCGCCGAAAAGGGCGGCCTGACGCGCCGTGATCGCGCCGATCTCTGTGCCGGTTTCCAGGCGGCGGTGGCCGATGTCCTGGCCGGGAAATCCGCCCGCGCGCTGGCTGCGAGCCCGGGCATGACGGGTTTCGCGGTCGCCGGCGGGGTGGCCGCGAACCGCGTTCTGCGCGCTCGGCTGGAAGCGGTTTCGGCATCCGCCGGCGTGCCCTTCCTGGCCCCGCCGCTGGCGCTTTGCACCGACAATGCCGCCATGATCGCCTATGCCGGGATCGAACGCTTCCGCGCTGGCGGGCGCGATGACCTGACGCTGGCCGCGCGTCCGCGCTGGCCCCTTGACATGAATGCGCCGGCGCTGCTGGGATCGGGTAAGCGTGGCGCCAAAGCCTGAGGAGAGTGTATGCCCCTTTTCACCCTGATCTGCACCGACAAGCCCGATCACGAGGATCTGCGCAAGGCCAACCGCACCGCGCATCTGGCCTATCTTGAGGAAACCGGCGCGGTGGTCCATGCCGGGCCGTTCCTGAACCCGCAGGGCGGCATGACCGGCTCGCTGGTGGTTCTGGACCTGCCCAACCGCGCCATCGCCGAGGCCTGGGCCGCCAACGACCCCTATGCGCGCGCCGGCCTCTTCGCCGAGGTGCGCATCGAGGAATGGAAGAAGGTGATCGGCTGATGGCCTGCTGGTTGATGAAATCCGAACCGGATGTGTTCTCATGGGACGATCTGGTGGCCAAGGGCGCCGCCGGCGAGGAATGGGACGGCGTGCGCAACTATCTGGCGCGCAACAACATGCGCGCCATGAAGCTGGGCGACCGGGTGTTCTTCTATCATTCCAACATCGGCAAGGAGATCGTTGGCATCGCCGAGGTCTGCGCCGAGGCGCATCCTGACAGCACCACCGACGATCCACGCTGGGAATGCGTCGATATCCGCGCGGTCGAAAAGCTGCCGCGGCCGGTGTCGCTGGCGATGATCAAGCAAACCCCCGAACTGGCGGAAATGGCGCTGGTCAAATCCATGCGCCTGTCAGTGCAGCCGGTGAGCGAGGCCGAATGGCAACGGGTCTGCACCATGGCCGAAAAACCCTGAGCGGCCATGAATTGACGCTTTGGCAGCAGGGCAGTCTGCGCTAGCATCCGATCGTGGTCTGGCGGAGGCAATCATGGCCTATCTTGGCGTCATCGTCGCAGCGCTTGCCGGTTTCGGGCTGGGCGCGCTTTATTACAATCTGCTGTCGAAGCAATGGATCGCGGCATCGGGCATCAAGCTCGATGACAAGGGCCAGCCGGCCGGCGGGGCGGGGCCAAAGACCTTTGCGCTTGCCTTCCTGTGCATCCTGATCGTCGCCGGCATGATGCGGCACATGATGGCGGCGTCGGGCATAACCACGCCGGTTTCGGGGCTGGTGGCGGGTGGCGGCGTGGGGCTTTTCTTCATCAGCCCCTGGATCACTCTCAATGTGCTCTATTCCGACCGGCCGCTGCGGCTGGCAGCAATTGACGGTGGCTATGCGGTCATTGCCTGCGCCGCCATGGGGCTGATCCTGGCGCTGTTCGCGCGCTGAGGCCGCGCGAAGCGGTCGCGCGATGCCTGAGCCGGGGGCGCTGCCCCCGCGCCCTTCGGGCTTCCCCCGGGATATTTCCGGCACAAAGACGGGCGCGCGGCGCAGCCGGAGAGGGGGCCGAAAGCCCCCTCTGGCGTTGTCAGTAGCGGTAGTGGTCGGATTTGTAGGGGCCCTCGACGGTGACGCCGATATAGTCGGCCTGCTCGGGGCGCAGCTCGGTGAGTTTGACGCCGATGCGATCCAGATGCAGGCGCGCGACCTTCTCGTCCAGATGTTTGGGCAGGATATAGACGCCCGGCGCGTATTCGTCCCCCTTGGTCCACAGCTCGATCTGCGCCAGCACCTGATTGGTGAAGGAGGCCGACATCACGAAGCTGGGGTGGCCGGTGGCATTGCCGAGGTTGAGAAGCCGCCCTTCGGACAGAAGAATGATGCGATTGCCCGAGGGCATTTCGATCATGTCCACCTGGTCCTTGATGTTGGTCCATTTGTGGTTCTTCAGCGCGGCGACCTGGATTTCGTTGTCGAAATGGCCGATGTTTCCGACGATCGCCATGTCCTTCATCTCGCGCATGTGCTCGATGCGGATGACGTCCTTGTTGCCGGTGGTGGTGATGAAGATGTCGGCGCTGGCGGTGACATCTTCCAGCGTGGTGACCTCGAAGCCGTCCATCGCCGCCTGCAGGGCGCAGATCGGGTCGATCTCGGTGACTTTCACGCGCGCACCGGCGCCGCGCAGCGAGGCGGCCGAGCCCTTGCCGACATCGCCATAGCCGCAGACCACGGCCACCTTGCCGGCCATCATGGTGTCGGTGGCGCGGCGGATGCCATCGACCAGGCTTTCCTTGCAGCCGTATTTGTTGTCGAATTTCGACTTGGTGACGCTGTCGTTGACGTTGATCGCCGGGAAGGGCAGCAACCCTTTCTTGTGCAGGTCATAGAGCCGGTGCACGCCGGTGGTGGTTTCCTCGCTCACGCCGCGGATGGCATCGCGCTGGGCGGTGAACCAGCCGGGGCTGGCCTCAAGGCGCGTGCGGATCTGGGCGAAGAGGCATTCCTCTTCTTCCGAGGTCGGCGTGGCGATCAGATCGGTTTCGCCGGCCTCGACCCGCGCACCGATCAGGATGTAGAGCGTGGCATCGCCGCCGTCATCAAGGATCATGTTGGCCGGGCCGCCGGCGAACTGGAAGATCTGGTCGGTATAGGCCCAGTATTCGGCGAGCGTTTCGCCTTTGATGGCAAAGACCGGGGTGCCGCCCTCGGCGATGGCGGCGGCGGCGTGGTCCTGGGTGGAGAAGATGTTGCAGCTTGCCCAGCGCACATCGGCCCCGAGCGCGGCCAGCGTCTCGATCAGCACCGCAGTCTGGATCGTCATGTGGAGCGAGCCGGCGATCCGGGCACCTTTGAGCGGTTGCTCGGCGCCGAATTCGGCACGCAGAGCCATCAGGCCGGGCATCTCGGTTTCAGCAATGGCAATTTCCTTGCGGCCGAATTCGGCAAGCGAAATGTCCTTGATGATGTAATCCTTCGCCATCGGGGCGGGCTCCATTGGTTTTTTCGATCGCTGCTCAGATAGCATTGAGCGGCGGGCCGGGCAATGGCGGGTGTCAGGCCGTGTCCGGCGTGAGCCTGGGCAGGAAAATCGTCAGCAACCCCAGGGCCGGCAGGAACGAGCAGAGGTGATAGACGAAGGCGATGCCTCGGGCATCGGCCAGCACGCCCAAGGCTGCCGCCGCGATCCCGCCGATGCCGAAGGCGAAGCCGAAAAACAGCCCCGCGATCATGCCGACCCGGCCGGGCACCAGTTCCTGCGCGAAGACCACGATGGCCGGAAAGGCCGAGGCCAGGATGAAACCGATCAGCACCGTCAGCACCCCGGTCCAGAAGAGCGAGGCATAGGGCAGCGCCAGGGTGAAGGGCAGCACGCCAAGGATGGAAAACCAGATTACCCTGCGGGTGCCGAAGCGATCGCCCAGGATACCGCCCAGCATCACCCCCAGCGCGGCCGCTCCCAGAAACAGGAACAGCATGATCTGCGCAGCCTGGGTGCTCAGTGCGAAGCGCTCGAACAGGAAGAAGATGTAATAGCTGGAGATGCTGGCGGTATAGATGTTCTTGCTGAAAACCAGGAATGCCAGAACGGCGATTGCCAACACGATCTTGCGCCGCGGCAGGCCGGTGGCGGCGGGGGGCGGGGGGCGGTGTGCCGCCTGCCGGCGCAGGGCGGCATACCAGCGCCCAACGCCGGCCAGGATCAGCATGCCCAGCAGCGCCAGCAGTGCGAACCAGCCCACCGCCACGCGCCCCAGCGGCACCACCAGGAAGGCAGCCAGCAGCGGGCCTGCGGCAGAGCCGGCATTGCCGCCGACCTGAAACAGCGATTGTGCAGTGCCGAACTTCCCGCCCGAGGCGGCACGCGCGACGCGCGAGGCTTCGGGGTGGAATACCGCCGAGCCGATGCCGATCATCGCCGCGCCGGCCAGCAGCCATCCGTAGGAGGGGGCGCCGGCGAGCAGTGCCAGGCCAATCAGCGTGGAGCCCATGCCAATGGTCAGCGATTGCGGCACCGGTTTTCGGTCGGTGAACTGCCCGACAAGCGGCTGCAGGACCGAGGCCGTGCCCATGAAGGCAAACGTCATCAGCCCGATCTGTGTGAAACTCAGTGCGAACTCGGCCTGAAGCAGCGGGTAGATCGCCGCCAGAAGGGATTGCATCACATCATTGATCAGGTGGCAAAGGGCGATTGCGCAGATGATCAGGTAATGGGTCCGGGCCCCGCCGGCGGGCGATGGGGCGGCAAGGCTGGAAGCAGTGGGCGGCATGGGGATCACATGGTTGACGCGGCGCAACTCAACGGCGGCGGTGGGCGGAAGTCAACCCATGCCCGCCGTTGCAGGGCGGATCACAATTTGCTTGGCGGCGGATCTGCGCCCGCAAGGTGGTTGTGAGCGTGGTGTGTTCATGCGAAAACAGGTCCGGAGCAAGGATCAAGGAACAGCGTTTGGGCATCAGGTGCTCATATCGGCGGGTGGCGATGCGCGCTTTGCGGTTTTGGCGGGGCGCGCGCGGCGTGCCTGTGGGCGGTGTTCCCATCTGGTCGCGCCATGTCGCATCGGCTGTTGCGCTGGGCCTTGCGCTGACCATTCCGGCGCCGCATCCGGCCGGGGCGATGGACGAGCTGCGCTTCAACGCGCCCGGCGCGCCGGATGATCTGTTGCGCAGCCTTCAGGCCGGTTCGCTGCTGGCTTCCGCCGAGCGCGAAGGTCAGCCTGATCCGCTCGATACCATGGCCGCCGCGCGGGCCGAATACGGGCGGCTTATCGGCTTGCTCTATGAGCATGGCTATTTCGCGCCACGCATTTCGATCCGGCTGGACGGGCGCGAAGCGGCGCAGATCTCGGCTCTGACACCGCCGCGCCGCGTGGGGCTGGTGGAGGTCGATGTCGAACTGGGACCGCAGTTTCGCTTCGGGCGTGCCGAAGTGTTGCCGCTTGCGCCCGGCACGACCCTGCCCGAGGGTTTCGTAACGGATGGCGTGGCGCGCAGCACGCTGGTGCGTGATGCCGCGACGGCCGCCGTCGATGGCTGGCGCGCGCAGGGGCATGCGCTGGCCGAGCCCGCCGACCAGCAGATCGTTGCGCGCCACGGCGAGCAGCGCCTTGACGTGCATCTGCGCGTGGCGCCGGGGCCGCGGCTGCGTTTCGGCGCGCTGATCCCGAGCGGCAATCAGGCTACCCGCAGCGAGCGTATCGTCGCCATTGCCGGTCTGGACGAGGGCGAGATCTATGATCCCGAGGCCATCGCCCGCGCCGAAAGCCGGTTGCGGCGCACCGGCACCTTCGCCTCGGTCGCGTTGCGCGATGCCGACACCCCCAACCCGGATGGCACGCTCGACATTGAAGCCCTGGTGGAGGAAGCCCCCCCCCGGCGGCTGGGTTTTGGCGCCGAACTGGACAGCCAGGCGGGGCTGCGCCTGACCGGCTTCTGGCTGCACCGCAACCTTCTGGGCGGCGCCGAGCGGCTGCGCCTTGAGGCGGCGATTGACGGCATCGCGGCGCGCGTTGGCGGGCTCGGTTTCACGCTCGATGCCCGCTACACCCGGCCGGCCACCTTCAACCGCGACACGGATCTGGAACTTGGTTTGCGCGCCGTGCGCATGGATGAGCGCGATTTCGGCGCCGATGCCGTGCAGGCCGAGGCCCGGCTGGTGCACCGCTTCTCGGACCGGCTGACCGGCAGCGCCGGGCTGGTGCTGCGCATTGAGCGCGCGCGGTTTGGCGCGGCACGCGGCCTGCGCGCCGATTTCGGCACCCTGGCCCTGCCGGTGGGGCTGAGCTTTGACAGCCGCGACCGCCCGCTCGATGCCACGCGCGGGCTGTTCATCGCCGGCGAGGCGATGCCTTATTACGGTTTTCTCGCGGCCTCCAGCGGGTTGCGGATCAAGCTTGATGGCCGGGCCTATACCGATATGGGCAGCGAGGGGCGCTTCGTGCTGGCCGGACGGGCGCAGCTTGGCGCGATCTGGGGTAGTGCGCTGGATGCGACGCCGCGCGATTATCTGTTTTATTCGGGCGGCGGTGGCACGGTGCGCGGTCTGCCCTTCCAGTCGCTGGGCGTGACCGGGCCTGGCGGCGTGGCCTCGGGCGGGCAGGGGTTTGCAGCGCTTTCGGGCGAACTGCGCGCTCGCGTCAGCGACACCATCGCGCTCGCGGGGTTTGTCGATGCCGGGTATGTTTCTGCGGGGCCGTTCAGCGGCGCGTCGGACTGGCAACTCGGCGGCGGCGTGGGCCTGCGCTACCAGACGCCGATCGGCCCGATGCGGCTGGATCTTGCCGTGCCCCTGCGCCGCAATGCCACCGCTGCCGGAGCCAGCCGGTTCCAGATCTATCTGGGCATCGGGCAGGCGTTCTGATGCCCCTTGTCACCCGCATCGTGATTGCCCGGATCGTGGGGCGGCTTTTCACCCGTCTTGTGGCGCCGGGCGTGGCTTTCGTGCTGGCGCTTGTGGTCGTGCTGGCAAGCGCCCCCGTGCCTGCCCATGCCGACGAGGGTGATGAGGGCGTCATCGTCCGCTTGTTGCAGACCCTGCTGTCGGATGCCGGGCGCGAGGTGCGCATCCGCGGTTTTCAGGGCGCGCTGTCCTCGCGCGCGACGATGGAATCGCTGACCATCGCCGATGCTGACGGGGTCTGGCTGGTATTGCAGAATGTCGTCCTGGACTGGAATCGCGGGGCATTGATCAATCGCCGCGTCGAGGTCAACGAACTGAGCGCCGACGAGATCCAGATGCTTCGCCTGCCCTCCACCGAGGATGATGACGCCCTGCCCAGCCCCACCGCGCGCCCCGAATTCCGCCTGCCCGAACTGCCGGTATCGGTCAATATCGGGCAGCTGCGGGCGCGGCGGGTGGTGCTGGAGGCGCCCGTGACCGGGCAACAGGCCGAATTTGCCTTCGAGGGTGGCATGGCGCTGGCCGACGGGCAGGGCGAGGGCAGCTTCATCGCCCGGCGCACCGATGGTCAGGAGGGGCACTTCATCTTCCGTGGCGATTTCGACAACCTCAGTCGCCATCTGGCGCTTGAGCTTGATCTGTCTGAAGGCGCAGACGGACTCGCCGCCTCGTTGCTCGACATTCCAGGCCGTCCGGCGCTGGCGCTGACCGTTGAAGGCGCCGGCCCGCTGAGCAGCTTTTCCGCCGATATCGTGCTGGCCACCGATGGCAGCGAGCGGGTTACCGGCACCGTGACAGCGGGCGGGGGCCTGCCGGGTGACGCGACGGGTGAGAGCACGCGCGTTGCGCTTGATATTGCCGGCGACCTTCGCCCGCTGCTCGGCGCCGAACTGCACCCGTTCTTCGGCTCTGAAAGCCGATTGCGCGCCCAGCTTGAGCGCAGCGATGACGGCGCGATCAGCCTGACCGAGCTGACCTTCAACACCCGCACCCTGCGGTTGGCCGGGCGCGCCGAACTGGGCAGCGATGGCTTGCCGCAGGTTGTCGATCTGATTGCCGACATCGCGCGCGAGGATGGCGAGGCGGTGGTTCTGCCCGGCACCGGCGGGCAGGTGCGGCTGCGCGAGGCTGCGCTGAACATCGAGTTCGACGCATCGGTGTCGCGCAACTGGCAGGTTCTGGGGCGGATCGATTCGCTCAGCACTGATGACCTGCTTCTGGCCACCATCGACCTTGAGGCAAGCGGACGGCTGCTGGCGGCGCTGTCGGGCGGGCCAGAAACCGCCCCGGTGTTCGACGGGGTGTTCGATTTCGCCGTGCAGGGGATCGAGGCCCGCGATCCGGCAATGCAATCGGCGCTGGGACCGGAGATTTCGGGCTTCATGAGCCTGATCTGGCCTGGCAGCGGCAACCCCGTCGAGATCACCGGGATTGCCGTCGAGGGCCAGACCGCCGCGCTTACCGCGCATGGGTTTCTGGACGGCACCCGTTTCAACGGCTTCGCCGAGGCCGAACTGCACGATCTCGCGGCTTTCTCCGGCCTCGCGGGGCATGATCTGCGCGGCCATGCGCTGATTCAGTCGCAGGGCAGTGCGAATTTCGTTACCGGGGCTTTCGATCAGCTGCTGCGACTGGCGGCGCGTGATCTGGCGGTGGACCAGCCTGAATTCGACCGCCTTGTCGCCGGGCGCTCAAGTCTTGAGGTCAATATCGTGCGCAACGAAGAGGGCACCGTGCTGCGCGATCTGTCGCTGGCCGCCGGGGCGATGACCTTGCAGGCGCATGGCCAGCATCTGCCGGAGGCTATCTTTGTCGAACTTCAGTTCGACAGTGCCGATCTGAGCGCGCTGGGGCCGGGCTATGGCGGGCGCATCACGCTTGAGGCGCGGCTCGACAGTGAGGGCGAGCGCCATCAACTGCGCGCCATCGCGCAGGCGCAGGATCTGCAACCGGGCGATCTGCCTGCGGCGGCGGCGCTGCGCGGCCTGTTGCGCGGCGAGACCCGGCTGGGCGTTGCGCTGACCATGGAGGGCGAGCGCATCACCATCCAGGAGGCGCGCGTCGAGGGGCAGCAGCTTGAGGCGGCCCTGAGCGGCTACTGGGCAGGCACGACTGGCGATCTGGCGCTGGATCTGGCGCGTCTGGAACTGGTGGAGATCGCTCCGGGCGCCGCCGGGCGGCTGGCGGGCGATGCCCGTGTCCGCGCGACACCACAGGCGCATCATCTGGATCTGGCGCTGGCCAGCGAGGGACGCGTTGCAACGGGCATTTCCGAACTCGATGGATTGCTGCTCAACGGAGTGCGGCTCGCCGCGAGCGTGACGCAACCGCGGGCGGGCGGGCTTACGGTCGAGCAGGCGCATCTTCATGCCCAGGGCCTCAGCATAACCCTCAGCGGGCACCAGGACGCCGACGGCGCGGCCGATTTCGCGCTGCGCGGCCAGATCGACAGCGTGGCGCGAGCACTGGCGGGCATGGATGGTGCGGCCGGGCTGGAGGCGCAACTGACGCGTGCGCGCGATGCCACGCATTACGACACGCGCTTTTCGCTCAACGGCCCCTCGGGGCTCGCACTTTCGGGCAGCGGCCGGATTGCCGACGATCTGACACTGGCGCTGCGCGTCAGCGGGCGGGTCGATGCGGCGATCGCCAACCCCCAGATCGAACCTTTTTCGGTGCAGGGCGCGATCGCCTTCGAGGCGCGCATCGACGGCCCGCCGCAGTTGCAGTCACTGCGGGCCAGTGCGCAGCTTTCGAGGGGGCGGTTCGTGGCGCCCAATGACGGTTTTGCCTTTGAGGACATCACCGCCAGCGCCGAGGTGATGGGGCCTTTCGCGCGTGTCCAGGTCGATGGCATGGCGCAGCGCGGCGGGCGGGGCAGCCTGGAAGGCACGATCACCCTCGACCGCCGCCGCGACGCCGACCTGACGGTGCGCGCCGAGCGTCTGCGCGTGACGCGCCCGGGGCTGTTTGAAACCGAGATCAGCGGGCAGGCGCGGCTGCTGGGGTCGCTGGCATTGGAGCCGCGCCTTTCCGGCAGCGTGACGGTCAACGAGGCCGAAATCCGCATTCCCAACTCGCCGCTGGGCCGCGCCGGCTATATTCCCGATGGGCTGCGCCATGTCGGCGAAAGCGCGGCCAGCCGGCGCACCCGCGTCCATGCCGGGATTGATGCCGCCAGCCGCGCCCGCCCACGCGCCACGCCGATCACGCTGGATCTTGAATTGCAGGCGCCGGGGCGGGTTTTCGTGCGCGGCCGGGGGCTGGATGCGGAGCTGGGCGGCACGCTGCGGCTGGGCGGCACCACGCGCGATGTCATCCCCTCGGGCAGCTTCGGGCTGATCCGGGGCCGGCTGGACCTGCTGGGCAACCGCTTCCAGCTCACCGATGGCTCGGCCAGCATGATCGGCAGCTTCATTCCCTTCGTGCGGCTGGTGGCCACCACCGACAGCGGCGGCGTAGTGACCAGCGTGGTGCTCGAAGGGGCCGCCGATGCGCCCGAGATCCGCTTTACCTCGGTGCCGGAGCTGCCCGAGGACGAGGTGCTGGCGCGGCTGATCTTTCGTCGTTCACTGACCACCCTGTCGCCGTTTCAGGCGGCGCAGCTTGCGCTGTCGGTGGCCACCCTGACCGGTCATGCCGAGGGCTCGTTTCTGGCCCGCACGCGCCAGACGCTGGGGCTGGATGATCTGGATGTCACCACCGATGCCGATGGCAACACCGCGCTGCGTGCCGGGCGCTATCTGAGCGAGAATGTCTATACCGACCTGAGCGTTGACAGCGCGGGCCGCGGCTCGGTTTCGATCAACCTTGATCTCAGCCCGTCGATAAGGCTGCGCGGGCGCACCGATACCGAGGGGCGGTCAGGCATCGGGGTGTTTTTCGAGCGCGATTACTGACGCCGGAGGTGCGCGCAGCCGCAGGGCTGAAGGCTTTGCCTGAGCACGGATCTGCGCTATAGGGCGATAATACAGCGCCAGAACCGCCGAAAACAGGGAAATTCATTGATGTCCGCCGATATGCTCTCCACCTTTGTCAAGCCAGTCCACCGCGAAGGTTATTCGTTCATCGGCATCTTCGCCGCGGTGACGCTGGTGCTGTTTCTGATCTGGCAGCCGCTAGGCTGGATCGGCGTTGGCCTGACGGTGTGGTGCTACTATTTCTTCCGCGACCCCGAGCGCGTGACCCCACAGCGCGAGGGGCTGATGGTCTCGCCTGCCGATGGGGTGATCTCGTTGATCGAACCCGCGGTGCCGCCGTCGGAACTGGGCATGGGCGAGGCGCCGCTGACGCGCGTGAGCGTGTTCATGAATGTCTTCAACTGCCATGTGAACCGCCTGCCGATCAGCGGCACGATTGCCGCGGTCAGCTATCGGCCAGGCAAGTTTCTCAATGCCTCGCTCGACAAGGCCAGCGATGACAACGAGCGCAACTCGCTGGCCATCGAAATGGCCGACGGGCGCAAGATCGCCGTCGTGCAGATTGCCGGGCTGGTGGCCCGGCGCATCGTCTGCGACGCCAAGCCGGGCCAGACGCTGGAAACCGGCGAACGCTTCGGCATGATCCGTTTTGGCTCGCGCCTTGATGTCTATCTGCCGCCGGAGGTGCAGCCGCTGGTGGCACTGGGTCAGACCATGGTCGCCGGCGAGACAGTAATCGCCGATCTGGCCTCGCACGAGGGCGCACGCCGCGGCGAGGTGCGCTGAACGATGGACGAGCGCGCCCCGGACAACCCCGAACCCGGAACCGACCGCCGCAGCCTGCCGCTGCTCAACCTGCTGCCCAATCTGATCACGCTGCTGGGGCTTTGCGCCGGTTTGACGGCGATCCGCTACGCGATCGACGGGCGCTACGAACTGGCCGCCGGGCTGATCATTCTGGCGGCGGTGCTGGACGGCATGGACGGGCCGGTGGCGCGCCGGCTCAATGCCGCCAGCCATTTCGGCGCCGAGCTCGATTCCCTCTCGGATTTCGTCTGCTTCGGCGTGGCACCGGCGATCCTGATCTATCATTTCGCGCTTCAGCCGGCGGCGGGGCTGGGCTGGCTGCTGGCGCTGGTCTTTGCGATCTGTGCCTGCCTGCGGCTGGCACGGTTCAACGTGGGGCGTGATGTGCCACCGCCGCCGGGGCGGGCCTATTTTGTCGGTGTTCCGGCACCGGCGGGGGCGATGCTGGGCCTCTTGCCGGTCTATCTGACGCTTGCGGGCCTTTGGGATCTGCGCGCCTTGCCGGTGCTGGTGGCGCTCTATCTGGCGTTCGTGGGGCTGTTGATGATTTCGCGCCTGCCGACAATCTCGCCCAAGGCGCTGAGCGTGCCGCGCAACCGCGCGATCTGGCTTCTGGTCGGTGTGGCGGTGGTGGCGGGGGCGGTGGTGACGCGGCCCTGGCTGGTGCTGGTGCTGGTGGATCTGGCCTATCTGGCGGTTCTGGCGCATGGCGCCTATGTCCACCGCCGCCGGCTGGCCTGATTGCGCGCTTCGATGGCAAGCCGCGCGGAATCGGCTTGACGCGGTCGCCGGGGCTGGCTATTTCAGCCCCACGCTCTGACAGGGTCAGGCGGTTTGCGATGCGGTTGTAGCTCAGTCGGTTAGAGTACCGGCCTGTCACGCCGGGGGTCGCGGGTTCGAGCCCCGTCAACCGCGCCAGCAAACCCCTCTGAACCCCGTCAATAGCGGTCAGCGCGGTTGTAGCTCAGTCGGTTAGAGTACCGGCCTGTCACGCCGGGGGTCGCGGGTTCGAGCCCCGTCAACCGCGCCACTTCTTCCCTTCACCTTAGGCGCTGCCTCGGCTACCGTCGCGCCAGCATCTTGGGCAAGAGTCGGGGCGCGAGGGAAGAATGATTGCTGTTCAAGGGTTTGCAGGTGCGCAGGTCGGCGTTCTGGGGCTTGGCCGCTCGGGGTTGGCGGCCTGTGCGGCCTTGGCGGCGGGCGGCGCGCAGGTCTGCCCCTGGGATGACAGCGCCGAGGCGCGCGCCGCCGCCGAGGCAGCGGGCTTTGCCGTGGTCGATCTGACCCGACCGGGCGCGCTTGACGGGCTGGCGGCGCTGATCGTTTCGCCGGGCATCGCGCATCTTTACCCCGTGCCGCATCCGGTGATCGCTGCCGCCTGTGCCCAGGGTGTGCCGGTGGACAATGACATCGGCCTTTTCTTCCGCTCGCTGGCGCAGGGCGACTGGGGTACGCTCGATATGCCGCCCAAAGTGGTGGCGGTGACTGGCTCGAACGGCAAATCCACCACCACGGCGCTGATCGCGCATATCCTGCACGAGGCCGGACGCGCGGTGCAGATGGCGGGCAATATCGGCCGGGGCGTGCTGTCGATCGACCCGCCCGGCGAGGGCGCGGTGGTGGTGCTGGAGCTGTCCAGCTACCAGACCGAACTGGCCCGCGCCCTCACCCCCGATATCGCCGTCTTCACCAATCTTTCACCCGATCATCTGGATCGCCACGGCGGCATGGGTGGCTATTTCGCTGCCAAGCGCCGGCTTTTTGCCGAGGGTGGCCCGGACCGCGCGGTGATCGGCGTCGATGAGCCGGAAGGGCGGTTTCTGGCCATGCAGATGGGCGAAGGCGGGGCGGATCATCGGGTGATCCGTGTCTCGTCGGGGCAGAAGCTGGCGGGGATGGGATGGTCGGTCTTTGCCCGCAAGGGGTTTCTGGCTGAATGGCGCGGCGGGCGGCAGGTGGCGGCGATGGATCTGCGCGCGATGCCCGGTCTGCCTGGCGCGCACAACCACCAGAATGCCTGCGCTGCCTATGCGGCGGCGCGAACGCTCGGCCTGGCGCCGCGCCAGATCGAGGCGTCGCTGGCCAGTTTTGCCGGCCTGCCGCACCGCAGCCAGTTGGTGGCCGAGCATGACGGCGTGCGCTATGTCAACGATTCCAAGGCCACCAATGCCGACAGCGCGGCCAAGGCGCTTGCCGCGTTTCCGCGCATCCGCTGGATCGCCGGGGGCCTGGGCAAGGAGGGCGGCATCGCCGCGCTGGTTCCGCATCTGGGCAATGTGGTGAAAGCCTATCTGATTGGCCATTCGGCGCGCGATTTTGCGCTACAGATCGGCGCCACCCCGCATGAAATCTGCGAGACCATGGACCGCGCCGTGGCCCGCGCCCATGCCGAGGCCGAGCCCGGCGAGGTGGTGCTGCTGGCCCCGGCGGCAGCCAGCTTCGACCAATACCCCGATTTCGAGAAACGCGGCGAGGATTTCATGGCGCAGGTGGCCAGGCTGAGTGGTTCGGCAGGTGGCCAATGAGCGGCGCCGCGTCCGCACCATCGAACGGCGACACACCGCGCGGCTTTGCCTTCGCGCTGGCAGCCTATCTGATGTGGGGCGGTTTGCCGCTTTACCTCAAGGCGCTGGAGCATGTGCCGGTGCTGGAGGTGCTGGCGCATCGGGTGGTGTGGTCGCTGCCGGTGGCGCTGGCGGTGCTGGTGGTGCTGCGCCGCACCGCGGATCTGCGCGCCGCGCTGGCCAATCCGGCGATGCTGGTCATGGCCGTGGTGACGGCGGCGCTGATCTCGGTCAACTGGGGCATCTATGTCTGGGCGATCCAGACTGATCAGGCGCTGCAGGCGGCGCTGGGCTATTACATCAACCCGCTGTTCAGCATCGCGCTGGGCGCGCTGGTGCTGCGCGAGCGGCTGAGCGCGCGGCAATGGGCGGCGGTGGCATTGGCGGCGGCGGCGGTGGTGGTGCTGACAATCGAGACCGGCAGCCTGCCGCTGGTAGCGCTGGCGCTGACGCTGAGCTGGGGGTTTTACGCCTTGTGCAAGCGCACCTTGCCGATCGGCCCCAACCAGGGCTTCACGCTGGAGGTGCTGCTGTTGTGCCCGGTGGCGCTGGGCTACATGGCGTGGCTGGGGGCACGGGGCGAGCTTTACATGGCGCAGGCCGGGGCGGGCGATCTGGTGCTGCTTCTGGGGTGCGGGCTGGTGACGGCCGTGCCGCTGATGGTCTATGCCAATGGGGCCAAGCTGCTGCGTCTGTCGACGATCGCCATCATGCAGTATATCGCGCCGACCTTCATTTTCTTCATTGCGATCTTCGTTTTTTCCGAGCCTTTCGGCCGGGCGCAGATGATCGCCTTTCCGATGATCTGGACCGCGCTGGCGCTCTATTCATCAGAAATCCTGCGCCGACGGGGCTGAGGCCGGGGTGTTTGCCTAGTGGGCCTCGGCCCAGTTGCTGCCGACACCGGCATCGACGATCAGGGAAACATCCAGCTCGACCGCCGGCGCCGCGGCGTCTTCCATCACGGTCTTCACGCGGGCGATGGTTTCCTCGATGGCGCTTTCCTCCACCTCGAAGACCAGTTCGTCATGGACCTGCATCAGCATGGTGGCAGGCAGATCGGCGATGGCATCAGGAATGCGGATCATGGCGCGGCGGATGATATCGGCGGCGGTGCCCTGGATCGGCGCGTTGATGGCCCCGCGCCGGGCAAAGCCGGCCGCGGGGCCCTTGCTGCCGATTTCAGGAGTGTGGATTCGCCGGCCAAAGAGGGTTTCGACGTATTTGTGCTCCTTGGCGAAGGCGATGGTGTCATCCATATAGGCGCGGATGCCGGGGAAGCGCTCGAAATAGGTGTCGATGAAGGTTTGGGCCTCGGCGCGCGGGATGCGCAGGTTACGTGCCAGGCCAAAGCCGGAAATGCCGTAGATGACGCCGAAATTGATCGCCTTGGCGCGGCGGCGGATTTCCGGGGGCATCTGATCGAGCGGCACGCCGAACATTTCGCTGGCGGTCATGGCATGGATGTCGAGCCCGTCGCGGAACGCTTGCTTGAGGCTGTCGATGCGCGCGATATGGGCCAGGATGCGCAGCTCGATCTGGCTGTAATCAAGCGCTACCAGCCGCTTGCCGGGGGGCGCCACGAAGGCTTCGCGGATGCGCCGGCCCTCTTCGGTGCGGATGGGGATGTTTTGCAGGTTCGGATCGGTCGAGGCCAGCCGCCCGGTATTGGCACCGGCGATGGAATAGGACGTGTGCACGCGCCCGGTTTCGGGGTTGATGTGGTCTTGCAGCGCGTCGGTATAGGTGGATTTGAGCTTGGCGAGTTGGCGCCAGTCCAGCACCCTTCCGGGCAATTCATGCTCGGTGGCGAGGTCTTCCAGTATGTCCGCGCCGGTGGCATAGGCGCCGGTCTTGCCTTTGGCCCCGCCGGGCAGCGACATCTTGTCGAACAGGATCTCGCCCAGCTGCTTGGGTGAGCCGACATTGAACCGCTCGCCGGCAAGCTCGTGGATTTCGGCCTCCAGCGCGGCCATCTTCTGCGCAAAGGCATTGGACATGCGCGAGAGCGTGTCGCGGTCCACCAGAACGCCGGCCATTTCCATCTCCGCCAGCACTGGCACCAGCGGGCGCTCCAGCGTTTCATAGACGGTGGTGACCTGCGCGCGGTGCAGCCGCGGCCTGAGCACCTGCCAGAGGCGCAAGGTTATGTCGGCATCCTCGGCGGCGTAGCGGGTGGCCTCGTCGATGGGCACCTGATCGAAGCTGCGCGCGCCCTTGCCCGAGCCCAGCAGGCTCTTGATGGGAATGGGAACATGGCCCAGATACTGCTCGCTGAGGGCATCCATCCCGTGCCCGTGCAGCCCGGCGTGCTGGGCATAGGAAATCAGCATCGTATCGTCGATCGGCGCCACGCGGATGCCGAGGCGCGCAAGCACCTTGGCATCGTATTTCATGTTCTGGCCGATCTTGAGGATGGCGTCATCCTCCAGCACCGGCTTGAGCGCGGCGAGGGTTTCGTCAAGTGACAACTGACCTGCGGCCAGATCGCCCCCGCCGAACAGATCGCCTGTGCCGGAACGATGCCCGAGCGGGATATAGGCGGCGTCATTGGCCCCCAGGGCCAGCGAGATACCCACCAGTTCGGCGCGCATTTCGTCAAGCGAGGTGGTTTCCGTGTCGAGCGCGACATGGCCCTGTTCACGGATCCGCGCGATCCAGCTTTCCAGTGTGGCGGTGTCGCGGATGCAGGCATAGCCCTCATGCGCAAAGGGTTGCTGGGCCGGGCTCTGGGCGGTGGGGCTGGTATCGGCTCCGGCTCCGGGGCCGCTGGTCTCGGCGATGGGCGGCGGCTCGGTGCCCAGCTTGTCGGCGATACGGCGCGAGAGGGTACGGAATTCCATTTGCGCCAGAAAGCCCAGCAGGGCCTCGGCATCGGGTTCGCGGATTGCCAGATCGTCGAGCGTGACATCGAGCGGGGTGTCGGGGTCAAGGGTGACAAGCCGGCGCGACAGGCGGATCTGATCGGCGAAGCCCAACAGGGTTTCGCGCCGCTTGGGTTGCTTGATTTCACCGGCGCGTGCCAGCAGCGTTTCCAGATCGCCGTATTCATTGATCAGAAGCGCGGCGGTCTTGATGCCGATGCCCGGCGCGCCGGGGATATTGTCAACGCTGTCGCCGGCCAGTGCCTGAACATCCACCACACGTTCCGGCGGGACGCCGAATTTCTCGATCACCTCGTTCACACCGATGTGGCGGTTCTTCATGGCGTCGAACATCTCGATCGCTTCATCGACAAGTTGCATCAGATCCTTGTCCGACGAGATGATCGTCACCCGCCCGCCGGCGTCGCGGGCCTGCACCGCGAGAGTGGCGATGATGTCATCGGCCTCATAACCCTCGGTTTCGATACAGGCGAGGTTGAAGGCGCGGGTGGCATCGCGGGTGAGCGGAAACTGGGGGCGCAAATCCTCGGGCAGGTCAGGGCGGTTGGCCTTGTATTCGGGGTAGATCTCATTGCGGAAGGTGGTGGAGGAATGATCGAAGATCACCGCCGCATGGGTGGCGGCGCTGTCACCGTTGCGCCCCTCGATATAGCGCAGCAGCATGTTGCAAAAGCCGGCCACCGCGCCGATCGGCAGGCCGTCGGATTTGCGCGTCAGGGGCGGCAGGGCGTGATAGGCGCGGAAGATGAAGGCCGAGCCGTCGATCAGGTGCAGATGGTCGCCCTTGCCGAATGCCATGAGTCGCGTCCTTTCCGCCGGTTTGACCCAGGGACGCAAAGGGGGGCTGTCTGCCCCCCGTCCGTCCCTGCGGGGCCGGCCTCCCCCCGAGGATATTTCAGGCACAAAGACCGGCAGTTCAGGCGGCTGCCGCGCCGTCGTGGCCATCAAGGATATAGCGTTTGTCGCAATAGGGGCAGTCCACCCAGCCGGTTTCGCGCGGGATCGAAAGCCAGACGCGCGGATGGCCCAGCGCGCCCTCGCCACCATCGCAGGCGACGCGTGCGCTGCGCACGGTCTGGGTTTCGGGGGCGGGGTGTTCGGGATTTGTGGTCATCGGGGTGGTTCCTTGTATCGGCGGGCCAGAGCACTTAAGCGTTGAGGCGGAAGATAACGGATTGGTTGGCAGGAGCAAGATGAGCGAGCATGCAATCGAGATCGAGCAGCTGCGCAAGGTCTATGCCGGGCAGGGTGACGCGGCATCGAAGGAGGCGCTGAAGGGGATTGATCTGACCGTTCCACGCGGCTCGATCTTTGGATTGCTGGGGCCGAACGGGGCGGGAAAGTCGACCTTGATCAATATCCTGGCCGGCCTGGTGAACAAGACCTCCGGGCGGGTGCGGATCTGGGGGTTCGATCAGGATGCCAATCCGCGCCAGTCGCGCGCGGCGATCGGGGTCATGCCGCAGGAACTGAATGTGGACCCGTTCTTCAGTCCGCGCGACGCGCTGGAGGTGCAGGCAGGGCTTTACGGCGTGCCGCGGCGGGCGCGGCGCACCGACGAGATCTTGGGGCTGATCGGGCTGGAGGACAAGGCCGGCGCCTATGCGCGCACGCTTTCGGGCGGCATGCGTCGGCGGCTTTTGCTGGGCAAGGCGCTGGTGCACTGGCCGCAGGTTCTGGTGCTCGACGAGCCAACGGCGGGGGTGGATATCGAGCTGCGTCAGATGCTGTGGCGCAATGTGCGCGAACTCAACCGACAGGGCATGACGATCATCCTGACCACGCATTACCTGGAGGAAGCGCAGCAGATGTGCGACGAGATCGCCATCATCGACCATGGGCAGGTGGTGGTGCGCGATTCGACGACGGCGATCTTGCAGCGCATGGAGGCCAAGACGCTTCTGGTGCGGGCGGCTTCGCCGGTGGGGGCGCTGGACCTGCCCGAAGGGGTGAGCCGCGAGGACCGTGCCGATGGCTGGCTGGCATTCAGCTATCCGCGCAGCCGGGTATCGGCGGGGCAGTTGCTGGCGATGCTGGCGGAAGCCGGGGTGGAGATATCCGACCTGACCACCGCCGAGCCCGATCTGGAGGATGCCTTTCTGGCGCTGACCGGCGAGGGGTGATCTGGCGGGTCTCAGAGCTTTGACGAGATGATCCCGGTGTTGAACCCGCCCATGCGCAATTCGCCGAACAGGCGCTGATATTCGATCTTGGGGCAGCGGTTGTGCACGAAATCGAGTCCGTGCGCCTGCGCCATGGCCTGCGCCTGTGGGCTTTCAACGCCGATTTGCAGCCAGATGGTTTTCAGGCGGGGAAAGCGCTCGATCCCTTCGGCGACGATCGGGGGCACCTGATCCGAGCGGCGGAAGACATCGAGCATCTCGACGGTATCGGGGCACTCGGCAAGGCTGGCGCGCACCGTCTGGCCAAACAGCGTCTGGCCGGCGTGGCCGGGGTTGACCGGGATCACCGTGAAACCGCGCAGCGAAAGGTAGCGTGCAACGAAATAGCTGGGCCGCACGGGATTGGCCGAAACACCGATCACGGCGATCACCCGGGTGCGCTGCAGGATGCGGCGCAGGGTGGCGTCATCGGGCAAGCTGTGGTGGGGCGGTGGTGCAGGCTGAGACATTGCGGCGGCTTCCGGATCGGGGGATCGCTTCATGGACTCTTTTCGCGCAACCCGGCGCATGGTGCAATGCTGGCTTGTGGTGGCTGGATTCTGGTGGGGGCTGGCTTGTGGTGCGGCGGCGACAGGCTAGCGGAAGCACCAAAGAAAAAGCCCGGTCCAGGTGAACCGGGCAAGTTGGGAACGAGGGACAGTGGAGGAAACGCGAGTGTTCCGGCTTCACGCTTCAATACAGGATATGGGGGCACATAGCCTGATGGAAAGATCGTCTCGCAAATATGTGAAGGCTTCATTACACCGCCTTCAGTCCTGGTCATTTCTGGCGGCGGCATTGGCAGCATAGAGCGCCACCGCGGCGGCATTTGACACATTGAGCGAGCCGAAGGCACCATGCGCCGGGATGCGCACCAGATGGTCGCAGGTGTCGCGGGTCTTTTCGCGCAGGCCCGGCCCCTCGGCGCCCAGCACCAGCCCCAGCGGCCGCCCCCCGGCGCGCGCCACGCCCTCGGGCAGGCTCAGCTCGGCGGTTCCGTCAAGCCCCAGCAGAACGAATCCCATGGCGCGCAGGCGCTCCATGGCCTCGGCGAGGTTGCCGACGCGCAGATAAGGCTGGCGTTCCAGCGCGCCGGAGGCGGTCTTGGCCAGTGCGCCGGTTTCGGGCGCGGCATGGCGGCTCGGGGCGATGACCGCGCGCGCGCCGAAGACCTCGGCCGAGCGCAGGATCGCGCCGACATTATGCGGGTCGGTGACCCGGTCCAGCACCACCACCAGCGGGTTGCCTTCGCCGGTGGCGCAGCGCTCCTCGAAATGCCCCCAGTCCAGCGGTTTGACTTCCAGCGCAGCGCCCTGATGCACCGAATCGGCTGAAATCGGTGCGTCGAACTTGCGTGGATCCTGCACTTCGGGGATGATGCCGGCGGCGGTGATGGCATCGCCCAAGCGGTCGGCTGCATTCTTGGTTACCAGAAGCCGGAGTTTTTGCCGCGCCGGATTGAGCAACGCATCGCGCACCGCATGCAGACCAAAGAGCCATACGGTTTCAGCCGCGGCAGCACGCCGGGCGCGTTCCTTGTCGATGACCCAGGCGGGTTTCTTCATCATGGATCCTGTTTGACGGGCCTGTGGCGGATTGCGGTTCAGGGCCGGCAGAATGCGCTGCCGGAGCCGGGCGCGCAAGGGGGCGGCAAAAGGCCCGCCAAAGCTTTACAGCCCCTTGACGCCTATAGCCTCCTTCGCTATTCCGGCGCCAGCGTCGGGCGACGTGCTGCAAGGTGCGGCAGCGGACTGTAACTCCGCCGGGGAGACCCACGCCTGGTTCGATTCCAGGGTCGCCCACCATAACCTTTCCAACAGGTTAGGTGGAAAAGTTAAGAAGCCGGGCAACGTGTCCGTAGCAGTGTGTAAGCAATTTGTAAGCAAGTAATCGTAAATCCATTACCTGCCGCTTACCCGTTTCAACGTGCACGCAGCGCCAGCCTACCTACTTGCACCGTTCCGAAGTTAGAAGCAGTCGCTAGACTGAGCTTCGTCTAGTCGGCATGCAAGTGTTAGCCGGTCCAGACCTGAATTCGGATTGCGGCGATAGTCCGCTGTCTGTGCTTGCATTACTGCATCGGACATTGGATACGAAACGGACGTTAGCCCAGTGAAGAACATTAGCATACATATACCACTTCGCGGGCATTGTGCATTGACTATCCGCTGATAATATTCTCGGTCGGCAGCAAATTCAGCAGGGATAGCTATTGCTTTCAAGTTACCTTGTTGCCCAATTACAGAATATTCGGGTTTATCTTCACACGCTGTGAGGGCAAAAATCGCAAACGTTAGAGCGGCTATTTTCTTCATGGTCTGTATCTCATCTCGTAGGTGAATCTTGTTCGGGGCAAAACAGTCTATTCTTTCGCTATCCCGTTTTCTGGTTGATTGGGTTTCTTCAGTAAAAAGGGTGCTGCCAAACTGGAGAAGAGGCTTTTTTTCATGACGCCAACAAACTGTTTTCCATCATCGAGTTGACAAATGAACGTCACGTCATTTTTCTTTCCACCAAAATATCCCGCCGCCACCGCACCAAGCGGCCCCGCAACTAAGGCACCGGCAACCCCCCATCCAAGGGTTCCACCAACTTTCCTATCAGTGTCACTGTTAACTTCTTCAATCGCAGCAATGCGCTGCACTGGATATTTTTTTGCACTAAAACCCCAGCCGCCAACTTCATGTAGCATCAACACATTTCCAACAAACTGATGCTTCATGTCGGTGCGAAAGTCGCCCGCTATAATCTTGAATTGACCAAGCATCCCAGTTCCCTTCCCCAGTTCCCTACTTGAATTCGTCTAGATTTTAGAAGCTTTCTGATTGTGAATGCTTACACACCATCGGACCACCCCACAAGCCGCGCCGCCACGTCCGGGTCAACGCCCGCCTCTTTCGCAAGCGCCATCGCCTCGACAATAGTTGCCATCGCCCGAGCGCGCCCGCCCGCGTCATAGGCTTGCAACGGTCGCAGCGTGTCGATTGTAACAGGCTGGCCAAGCTTGCCGGTGCATTCCTCGGCCATCAGCATGGCAAGGGGTTGCAGGGTCCATGTCGCCAGATGCCGTTGCGCTTCACGAATCAACGGGCCTTGCGCCTGATCCGACAGCAGCGACGGCAGGACGCCAAAGGCATTCAGGATGCCACCGCGCGCCGCCTGCCAGTTTTGCGTTGCCATACTATCCGACAGGTTCGGGCTAAGGCTGGCCGGTCGCCAGTCGCTTGCCGGTGCAGGCCCGCCGCCAGCGGCCACGTTGACACTTTCGCGCAGCATCACCCGGCCCCGCCGCCCCCGGAAGCCCCGCGCCAAGGTTTCAAGGTCGGTTTCCGGGCTTTCTGGAAATGGCACAATGTGACTGCCAAGCGGCGCGTTTGCATAGGTCTCGGCCAGCGCGGTTTCTAGCGTGTGCAACATGCCCGCCGACAGGTTCGCGCGGCGCAGTGGGGCAACACCATAGAAGGGCGACACAGGGTCAGCCCCGATCACAAAGTGCAGCACTTCCCCGGCCAGTGCAGTTTGCGCAACCGCCCCGGCACTTTCCCAAAGCCCCAAACGATAAGCCCGGGGCTTGCCGTTGCTGGACGTGAATTCCCAATCCGCTGCCGGTCGCAGACCATCATCGCGGATCAGAAACACGGCTTCCCCGCGCAGCGCCAGAGAGCGCGCCGCAAGCGCCATGTCGCGCCGGGTCAACAGCGACGTGCCGTCAACGTCAGCCGCCGCCAAAGCGCCTTCCCAGAGGCTCACACAGGCTTGCACGGTTGCCGTGGTATCGGCCAGCCCGTCACGCCGCGCAATCCATGCTTCCCGTGCGCCGATCAGTTGCGCGGTATAGCCGCCTGTCGCGCGGGTTTCGGTTTGCGGTTCCTTGCGCTTGAACAGATCAAAGATGCCCACGGCCAGCCTTTCTGAATTTGCGCAGCAGATCAGCCGCGCCGGAATTCTGCATAGCGCGGGCCAGATGATCCGACCGGCGCGAATAGGTTTCGGAAATATCCCCGATGTTCACCGCGTAACGCTGGACGCCCGCCGGTGCCGTGTCGGTCGCAGCGAAGTATTCAGCAAGCCGACGATAAGCCGCCAGCACGGTTTCGGAAGGGGTCGCGCCGCCAATCGTGCAGCGCAGTTTCGAGCGGTCGCGGATTGTCACCGCGCCGAATTGATCCGTGGTCGCGGCCTCGCCATTCACCAGATCGACCACGAAGGGACCAAAAGGCGGCACCCATTGCACCGCATGGGGCGGGTTCACCGTGAATTCGGTCTCGGCTTCCGACCAGCGGAAGTTGCACCATGTTTCGAGCCGGTCCCAGATCACCGCAGGTTCAATCGCCGCCGCGTCATCCGACAGGCCATCCGGCGCAGGCGGATAGGTCACGCTCAATTCGGTTTCGGTCTCGATGTATTGCGAAGTCACAAGCGCCACCTGTTCAACGGATTGTATTGCAGGACGCCGCCCGCGTTCGGTTGCCAGTTGCGCAGTTCAACGGTTGCGTCAGGATAGGCGGGTCGGGTCACAATCGACAATTCAAACAAGATTGCCTGTTTGATCCGCCTTATGATTGCCCGGTGCATTCCTTCCTCGGGGCGGTTCGGTTCCTCGAAAATTTCCTCTGCATCCGGCACCGCACGTTCGGGCGGAATGCGGAATCCGGGGCTGATCCCTACCGCAAGCCCAGAACCGAGAAGTGCAATTGCATCTCGACCAAATGTAGTTTCAGCGACAGCAGCAGTAATGATTGCTTCAAATCCGAGTGCATCGCGGCCTTTCTGGAATGTCAGGGTTTCAGTCATTTTTGAGGCAAGCGGCTTATCCCACGAATGCCCCACAAGCATGGCAATGTCTTGTTCTGGACTATCAATCGAATAATCGAAGGCCGACGGGGCGAACATTTCCTTGCGTGGTCTGCCAGAGCGCCCGCCATCGCTCAAGACGGCAGGACTATTATACGGAAAGCGGCCACGAAGGCGGGTTTCCCCGGACCTATCGCGGCGCACTTCCAGTTCGCCCAGGGCAGCACCGTGCAGCATTCAGCTACCCGAGCCGATACCGGTCAGAATGCGCGACTGCACCCCGCGCGCCACCGTCACGTCAGCCGTGGTCAAGGCGGTCAGGCGCAGGCCACCCGATTGCGCATCCGAATAGGGGTCGCGCACCAGATCGACGGCCCCCCATAGCCCGACAAAGAACGGGGCAACACCGCCCGCATTCGTGGTCAGAAGGGCTTGCCCAGCAGTCAGCGTGTTATGCGCCACCACGATATTGGATGCCGGAATTTGACGGGTCAGGCGGTCCCATTCCGAAACCGCCGTGCCGGTAATCAGATCATCGTCAAGGTCCGACCACGTTTCAGGGCGGATCATCAGCCGCACTGCACCGGGCGAGTTCGCGGCATTGCCCAGCAAGAATTCGACCACTTCGGCCCGGAAACTGGCCCAATCCGCCGTCCCCGCTTCGCTGGAAATGCCATAGGCTCCGGCCCCGACTATGACGCCAAGCGGTTGCCCATCGGCCCCGGTCCCTTGGAAAATCGCCTTGTCGAGTTCGGCGGCAATCGTGCCGTTCATGTCCCGGCGCACCGCCTGTTCAAGCGCCTGCCCGGACTGTTTCAGCGCCTTGCGGCTGATCCGCATGTGAATGCCCAGCGTGTTGTCAGGCGACAGTGCCTTGTCAATCGTGGTGTAAGGCGTCGGTCCCGGCACGTTTGCGCCTTCCCCGTCAGCCCAGCCCGCAGTCACGCTGGACGTAGTAACGGGCCATTCGGTCGAGCCGGTGCCAATTTGGATCATCTGCCCGCCCATTCGCGCGGCCACGCTATCGGGGAAAAGCCGCTCAATAATGGGTCGGGTCGTGATAGGGTCCGGGGTTCCGGTCGATACCGTGTTGCGCACCTCAAGGGCTTCCAGCGGAATAGGAATCCCGCGATAGCCGTTTGCGCTGCGAAGTTCCTGCACCACTTCCGCCGTGGCACCGTCCAGCGCGCGGCCTTCATCCAGCGCCAGAACCGCTTGACGCAATTCAAAGCGACCGATCAGACTTGCGAATTCCCGATCTTCGCGCTTTTCGAGTTCGGCCCCAGCCGAGCGCCGTTCGCTATCCTCGGCAATAAGCGCCGCACGATAGCGGGTTTCATTTGCCTGATACTCTTTATCAAGGGTTTCCATCGACCGGGTTTCGGTTTCATCGGGGTTTTGTTTCCCGACAAGCGCAGCGAGTTCTTGGCGAATCTCGCTTTGCCTTTTCTGAATTTTCACTGAATCAAGCATTCAATCCTCTAGAGTTATTATTGCCACATGACAGCACCAATAATAACGGATCATCGCTTGCCTTAAAAATCAGGGGCAATCGCTTTGCAAAAGTGAATCCCATGCTTTCCGTTCGGGCGATCTTTCGGGGTGCCCGCATTCCAGCCGGGTTTTGCGTGTATGGCAGGACGGGCAGAGCGTTTGCAGGTTGCCCGGTTCAAACGACAGTTCCGGCGCATCGCGCACCGGCTTTATATGGTCCACTTCCAGCCGACCTTTGGCCCCGCACTGGACACAAGCGAAACCATCCCGGCGCAATATGATCCAGCGCAACCGCTTCCAGCGGGGGGATTGAATGACGCGCGCCGAATGCCGGTCATACTTCACGCCCATGCCACCCGCAGCGGGCCACGGGCGGGCTTTGCCGATCTTCGCGCCCCCTCGGCCACCGCAAGAACAGATGCCGCCACAGCGTCAATTCTGCCCGTGCTGCGCCCTTTCGCCAGCTTGTGATTCCCCGCCGGGTCAACCAGCGTGATTGCATCGGCCATCGCAGAGCGCAGCAAGAGGCTAGGCGCGCTTTTCACCAGCCCGTCAAAGGCCGCGCGCCTGAATCGCTCAATATCCTCTGATCCCTGCAACCAGCCCATGCCGCGCCAGACCAGCGGCGCACGGATGCCCGCCCGCTGCACCGCCTCGGCAAGTTCGGCTTGTTTGTATCTGTCCATTGTCAGCGCCGCGACCGGCTGGCCTTCAACGTGTTTCAGCGCATCCACCAGCATGGGCGCGATTGGCACCGTCTGATCCCCGAGTGTGAACAACTCGCCCCGGTCGTGCATCTGCACATAGCGATCCTTCACCCCGTCACGTTCGCCCCGATCCCCAAGCCTAGGATTTCCCGGAAAGTAGCCGCGCGCTTCCAGCCGCCCGGAAGCGGGCCAGTAATAGGCAACCGCCGTCATGCTGGCCGATCCGCCAAGGTCAACGCCGATCACGCATTCCCCTTCACGCGGGGGGATTTCCTCGGGTCCAGCCTCACAGGCAAGCCATTCGTCAACGGTCAGCAACAGGGACCGGTCATCACTCGACACCCGCTCATTCCTGTTCAGGTTGCGAAACGACATGAGCGCAGTGCCGCCCCGCGCAATGGCCCGCTTGGCTTGGGCTTCCAGCCATTCGATACTGGCCCCGATCCCTTCCACCGCGCCGGGATTGGCGATCAGCAGGCTTTCGCGATCATCGGCAGGCAAGCCGGGGGGCGGTCGATGTTCCTGCACATAGGTTCCGGGGGGCGGATCGTCACACCAGCGGCTGAATGTGTTTGCATCATCCGGCGCGCTTGTGCTGATAATCAGCGCCTTGCCGTTGCGCTTCCCCAAGCCCGACAAAATGGCGTTTTCCAGCGTGTCGCCCTTCGCCGCTTCCCACGCCGCGCGTTCGTCCAGTATGGCGAGATTCGGCGCACCGCCGAGAATTGACTTCCCGTCAGCCGCGATGCAGCGGGCCAGCCCGCCGCCGTTTCCCGAAAACTCGACTTCCAGCTTGCTACCGCGCCGGATCGTAAACAGTTCCTGTTGATCCTCGGGCAAACCTTCCACATAGCCGACCATGAATTGAAAGGCGATCCGGGCCTGATCCCGGTTCCTTGCGGCCATGATGACTTCGCGCCGGGGCTGATTATCCCAAACGCCCATGACAGCCGCCAAGGCCAGCCCCGCGCTTGTGGCGGTCTTGGCGTTGCCGCGCCCGATAGACAGCACCGCCACCATATTGGACGGGTCGAGCGCACCTTGCACAAAGGATTTCTGGAAGGATGCCAGCCGCAACGGGTTGCCCGCCATCGGGCCTTCGGGGATTTTCAGGGCTTCCAGAAACTCGATAGCCGCCTCTGCCGGGGTCATTCCTTCCCCCGAATTTTTCGGGAGAGAGACAAGATAACCCCCACCCCCGAAAGGCCCCCCATCCCCAACGCATCGGCATTGGGACCGCTCACCCGCGCACCATCAGCCGCATGGCCACCGGTTCACCTGCACCCGGCAACAGGTCAACGCGCATCACGGCATGGGCCTTGCCATCAATCCGCACCTGATTGCCGACCTCGGGCATTACCTCGGGAATGGCGCACTGCACCCATAAATCCCCCGCAAGGATATTCGTGTTATCGACATATTCAGCCGATACGCCCCGCACGGTTGCCTGAACCGGCGTGACTGTTTCAACAGTCACTGGCGGGGACCACTCGAACTCACCCGGTATTGTCTCAACTTTCACCAGTTCAACAGCGCCTTGTCCAAGACGGGCCATTATCCGGTTATGGGTTTCCGTAAGGCGGTCATAATTCATGGCACAATCATACTGTCTTTGACGCTTGCAGGGTAATCAGGCTTAGCACCAAAGGAATAGCAATTGGCCCGGTCTTTCCTTGGTGTGAGCGCGCGCAAAAAGCGCGCGCAAAGCACAGGGGTATAAGGGGATTGTGTGCGCAGGGTTTTGCAGGGGTTTTGCAAGGCTTCTGTGCGGGTTTTGTAAATCACGCCAGCACCTCCACAATCCGCTTGGTGCCTCGTCTGTCAATCTCAATTTTGATCTTTCCCTGTTTAAGTAATTCAATTTGGGCAGCATCAAACATCTTCTTTTTGATACCCTCGTTATCGCCATCCCGCCCGAATGTCGCCGGTGCTCTGGTTGCCGAAGGCGTATCACCGATTTCAGTATATTGCCGGAGTAGCGTCAGATAAACGCGCTGTGCCTTTGCGCTGATTGCGTGGCGATCAAGCATCGTTTCGCCCGACTTGACGGTAAATGCGCCTTCCTCATACTGAAGGTTGAAAATTGAACCTGGCCTTCCATAATTGAGTTTCTTGTTTTCGAGAATTCGGCCATCGGGGTTTATCTGTCCGTCCGAATCCGTTTCCCACTGCAAGTATAGCCGCGATCTCACAGAGCCATTCCAAGCCGTTGATCCGCTATCGCCGCGCCCAGTTTCCATTCCAGACTTGGACGGATGAGCCAGCATGACGATTGCGCAATCATACTCGATAGCAAGCTTTTTCAGCATCCCGACAAATTGCCTAACCTTGGCGCGGTCAATCTCATTTGCAGGATACATGTCTGCCAGCGTATCCAGCACCAGAAGTTCCGCTTCAGGCATTCGCTTCAGTTCGCGTTCAACGCGGTTGTAAAGCGCGGAAGGCGACAAGGGCTTATGCGCTTCCTCGACAGCCAGCAACGCATCTTCACCGGCAAGCGATCTAATATGCAGATCGTCCATGTCCTCGAAGGTCGCAAATTCCGATGTTAGAATATCACTCAGACGAATGTGCATTTCGTCCTGTTCATCTTCTGCGCCAAGATAGATTGCCTTGCCTGGCAGAACGGGCATTCCGAGCCAGTCTTGCAATTCACGCTTGCGGCGCAGTGCGACAGCAACAGCGAGTTGCAGAGCCAGAAGGGACTTTCCGGTTCCACCATCACCATAGAGCAATGTCACCTGCCGCGATGGTATCATGTCCTGCACCAGCCATTTGCGCTTTGGCACTGGCTTTCCGTGAAGGCTGGCGGCACAGATTGTCAAAGGGTCATCTAGCGCGCGCTGGACAGCCTCAATGCCATCCCTGCAATGAACGTCGTTCCAATCCCCGCTTGGCGGATAGACGGCCCGTCCAAGCGCCACAGAAGCCGCCTCATTGCCCTTGGTTCGCCCCGCATCGTCAGCATCACCGCAGATCACGATTTCAGCAGTTGGAAAGCGTGCACGGATGGACTTTGCCACTTTCGGCAGGTTGCCAGCATTGAACGCAACTATACTTGTCCAGCCGGTTGCCTCGTGGACGCTTGCAGCGGTCGCATAGCCTTCCGCCATGGCGATGGTCTCAGGATCACCATTCATGGGAAAGTAGCCGCCAGCGGTGCGCCCCCCCTTCATGAATTGCTTGCGTCCATCTGGTGAGATTGCTTGAAGGCTCATGATGTTCTCGCCGTCAGTCACCGGCACCAGAATGTCATCGCCTTGAAAGCGGATGCCATGTGCTTTTACTTGCTTGCGTTCGAGATATGGGGAAGCGCCGCCGGTGCTGGCATTGTTCCATCGCTCTTGCGAAGCTTCCGCCGCTTCACGCTGCCCGCGTTCGCGCTCTGCATCAGCGCGCGCCTTTGATTGCTCTATGCGCTCAAAATATTCTGGTGTGCATTCGCTTGGCGTTTTGTTGTGCCAGTGGTAACGCCTATCATCGCGCCAATCCATGAACCAGCCATATGCAAAGCCATCTGGTTCAACTGCAATCTGATATGCACCAGACTGTTTTCCACGCCTTTCACCTTCAACTTGAAAGCGATGCAGCTTGTCATCCGCGATTATAGAGCCGTCAGCCGGGGCGCATCCTGCGTTTCGCATCGCTTCCTGAAATTTGGAAACCGGGTCAGGCTCATTTTGAAAACTGTTTGTGTTGTAGTTATTCGGGCAGGAAGCCCGGTTTGATATATCATTCTGTAGCACCTATAATATTCCTCATGTAAGCGGGCCTCCATTCCGCGCTTCTCTTTTCAGTGGTTAGATTCTTTCCCTCGCCTTAATCGGCGGGGGCTTTTCTTTCAGTGGACCGCATTAAAGTTGCGTTCGACGTATTGTGTTACGTCCTCGGCCCGATACCGCACCCCGCGCCCGATCTTGACATAAGGGATAGTCGCCCCCTGCCAGCGGTCACGCTCAAGAAACTGTTTCGAGACGCCAAGATATGCTGCAACCTCGTTTTGCTTCATCAGCTTTGGCAAGGTCACGGTCGTTTGTGCTTCAATCATCGCATTCCTTTCTATTCACACGCGGAAAAATAATGCCGCAAAAAAGAATATAGGGATTACGATTGTGTATTGCAAATTAGGGGCATATATGCTAAGCGCCGCGCGCTCCTTGCGTGTCAATCCCCTTATTTTACTGGCTCAAGGTGGTTGCATAATTGCAACAGCGCTGATTCGATCCGCTCCATTGCGTCGCGCAGGTCGTTTTCCGACAGGTGAATATATCCCGCCGTTACATCACCACTTGCGGAATGGTTCGAGACAGCCTTGATGACGTATTCAGACAGACCAGCATTAGCCGCCGCGACTGACAGGAACGTGCGCCGCAGATCGTGCGCAGTGATGTGCAGGCCGGTCGCTTTCTTGATCCGCGCATAAGCGCCGCGCATATCCTCCGGCACGTCACCGCTGGCATTACTGAAAACATACTTGTTCCCCGCTAGGGCCTTCCAGTCTGTCAGCATGTCCGACAGCCAAGGGCCAAGCGGCAACACATGGTCATTCCCGTTTTTCGTGGCGTAGAACGTGACCTTGCGCGCATCCAGATCGACAGCCGACCACTTGAGCGGCTCATAACCTGATTTACGGTCACCCATCGCCTCGGCCAGCCTGCACCCTGTGAACAGCATGAACAGCAGCGCCGCCCGATACTGGTTTTCATACCGCAGGCCGATCAGGCCGCTTTGAACAGTTCCGATCCAGTCGCCTATGCGATCAGACGGTATGCGCCCCGATGCCCGCTTTTCTGGTGCCCACAGGTTCGCACGGTTCAGCCGGTCAACAGGGTTGCGCGCAATTATCGGTTCATCATCGGTATCCGCGTTCACATGGTTCAGCGCCGCGCGCAGGTATCGCATGGCAAGGTTGGCTTGCTCTGGTGACGTTGCCGCGATCTTGGCGTGACGTTCCTTCACCATATCGCCCGTGATCTTGGTTACAGGCTTATCCATCCAGTCGGAAAACCGCTTGGACACTTTCTCAATATCGCGGATCGTGCGCGGCCTCTTGGCGCTACCGGTTCCGGCACCCTTCTTTTTGGGCGCGGCAATGTATGCTTTGAAAGCATCCGCCAGCGTCATTCTAAGCGCCTTCTGCCGCCTGTCTGCCGCTTGGGGGTCAATGCCTTGCGCGAACAGCCCCGCCAGCCTCTCGGCTTCTTTGCGGGCTTCCTCGGCCTTCTTGTCAGCCGCGCGACATATGGTAATGCGCCGGGTCTCTTTGCCGATCCGGCGTTGCATGATGTATGCCTTCGCACCGCCCGGCGCGATACGCAGTCCGAAGCCGCGCAGGTCTGTATCCCAGATCAGCAGCGTCTTGCCCTCGACAGCTTCGACCTTCGCCACGCTTGTCTGTGTCAGCTTCATCTTATCCGCCATGCTACAGCCCTCGTGTAAGCAATTTGTAAGCACAAGATTTAGAAGTCCCTAAAACTTGCAGCGGATTGTAAGAGCGAAAAAACACGCACAGTCAAGACCATGCGTGATTACAGGGGGAATATCATAGTGCCTAAAAGCCGTATGTTGCGGACTGTAACTCCGCCGGGGAGACCCACGCCTGGTTCGATTCCAGGGTCGCCCACCATTATCTCTCCTGATTGTTTGAAAACGGTGGATTTCTCAGGAAGTCTGCGCGCTGGTTTGCCTGTTGAAGGGAATGATCACCGAGCGGAGGCCGGTCGCGTCTGCCTTGCCGTGATGCGCAATCGTGATCGTCAGGAGGCGCTCAGGGCTGTCAGGGTCAGCGCTGCGGCGAGCGAAAGCGATATCCAGCCGGGGTGGCGCCCCCTTGTGGCGACAAGCACAAGGAAACCGGCTGCCAGGCAGGCAATGGCGATTGTGCCGGCCAGCCATGATGCGTGAATGGGCTCTCCCCGTCCGATCCTGAAAAGAACCAGGGCGAAAACCAGGCCAAACACGCTCACGATATGCCAGGTCGCCCACAGAATCCGTATGTTTCTGCCCTGAAGTGGCGGGGCACTCTTGACCGGAATGATCTTTCCGCCGCTGACCTTGCGAAAGATCATCATCTCGCCGATCACGGAATGCGCAAATGCGGTAAACACCAGCACGGCGCTTGCGAGCATGTAAAAAAGGTGCATGCGAAACGACTTTCCCCAGAAGCCAGCCTTCGGACGACACGGTTGCCCGGAGGTGATTGTCGATCAAGCGTTTTTTGCCCTGATCGGCGTTCGCGGGCGACCTGCACGCCTCAGCCGGTCTGCCGCGCGGCGATCATTTCATCCACCCATTGCGGCACGATCCGGCTGGCCGGGCCCAGGCGGCAGTCGTCAAAATCATCAGAGATTTCAGAGCGTTCAAGATTGAGCTCGATGCAATATGCGCCGTTCTGGCGTGCCGTGGCGGCAAAGCCGGCGGCAGGCCAGACCTGCCCGGAGGTGCCAATCGCCGCAAAGAGCGTGGCGCCCTCCAGCGCGGCGGCGATACGCTCCAGTTCATAAGGGATTTCGCCAAACCAGACCACATCGGGGCGGGTTTCTGCGACCTTGCAGGCCGGGCAGGGGTCATCGGGCCGCATCTGCGCGGGTGCGGGCCAGGTATGGCGGCAATTGTGGCAGGTCGCCCGCATCAGCGCGCCGTGCATCTGGATCACGGCTTGCGAGCCCGCGCGCTGGTGCAGGTCATCGACATTTTGCGTGATGACAAGCACCTCGCCGGGCAGTGTCGCCTCCAGCCGGGCCAGAGCGGCATGCGCGGGATTGGGATGCGCGGCGGCGCAATTGGCGCGCCGGGCGTTGTAGAAGGCATGCACCAGCGCCGGGTTGTGCCGGAAGCCCTGCGGTGTGGCGACCTCTTCGAGGTCATAGCGTGTCCACAGCCCGTCCTTGTCGCGGAAGGTGCCCAGCCCGCTCTCGGCGGAAATGCCGGCGCCGGTCAGAATGACGATGCGTGCCATGGCTCAGCCTCGTTGCAGCTTGACCGGCTCGGTGCGCGCCAGACGCAAAAAATGCGCCATGAAGGGTTTGGTGGCATCGGTGCTGCGAATCGCGGCATAGAGGCGCCGGGTCTGACCGGTTTCGGTCAGCGGCAGCGTGATGTAATCCGACGAATAGCGCACCTCGCGCAGCACCCAGTCAGGCAGCACCGCCACCCCGCGCCCGGAAGCCACCAGAAGCAGGATCACGGCGGTAAGCTCGACCTGCCGGATGGCCCGCGGCTCCACCCGCGCGGGGGTGAGCAAGCCGGTAAAGACATCAAGCCGCGAGCGTTCCACCGGGTAGGTGATCAGCGTCTCGTCGCGGAAATCCTCGGCGGTGATGAAGGCTTTTTGCGACAAGGGATGGCTGCTGGCGGCAACGAAGCGCGGCTCGTAATCGAACAGCGCCGCGAATTCCACGCCATCGATCTGCTCGGGGTCGGAGGAGACCACCAGATCGACATCCTCACGCGCCAGCGCCGGCAGGGCGCCAAAGGCCAGGCCCGGACGAATATCGACATCGACATCGGGCCAGGCACGGCGAAAGTGTTCGAGCACCGGAAACAGCCATTCGAAACAGGCGTGACATTCGATGGCGATATGCAGCCGCCCCGATTTTCCCGAGATCAGGGCGCGGAACTCCTCCTCCAGCGCGTCGATGCGCGGCAGCACATCCTCGGCCAGCCGCAGCAGCCGCATACCCGCCGCCGAAAGCCGCAGCGGCTTGGTGCGCCGCACGAACAGCTCGACGCCGCATTGCTCCTCCAGCCCCTTGAGTTGATGGCTCAGCGCCGATTGCGTGATGTTGAGCTGATCGGCAGCACGCGCCACGCCGCCCGCCTGATGAATGGCGCGAATTGTGCGCAAATGGCGAAACTCCAGATGCATTATGCGGCGCGCCTCATGGTAATGATGAAAACAATGAATTTGTCTCACAATGCTGCGCATGCGACAAGAGGGTGTCAAAAGGAGCCAATCCATGCCCGCACCGCGCGTTTCCTTCGAGTTCTTCCCGCCGAAATCGCTGGAGGCCAGTTTCCGGCTGTGGGAAACCGTGCGCATGCTGGCGCCGCTGGCGCCGCATTTCGTGTCGGTCACCTATGGGGCGGGCGGCACCACGCGCCAGCTTACCCATGAGGCGGTCACCACCCTGGGGCGTGAATTCGGGTTGAACATGGCCGCGCATCTGACCTGCGTGGACGCAACGCGCGCCGATACGCTGGCGATTGCACGCAGCTATGCCGAGGCTGGGGTGCGCGAGATTGTCGCCCTGCGTGGCGATCCGCCCAAGGGACAGGGCCGGTTCTCGCCGCATCCTGAAGGTTTTGCCAATTCGATCGAACTGATCGAGGCGCTGGCGGCGGCCGGTGATTTCATGCTGCGTGTCGGCGCCTATCCCGAGCCCCACCCCGAGGCCGCCGATAGCGCCGCCGATGTGGCCTGGCTCAAGCGCAAATTTGCCGCCGGCGCCGACAGTGCCATCACCCAGTTCTTCTTCGAAGCCGAGACGTTTCTGCGCTTCCGTGATGCCTGCGAAAAGGCCGGGATCGATGGGGCGCGCATTGTTCCGGGCATCATTCCCATCGAGAACTGGCAAGGCATCCGCAAATTCGCGCTGGCCACCGGTGCCAGCGTGCCGGCCTGGCTGGATGACGCCTTCGAGAAGGCTGCGCGCGACGGGCGCGAGGATCTTCTGGCCACCGCGCTTTGCACCGAATTGTGTGACACGCTGATGGGCGAAGGGGTGAAGGATCTGCATTTCTATACCCTCAACCGGCCAAACCTGACCCGCGATGTCTGCCATGCGCTGGGCGTCACGGCGCAGCACCAGCTGCAAAACGTCGCCTGAAACGCCTGGCCCGGCGCTGCGGTTGCGGCAATCATTGTTTTGGGGATCATCCGGGGGCGCGGCGCATCTGCCGCGCCTTTCTGGCTCTTGGACGATTGCGGGCTTCGTTGCCCTGACCCGGCTCTGCCCTGACCTAGCTCTGCCCTGACCTAGCTGCGCTGGCCAATCCGCAGCACCTCGTTGCGCCCGTTCTTCACATAGCGCAACTCGTCGTCACTGATCGCCGAGACCCGCCCACCATCGAGCGAATCGCCAACCTGCACGCGCACCACCCGGCCATCGGCCAGCCGCACCAGAGCGCGCCGGTCAGATGGCGTGCCGAACACGCCCACCAGATTGATGCGCCGTAGATTGATGGCGCGGGTCTGCGTGGCGCGTTCAGCCACCGATGCCGAGGTTGGAATTTGCGGACCGGCGGCGGCGGCGGGCGCGGCAGGGGCGGCTGCGGCAGGGGCGGCTGTGGCAGCGGTTTGCGGCTGCTGACGCGCCTCGCTCAGTGCCTGCTGGATGCGTGTGCTCAGATCGTCCGGCCGTGCCGAGGGCACCAGCGAGGTGGCGACCGCCTCGGGTGTGCCGCCTTCGGCGATGGTGGCGGCGACCGCGGGCTCGACAAGATCTGTAGGGCGCTGCTGCGGGCGCAGGGCGGCAAGCGAAAGCCCGCCGGGGGCGGGGGGCAGGGCGCTTGAATCGTCTCCGGTTTCGGAGGCTGCTTCGCTGTCGGTGGTCTGTGGCGCGGCGCTGGTCTCGGCGCTGGCGTCAGTCCCGGTGCGCGTATCGGCCCCGGCGGTGGTGCCTTCAGTGGCAGCGGCGCCTGTCTCTGCAACGCGCGGGCTGCGGGGCAGGGGCCGAAAGTCGGCCAGTGCCGGGTCGGCGCGCGGGGTGTCATCGGCGACGATGATCGCGGCCGGTTGCAATGGCGCGTCGTCGGGGGGGGGCGTCTCGGGGGGCGATTCCGTGGTTGCCCCGTCGGCCAGTTCGGTGGTGCCCTGGACTGCGGCTTCTTCTTCGGGGGCGGGATCAGCGGTGGCTTCGGGGGTTTCAGGCGCGCTTTGCGGGGGCGGTTCGGGGGCAAGGCCCGCCGGGCGCGGGGGCGGAACTTCGCTGGGCCGGCCTGCCGTCACCGTTACCCCCTGCGGGGTCAGCGCCCCCTCCGGCGTGGCTTCGACCAGACCATCGGGGCCAACCGCGAATTGCGTGCCAAAGGGCGGCGGCGGCGGCAGGCTGACCGGCGCCACCTCCTGGCGTTGCGGCATTTCCAGCGGGCGCGGCAGGTTCAGCCGTTCGGCGGTAGGAAAGCCGGTGTCCTCGGCCAGTTGCGGGGCCTGGGTCGGTTCGGCGGTCGCGCTGGCGGAACTGGTCGCCGGCCCTTCGGGGGCTGCAACGGGATCGGCGCTGCGATCAAGAAGATCAAGCGGCAGTTCCTCGCTCAGCCCTTCCTGCACCAGTTCCTCAAGCATCCGCTCGGGATCGGAGAGCGCGCCTGCGTCCGTGGCGGGCTGCGCGGTGCCGGGCGCGATACCTGGCGCGGTGCTGTCTTCGGCAAGGGTTTCGGCTTGCGGGTCGATGGGGGGGGACGCATCGGCCGGATCATCGAACATGGCTTCGCCATCGGCGACAGGTTGCGGCGCCTCCACGCTCTCGGGGCCGGGTGTGGCGGTATCATCGGGCGCGGCAATGCGCTCGGGGGCTTCGATCCCGGTCAGGGGCACCGCGTCATCACCCTGAACGGGGGGCGGCGGGGTGACGGCGAAATACGCCGCCCAGATCGCCACGGCGACGAGCAACAGCAACAGGCCACCCGTCAGCATCAGGCCACGCCGGGCAAAGCCGGTTTCCTGCCGCGGGTGGTTGCGGGCGCCAAAGACCGTCAGTGCCTGCGCCTCGGTGGAGCGTTCGCGTTCGCTTGCCGGGGGGCGAGAGGCGGGAACGAGCGGCGCGTCGTCGCGCGCGGTAACCGGGGGCGTCGCGGTGGTGGCAGCCGTCGCTGTGGCGGGCTGCACTGCTGCGGGTTGGGGGGCTGCGGGTTTTGCTGCGGCGGCGACGGGTTTGGCGGCCGCCTTCTCGCTGCTCCGGTCGCGCCGCAACCACCGCGTCAGCAGGCCGCCGCGCTGCGTTTCGCCGGCAGGGGGCAGAACGGCCAGTCGCCCGCCGGGGCTTGGCGTCTTCGCCGGGCTGCCGCTGCCTGTGGCCACGAGTGCCGGGCCCTTGGCCGTGCCGGCATCGGTCGGGGTGTCGACGGGTTTTACGGCACTGCCGATCGGGCGCCGGCGCGATGAAAAGGCGATCGTGCTACCCTCTGCGCCCCTCTCTGCGCCGGCCCCGGCGGGCGCGTCGCTTGGCGGGGTGGCCGGTTTCGCCCCGGATCGGGCGGTTGGCTCGGGCGCTTCGGCGTTTGGCTTGAGGTCAGCTTTTGCAGCTTCCGGCGTGGGGCCGGCCACCGGGGTCGCCGGGCTCGCCGGGGCGGGGGCCTTGGCAGCGGCGGGGGGCGAAGCCGAGGGTGTCACCGCGGCGGGCGTTACCGCAGGCGCCTTGTCGGGTGCCACGGCGGGCGTCTTGTCTGGCGTCACGGCCTGCGCTTCGGCAATTGAACCTCTGGCGTCATCAGACTTTGCCGCGGATGCGTTGGGCGTGTCAGCCTGCGCCTGTTCGCGGCGCAGCCGGGTGCCCATGCGCCGCACCAGATCGCCGACGCGCGACAGCGCCTCGGGCGCGGCAGCCTGCGCAACCGCTGCCACGCGGCCCGCTGGTCCGGCAGGGGCGCCGCCTGCACTGGCGACGACAGCAGGATCAAGGGCAGCTGGATCGAGCACCTGATCGTCGGCCGGCGCGCGTGCGGGTGGCGCATTGCTCGCCGCGCCGGGGGATGCCGGCCGCGCCGGGGGGGCGGTGATGATGCGCACCGGCTCGCTGTCACGCGCGATCTTACCGGCGCCGCGGGCCTCGCCCAGGAAAGGCTCGCCGCTGAACTTTCCGCGCGGTGGAATGGCGACGAAGCAGACGGGGTTGAAATCATGCGCGCGCGCGAAGCTCTCGGCCTCGGCGAGGGTCTCGCGGGCGCAGATGACGACCATCGCATCCTCGCCCTCAAGCACGAAATCATAGACCAGATCGTCGATCGAATAGGGTGTCAGCCCGTCGATTTCGGCCTCGATCTGAAGCTTGCGCGCCTCATCGGTGGGGCCGGGAGCGGGCACCGTCGCATAGCGCAGCTCGCTTTCCGGGATCACCAGCTTGGCGCGGATACCCTCGGGCGCGGCGTCGAGCGCCCGCGCGCGCAACCGCGCCATCGCGGCGTCGAGATCGGGCACATCGAAGCGCGTGGCCCCCAGAAGTTGCCAGCCCGTCGGCGCGCGTTGCAGGATTTGGACACTGTCATGCGACAGGTTCAGGGCAAAATTCGGTTTCATGCCGCGCGTTTACCACAAGCCTCTGATCGACAACGAGTCCCAGACTCGAACTCCTTCATCCCTATAGCAGGTTTCCGCCGATGCAAAGAAAAAGCCCGGCGGTGATGCCGCCGGGCCACGCTTTGTTGATCGCCACGCCGCGGGGCGGACTCAGACGGTGGCCCGGGCCAGCGCCTGATCAAGGTCGGCGATCAGATCCTCGGCATCTTCGATGCCGATCGACAGGCGCACCACATTGGGCGCCGCGCCGGCCGCCTTTTGCTGCTCGGGTGTGAGCTGGCGGTGGGTGGTGCTGGCCGAATGGATGATCAGCGAGCGGGTATCGCCCAGATTGGCCACATGACTAAACAGTTCCAGCGAATCCACCAGCTTCACGCAGGCATCATAGCCCCCTTTCAGCGTCACGGTGAAAAGCGCCCCGGCGCCGCGCGGCATCAGCGCGCGCGCGCGCGCATACCAGGGCGACGATGGCAGCCCGGCATAAGTGACCGCCTCGACGCGCGGATCCGCCTCCAGCCAGGTGGCGACCTTCTCGGCGTTCTCCACGTGGCGCTGCATGCGCAGGCTCAGGGTCTCGATGCCCAGGAGCGTATAATGCGCGGCCTGCGGGTTCAGCGTCATGCCCAGATCGCGCAGCCCGATGGCGATACCGTGGAAGGTGAAGGCCAGCGCACCGAAGGTCTCGTGGAACTTCAGTCCGTGATAGGCGGGCTCAGGCGCGGAGAGCGAGGGGAACTTGTCACTGGCCGACCAGTCGAACTTGCCCGAATCCACCACCGCGCCCCCGGTCACGGTGCCATTGCCGGTGAGGTATTTGGTCAGCGAATGCACCACCAGCGTGGCACCCATCTCGATGGGGCGGCACAGCCAGGGCGTGGCCGAGGTGTTGTCCACGATCAGCGGAATTCCGTGTTTGTCGGCGATCCCGGCGAGCGCCGGAATATCGGTGACATAGCCGCCCGGATTGGCGATGGATTCGCAGAAGATCGCGCGGGTATCGGCGTCGATGGCGGCTTCGATGGCGGCCAGATCGTCGGTATCGACAAACTTTGCCGCCCAGCCGAAGCGCCTGATGGTCTGGCTGAACTGGGTGACGGTGCCGCCGTAAAGCCGGGTCGAGGCCACCACATTGCGCCCCGGCCCCATCAGCGGAAAGAGCGCCATGATCTGCGCCGCATGCCCCGAGGAGCAGCACACCGCCCCCACCCCGCCCTCAAGCGTGGCGACGCGCTCTTGCAGCGCCGCGACGGTGGGATTGGTCAGGCGCGAGTAGATATAACCCACCTCCTGCAGGTTGAAGAGCGCCGCGGCATGATCGGCGTCGCGGAACACATAAGCGGTGGTCTGGTAGATCGGCGTCTGCCGCGCGCCGGTGGCGGGATCCGGGCGTGCGCCGGCGTGAACTTGCAAGGTATCGAAGCCATAGCTGCGGGTCATGATGCGCTCTCCGTTGATGCTGGCACGCAGGCTATGAGAAAGCCTCAAGCCCGACAACACCCCAGCGCAGCGGAGCCCGGCGGGCAGCGCTGCCGGGCGTTCGGCGGCCCCCGGTGCCGGTGTGCCATCCGTTCGCCGCGGGGCGCATGGTGCGGCACGGCCTTCCCGCCCATTGCCGGCGCTGCGGATTGCTGTTCTTTTCGCTTTTCCCCGTCGCGACGATGCGGCACCCTGTGGCTGGGAAAATCCGAGGTCCGCATGCCGTATCCGTTTCACTTTGCCTATCACGTCCGCGATCTTGACGAGGCGCGCGCCTTTTATGGCGGGGTGCTGGGCTGTGCCGAGGGGCGCAGCACCGAAAGCTGGGTCGATTTCGATTTCTTCGGGCATCAGGTCTCGTTGCATCGCGGCGAGCCTTTCGCCAATGCGCCCACCGGACAGGTCGGTGAGCACAAGGTGCCGATGCCGCATTTCGGCGTGGTGCTGGATGCGGCGGGCTTTCAGGCCCTTGCGGCACGCCTTGAAGCGGCGGGCGTGGCGTTCATCATCCCGCCAAGTCTGCGCTTTTCCGGCCAGCCCGGCGAGCAATGGACGATGTTTTTCCGCGACCCCTCGGGCAATCCGATCGAGGTGAAGGGTTTTGCCGACCCGGCAGGCATTTTCGCGCATTGAGCCGGGCGCGCCGCGCCCGGTGGCGCCGGCAAGGGCCGGTCAGTCGGATAGCTCGTCTGGGCCGGAGTGCTCGCCCCGCGCCGGTGCATCGGGCAGGTCGATCTGATGCAGCTCTTCCAGCAGATCCAGAAGATTATTCATGCGCTTGCTGCCGAAGGCGGATTCGATCCGCGTGAAGAGTTCGATACTGGCCTTGGTGTTGTCGGCGATCAGCTTGCGGCCCGCGGCAGTGATGCTGACGATGCTGCGCCGCCGGTCGGCCTGATCGGTTTCGCGCGTGATCAGGCGGTGGTCTTCCATCGAGCGCAGGATGCGTGTCAGACTGGGCAGTTGCAGGCAGGCGTGTTGCGCCAACAGGCTCTGATCCAGGGGGCCGGCTTCGTCGAGCACCCGCAGGATGCGCCATTTCTGTTCGCTCACGCCTGATTGCGCCAGCATCTCGCGCACCGGGGTCATCACCTTTTCACGTGCACGCAACAGTGCGATGGGCAGCGAACGGTCGGTGCGCCGCAGTGCGGCGGGGGTGGTCTCGGTGCTTTGCGAAACGGGAGAGGATGGCTTGTTCATTCCAAACCCCTGCCGCAAAGGCGGGGGTAAATCAAGAGGCTGGCGCGCAGGCACGCCAGCCCGGTGCGGCGTCAGAGGCTGGCCAGCCCCCGGTCGAGCGCCGCAAGTATGACATCGACATCGCCTGCCTGCAGCACCAGCGGTGGCGACAGGATGATGTTGGGCCCCGAAATCCGCACCATCGCGCCCGCCTCATAGGCCACTTTCTGCACCTTTCCCGGCACCGATTTCTCCGGCGCGGCCTTGCTGGCGCGATCCGACACCAGTTCCAGCGCGCACATCAGCCCGTGCCCGCCGCGCACATCGCCGATGGCGCTGTGCTTTTCGGCCAGGGCCAGAAGCCCCGCATGAAGCTGTGCGCCCCGCGCGGCGGCGTTTTGCGCCACGTCGAGGCGCCGGGTTTCGGCCAGGCAGGCCAGCGCGGCGGCGGCGCCGACCGGGTGGCCGGAATAGGTGTAGCCATGGCCGATGGCGGCGCGTCCGGTTTCATCGCGCTCGAAGGTCTGGGCGACATCTTCGGCGATCATCACTGCGCCAAAGGGGAAATAGCCGTTGGTGATGGCCTTGGCGGTGCACATGAAATCCGGTTGCACCCCCCAGAGCCGGCTGCCGGACCAGGCGCCGGTGCGCCCAAACGCGGTGATTACCTCGTCGGCGATCAGCAGGATGCCGTTCTTGCGGCAAAGTGCGGCGACGCCGGGCATGAAACTCTCATGCGGCACGATCACCCCGCCCGCGCCCAGGATCGGTTCCATGATGAAGGCGGCGATGGTGGCCGCATCCTGAAAGGCGATCTCGTCTTCAAGCGCGGAAAGGCAAAGCTGCGCCAGTTTTGCCGGGTCGGTCTCGTTGAACGGGTTGCGGTAGGGATAGGGGGCGGGGATATGGTGGCAGCCGGGCAGCAGCGGCTCGTACTGGGTGCGGAAATTGGCATTGCCGTTGACCGAGGCGCCGCCGATATGGGTGCCGTGATAGCCCTTCTTCAGGCTGAAAAACTTCACCCGCCCGGCCTCGCCGCGGATCTTGTGATACTGCCGCGCCAGCCGCAGCGCGGTTTCCACACTGTCCGACCCGCCCGAGGTGAAGAAGGCCCGCGTCAGCCCGTCGGGGGCGAAGAAGGCGCGCAGTTCCTCGGCCAGTTCGATCACGCAATCGTTCGAGGTGCCGCGGAAGATCGAATAATAGGGCAGCCGCTCAAGCTGGCTGGCGATGGCGGCTTTCACCGGTTCGCAGGAATAGCCCAGATTGACGTTCCACAGCCCGCCAACGGCATCGACGACCTCGTGGCCATCGACATCGCTGATGCGCACGCCGCGCGCGCCGGTGATTATGGTCGGCGGATTGGCCAGACTATCCGCCGGCGCGGTCATCGGATGCCAGAGGCTGCGGGCGTTGTTGGCCTTGAGGAAGTTCTCGTCGCGGGGCATTGCGGGGCTCCTTTCGGGGGCAGATTCAGACGGCGATTCGGTGATGTTCGGGGATGCGCCCGCCAATGCCCTTGGTGGCTTCGCGGGCTGCGGGGGCAAGAGCGGTGATGATCTGCGCCTCGTGGGTTTCGGTCAGGCGCGAGGTGGGGGTGGCCACAGCCAGCGCGCCGACAGCAAACCCGTCTGCGCCGAAAATCGGCAGCGCAATGCCATAGACCTCGGATTCATAGGTCTGATCGGCAGTGGCATAGCCGCGCGCGCGGGCATCTTCGATGCGCCGGGCGAGGGACTCGGCGGTGACGGGCGTGGTGGCAGTATGCGCGAGCAGGGCGCGTGCCAGCACCTCTTGCTGGACCTCGGGGCGGGCAAAGGCGCAGTAGGCCACGCCCGAAGCCGTGGCATGCAGCGGTAGCATCAGTCCCGGTTCGATATAGACGCGGTTTGACCGCGTGCTTTCCACCACCCCGATGGTCCCCAGATCACGGCCCGCGCGCAGGCTGGCATGCGCTGTCTCGCCGGTTTCGCGCGCCAGGCGCTCAAGGATCGGGGTGATGGTGCCGGTGACGGGAAAACTGGCCTCGCGCAGCCGTGCCAGGCGCAGGATGCCGGCCCCCAACCGCCACTGCCGGTTTGTCGGATCCTGCTCTACCAGCCCGGTCGCGGCCAGATCGTTCAGCATCCGCAGCACCGTAGCCTTGTCGATTCCACTCAGGCGGGCAAGCTCGCTGAGCCCGCTTTCAGGGCGCTTTTCATCAAAAAAATCAAGCAATCTAAGGGCTTTTTCGACGGTTCTCATGCTGTGATCCGTGCCTTGGGGAAAACCTTCATTGCAGGTGCAAGAAAATTCTTGACCGAATCTGATTGGTCGCGCAAGCTAAATTTGAAACGATGGTGTAAATAATGAACCACAGGGAGCAACCCATGAAAAAATCACTTTCCCTCGCGCTGGCGGCCGCCATGGCGCTGCCGGCGACCGCCGTGCTGGCCGAATACCCCAACGGGCCGGTGCAATTTGTCGTGCCGTGGCCGCCGGGCGATCTGGAGGATGTGCTGACGCGCATGATCGCCGAGGATTTCCAGGCCGCCTATGGCCAGCCGGCGGCGGTGGTCAACCGGCCCGGCGGCGGTGGCGGGCCGTTCCCCGGCGCGATTGATGTCGCGATGGCCCCGGCCGATGGCTCGGTGATCGGCTCGTTTGTCATCGACGTGCCGCTGGTGGGGCCGCATATCGGTATCCCGCAGCTTGACCCCAACCCCTTTGAGCCGGTGGGCATCTTTCTGACCTATCCGTTCATTCTGGCGACCTCGGCCTCGGCGCCGTTTCAGACCATGGATGAACTCATCGCCCATGCGCAGGACAACGAGGTGCTTCTGGGTCATTTCGGCGCCGAAATCCCGCCCACCGCGGTTACCTTTGCGCTGGCGGCCTCGCTTGGCTTCGAATGGGGCGAGGATGCCGCCTATGACGCGCTCGATTGCAATACGTTGGCCTCGGGCGATGTGGATGTCATCAACACCACCATTCAACTGGTGTTGCCCTGCCTTGACCAGATCACCGTGCTGGCCGCCATCACGCCCGAGCGCCTGCCCATGGCCCCCGATGCGCCGATCGTCGCCGAACTGGTGCCGGAACTGACGCTGACGCTGTGGAACGGCCTTTTCGTGCACAAGGATACACCCGCCGAGGTGCGCGAGCGTATCGCCGCCGTGGCGCAAGGCACCATGATGAGCGCGCGCGCCCAGGATTTCGCCGCCGAGACCGGCGCGCAGGTCTACTGGCTCGACGCCGCCGGTGCCGATGCGGTGATGGCGCGCGATGCCGCGACCCTTGACCTGATCGAGGGCATGCTGGCCGACTGATGCCGCCACATGGCCCCGGCCCCGCGCGGGCCGGGGCGTTTGACAGGAGCCGTTCATGCGCGACAAGCCGCAGGATCTTTCCGAACTGATCCGCCCCCGCCATCACCGCGCCGAGATCGTCTTCGCGGTGGTGTCGTTCATGGTGGCGCTGGTTCTGGCCACGCAATGGTCGTCGCAGACCACCTGGCTTGAGGGGCAGCGACTGGGGCGGCAGCCGGGCCTCTGGCCGCTCATAGCCATCATCGGCATGCTCGCCTTCGGCACCGGAGAGTTGATCGCCTGTATCCTGCGCAACCGGCGCGCGGGCGGTGGCGATGCTCTGGCCGAGGTCGCACATTGGCTGCGCGCGGGCGAATATCTGGGCTGGTTTCTGCTCTATGTGTTTACCGTGCCCTGGCTGGGTTATCTGCCGACAACGATGCTGTTTTGCGCCGCTCTGGCCTTCCGGCTGGGCTATCGCGGGCGCATGCTGGCGCTGGCGCCGCTGCTGGGGGCGCTGGTGGTGGTGCTGTTCAAGGGCTTCTTGTCGGTGCGTATTCCCGGCGGTGCGCTCTATGAGCTGTTGCCACGCGCGCTGCGCAACTTCTTCGTGCTCTATCTCTAGGGGTTGGCCTTGGACACCTTTGTTGCCGCGCTCGACATCATCACCCGCTGGGATGTCATTCTGGCGCTTCTGATCGGCTCGGTGGGCGGCGTGATGATCGGCGCCATTCCCGGTGTCGGCCCGGCGGTGGCCATTGCCATCCTGCTGCCGGCGACCTTCGGCATGGACCCGGTGGTGGGTTTGACGCTGTTGCTGGGCATCTACGGCTCATCGCTCTACGGCGGTGCGATCCCGGCGATTCTGGTCAATACGCCGGGCACTGCGGTCAATGCGCTGACCACGTATGACGGCTATCCCATGACCCAGGCCGGCCAGGCGCCGCGGGCGCTGGGGCTGGCCTTTGGCGCCTCGTTCGTGGGGGGGATGTTCTCGGTCATCTGTCTGGTGCTGATGGCGCCGGTTCTGGCCAGGGTGGCGCCGATGTTCGGCTCGCGCGAGATCTTCCTGGCGGCGCTTCTGGGCTGCGTGATGGTGGTGGTGGCGCATCGCGGGCAGGCGCTGGCGGCCGGGGCGCTGCTGTTCTTCGGCATCTTCATTCATACGATCGGCATGGAGGCCAACCGCTACACAATGCGCTTCACCTTCGATCAGCCGTGGCTGACGCAGGGGATCGACCTGATCGTGGTGGTGCTGGGCCTGTTTGCCGTGTCGCAGGCCTTCGTGCTGCTTACCGGGCCAGAGGGGGGCGGCAAGGTGCCCAGGCTCGAAGGCAGCGTGGCGCGTTCGTTTCTGGAAGTGTTTCGCTACAAACGCGTGGCGGCGGCAGGCTCGGCCTCGGGGACGGTGATGGGCATCATCCCCGGTGTCGGCGAGTTCGTCTCGCAGTTCCTGTCCTATACCTATGCGCGCTCAAGCTCCAAGACGCCCGAGAAATTCGGCAAGGGCGCGCCCGAGGGGCTGGTGGCATCGGAAAGCGCCAACAATTCGGTGCCGCCTGCGGCGATGGTGCCGCTGCTGGCTCTGGGCATTCCGGGCGAGGAACTGACAGCGATGATGCTGACGGTCTTTTACGTCCATAACGTCATCCCCGGCCCGGCGCTGTTTCAGAACAACATGGAATTCGTCATCGCCATCTATCTGTCGCTGGCGCTTCTGAACATTCTGGCGCTGATCTTCCTGCTGGGCGCAACGCGGCCGCTGCTGCGCGTGCTGGCGATCCCCAACCGCTTTCTGGGGCTGGTGATCCTGACGCTTTCCTTCGTCGGCATCTATTCGCTGCGCAATTCGGCCATCGACTGCATGGTGGCGGGCGCGTTTGGTGTGCTGGGGGTGATGCTCAAACGGCTCAACCTGCCCACCGTGCCGATCATCCTGGGCATCGTTCTGGGCGGCATCATGGAAGAGAAATTCCGCACGTCACTGCCGCGCATCCGCTCGCTCTGGAACTGGATCGACCGGCCCGTGGCGCAGATCATCTTCGCGCTGATCTGTCTGGTGGTGGCGCTGCATCTTTGGGCGCTGTGGCGCGAATGGAAAGGACGAAAGCATGGATCAGGCCAGCATTGATGCGCTTGCCGCCAAGGACCTCGCACCACGCGGGCTGTTCATAGACAACCGCTGGCAGCCGGCGGAAAGCGGCGCGGTGATGCCCGTGACCTCGCCCATCGACGGGCGCAAGCTGACCACCATCGCCGATGCCGGGCCGGACGATGTTGACTGCGCGGTGGCCAGTGCGCGGCGCGCCTTTGCCGGCGGCGCCTGGTCGCGCGCCGCGCCGGTCGAACGCAAGCGCGTGCTGCACCGTATCGCCGATGCCATCGAACGCGAGGCGCTGGCGCTGGCGGTGCTGGGCGTGCGCGACAACGGCACCGAGATCTCCATGGTGCTGAAGGCCGAGCCGGGCTCGGCGGCGGCGACCTTCCGCTACTACGCCGAGGCCGTGGACAAGATCCCCGGCGAGATCGCCCCCACCCCCGACAATGTGCTGGGGCTGGTGCACCGCGAGCCGGTCGGGGTGGTCGGCGCCATCGTGCCCTGGAACTTCCCGCTGATGATCGGCGCATGGAAGATCGCGCCGGCGCTGGCGGCGGGTAATTCGGTGGTGCTGAAACCCTCGGAAGTGGCCTCGCTGAGCCTGTTGCGGCTGGCCGAGATCTGCGCCGAATGTGGCCTGCCGGAAGGGGTGCTCAATGTCGTCACCGGGCAGGGCGCGGTGGCCGGCGAGGCGTTGGGGCTGCATATGGATGTCGATGTGCTGGTTTTCACCGGCTCGGGCGGGGTGGGGCGGCGGCTGCTGGAATATTCCGCCCGCTCGAACCTCAAGCGGGTCTATCTGGAACTGGGCGGCAAGTCGCCCAATGTGGTCTTTGCCGATGCGCCCGATCTGAAAGCGGCGGCGCAGGTCTCGGCGCTGGGGATTTTCCGCAATTCCGGTCAGGTCTGCGTGGCGGGTTCAAGGCTTCTGGTGGAGCGTTCGGTGCATGAGGAATTCGCCGCCCTCGTGGCCGAGGCGGCGCGCGGCATGAAGGTGGGCAATCCGCTCGATCTGGGAACCCAGGCCGGCGCCATCGCCTCGGAGGCACAGCTTGGGCGCATTGCCGCGTATGTGGAGCGCACCCGGCAGGAGGGGGGGCAGTTGCTGACCGGGGGCGCGCGTATTCTCGCCGAGACCGGCGGCAGCTATTTCCCCCCCACCGTCTTCGATGGCATCACCCCGCAGATGACGCTGTCGCGCGAGGAGGTCTTTGGCCCGGTGCTGGCGATCACGCCTTTCGACACCGAAGCCGAGGCCGTGGCACTGGCCAATGGCACCGAATTCGGCCTTGCCGCCGCCGTCTGGACCACCGATCTGGGACGTGCGCATCGCATGATCCGTGCCATCGACGCCGGGGTGGTTCATGTCAACACCTATGGCGGGCCGGATGTGACGGTGCCCCTGAGCGGGCACAAGCAATCCGGCAACGGGCATGACAAGTCGCTGCATGCCCTCGAGAAATACGTGAACCTGAAAACCGCATGGATACAGCTATGAGCGAGCGCATCATCCTGATTGCCGGGACCTATGACACCAAGGATGAGGAACTCTGCTATCTGGCGCAGGTGATCCGCGATCAGGGCGGGCAGGTTCTGAGCATGGATGTCTCGGTGTTGGGCGATCCCGCGCGCCCCACCGACATTTCCAAGCATCAGGTGGCCGAGGCGGGCGGGGGCAGCATTGCCGAGGCCATCGCCGCCGAGGACGAGAACATCGCCATGCAGATCATGGCGCGCGGCGCGGCGGCGCTGGCGGCGAAGCTTCATGGCGAGGGTCGCTTTGACGGGGTGATCGTGCTGGGCGGCTCGATGGGCACCGATCTGGCGCTCGATCTCTGCGCCGCGCTGCCCATCGGCGTGCCGAAATATGTGGTCTCCACGGTCAGCTTCTCGCCGATGATCCCGCCGGCGCGGCTGGCGCCCGATATCCAGATGATCCTCTGGGCGGGCGGGCTTTACGGGCTCAACTCGATCTGCCGCGCCTCGCTCAGCCAGGCGGCCGGCGCGGTGCTGGGGGCAGCGCGCGCCGTGGAGAAGCCGCGCCGCGACCAGCCGCTGATCGGCATGACCTCGTTTGGCAAGACGGTGCTGCGCTACATGGTGGCGCTGAAACCCGCGCTGGAGGCGCGAGGCTTCGAGGTGGCGGTGTTTCACGCCACCGGCATGGGTGGACGCGCCTTCGAGGCGCTGGCCGCCGAGGGCGCCTTTGCCGCAGTGCTGGATTTCGCGCCGCAGGAGCTGGGCAACCACATGCATGGCTCGGGTATCAGCGCCGGACCCGACCGCATGACCGCCGCCGGCCGTGCCGGTATTCCGCAACTGGTCTCCATCGGCTGTTACGATCTGGTCGATCTGGTAGGCTGGCATCCGGTGCCCGCCCATCTGGAGGGGCGCCCGGCACATGCGCACAACCGCTTGCTGACTTCGGTGGTGATGAATGCCGACGAACGCCGCGCCATGGCCCGGTTGATGATCGAGCGGCTGGCGTGCGCACAGGGGCCGGTGAGCATGCTGCTGCCCACTGGCGGTGGCAACGAATGGGACCGCCCCGGCGCGCCGCTCCACGATGCCGAGGGGCTGGCCGCCTTTTGCGACGAGCTGCGCCGCGCCTGCCCGCCGAATGTGCGGCTGATCGAGCTGGAAGCGCATATCAACGACCCGGCCTTTGCAGAGGCCGCGCTTTCGGTGGTGGATGGCTGGCGCGAAGCGGGGCTGCTGCCGCACTGACACCACCGCGGTTGCCGATCTGTCAAAATGGCGGCCTGCGGTGGCGGCAGATGCCCGTGCCGTGGCCTGCGAATTTTACCTGATCGATTCAGAACCGCTGCATCGCCGTCATGAAACGCGCCGATAACCCGCCTCAACCAGCAGGGTGAGGTGTGGAATGCTTGAGGTGCGCAAGGTAACGCGGATGTTCGGCCAGAAGGCCGCCGTGGACGATATCAGCTTTTCGGTCCAAGGGCCGGCCTTCGTGGGGATCATTGGGCGTTCGGGGGCGGGGAAATCCACCTTCCTGCGCATGATGAACCGCCTGACCGATGCCACCGCTGGTGAAATTCTGGTCGATGGGCGCGACATCCTGGCGCTCAAGGGCCGCGAGGCGCGCGCCTGGCAAAGCCAATGCGCGATGATCTTCCAGCAGTTCAACCTGGTGCCGCGGCTCGATGTGGCCTCGAACGTGATGCACGGTCGGCTCAACCAGCGCTCGACCCTGGCGACGATGTTCAACCTCTGGACCCAGGATGACATCTTGCAGGCCATCGACATCCTTGAGCGTCTGGGCATTGCCGAACAGGCCCCCAAACGCGCCGAGGCGCTTTCGGGCGGGCAGCAGCAGCGCGTCGCCATCGCCCGCGCGCTGATGCAGGACCCCAAGATCATCCTGGCCGATGAGCCCATCGCCAGCCTCGACCCGATGAATGCGCAGATCGTCATGGATACGCTCAAGCGGATCAATGTCGAGGACGGGCGCATGGTGATCGCCAATCTGCACACGCTCGATACCGCGCGGCGCTATTGCGACCGGGTGATCGGCATGCGCGACGGGCGCGTTGTCTTTGACGGCACCGCCGATGATCTGACCACCGATGTCGCGCGCGAGATCTATGGCGCGGACGAGAGCTTCAATGAGGATGCCACCTCGACGGCGATTCCCGCGCATGTGGCCGCGCAGGCGCTGGCGCCAGGGGCCGCGGCGCCGGCCCGGCCGCGCCTTGCCGCTGCCGCCGCCCTCTGATCCCCTTTACCCGGCCTCGCATGTCGCGGGGCCTTTCATCTCAACGGAGCGAACAGATGAAAAAACTGGCTGCCATGCTTGCCGCAACCACCGCGCTGACCGGCGCGGCCTCGGCCCAGGGCATTACCGAATTCCGCATCGGCCTTCTGGGTGGAGAGAACGCCCAGGACCGGCTGGCCTCGAACGAGTGCTTCCGCGCCTATACCGAGGAACTGCTGGGCGTGCCGACCCGCCTGTTCACCCCGGCCGATTACAACGGCGTCATCCAGGGCCTGCTGGGTGGCACGCTTGATTTCGCGTGGCTTGGCGCGTCCGCCTATGCCGCCGTCTGGCTGAACAACGCCGAGGCCATCGAGCCGGTGATGGTGAAAACCAATCTTGACGGCTCCTATACCTACTATTCGATCGGCTTTGCCCGTTCCGACAGCGGCATCACCTCGCTCGATGACATGGCTGGGCGCACCTTCGCCTTTGCCGATCCGAACTCGGCCTCGGGCTATCTGATCCCGCGCGTGGAAATCCCCCAGGACGGCTTTTCGATGACCGAGGGCGAATACTTCGGGCGCATCGTCTTTTCGGGCGGGCATGAGCAATCGATCATCGGTGTCGTCAACGGCGAGTTCGATGCCGCCGTGACCTGGGCCGATGGCCAGGGCGACTGGGAAGACGGCTTCAACTCGGGCGCGCTGCGCCGCGCCACCGATGCCGGCCTCGTGGACATGAACGATCTCGTGGAAATCTGGCGCTCGCGTCCGATCGCCGAGGGGCCGATCGTGCTGCGCTCGGCGCTGCCGCAAGAGGTCAAGGACCAGATGATCGAACTGCTGGCAAACCTGCATGAAACCGACCCGGCCTGCGCCTATGGCGTCGCCGCCGGCGAAACCGCAGGGTTCACCCCGATCGGGCACGAGGCCTATGAATCGGTGATCGAGATCCGCCGCCTGCAGATGAACTGATCGTTGCCACAATCGGCCGGGCCTCTCGTTGCGGGGCCCGGCTTTTTTCAATCTGGGGAACAGAATGGCCATGCAGGCAGACAGCGCCGCGCCCTTGGGCGCCATTCGCGGTGATTACCTGGCGCTGACGCGCCGTCGGCGCATGTATAGCGGCATCATCATCGTTGTCTTCGTCGCGCTTTTCATCTCGGGCTTTCGCATCACCGAGGCGCGCAATGCCGGCGGTTTTTTCGACGGGATCGGCCGGATCTTCGATTTTCCCGCCGAAATGGTCGCCGAAGCCTGGGAGAAATCGGCCAATCTGCCGGGGCACATGCTCAACGCGCTGCCCGCATTGATCGAAACCGTCAACATCGCCGCCGTGGCCACGCTGATCGGCTGCATCCTGGGCACCCTCCTGTCGCTCGCGGCCACGCGCGGGCTGGCCTTCTGGCCGCGGCTCATACCGCTTGCGCGCCGCGTCGCCGATATCTGCCGCGCGATCCCCGAGATCGTGGTTGCGCTTGTGCTCATCTTCATCATGGGCGGCGGTCCGGTGCCGGCGATGATCGCCATTGCCATCCATACCGCCGGGGCAATGGGCAAGCTCTTCTCGGAAGTGAACGAAAACGTCGATCTCAAGCCCGTCGAAGGGCTGGCATCGGTGGGGGCGAACTGGTCGCAGCGCATGTGGCTGGGGGTCTTTCCGCAGGTGTTGCCCAACTATCTCAGCTACGGACTTCTGCGTTTTGAAATCAACATCCGCGCCTCGGCGATCCTGGGCTTCGTTGGTGCCGGCGGCATCGGCTATGAGCTGAAGAACGCCATGACCTTTGGCCAAGGCCGTTTCGACGAGGCGGCGGGCATCTTCCTGATGCTCTTTGCCACCATCGTCATCGTTGACCAGATCTCCAGCCAGATGCGCAACAGCCTGACCCACGGGGGCCACTGACATGAGCACTTTCGCCACGAACACCAGCGGCGAGGATCTGCGCGCGACAGTCAGCGGGCAGTTCCGCCGCAAGAAGACCATCGCCTTCGCCATTCCAGCGCTGGTGCTGCTTTATCTGAGCTATGTGTTTTTCGCCTTTGACGTGCCGGGCCTGACGCAGCGCGCGCGCATGGACAATGCGGTGATCCTGCTGTCGGACGCGATCAGCTACAAGACCCATGTCACCCGCGACAACCGCCGCGGCACCACTGCCGTGTCAATCGAGGGCAGCCGGCGCGCCACCTATCCCGAAAGCGCCATCCCCGACTGGGTGCAGCGTGACGGTGAGCGCACGCTGATCGATCTCGGCGGCGGGCATCTGGTGAGCTATGACGGGCCCTTGGTGCGCTACGAACTGCCGGGCTACGGCGTGATCGCGATGGAGGTTGGCGAAACCATCGCGCTTTCCCTGCCCGAACCATCCGTGCCTGATTTCATCAATGCCTCGGATGGCCGCGTGGTGATCACCACCCAGGCCGGGCGGGTCACGGTGACGCGCTCGCGCTCGGACACCTTCCGCTATTTCTACGGCTGGGAGATGTTCTTCTTCGATCTCGACAGCCCGTTCTCGGGGCGCGGTCCGCTGGAGAACCTGGGCCTCGCCCTTGGCGGCGAAAGGCTTGATCCGGCGCTGCCCAATGCCGTGGCGATGCTGCGCGATTTCTGGCGAAACGGCATCTGGCAGCACAACGAGGTTGCCTGGGCGATCTTCGAGACCGTTCTGATGGCCTTTCTGGGCACCTTCGGCGCGGCTTTCATCGCGCTGCCGCTGGCCTTCTTCGCGGCGCAGAACTTCGCGCCTTCGCGCATGATCCGCTTTGCCGTGCGGCGGATGTTCGACTTCGTGCGCGGGGTGGATGCGCTGATCTTCACCATCATCCTGACCCGCGCCTTCGGGCCGGGGCCGATGACCGGGGCGCTGGCGATCCTGATCACCGACTCGGGCAGTTTCGGCAAGCTCTTCTCGGAGGCGCTGGAAAACGTGGACAAGAAGCCCATCGAGGGGGTGCAATCGACCGGCGCCAATGCCGTGCAGCGCTACCGCTTCGGTGTGATCCCGCAGGTCATGCCGGTGCTGCTGAGCCAGGTGCTGTATTTCCTGGAATCGAACACGCGTTCGGCCACGGTGATTGGCGCGATCGTCGGTGGCGGCATCGGGCTGATGCTGACGCAGGCGATCCAGACCACCAGCGATTGGGAGAAGGTCAGCTATTACATCCTGCTCGTGGTGCTGATGGTCATTGCCATGGATTCGTTCTCGGGCTGGCTGCGGCGCAAGCTGATCAAGGGCGACGGCTCTGGCCATTGAGGCCGCGCCGCACCGTCTCAAGGGAGTTCCATGATGCCCGCCTTGTGCGCCGAAGCTCCGTTGCTGCACCCCGATTGCGAGATCAACAACAGCCATTTCGGCGCCTGGTGCGAGATCGGGCGCGGGGCGCGGGTGAGCAACTCGACCTTCGGGGATTACGCCTATTGCGACCGCTATGCCGATATCGCCAATACCACGGTGGGCAAGTTCGCCAATATTGCCGCCTTCACCCGCATCGGTCCGACCGATCATCCGATGGCGCAGGCTTCGCTGCATCACTTTCTCTATCGTTCGGCATCCTATTGGGACGACGCCGGGGATGACACCGCGTTCTTTGCCCGGCGCGCGGCACGGCGTAGCGTGCTGGGGCCGGATTGCTGGGTGGGGCATGGCGCGATCATCAAGCCCGAGGTGACGCTTGGCGCCGGGGCGGTGGTGGCCGCCGGTGCAGTGGTGACGGGCGATGTGGAGCCCTACATGATCGTCGCCGGCGTGCCGGCCCGGCCGCTGCGCCGGCGGTTCGCGGCGGTCATTGCCGAGCGTCTGCTGGCGCTGGCCTGGTGGGACTGGCCGCATCAGGAATTGCGTGCGGCGCTGGATGATTTTCGCCATCTGCCGATCGAGGCGTTCCTGGAGAAACATGGCGGTTGAGCGCGGTGGATGCCCCGGCTTACATCCTGGGGGGTGCCTCAGGCGGGCGCCTCCGGGGTGACGGTCAGGGTGGCACGGTCGCCGGCAAAGCTTGATTCGCAATATTCCACCGCATTGCCCGCGGCATCGACATTGAGCGATTCGGTATGCAGCACCGGAGCGCCCTCGGGCAGTTGCAGATGGCGCGCCAGGAAGGCCTCGGCGCGGCGTGCCGTCAGCCGGGTGGAGGCGCGGGTATAATCATGCACGCCGCACGCTTTCAGCGCTGCCGTCACCGATTGGCTCTGCGCGAGGGCGGGGAGAAAGCCGGGTAGTGCTGCCGCCGGAAAGATCGAGCAGAAATGTGCGATGGGCAGGTTGTCAGCCAGCGACAGCCCTTCGACGACATGCACCATGGCCCCATCGGGCAGCAAAAGGGCCGCGGTTTCTGGCAAGGCGCCGCGCCGGGTTTCCTGGCGCAGGATGCGTCGCGCCGGCATGCGCCCGCTGGCCAGGATGTTCTGATGAAACCGGACCCGGCGCCCCAGCGGGTATTCCGCAGGGCTGGCGGTGACAAAGACGCCCGCGCCACGCCGCGCATGCACCAGGCCGCGTGCGGCCAGATCGGCCAAAGCCTGGCGCACCGTATGGCGGTTGACGCCAAAGCGCGCGGCAAGCGCGGCTTCGGTCGGCAGCTTGTCGCCGGGAAGGTATTGGCGCGCGGCGATCTCTGCGGCGAGGCTTTGGGCGATGCTGTGCCAGATCGCGGTGCGGGGCATGTTTTACAAACTCTTCACGTGCAGGGGTGCATTGCTTGTGCTAAATGATGTCTAGTTGTATAGTTAGATAGACAAAATGGCAAGATGCGGCAATGAACCCTGCACCCCAGCCTGACCCGGCAATTCCCTCACCCCTGGATCAGTGCCGCCGTGCGGCGCTTGGGCTGCTCAGCCGCGCCGAACCCCGGCGGCTGGTAGCTTTGCTCGACGGTTTCTTGCCCGATCCGCCTGTTGTCACGCTGTTGCGCACGCCCGAGATCGGCGCGGTAATGGTGCGGGGGCGTCAGGGGGCGAGCGGCGCGCCGTTCAATCTGGGCGAAATGACCGTGACGCGCTGCTCGCTGCGGCTTGCCTGCGGGGCGGTCGGGCATGGCTATGTGCAGGGGCGCGACAAGAGCCATGCGCGCCGCGTGGCGCTGGCTGATGCGCTGATGCAGACCCCGCAGGCCGATGCGCTGCGCGCCGCCGTGCTGGTGCCGCTGGAGGCCGCCGAACGGGCGCGCAAGGCCGCGCGCGCCGCGCGGGCCGCGGCGACCAGGGTAGAGTTCTTCACCATGGTTCGCGGAGAGGATCAATGATCGCGCAGGCATTGGAAGGGGGCTTTGCCGATCCCCCGGTGGAGGCGGCGCGCGGCTTTCGCGCCGCGCTCACCGCGCTTTCTCGGCCGGGTCAGATTGTCGAGCTTGCCGAGGTGTCGCCGCCCGCGCCACTCTCGCCGGCGGCCGGGGCGCTGGTGCTGGTGCTCTGCGATGCGACGACGCCGCTGCATCTGGCCGGCGCGCATGATTGCCCGGCGTTGCGCGAGTGGATCGCCTTCCATACCGGCGCGCCCTTGGTGTGCGCGGCCCAAGCGGCCTTCGCCATCGGCGACTGGGCAGCGCTGGCCCCGCTGGAGCGTTTCGCCTGTGGGCAGCCGGACTACCCTGACCGATCAGCCACCTTGATCGTCGAGATGGACGCGCTGGGTGCGCATGGCGCGCGGCTCACGGGCCCCGGTATCCGCGCCACGGCGCGGCTCTCGCTGCCCGAAGTGGCGGCCTTTCGCGCCAATCGCGCGCTCTTTCCGCTGGGGCATGATTTCTTTCTGACTGCGGGCAACCGGCTGGCCGGGCTGCCACGCTCGACCATCGTGGAGGAAGGCTGATGTATGTCGCGGTCAAGGGCGGCGAACGGGCGATCGAAAACGCCCATGCCTGGCTGGCCGAGGAGCGGCGCGGCGATCCGGCGCTGGCCGAACTGTCGGTCGGCCAGATCCGCGAACAACTGGCTCTCGCGGTGAACCGGGTGATGGCCGAGGGCTCGCTTCATGACCGCGATCTGGCGGCGCTGGCGATCAAGCAGGCGCGCGGCGATCTGATCGAGGCGATCTTCCTGATTCGCGCCTATCGCACCACGTTGCCGCGTTTTGGCGCCTCGCGCCCGGTGGATACCGCGGCGATGATGATCATGCGGCGGGTCTCGGCGACCTACAAGGATCTGCCGGGCGGGCAGGTGCTGGGGCCGACCTTCGACTATACCCACCGGCTGCTCGATTTCGCGCTGGCCGCCGAGGGCGAGGCGTCCCCGTCCGCCGCGCCATGCCAGGCCGCAGAACCGGAGGGCGTGCCCCATGTCACCGGGTTTCTGGACCGCGACGGTCTTATCGAGCGCGAACCTGCCAGCGACGCCACGCCCCCGGATCTGACCCGCGAGCCAATGGAGCTGCCGGCCACGCGCCCGCTGCGACTGCAGGCGCTGACGCGCGGCGACGAGGGGTTTATCCTGGCCTTGGCCTATTCCACGCAGCGCGGCTACGGGCGCACGCATGCCTTCGTGGGCGAGTTGCGCATCGGCACCGTGGCGGTGGAGCTGGACATCCCCGAACTGGGCTTCGCCATCGAGATCGGCGAGATCGAGCTGACCGAATGCGAGACGGTCAACCAGTTCAAAGGGTCACGGACCGAGCCGCCGCAATTCACGCGCGGCTATGGGCTGGTTTTTGGCCAGTCCGAGCGCAAGGCCATTGCCATGAGCCTGGTGGATCGTTCGCTGCGCTGGGCCGAACTGGGCGAGGAGGACACCGGCGCCCCTGCCCAGGATGAGGAATTCGTGCTGATGCACGCCGACAACATCCAGGCCACCGGGTTTCTGGAGCATATCAAGCTGCCCCATTACGTCGATTTCCAGGCCGAGCTGGAGCTGGTGCGCCGGTTGCGCGCCGAAGCGGCGGCGCCAGCGGCGAGCGTGCAGACCGAAGAGGATGACGCGGCATGAAGGCGGTGGTGTTCGACATTGGCAATGTGCTGCTGCGCTGGGACCCGCATCTGGCCTTCCTGCCCGAACTGGGCAGCCGCCCGGCGGTCGATGCCTTTCTGGCGCGGGTGGATTTCTACGCCTGGAACCTGGAGAACGACCGGGGCCGCAGCCTGGGCGAGGCGCTCATGGCCATCGACGACCCTGCCGACCGGGCGATCCTGACGCGCTATGGCGAGCGATTTCATCTGACGGTGCGCGAGCCCATCGCCGGCAACTGGGCGCTGCTGGAGCGGCTGAAGGCGCGCGGCGTTGCGCTGCATGCAATCACCAACTGGTCGGCCGAGCTGTGGCCGGTCGGGCTGGGGGTGCATCCCCGCCTGGCCGAGGTTTTCGGGGTGACGGTGGTCTCGGGTGTTGAAGGGCTGATCAAGCCCGACCCGCGCATTTATGCCCTGCTCTGCACCCGCGCCGGGCTGATGCCGGCGGATTGCCTGTTCATCGACGACAGCCGCGCCAATGCCGAAGGCGCGCGCGCTTTCGGCATGCAGGCGCATCATTTCACCGAGCCGGCCTTGCTTGAGGCCGAGTTGAGCGAACGAGGGCTGCTGAGCCATGAGTGAGTATAACTTCGCCTATCTCGACGAGGCCACCAAGCGCATGATCCGCCGCGCGATCCTCAAGGCGGTGGCGGTGCCCGGCTATCAGGTGCCCTTCGCCAGCCGCGAAATGCCCATGCCCTACGGCTGGGGCACGGGCGGCGTGCAGGTCACGGCGGCCTGCCTGACGCCCGAGGATGTGCTCAAGGTGATCGATCAGGGCGCAGACGATACCACCAATGCGGTATCAATCCGGCGGTTCTTTCAGCGCACCGCCGGGGTTGCCGTGACCGAAGCCACTGCCGAGGCCAGCCTGATCCAGACCCGCCACCGCATCCCCGAAGCGCCGCTCAGCGAGGGGCAGATCCTGGTCTACCAGGTGCCGATCCCCGAGCCGCTGCGCTTTCTGGAGCCGCGCGAGCCTGAAACCCGCAAGATGCATGAGTTGGAGGAATACGGGCTGATGCATGTCAAGCTCTATGAGGATATCGCCCGCCACGGCGAGATCGCCACCTCCTATGCCTATCCGGTCAAGGTGGAGGGGCGCTACATGATGGACCCTTCGCCGATCCCGCGATTCGACAACCCCAAGCTGGCCGATAACCCGGCGCTGCAACTTTTCGGAGCCGGGCGCGAGCAGCGCATCTATGCCCTTCCGCCCTATTGCAAGGTTGTCAGCCTCGATTTCGACGACCACCCCTTCACCGCTTCCAAGGCTACGCATGCCTGCGACCTGTGCGGCGCCAACGACAGTTATCTTGATGAGGTGATCATCGATGATGTCGGGGGGCGGATGTATGTCTGTTCCGATACCGACCACTGCCGCAACCGACGCAGGGCTGGCCATGGCGGCCGGCTGACGGAGAAAGCCGCATGAACGCCCCTGCCATGACCATCCCGCCGATGGCCGAGGATACACCGCTGTTGTCGGTGCGCGGCATTTCGAAGCACTACGGCGCGCGGATCGGCTGTGCCGATGTCTCCTTCGAGCTTTTCGCGGGCGAGGTGCTGGGCATTGTCGGCGAGTCAGGCTCGGGAAAATCGACGCTGCTGTCGTGCCTGGCGGGGCAGTTGCGCCCCGATTCCGGGCAGGTGATCCTTGCCACTGCGCAAGGCCCGCAGGATGTTCTGGCCCTGCCCGAGGCCGCGCGGCGGCGACTGATGCGCACCGATTGGGCTTTCGTGCACCAGAATGCGCGCGACGGGCTGCGCATGGGGGTATCGGCGGGCGGCAATGTCGGCGAGCGGTTGATGGGCGTGGGCGCGCGCCATTACGGGCAGATCCGCGCCCAGGCGCTGGATTGGCTGGGGCGCGTGGAAATCGCCGCCGACCGGATCGACGATCGGCCGGGGCAGTTTTCCGGCGGCATGCAGCAGCGTCTGCAGATCGCACGCAATCTGGTCACCGGGCCGCGGCTGGTCTTCATGGACGAGCCCACCGGCGGGCTGGACGTGAGCGTGCAGGCGCGGCTTCTGGATCTGCTGCGCGGTCTGGTGCGGCGAATGGGGCTGAGCGCGATCATCGTCACGCATGATCTGGCGGTGGTGCGGCTGCTGGCTGACCGGCTGATGGTGATGAAAGGCGGGCGCGTGGTGGAGCATGGCCTGACCGATCAGGTGCTGGACGATCCGCAGCACGCCTATACCCAGCTTCTGGTTTCTTCGGTTCTGCAGGTTTGAGATGATTGAAATATCGAATGTTTCCAAAAACTTCACCCTGCACAATCAGGGCGGTGCGGAAATCGGCGTGATGCGCGGCGCGCAGCTATCGGTCGCGGCCGGCGAATGCGTGGGGCTGATCGGGGCCTCGGGGGCGGGCAAATCGACGCTGATGCGCATGGTCTGGGGCAATTATCTGACCGATGCCGGCAGCATCCTTGTCGGCGGGGTGGATGTGGTGCGCGCCGCGCCACGCCAGATCATCGCCCTGCGCCGGCAGACCCTGGGCTATGTCAGCCAGTTCCTGCGCGTGGTGCCCCGCGTGCCCACGCTTGATGTAGTGGCCGAGCCGCTGTTGGCCCTGGGCCTGCCCGAGGCGCAGGCGCAGGCGCGTGCCGCCGCACTGCTTGAGCGGCTCAACATTCCGCGCCGGCTCTGGGCGCTGTCACCCACCACGTTTTCGGGCGGTGAGCAGCAGCGGGTCAATATTGCACGCGGTTTCGTGCATGAGTTTCCGGCCCTGCTGCTGGATGAACCCACCGCCAGCCTTGATGCCACCAACCGCGAGGTGGTGCTGGCCCTGATCGAAGAGGCCAAGGCGCGCGGCGCGGCAATTCTGGGCATCTTCCATGACGAGGCGGCACGCGCGCGCGTCTGTGAACGGCTGGTGGATGTGCGCACCTTCAGCCCGCAGGTGGCGGCATGATCGGGCAGGTCTTTGCCATTGTCGGCCCTTCGGGCGCGGGCAAGGATACGCTCATCGCCGGCGCCGTGGCGCTGGCGCCCGGACTTCACTGGGCGCGCCGGGTGATCACCCGCCCGCCCGAGCCCGGCGGCGAGCCCTATGAAAGCGTCACCGAGGCAGAATTCGACCGCCGCCTGAATCTGGCTGATTTCGCGCTGCACTGGCGCGCGCATGGGCTGCGCTACGGTGTGCCGCGCGCCGAACTGGCGATGCGCGCCAGCGGACGGACGGTGCTGTTCAACGGCTCGCGTGCCGCCCTTGTCTCCGCGCGACAGGCATTCCCTGATCTGAAAGTGATCCTGATCACCGCACCGCCGGCGGTTCTGGCCGCGCGGCTGGCCGGACGCGGGCGTGAAAGCGAAGCGGCAATCGCCGCGCGGCTGGCGCGTGCACCCTATGCGTTGCCGCCCGGCCTGCTGGTGAGCGAAGTGGTCAACGACGGCCCGGTCGAACGTGGCATCGTCCGGCTGCACGCAGCGCTTCAGCCGGCAAGGGCGGCGCGGTGAAGCAGATGAAAACGCCCCTCAACATCCTCGCCGAACAGGCACAGATCCGCCAGGGTGAAGGGGCGCGGCAGCACCGGGGCGAAATGGGCCTCGGCCAGCGGGGCAAGGATGGCGGCCTCGTCCGGGGTGAGCGCGTCGCTCAGCGTCAGATGGAAGTGGAATTCCTCCATGACATGGGGATAGCCGAATCGCGCCAGAAGATCGCGCTGGCGGGGGGTCAGCAGCGCCGGCTGCCGGCGGATGATTTCAGCCTCGGTGAGCGGTGCGCGGAACGGCTCCAGCGCCTCGACCGTTCGTGCGGCAAGCGCATTGAGCGCGGTGGTCTCGCCCTCGGGGGTGAGCGCCAGAAACCGCGACAACACGCCCAGGCGCAGTCCGGGCAGGCTGACCGGGGCCAACCGGAGGGCCAGCGCATCGAGCGCATCGCGCAGCGCCGCGCCGTCCTGGCCCGGAGCAAGGCGAAAGGGCGGCTTGAGCGTGCCGTGAAAACCATAACGCCGCGGTGCGGCAGTCAACGCGGCCAGTGGGCGGGGCAGCCGCGCGAGGGACGGCTGCGCACAGGCCCGGCCCGCGGCCGCATCCCAGCCCAGCCAATGGGCGGCGGCCCGCGCGAAGGGGCCGGGGCGGGGGGCGAAATAGATGGCGTAGCGTTTCATCGGTGTCATGCCGCCCCGCTTAGCAACCGCGTGTCACATGGTTGTGACGGTGACATGCGATGCCACGCCCTTCAAGATGAGTGCGCCCCCGAGCGCGGGGCACCAGCGGAAAGACGATACGATGACTGAGACCCTTCTGGCCAATGCAACCCTGGTTCTGCCGCAGGAGGTGATCCGCGGTGCGCTGCGCCTTGCCGATGGCCGCATTGCCGCGATCGATGCCGGAACGGCGGTGCCCGCCGGCGCGCTCGATTGCGAGGGGGATCTGGTCATTCCCGGTCTGGTGGAGCTGCACACCGACAATCTGGAACGCCACATCCAGCCTCGCCCCAAGGTGGACTGGCCGCATGCGGCGGCGATCATTGCCCATGACGCGGAGCTGGCCAGCGTCGGCATCACCACGGTTTTCGATGCGCTGCGGGTCGGATCGGTGGTTTCGAACGAAGAGGCCAATTACGGCGAATACGCGCGCCGGCTGGCCTCGGAAATCCTTGATCTGCGCTCACGCGGCGCATTGCGGATCAGCCATTTCCTGCATCTGCGCGCCGAGGTCTGTTCGGAAACGCTGATCGACGAGTTGAACAAGTTCGGCCCCGAGGATCGTATCGGCATCCTGAGCCTGATGGATCATACCCCCGGCCAGCGCCAGTTCCGCGATGTCGATCAACTGCGCAAATACGTCATCGGCAAGCACGGGTTGAGCGAGGCTGAATTTGTCGATCACATCGCCAATCTGCAAGCGCTCTCGCAGCGCATCGGCGCGCGCCACGAGGCGGCGGCGGTGGCCGCGGCGCAGCGTTTCGGCGCGGTGCTGGCCAGCCATGACGACACCACCGCCGGGCAGGTCGCGGTATCGGCCGGGCATGGCGCGCGGGTGGCGGAATTCCCCACCACGCTGGAGGCCGCACGGGCCTGCCGCGCAAGCGGCATCAAGGTCATGATGGGGGCGCCCAACCTGATCCGTGGCGGTTCGCATTCGGGCAATGTGGCGGCGCGGGACCTGGCCGAGGCTGATCTGCTCGATATCGTCTCGTCCGATTATGTGCCGGCATCGCTTCTGATGGCCGGGCTGATGCTGGGCGATCTGTGGGGCGATATGGCGCGCGGGGTCGCTACCGTTACCGCCGCGCCGGCCGCCGCTGCCGGGCTTGCTGACCGCGGCCAACTGGCCCCCGGCGCGCGCGCCGATGTCATTCGCGTGGCCCGCATGGCGGGCGGCGCGGTGGTGCGGGGAGCATGGGTGCAGGGTCGGCGCATCGCCTGAGCTTGTTGCGCGGCCGCGGGCGTTCAGCCGGCTTTGCGCGCGCGCCGCATGACCGCGCTTATGGCATTGGCCAGATCGGCTGACTTGAACGGTTTGGCGACGACGCCGTGGAAACCCTGTTCGAGGTATTCCTCGATCTGCGAGGGCATGGCATTGGCGGTTGCCGCCAGCGCAGGCTGCATGGTGACGCCCTCGGCCGCGGCGCGGGTGCGGATCTCGCTCAGTGCGCCGACGCCATCCTTGATCGGCATCGAAATATCAAGCAACAGCAGGTCGAAGGCATCGGCGCGCCAGGTATCGATGGCCTCTTGGCCGTTTTCGACCAGCGTCACCGCCAGACCCAGCCGCCCCAGCATCGCCTTCATGATGGTGCGGTTTGTGGCGTTGTCCTCGGCGACCAGAACCCGCAGACCGGCGAGCGGCTCTTCGGTGTTCATGCGGCTGTTGGTCGGTGCTTCGCTCCGTTGTGGGGCGGAGGATACCTGAGCCAGGGCGGTGGTCGGTGACGCGGCCCTTGCGGCGTTTGTCTTGGTGGTAAGTGGCAGGGGCAGCCTTACAGTCACCGTGGTTCCCCGCGCGGGCGCGCTTTCCATCTCGATCGTGCCGCCCATCAGAACGACCAGCCGGCGCACGATCGGCAGTCCCAGGCCGGTGCCGCCGAAGCGCCGGGTAACGGAGGAATCAGCCTGTTCGAACTCCTCGAAGGCGCGGGCGAGCTGTTCATCATTCATGCCCAGGCCGGTGTCGGAGACGCGCAGGGTCAGCCTTGCGGGATCTTCGGCGCAGATATGCAACCCGACCTGCCCGGCCTGCGTGAACTTGACGGCATTGCCGACCAGATTGTGCAGGATCTGACCGATGCGCGTGGCATCGCCATGGCGTGGCCGAAGTGCCGCCGCGCTGGTGCTTACGCGCAGCTCGATTCCCTTCTGGCGGGCGATCACGCCATGCAGCGCCTCGATACGGCGGGTCAGATCGGCGGGGGCGAAGGGCGCTGTCTCAAGGCTGAGCTTGCCGGCCTCGACGCGGGCCAGATCCAGAATGTCATTGATGATGCCCAGCAGCGCCTCTGCCGAATCGCGGATGGTGCCCAGCATCTCCTGCTGCTGGCGCGAAAGCGTGGTGTCGGCCATCAACTCGGTCATGCCGAGGATGCCGTTCATCGGGGTGCGGATCTCGTGGCTCATGTTGGCCAGAAAGGCAGATTTCGCCCGGCTTGCGGCCTCGGCGCGGCGCTGGGCCTCGATCAGCGGCGTGACAATCGAGCCGACGCCGCGATACCCGGAAAAATTGCCATGCGCGTCAAAGATCGGCGCGCCGCTGATGCGCACCCACTCATTGGTGCGCACCGCACTGTGCGAACGGCAGATGAAATTGCTGAACGGTTCACGCGCGCGCAGCCTTTCATTGAGCCAATCCCAGTCGGCGCTTTCAAGCACCTCGCGATTGTCGCCGATCAGTTCCTCGCGGGTCTTGCCGATGGGGCTGACATCGGAGGCCGCGTTGCGCTTGAACCCGTCCGAGGCGTAGGTAAAGCGCAGATCCGCATCCTGCTCCCAGAACCAGTCCGAGGAGATCTCGGCGATGTCGAAGAAGCGCTTCTCGGCGACCTCACGCGCGTTCAGCGCCTCGCGCAATTCATCATGCGCGGCAAGCAACGCTTCTTCGCGCGCCTTCTGTTCGCTGATGTCGATATGAATGCCGGATTTCTTCCAGGGCTGGCCATCGGGCAGACGCTGTACCACTCGGCCATGCGACAGGATCCAGACCCAGTGACCGGCCTTGTGGCGCATGCGGAATTCATATTCGAACTGCGTGGACTTGCCCGAGAACACATCGCGCAGCGCATTCTGGACATTGAGCATGTCATCGGGGTTGACCAGCGAACGCCAGGTTTCGATCGTTACCTCGCCCAGTTCGCCGGGCTCATAGCCCAGAATACCAAGCCAGCGGTCATTGACGCGGTTGATACCCGTGGTGACATCCCATTCCCAGGTGCCCACCTGCGCGCCGTCGATGACATTTTGCAGATGCTGCTGGGCAAGGTGGAAATCGGTGATGTCGCTGTGAATGGCGACCAGCTCGCCGCTGGGCATGCGCCGTTCGATGGTGCGCAGGATGCGCCCGTTGGGCAGGCGCTGTTCGAGGATCTGCTCGGACTGCTGGCGCCCGGCCAGGCGGGCCTGAAGCCAGGCATCCTCGTCGCCCTTGGTATCGGGCAACTGGCCCTGCGCCAGCGCGAAGCGCTCGATCTCCTCGAAGCTGACGCCCGGACGCAGCATTTCTGCCGTTTCGCTGTAGAACTCGCGGTAGCGTTCGTTGCACATCACCAGCCGGTCCTCGGCATCGAACAGCACGAAGGCATCGGGCAGTGCCTGCACCGCGGCTTCAAGCCGGCTTCTGGCTTCCTCGGCGGCGGCTTCGGCCTGTTCGTGCTCGGTGATGTCTTGCACCATGGCCACCAGCAGCGGACGCTCGTCCTGGATGAGCTGGAGTTGCACCTCGACCGGATAGGTGCTGCCGTCGTGGCGCCAGTGCCGGCCCTTGAGACGCACCATCGCGGTGGTGCCCTCATGCAGCGGGGCTATCCGTTCGCGGAAGGTGGCCTCATCAAGCTTGGGCGACAGATCGAGCGGCGTCATGGTCATGAGCTGTTCGTTGCTGTAACCCAGATTGAGCCGTGCCCCGCGGTTGACCTCGGTAAAGCGCAGGGTCTCGGCGTCAAAGACATAGACCTCGTGCAGGCTGTCGTCGATCATCCGGCCAAGCCGCGTGGCGCGCGCCCGGTTGCTGGCGGCACGGCGGCGCTCCAGCAGCGCGGCAATGCCGTTGGCGGCTGATTGCAGCAAGAACAGATCACCCTCGCGCAGCGCCATCGGCGCGCGCACCGCGTCATAGCCCACCAATCCGGTGGTCTGCCCCTGTTCCCGCAACGGCACCAGCAACAGTGACTGGATACCCTGTTCCATCAGGTTCTGGCGCATCGGCTCGTCGGCGGGCAGGTCGCGCACCAAGGGCACATGCACCGCATCGCCACGCTCGAAAATGGCCTCCCAGACAGCGGTCATGGCGCGCGGAAGGCCCTGAAGCTGGTCGATCATCGGTGCGATGCCGGGGGCCACCCATTCATGGGTGTTGTCCCAATAGGCATCATCGCGCAGCGCGAATACATAAACCCGGTCAAACCCGCCGGCACTGCCCAGTTCGGCCAGCACGCTGTTGATCGCCGCATCGGCCTGCTCGGGGTGGCAGCGGGCCAATTCGTTAAGCGCCCGAACCGCCCGCACCTCAAGCGAGGGGGCGGCGTCGTGCGCTGAAGGCACGTGGCCGGGGGGGAAGGTGCTTTGACGCATTACCTTGGACCAATTGGACTGCTGAAACGCTAGTCCGATTTTCTTAACAAACTGGACATTAACGAGGCAATTTGACGTTGCAATGCGAAACTCTGCCCCGTCGATGCGTGTGCTCCGCCGGGGGCGGGCGACGTTTTCGTTGAAACCGTTGGCGTGATCGGTCAGTCTTGCACGATGGACCGATCAGCGCGGGTGCGCCTGAAAAGCGGGCCATTGCTGCCAGGCTGAGCCAAGTGTCATTCTGCCGTTGCCTGGTTGGGTGACGATAGGGGGCGGGTGCCGGCCCGGCGATGATCCAATGAGGGATGCCATGAGCAACAACGGAAAACCTGTCTGTCCTGGCCTGAACCGCCGCAGTTTCCTTTCGTTGGCGGGCGCCACGCTCGCCCTGAGCGGGGCCGGCGGCTTTGCCATCACCTCGGCGCGCGCCGGCAGCGGCTTCAAGCTGGCGGTGCTGCATATCAACGACCTGCACAGCCGCATTGACGAGATCAGCCGCTTCAATTCCAACTGCTCGCCCGCCGATGCCGAGGAAAGCCGCTGTTTTGGTGGCGCGGCCCGGCTGGCCACGGCGATTCGCCAGCGCCGTGAGGCCCATGCCGCCAATGGTCTGCCGGTGGTCACGCTTGATGCCGGCGACCAGGCGCAGGGCACGCTCTATTACACCACCTATGGCGGGCGCGCCGAGGTGCAGATGATGAACGCCATCGGCTTTGATGCGATGGCCGTGGGCAACCACGAGTTCAACCGTGGCCCCGATAATCTGGCGCGGTTTGTGGCCATGGCCGAGTTCCCGGTGGTTGCCGGCAACATCTCGGTGGCCGATGGCGAGGAACTGGCCGGCAAGCTGGCGCCGCAGGTGATCATCGAGCGCGACGGCGAGCGTATCGGCGTTCTGGGCGTCACCACGCCCGACACGGTGTTCCTGTCGTCGCCTGGCCCCAATGTCACCTTTGAGGACGAGATCGCCTATCTTGCCCGCGCCGTGGCGCAGATGAAGGCCGAGGGCGTGCACAAGATCCTGCTGCTGTCGCATGTGGGCTTCCTGCGCGACCAGCAGATTGCCGCCGCAGTGGATGGTATTTCGGCCATCATCGGCGGGCACAGCCATACGCTTCTGTCCAACACCGTCGAAGGCGCGCCGGCCTATGCCACGCTTGTCGAAAGCCCCTCGGGGCGGGCGGTGCCGATCGTCCAGGCTTTTGCCTTCTCGCGCTATCTGGGCGATCTGGAGCTGGAATTTGGCGAGGATGGCGCGGTGGTGGGGGCTTCGGGCGACACGCTGCTGCTTGATGCCAGCTTCGCCCCGGCAGAAGATATCGAGGCGCTGATCGCGCCTCTGCGCGGCCCGATCGAGGAGCTGACCTCGCGCCCGGTGGCCGAGCTTGCGGCGCCGATCGACGGCAGCCGTGAGAGCTGCCGCGCGATGGAATGCGAAATGGGCAACACGCTTACCGATGCCATGCTCGCCGAGGTTGCCGCGCAGGATATCCAGATCGCGCTGACCAATGGTGGCGGGCTACGCGCCTCGCTGGGCGACGGCATGGTGACGCTGGGCGATGTGCTGACCGTTCTGCCCTTCCAGAACACGCTCTACACCCTGCGCCTGCGCGGCGCGACGGTGCTGGCGGCGCTGGAGCACGGCGTCGATGGTGTCGAGGAAGGTGCGGGGCGCTTCCCGCAGGTGGCCGGGCTGCGTTTCGCGCTGGATCTGTCGGTGCCGCCCGGCGAGGGGCGGGTTTCGCAGGTCGAGGTGCGCGGGGCCGATGGCTGGGCGCCGCTCGATCCGGAGGCCGTCTATGGGCTGGTGACCAACAACTTCATGGCTGGCGGTGGCGATGGCTATGCCATGCTGCGCGACGAAGGCATGGAGGGTTACGATACCGCGATCGACCTGGCCGAGGTGCTGGCGCGGCATCTTTCCGCGCATGAACCCTTCGCGCCGATGCTGGACGGACGCATCGCGCAATAAGCCGAAGCCAAAGAACGCAGGAAGGGGCCGGGTTTCCGGCCCCTTTTCACGCTCAGATGATTTCGATCTGGTTGGCCAGCGCGCCGAGATTGCCAAAGCCCACGAGTTCGATCACCGTCGAGGCGGCGCCGAAATCCAGC
>JBKBMS010000008.1:0-184368 GCA_046295695.1 Pararhodobacter sp. | reverse complement strand
CCCAACCCCGGGGCTGCCGCGCAAGATGTTCCAGCACGCAGGCGCCATCACCCGCCTGGCCACCACAGCAAAACCGAAGCCGGAAAAAACCGCACAACCTTGCGTCAATGACACCAAAAATGAAAAGCTGGTCGGGGCGATAGGATTCGAACCTACGACCTACGGTACCCAAAACCGTCGCGCTACCAAGCTGCGCCACGCCCCGACCCGCTGCTCCTTAGCCTATCTGTCCGCGCCTGAAAAGGCCCGATGACCAGCGCTCGATCACCCCTCGCGCATGGTGCAGAACAGTCCTGCCGAACGCCATGTCCGCAGCCCTGTGCCTCAACGGGTCAGCGCAACCTCAGCGGCAAGGCCAGGCGGCCAGATCCTGATCAACGCGCGGATGGCGGATCTCGCTGCCAGGCGCGATGCCCAGCCGCCGTGACAACCCGCCATTGATCTCCAGCACCATCGCCACACCCTCGCCACCATCGATCGGCGTGCGATCAAGCGGGATGGCCTCGTGGTGCACATTCGTCACCCGGCCCTCGACATCAATAAAGATCATATCCAGCGGAATGAGCGTGTTTTCCATCCAGAACACCGCCCTGTCCGGCCGATCGAAGACGAAAAGCATGCCGGCCGAACGCGACATGCTTTCACGATGCATCAGCCCGCGCGAGCGCGTGGCATCGGTATCGGCGATCTCGACAGTGAAGCGCGCCTGCCCCCAGGGGCCGCGCAGATCGACCTGGTCATCGCGGCAAGCCGCGCTGCCGGCAGTGGCGCCAAGCAGCAGCACCAGAGCCATCGCCAGAGAGCGCACCCACAGCTGCGCGCCCCGGACAGATGCGCCGAACTGGTCCGCCCGGCCGCGGCGCCACCTCAGCAGCCGCATTCAGCAGCCCACGCTCGAAAGCACGCGCACCTCTTCGTGCACCGTCTCGGGTTGGCGCAGCGCCGCCTCCCATGAGCCCACCAGCACCGCCATGCGCCCGCGCTCACCCTCGGTGATGCGCAGCGCCACGGCCTCGCCCGGCTGCAAATCGGCAAAACCCGACCGGCGCAGCACCTCCATATGAATGAAGACATCTTCCGCGCGGCCAAAGACATTGGCAAAGCCGAATCCCTTGACCTTGTCGAACCATTTCACCCGCGCCGGCTCGAGCGGCAGAGCCTGCAGCGCAACCTCGTCGATCTCGAATGCAGTGGGCTCCTGCTCGCCGTCGGGTGCGGGTGGTGTCACCTCGAACACTTCCACCGCCTGCAATCCGCGCTGCGTCTGCTGCACACTCACCTCGATCCCGGCACGGTCACAGACCGAGCTTTGCCCGAAGTTGCGCAGGGCATTCACATGCAACAGAATATCCGGCCCGCCGGACTCTGCGACAATGAACCCGAACCCTTTGACAGGGTCAAACCATTTGACACTTCCGCGAAGCCGCGGAAGGCCACGTTCTATCTCAACCATTATTCGTCCCAACCCGAAGCATGATTACGCTACAAAGCATCTGCTCATTTTGGACCTTTTTCAAGACCCCGAACTGGAAACGGGCAATTCGCCGCGCATGATCAGTTACGGGTTGAGGCGCGTCACCGACCAGCAAGATTGCGCATCCGCGCGACTCCAGCGGAAACGGTCATGCAGGCGAAACGCGCCATCGGCCCAGAATTCGATCTCGACCGGGATTATCCGAAAGCCCCCCCAGAACGGCGGGCGGGGCGGATTGGTGCCCAGTTTCAGGGTCTTGCGCGCGACCTCGGCCACCAGCGCCGCGCGCGAGGCCAGCGGCTGCGACTGGTGCGAAGCCCAGGCCCCCAGCCGCGACTGCAAGGAGCGGGAGGCGAAATATTCATCCGCTTTCGCCCCGTCGACCCGCTCGACGGCGCCGCGCACACGGATCTGGCGACGCAGGCTTTTCCAGTGCATCACGAACGCCGCCCGCCCCGCCTGCTCGATCCCCGCCTGCTCGATCCCGGCCTGCTCAATCTCGGTGGCCTTGACGCTGGTGTAGTTGGTGTAAAACACAAAGCCCGCCTCTTCGATCTCCTTGAGCAGCACCATGCGCACATTGGGCAGGCCCGCGGCATCGACCGTGGCCAAGGCGATCGCGTTGGGGTCATTGGGTTCGGATTTCGCGGCCTCGGCCAGCCAGTCGCGGGCGATGGCAAAGGGATCATCACCAGCAAAGATGCCCCCGCGCCCGCCGCCGTCGGTGTCGATCTGCGTCTCGCTCATGGCCTACCTCATGTTTGCCCGACACCCTGCCACTTGCCCGCCATGTGGCCAAGCCGCGCCCATCCTGCAGCTCAGGGCCAGATTCATCAGACAGCCCGGCAAACTGCAAGGCAAATGCGTGCTCCCTGCCGGCACAGGCCGGCAATCGCGCGCCCTTGATGACGCCAAGCCTTTGGCCTAATGCTGGGCGTCGATCCCATAATTACCGGAGACTTCGATGTCAGCAGGATTAATGGAGGGCAGGCGCGGCCTCATCATGGGCCTGGCCAATGACAAATCCATCGCCTGGGGCATCGCCCAGGCGCTGGTCTCGCAAGGTGCCGAGCTGGCCTTTTCCTATCAGGGCGAGGCGCTGAAGAAGCGCGTTCTGCCGCTGGCCACACAACTGGGCGTGCCGCGGATCTTTGAATGCGATGTCGCCAGCATGGACTCGCTCGACACGCTCTTTGGCGAACTCAAGGCGCTCTGGGGCGAGATCGATTTCGTTGTGCATGCGATCGGCTTCTCCGACAAGGGCGAGCTGCGCGGCCGCTATGTCGATACTTCGCGCGACAACTTCCTGATGACGATGGATATTTCCGTCTATTCCTTCACCGCCGTCTGCCAGCGCGCGGCCGCCATGATGCGCCCCGGCGGCAGCCTGCTGACGCTGACCTATTACGGCGCCGAGAAGGTGATGCCGCATTACAACGTCATGGGGCTGGCCAAGGCGGCGCTGGAATCGAGCGTGATGTATATTGCCGAGGATCTGGGCAAGGACGGCATTCGCGTCAACGCCATCTCGGCCGGGCCGATCAAGACGCTCGCGGCATCGGGCATTGGTGATTTCCGCTATATCATGAAATGGAACGAGTTGAACTCGCCCCTGCGGCGCAACGTCACGCAAGAAGAGGTCGGCAAGGCCGCGCTCTACCTGCTGTCGGACCTCGGCTCGGGCACGACGGGCGAAGTACTGCATGTCGATGCCGGCTATCATGTCGTCGGCATGAAGGCGGTGGACGCGCCCGATATTGCCACGCAGACCCATCAGCCTGCCCCCGCCAAGGAGTGACCCGATGAACGACCGCCTGCCACATGAGAAGGGCTTTCATGTCAGCTGGGACCAGCTTCACCGCGACGCGCGGGCGCTGGCCTGGCGGTTGCAGGGGCTGGGGCCGGACGATGGCTACTGGCGGGCGGTGGTGGCGATCACCCGCGGCGGCATGGCACCGGCAATGATCGTCTCGCGCGAACTGGACATCCGTGTGGTCGATACCGTCTCGGTCAAGAGCTACGACCGTCAGACCCAGGCCGAGCCCAGGCTGATCAAGGCCCCCAACCCCGAGATCATGGGCCAGGATGGCGAGGGGGTGCTGATCGTCGATGATCTGGTCGATACCGGCAGGACGCTGGAACTGGTGCGCAAGCTCTATCCAAAGGCACATTTCGCCACCGTCTATGCCAAGCCCAAGGGCAAGCCGATGGTGGAGACCTATATCACCGAGGTCAGCCAGGACACATGGATCTTCTTTCCCTGGGACATGGCGCTGCAATATGTGGAGCCGTTCAGGGGGAAGGATTGAGCGAAGCGCATGGACGGATGTTGCGACAGGCAGGAGGCGGGAGCGGGCTGAACCCGGTCGCCGCACGCCTGCGCCACATCGCAGGCAACGAAGGATTGACGCGTAAATACCTGAACAGGGCCCCGCTCCGCGCGGTGCAGACCACAATCCAAGAAACCGTCGCCTGCGAAATACGCGAAACCCGAGGCATCGCGAAGGGGCGGCGAGGGACAGGCGTGGCGGAGCAAGGGGGCTTTGCCCCCTCTGGGCTGCGCCCATTCACCCCCAGGATATTTGCGGCACAAAGACGGCCTCAGCGGGTCGATTTTCCTGCCGGCGGTGATCAGGCATCGGCGGCCGGTTCGTCGGTTTCATCGGTGCGACCGCGGAAGCCCAGCGCGACAACATATTTTTCCGAACTGTCGGCGCGGCTGGCGGGGGGCTTGACGTTATGCACCTTGGTGAAGCGCTTCTTGAGCAGCGCCTGAAGTTCGGCCTCGGCACCGCCGGCGAGCACCTTGGCCACGAAGGTCCCGCCCTGATCGAGCACGTCGAAGGCAAAATAGGCCGCCGCCTCGCACAGCGAGATGATGCGCAGATGGTCGGTCTGGCGGTGCCCGCTGGCGGCGGCGGCCATATCCGACATCACCACATCGGCGCCCCCTCCAAGCCAGGCCTTGACCTGATCCTCGGCACCCTCTTGCAGGAAATCGAGCACATGCGCCTCGGCCCCGGCGAGGGGTTCGACCTCTTGCAGATCGACGCCCAGCACGAAACCCTGTCGCTTGCCCGCCTTTTCGCCCTGCGCATTCACCCGCTCAACGGCAACCTGCAACCAGCCGCCCGGTGCGCAGCCCAGATCGACCACCCGCACGCCCGGCTTGAGGAAGCCAAACCGGTCATCAAGCTCGATCAGCTTGAATGCGGCGCGACCGCGATACCCCTCGCGGCGCGCGCGCGCGACATAGGGGTCGTTGAGTTGACGCTCCAGCCAGCGGGTGGATGAAAGCTTGCGCCCCTTGGCCGTCTTGACCCGCACCCGCAGGTCGCGCGCCCCGCGCCCCGATGTTCCCTTGCCCGTCTTTCCCGTCATCTCGTTCCTGCCATGCCCATTCGCCTTCAACTCACGTCCAGCACGCCGTCGCGGCTCATGAGCGCATATAGCAACCCCTCGCGCAGACCGCGATCCGCCACCGACATCACATCCGTCGGCCAGACCCGCATCAGCGCCTGAAGGATCGCCGCGCCCGACATGATAAGCCCATGTCGCTCGCGCCCGATACGCGGGTCGTGGCGACGGCCTTCGGGACCAAGCGCCAGATATTCGCGGATCACCTGGTCGATCTGCGCCGAAGTCATCGACAACCCGTCAACCTTGTTGCGGTCATAGCGCCGCAGGCCCAGGAACGAGGCCGCGACCGTGGTCACCGTGCCGGATGTGCCGATGATCTGGAACCCTTCGCGCGGGGCGGGGTTCTGATAGGGTGAAAAGCCGTGAAGCTGTTCCTCGAAATGCCAGCTCATCAGCGCGAAGCGGGCGGCGTCATCCTCGACATCGGTGAACTGGTCCTTCAGCGTGGCCACCCCGAGCGGCACGCTGATCCAGTCAACGACGCGGGGCTGGCCGCTGCCGCCGCCCTGCGCCACGCCATCACCGGCACCGCCACCCGCCCCGAACCCGAGCTGCACTTCCATCATCGCCCGGCGACGCTCGGCCGGAGCGACCTGCGACAGGTCTATCCAGACCAGCTCCGTCGAGCCGCCGCCAATATCGATCACCAGCAATTGATCGGTGCGCGAAGCCACCAGCGGCGCACAGGAGATCACCGCCAGACGCGCTTCCTCCTCGGCGGGAATGATTTCAAGCGTCAGGCCGGTCTCGCGCTGGATCTTGCGAATGAACTCGGCCGAGTTGCGGGCACGGCGGCAAGCCTCGGTGGCAACCAGACGCATGCGCCGCACGCGGTGTTCCTCCAGCTTGCGGCGGCAGATGCGCAGCGCCTGCACGGTGCGCGACATCGGCCCGTAGCCCAGCCGGCCAGTGGTTTCCAACCCGGTGCCCAACTCGACCGCGCGCGAAAAACTGTCAATGACTTCAAACTGTTCACCCCTTGGTCGGGCGATCAGCATGCGGCAGCTGTTGGTTCCCAGATCAAGCGCGGCATAAAGCCCCGTCCTGTCGGGCCGGTTCTGGCGCTTTGGCTCTACCTCTTTCGGAGCCCGCTCCCGCACGGAGTCGGGGGGGCTCGACGATTTCGGATGCGCCGCCGCGCCTGCGGGACGCTCGGGCGCCATGGTATCGCCCTCCATTTCGTGTTGCATGCAAGTTAGTCCGCAGCGTGGCCATGCGCAAGCGGCGCGGCGGAAAAAGGGTGTCGGCGCGTATTTCCCGCTCCACCGCTGACGGATCGGTCGCGTGGAACGCTTTGCGGGAATCATGGTTCCAAGTTATGGTGAAATCACTTCGGGCGGCCGCCCGCGGGGCTTCACGATAAAGGAGGCCGGAATGAAGAAACTGCTTGCATTGAGTATCACGGCACTGATGGCCACAGGCACCGCCCAGGCGGGCAGCCTTGGCCGCCCACTGGCCGAACCGATGGTGATGGCACCTGCCCCCACCATCGCGGCAATGCGCGACTGGACCGGCGCCTATGCCGGGCTTGGCCTGGGCTTTGGACGCGGACACCACACGCCGGACGCACCCAACACGCTGCCCGGCTCGTCGGGGTTTGTTGCCGGCGGTCTGCTTGGCTACAACTGGCAAAACGGCACCATGGTCTTCGGAGCGGAAGGCTCGGGGCTACTGGGGCGGATACGCGGCAATGCCGCTTGCGCCACGCCCGGGTTTGAATGCACCTCGCGGGTCAACAACCTCATCGCCCTGCGCGGGCGCATTGGCGTCACCAATGCCGATACGCTGTTCTTTGTCACACTCGGCCCGGCGCTGGGCAGCGTGCAGCATACGGCCAGCGACGGCGTGGCCACGTTCACCGCCAGCCATCGGCTGCGCGGGGCGGTTCTGGGTGCAGGTGTCGAACATGCCTTCCGCGACGGCTGGAACCTGCGCGGCGAGATCGAGCACTACCGCTTCCGCAGCCGTGACTATGGGCTGAACGTGATGCATTCCAACGTGCGCAGCAGTGTAACCCTGGCCAGGGTGAGCGCCGTGATGCGCTTCTGACACCGGATCACCACTCCCAGGCACCGGCCGGGGCTTTCCGGCCGGTGCCTGGGGTTTTGGCTCATGAAGAAGCTGAATATTTTTCGCCTTCGCCGCGGCATGCCACTCTGGCCGCGGCCTGCGTATGCCTGCTATCAACACATCATCCCGCGTTGTCGGTGCGACATGTCGCAACCGGTAACGCGCGCGTCGAAAACCGCCGCTGCCGGTGCGGCGGCGGGCGTTATGCAGGGACGAAGGTCAAGGAGACATCATGCAACCGGTTACCATCGTCTATTGGCGCGATATTCCCGCGCAGGTCATCGTCGGCAAGGGCCGGCGCGGCAGCAAGGTCCAGCTGTCGGAACGCTTCGAACAGGCTATCGACCGCGCCGCCATGAAGGCCGGCGCGAAGGATGCCGACGCCTATCTGGCCGAATGGCGCAAAGCCGACCCCCATGATGTCGCAGGCGAGCCGGAAGATGTCGCTCGCGCCGAGGCTGCGCGGCTGGAAGCGGAATACGACACCGCAAGGCTCAAGGCGCTGATCGCCAATGATGGCTGGGATGCGCGCGCGTAACCTGTGGGAGGCGCTGATGGCGATTTTCAAGTTCGGCCGCAAGGATGATACCGCTGCCACGGGCTCGGCTGCGATGGCCGATTTCCTGCATGGCTTCTCGATAGAGGTGATGCCGCGCACCGCCGAAAAGATCGAGGATTTCCGCACCCTGCTGCCCGCCGGCACCCGCGTCTATATCGCCCATATCGAGGGCACGCCGATCGAGGAGATGGTGGCCACCGCCGCCCGGCTGCGCGCGGAAGGGTTTGAACCCATGCCGCATTTTCCCGCCCGCATCATCGCCGATGCCGCAATGCTGCATGACTGGGTGGCGCGCTACCGTGCCGAGGCGGATGTGAAGCAGGGCCTCATTCTGGCCGGCGGCGTAGCCCGGCCGGCAGGCGCGTTCCATTCGTCGATGCAACTGCTGGAATCGGGCGCGTTCGACGGGTTCGAGCGGCTGCATGTCGCCGGCCACCCGGAGGGCAACCGCGACATCGACCCCGATGGCTCCGACCGCATGGTGATGGAAGCTCTGCGCTGGAAACAAGCTTTCGCCGAGCGCACCGACGCCCGCATGGCGCTGGCCACGCAGTTCTGCTTTGACGCGCAGCCGGTGATCGACTGGGTGAACCGGCTTCAGGCCGAGGGGATCGCCCTGCCGGTGCATATCGGCGTGGCAGGCCCGGCCAAGCTGCAAACGCTGATCAAGTTTGCCGTGGCCTGCGGCGTCGGCCCCTCGCTGAAGGTGTTGCAGAAGCGCGCGATGGATGTCACCAAGCTGCTCCTGCCCTACGAGCCCGACGCCTTCATCGAAGCGCTGGCCGCCCACAAGGCCGCCAACCCCGCCTTTGGCATCGAGGCCGTGCATTTCTTCCCGCTCGGCGGCATCAAGGCCAATGCCGAATGGACCCAACGCCATGGCCAGCGCCCGCAGCGCGCCGCCGCCTGACCTGAACAAAGGAAAACCATGACCCGCACCGTCATCGAATCCGCGACCAAGACCGTCATCATCGGCTTCGACGAGCCGTTTTGCGTGATCGGTGAGCGCATCAACCCGACCGGGCGCAAGAAGCTCGCCGCCGAGCTTGAGGCGGGCGATTTCTCGACCGTCGAGCGGGACGCCCTCGAACAGGTGTTTTGCGGTGCCACGGTGCTGGACGTGAACTCGGGCGCGGTTTTCACCAATCGCATGGCCGCCGATCCGCGCTATGCCGACAACAACTTTGTCGAACCGCCGCTGATGAAGGCGTTGATCGAGCGCGTGCAGGCGGTGGTTGATGTGCCGTTGTGCATTGACAGCTCGGTGCCCGGCGCGCTGGAGGAAGGGCTGAAGACCGCCGCCGGACGCCCGCTGCTGAACTCCGTCACCGGCGAGGAGGAGCGGCTGGAACTGGTGCTGCCGCTGGTCAAGAAATACAATGTGCCCGTGGTCGCCATCTCGAACGATGATACCGGCATTTCGCCTGATCCCGATGTGCGCTTCGCCGTGGCCAAGAAGATCGTCGAGCGCGCCGCCGATTTCGGCATCCCCGCGCATGACATCGTGGTGGACCCGCTGGTCATGCCGATCGGCGCCATGGCCACCGCCGGGCAACAGGTTTTCGCGCTGGTGCGCCGCCTGCGCGAGGAACTGGGCGTCAACACCACCTGCGGGGCATCGAACATCAGCTTTGGCCTGCCCAACCGGCACGGGATCAACGCCGCTTTCCTGCCCATGGCAATCGGCGCAGGCATGACCAGCGCCATCATGAACCCTGTCCGCTCCGTCGAAATGGAAGCCATTCGCGCCGCCAACCTGTTGATGAACCACGATTCCAACGGCGGCGAATGGATCCGCCTGGCCAAGGTTCTGGAGGCCGTCAAGGACGGTGCCAGCTTCGCCGAGGCCAGCCAGGCAGCGACGCAGGCAACATCGGGGCGGCGCGGTGGACGACGCGCGCGTGGCTGAACCCGCGGCCCGCTAACGCCCACGGCGCGCGCGGCCTTCCGGCCTGGGCACCGACTTGACTTTCGACATGGCTTGCAGGCCGCATCCCTCGGGGTGCGGCCGTTTCATTCATGAACCTGCATCACACCAATCGGTTGACCCAGATCAACGTCAAGCGTCACAATTGGTCGCACTATGCATGCGTAACGCGAGACCGGACAGGAGAAACCCCATGTATAACCACATCATCGTCGCAGTCGATCTGGCGCATGGCGATGCCGGGCGGGAGATGCTCGACAAGGCAAAGGTGTTGCTTGACACCGGCGGCACGCTGCGGCTGCTGCATGTGCTGGAAGACGTGCCCAGCTACATCGCCGCGGAACTGCCGCGCGATCTCAACGACCGCCGCCAGGCCGAAGCCAGGGTCGAACTGGGGCTGCTGGCCAAGGATGCGGGCGCCGACGTGGTCTGCGAGGTGCGCACCGGGGGGCCGGCCACGCAGATCCTGCAATGCGCCGAGGATACCGGGGCCGATCTGATCATGATTGCCTCGCACCGGCCGGGGCTGAGCGACTACTTCATCGGCTCGACGGCAGCCCGCGTGGTGCGCCATGCACAATGCTCGGTGCTGATCTCGCGCTGAAACTCAGCCCCTTGATGGCAAGAATAGGGGGCCAATGGCCCCCTTCCTGATGCGCCGCCGCCCGGTGCAGGCGGGGTGCGGGCGGGGTGCAGGCGGGGCTCAGCCGAATGCGTCAGGCTCGGAGGCCTTGCGCTGCGCCACGAAGGCTTCCAGCGCCTCGGCAATGGCCGGATCGAGCGGCGGCGCCTGATAGTCGCGCAGCTGCTTCTCCACCCTGACGGCAGCAAGCGTGGCACTGTCGCGCGAACCCTCGTCTTCCCAGGTCTCGAAGGGTTTGTAATCCAGAACATCCGAGCGCCAGAAGGCCGATTTGAAATTGGCCTGGGTATGCGCGCATCCCAGGTAATGCCCGCCGGGACCCACCTCGCGGATGGCTTCCATCGCCTGGCCGTTCTCATCCATGCTGACGCCTTGCGCCAGATGGTGCAGCGTGCCAAGCTGGTCAGCGTCGAGCACGAATTTCTCGAAGCTCGACACCAGCCCGCCTTCCAGCCAGCCGCAGGCGTGCAGCATGAAATTGACACCCGCCAGAAGCGCCATGTTCAGGCTGTTGGCGGTCTCGTAGGCGGCCTGGGCATCGGGCAGTTTCGAGCCACAGAACGACCCGCCCGAACGGTAGGGCAGCCCCAGCCGCCGCGCCAGTTGCCCGGCCCCATAGGTGATATGCGCGGCTTCCGGCGTGCCGAAGGTGGGCGCGCCCGAGTTCATGTCGATCGAGGTGACGAAAGCGCCAAAGATCACCGGCGCGCCGGGCCGGATGAGCTGGCTGTAGGCCACGCCGGCCAGCACCTCGGCCAGCACCTGCGTCAGCGTGCCGGCCACCGTCACCGGTGCCATCGCTCCGCCAACGATGAACGGCGAGATGATGCAGGCCTGATTGGCGCGCGCATAGACCTCCAGCGCGCCCATCATTGTCGCGTCGAAGGTAAGCGGCGAGTTGATATTGATCAGCGAGGTCATCACCGTGTTCTGATCGACGAAATCGGCGCCGAACAGAAGCTTGGCCATGCTGACCGAATCCTCGGCACGCACCGGCTCGGTGACTGAGCCCATGAAGGGCTTGTCGCTGAGCGTCATATGCGCCAGCAGCATGTCCAGATGGCGCTTGTTGACGGCGATGTCGGTGGGCTCGCAAACCGTGCCGCCCGAATGGTGCAGCCATTTCGACATATAGCCGAGCTTCACAAAATTGCGGAAATCCTCCATCGTTGCATAGCGCCGCCCCCCCTTCAGGTCACGCACGAAGGGCGGGCCATAGACCGGCGCCAGCACCAGCGACTTGCCGCCGATCTCGACATTGCGCGCGGGGTTGCGGGCGTGTTGCGTGAAGCGCGCAGGCGCCGTGGCACAAAGCTTGCGCGCCAGCCCACGCGGAATACGCACCCGTTCGCCCACCACATCGGCCCCGGCATCACGCCAGACCTGCAAGGCGGCGGGGTTTTCAACGAAATTGACGCCGACCTCATCAAGCACCGTCTCGGCGTTCCATTCGATGATCTGCAGTGCCTCTTCGTTGAGGATCTCCAGATTAGGAATGTTGCGCTCGATGAAGCGCGCGGTTTCAAGGCTGACGGCCGTGCGCTCGGCCCGCCGGGCCGCTCCACCGCCGCCGCGGGCGCGCCGTTCTGGCTTTGTATCGGTCATCATGGTGTCCCCGCATCAATCCGGTTTGGCCCTTGAGATACGGAAGTTGCGCCCCCACCGATGGGCGATAAGCGCCGCATATGGGCACAAAACGACATTGTCCGGTGTCGGATGTGGTGTTCAGTTGCGCGTGCCCAGAATGCGCTGCCAAAGCGTGCCGCCCATGCGTCGCGCCAGCACGAAATAAGCTACCACCAGCGCAAAAAGCAGCAGTGCCGACCAGCCCTCCAGTTGAAAACCCTGCGCAGAGCGCTCGCCGGTGAAGAGCGAGATGACATATCCCAGCATGAAAAAGACCGTCAGGAAATCCAGCACGGCGGTCAGCACGACCTTCCATGTGGGGTGCGATGCGTTGCTCATGACGTTCCTCGCCTGTGGGATGCCGGGCCAGTGTAGCGCCGCTTGCCGTCACCACGAAGTCCTATTTCACCACCGCCCCGCGCCATCAGGACCGGCCCGCGCCGATGCCCCGCTGAGCCCTTGCACGAGGCCGGATTCAGCCTTATTGGCTGGCCATGACCCAAAGCACGCATGACCGCCTTCTGATCATCGACTTCGGCAGCCAGGTAACGCAGCTGATTGCGCGGCGCCTGCGTGAGCTGAATGTCTATTGCGAGATCCACCCTTTCAACCGCGTGGATGACGCCTTTCTGACCGCATTTGCACCCCGGGCGGTGATCTTTTCCGGCGGGCCGGCGAGCGTGTTCACCGAGGGCGCGCCGATGCCGCCAGGATCGGTGTTCGATCTGGGCGTGCCGATTCTGGGCATCTGCTATGGCCAGCAGGTGATGATGCATTGCCTTGGCGGCAAGGTTGAGCGCGGCCATGGCACCGCCGAATTCGGCCGCGCCTTTGTCACGCCGAAGGGCGAGGGGCTGGCGCTGTTGGAGGGCTGGTTCGACCCTGCCCACAACGCAGGGCGCGAGCAGGTCTGGATGAGCCATGGCGATCATGTCAGCGCCATCGCGCCGGGCTTCGAGGTCTATGGCACATCGCCCAACGCGCCCTTCGCCATCACCGCCGATCCCGCGCGCCGCTTCTATGCCGTGCAGTTCCACCCCGAGGTGCACCACACCCCGCGCGGCGCAAAACTCTACGAGAATTTCGTGCGGCTGGCCGGCTTTACCGGCGACTGGACGATGGGTGCCTACCGCGAAGAGGCAATCCGAAAGATCCGCGAGCAGGTCGGCGACAAGCAGATCATCTGCGGGCTTTCAGGCGGGGTGGACAGCTCGGTTGCGGCGGTGCTGATCCATCAGGCGATCGGCGAGCAATTGACCTGCGTTTTCGTCGATCACGGGCTGTTGCGTCTTGGCGAGGCCGATCAGGTCGTCACCATGTTCCGCGACCATTACAATATCCCGCTGATCCACGCCGATGAAAGCGCGCTTTTCCTCGGTGCGCTCGAAGGGGTCTCGGACCCTGAGGTCAAGCGCAAGACGATCGGCCGGCTGTTCATCGAGGTGTTCCAGAAATATGCCGATCAGATCGACGGCGCGGAGTTCCTCGCCCAGGGCACGCTTTACCCCGATGTCATTGAATCGGTAAGCTTTTCTGGTGGTCCCTCGGTGACGATCAAGAGCCATCACAATGTCGGCGGCCTGCCTGAGAAGATGGGCCTGAAGCTGGTGGAGCCGCTGCGCGAGCTGTTCAAGGACGAGGTCCGCGCCCTGGGTCGCGAACTGGGCCTGCCCGAGGGCTTCATCGGCCGCCATCCCTTTCCGGGGCCGGGCCTGGCCATCCGCTGCCCCGGCGAGATCACCCGCGAGAAGCTCGATATCCTGCGCAAGGCCGATGCCGTCTATATCGACCAGATCCGCAAGCATGGGCTTTATGATGAGATCTGGCAGGCTTTTGCGGCGATCCTGCCGATGCGCACGGTGGGGGTCATGGGCGACGGGCGCACCTATGATTACGCGCTGGCGCTGCGCGCCGTCACTTCGGTCGATGGCATGACGGCCGATTATTACCCGTTCAGCCATGAGTTTCTGGGCGAAACCGCCACGCGGATCATCAATGAAGTGCAGGGCGTGAACCGGGTGTTCTATGATTGCACCTCCAAACCCCCCGGCACAATCGAGCTGGAGTGATGGCGCGCACGGGACGGGTTCGGCTTTCGGGAAAGCTTCTTTGTGCCGACAGGGCGCAGGCCGAACTGGTGCGCGTGTTGCTGCCCGGACATATCCGCCTGTCGCGCGCCGAACCGGGATGTCTGGCCTTTTCCGTGACGTCTGAGCCCTGCGGCCTGATCTGGCTGGTCGAAGAGACCTTCACCGACCGCGCGGCCTTTGACGCCCATCAGGCACGCACCCGCGCCAGTGACTGGGGCCGCCAGACAGCGGGCATCAGGCGCGCGTATCAGGTTTTCGAAGACTAGCCGGCAAGAGCGATGTCAGGGGCCGGCCAGCGCCCGCCAGAGCAGGCTGCCACGGCGGGCAAATTCCGATTGACCCAGCCCACCGGCCGCCACGACCACCGGATCAGCGGCAGCCTGCGACAGAAGCGCCCGCGCCCGCCAGGCGGCCAGCAGCGCCGGGCGCGCCGCGCGCTGCACCTGCCCGCGCCCGGCACGCGCACGTTGCAGGCGCTCCAGCCCCTGCCGCGCCAGCGCGGCCACGGTGCCGGGGCGGCCATCGGGCAGCGGCTGGCGGCCTGCTGCCTCCAGCGCGGGCACCGCCATGAAGTAATTGGCAAGCCCCTGCACCGCGCCCCAGTCTTGCGCCAGGGTATCCGCCTGCCCGCCCAGCGCCCGCACCGTCAGCGCCATCAGATTGCCCGAAGTCGCCTCCAGATAGGCCCAGAGCGCGGCCTCATCGGCAAAAGGCGCGCGCTCCAGATCACGCTCGCGGGCGGCGACAAGCCCGTGCAACAGGGCGCGCGGCAACTCACGGGCAAGGATCAGCCCCGCCAGCGGCCCGGCGACGGCATGGGCGCGCGGGGTTTCGGCCTCGTCGATCACATCATGCCAGAATTGCAGCCGCATGCGTGCGATCAGCGGCTCACGCGTGACCCAGGGCGCGCGCGCAACCTCAAGATTGAAGGCATGGAGCGTCAAGAGCGCGCCGCGCGCACCGGGCGGGGCCGCCATGGTCGCCAGAAAGCGATCCGGATCGCCGCGTTCGACCAGCGCGGCGAGTTCGGCAAGACCGCTGCCCTGCGCCCCGCCGCTCACCCCGCCTGCGCCCCGTCACGCACCAGTTTCCAGATCATCGCTTCGCAGAGCGCCTCGAAGGAGGCATCGACAATGTTGGCCGAAACGCCCACCGTGGACCACCGCCGCCCTGCCCCGTCCTCGCTGTCGATGATCACGCGGGTCACGGCCTCGGTGCCGCCCTGGGTGATGCGCACCTTGAAATCGACCAGCTTCCAGTCGTCGATGATGGCCTGATAGGGGCCCAGATCCTTGACCAGCGCCTTGGCCAGCGCATTGACCGGGCCACGGTCGCTACCGGCCTCGTCCATGCTTTCCGAGACCGAGAGCATCTTCTGCCCGCCGATCTTGACCACCACCACCGCTTCCGAGAGGCTGACCATGCGGTCATACTTGTTCTTGCGGCGCTCGACGGTAACGCGGTAGCGCTTGACCTCGAAGAAGCGCGGCAGCAGGTCCAGTTCGCGCCGGGCCAGAAGCTCGAAACTGGCCTGCGCGCCGTCATAGGCATAGCCCTGATCCTCGCGTTCCTTGACCAGTTCCAGAATGCGCGCCAGACGCGGATCGCCCGGCTCGACAGCGATCCCCGCCGAGGTCAGCCGCGCGCGCAGGTTCGACTGGCCGGCCTGGTTGCTCATGGGGATGACGCGCTCGTTGCCCACCAGCGCGGGATCAACATGCTCGTAGGTGGCGGGGTTCTTGATGATCGCGCTGGCGTGCAGCCCGGCCTTGTGGGCAAAGGCCGAGGCACCGACATAGGGCGCCGAGCGCAGCGGGACGCGGTTGAGGATGTCATCAAGCTGACGCGAGATGCGCAAAAGGCTGCCCAGCGCCTGATGCGTCACGCCGGTCCGGAAACGGCCGGCATAGGGTTCTTTCAGCAGAAGCGTGGGAATGAGCGTGGTCAGATTGGCATTGCCGCAGCGCTCGCCCAGCCCGTTGAGCGTGCCCTGGATCTGGCGCGCGCCGGCATCCACGGCCGCAAGCGAGCAAGCCGCCGCATTGCCGGTATCGTCGTGGCAATGGATGCCCAGTTGCGCACCGGGGATGCCGGCGGCGATGATCTCGGCGGTGATGCGCCCCACCTCGGCCGGCAGCGTGCCGCCATTGGTGTCACAGAGCACCACCCAGCGCGCACCGGCCTCGATGGCGGCTTGCAGGCAGGCCAGCGCATAGGCCGGATTGGCGCGGTAGCCATCGAAGAAATGCTCGGCATCGAACATCGCCTCGCGCCCCTGCGCCACCAGATGCGCAACCGAGGCGCGGATGTTGTCGAGGTTTTCCTCAAGCGTGATGCCAAGCGCCTCGGTGACGTGGAAATCGTGGCTCTTGCCCACCAGGCAGACGCTTTTCGTGCCGGCATTGAGCACGGCCGCCAGAACCTCGTCATTGGCGGCGGAACGACCGGCGCGCTTGGTCATGCCAAAGGCGGTGAGCCGGGCACGGGTGGCCGGGGCATCGGCGAAGAACTCGCTGTCGGTGGGGTTGGCGCCGGGCCATCCGCCCTCGATATAGTCGATCCCCAGCGCGTCGAGCGCGGCGGCGATCTGCTGTTTCTCGTTGGTGGAGAACTGCACGCCCTGGGTTTGCTGACCGTCGCGCAACGTGGTGTCGTAGAGGAAAAGGCGTTCAGTCATGGCATCTTCCCTGATGGGTTTGCAGCGCCCACTGAACTGTCAGAGGGCAGCGCCCGCTCCGAGGAGGGCGTGAAGCGCCCGCCTGGGGGGCGGGGCGGGCGCTGCCCGGTTCGCTGCGCGCCCCGGGCGACACTTGGCAAGCTGTGACGACCATTAAAACAAGTCCTCGACATTTAACGGTGGAAGGAGCTTCTCAAGCCTTGCCTCATCACATTCAGCTCCGGGAACCAGCTCCACCCCCGCCTTGGACATCCGCACTTCAACGCCCGCTTCAACGAGCGAAGCCTTCATCGCATCCACAGCGCTGAAATCCTTGGAAACCATCGCATCCGCGCGCAGGATAAACAGCATCTCGGCAAGCACCTTCAGCTTCGCCGGATCAACTATCGGCACCTGCTCCTTGGCCAGTTCAGGATTGAACAGACCAAGGAAAGCCAAGGCATCACCCAGCGCGGCGGCGGCGCCCGCGCGTTCGGCATTCTCCTCGTCGTCAGCAAGAAGCAGGAGTTTGCTCAAGTAAACGAGCGTTTCATGCGTATTCAGATCGCTGGCCAGTGCAGCCACGATCTCATCGTCTACCCGCGTCGGATCAGGTTCGAACCCGGGCAACAGGGACAGCAGAACTGAGTGGAACTCGAACAGCTTGCGCTTCGCCCCCCGCGCCTTCTCCTCCGTCCAGTCCATCGGCTTGCGGTAATGCGTGCTCAGCATCACGAACCGGATCACCTCGCCGGGCCAGCCCTGATCCAGCAGATCGCGCACGGTAAAGAAATTGCCCAGCGATTTGGACATCTTCCTGCCCTCGACCAGCAGCATCTCGTTGTGCAGCCAGTAGCGCGCGAAGCCGGCATCCGGATAGGCGCAGCAGCTTTGCGCGATCTCGTTCTCGTGGTGGGGGAATTGCAGATCCAGCCCGCCGCCATGAATGTCGAAGGACGGCCCCAAGAGATCATGCGCCATGGCCGAGCATTCGATATGCCAGCCCGGCCGCCCCCGCCCCCAGGGGCTGTCCCAGCCCGGCAGGCCGGCATCCGAAGGCTTCCACAGCACGAAATCCATCGGATCGTCCTTGTAGGGCGCCACTTCCACCCGCGCCCCGGCGATCATGTCATCAACCGAGCGCCCGGAAAGGCGGCCATATTCGGGATAGGAGCGCACCTTGAACAGCACATGCCCCGCCACCTCATAGGCATGGCCCTTGGCGATCAGCCGCTCGATCATGGCGATCATCTGCGCCACATAGGCGGTGGCGCGCGGCATATGCGTGGGTTCCAGCGCCCCCAACGCGGCCATGTCGTCAAGATACCATTGCGTCGTCTCGGCGGTGATTTCGGCGATCGGGCGCCCGGTTTCGGCGGCGCGGGCGTTGATCTTGTCATCGACATCGGTGAAGTTGCGCACATAGGTCACATGGCGCTCGCCATAGACCTGCCGCAGCAGCCGATAGAGCACATCGAACACCACCACCGGGCGGGCATTGCCCAGATGTGCACGGTCATAGACGGTGGGGCCACAGACATACATGCGCACGTTGGAGCGATCGAGGGGGGTGAACTCCTCTTTCTGCCGCGTCCTGGAATTGTGCAGCCGGATCGTGACCATTCGAGCCTCCCGAAGCATGCCTGCCCTTCCCCTGCGCGGGTCTGGCGGCTTCGCTTTCCGATGGAAAAGAGGCGCCCCGCGCGACCGTTGGTCAGCGGGTAATGCAGCACATGGCAATGTTGCGCAGCGGTTTCATGGCTTTGCCGTAGCACGCGGCACGGGGGCGGCGCAAGCGCGCAAACGCCGCTAGCCGCGCGCGCGCATGAGCGCCAGATCGCGCCGCAGCACGGCCTCGCGCCAGGCCATCAACAACCCGCCCGACACCACGATCCCCGCCCCCGCCAGGCTGAACGCGTCCGGCAGGGTGCCAAACACCGCCGCATCAAACAACGCCGCCCAGACCAGCGTCATGTAGAGAAACGGCGCCACATAGCTGGCATCGGCGCGCGCGATGGCCAGCAACAAGAGCCCCTGGCCGGAAACCATCAACACCCCCACCCCGGCCAGAGCCAGCCATTGTGGCGCGTCTTCAGGCAGTTGCACGAAGGGCAGCGCCACCAGACTGGCCAGCACCACCCCCATGAAATTGTTGACCAGCAGGATCTGGCGGGTCGGCTCGCGGTTGGTCAGCCGCTTGATGAAGATCCCCTCAAGCCCCATGGCCAGCGCCGCGCCCAGCGCCATCAGGGCGGCGGGCTGGATCACCCCCTGCCCCGGCCTGAGCAGCACCAGCGCCCCCAGCATGGCCAGCGCCGCCGCCGTCCAGCGCCAGCGGCCCACCTTCTCGCCCAGCAGCGGGATGGCGAAGAGCATGGTCGCAATGGGGCTCAGAAAGCTCAGCGCATTGGCATCGGTGAGCGGCATCTGCGCGGCGGCGGCGAAAAGCAGCGCGCCGCCCAGCCAACCCAGAAGCGTGCGGATGAAATGCAGCCCCCAGGCCGGGCGCGGCGCCGGGACGGGCCTGGTTATGACTGGTTTCGCCGAGGCACGCGCGCGCAGGTGCAACACCAGAACCACCACCAGCACCGACAGAAAGCCAAAGACAAACCGCGCCTGGCTGATCTGCAACGCATGCAGTGGCGCCCCCATCGCCCCCGAGCCCAGCGCCTTGGCCAGAAGCGTCGTGCCGGCAAAGAAGGCAGTGGCCACGAACATCGCGGCGGCGGCGAGAAAGGCGGGCGATCGCATCGGGGCTCCGGCGGTGGGGCGCAAGCAGATCGCCGGACGATAGGCGCTGCACAAGCGAAATACCAGCACCCACACCACGATTGACCAAGGCGCACCAAAGGCTAGGATCAGCCCATGAGCAACCACCAGAACCGCGCTTTCGTCAAAGCCTGCTGCGCCGCCCTGCCCGGCGCGGTGGTCGATGACCCATGGGGCGGCGGCCATGATGCCTGGAAGGTTGGCGGCAAGCTCTTTGCGGTGATCGGCACGATGGATACCGGGGTTTCGGTGAAATGCGCCGATACCGATACCGCGCAGTTGATCATCGAAATGGGTCGCGCCGAACGCGCGCCCTATTTCCACCGCTCCTGGGTGCATATCCCCTGGGGCCTGGTGCCCGATGAAGAGCTGCGCGAGCGGATCGAAACATCCTACGGGCTGATCCGCGCGCGGCTTCCAAAGAAGGTGCAGGTCACGCTGGGCTGAGCCCTGTCGGCCAACAGGGCCGGGGCGCGGCGCTCGGTCCTGACCCGGTGCCAGGCGGATCCATCGCCTCAAGCCCATGCTGACAGCGATCGCCAACGGTGCGCTCATCCATGATCTGACGCATGCGATGACGGATCACCAGCACCACCGGATAAAATTCAGATATTCATCTTTGATCGTGCAAAATGACAGCCTCTGACTTGATCTTGGTCAATTACAGCCGCCCGACATAAGATTAACCTGCATGCCATCATATCAGGAGAAACCGCATGCGCCTGACCACCCGGACCAATCTCGCCCTGCGCACCTTGATGGTCTGCGCCGTCAATTCCGATCGCATCGTGCGCAAGGCCGATGTCGCGCTGGCCATCAACGCCTCCGAGAACCATCTGGCGCAGGTCATCAACCAGCTGGGCCAGGCGGGGTTCATCACCACGTTGCGCGGGCGGCATGGCGGGTTTTGCCTGGCCCGCCCGGCGGCCGAGATCAGTGTCGGCGCGGTGTTTCGCAGCTTCGAGGCCGATCTGCCCTTCATCGAGTGCTTTTCACCCGACAACACCTGCCCGCTCAAGGATCATTGCCGCATGAGCAGCCATCTGGCGCGCGCGGTCGAGGCATTCTATGCCTCGCTCGATCCGCTGATGCTGGGCGATCTGGTGCATTGCAACGCCGGGCTGGAGGGGTTGCTGGCGCTTGAAAGTCCGGGCCGGGCGATGTTGCAGGCCGGTGGCGGCGTGCCCTGCGTTCGTGCCCGCGCGGCGATGGAAACCACCCCGGCCTGAAGGTCGCGACAACAACCAGGCGACGGCTCAGAACTCCAGCCGCAGCCGGTCGCGCGTCATCTCGATTCGGGCAAAACGATCCAGAAAGGCCATGCCCAGCAACGAGACGTGCAATTCACCTTCGTTGACCAACGCACGCACCTGCTGCGCGTCGCGCTCGCCCATTTCGATGCGCGCCAGCCGAACGGTGGCAGTGCGCACCACGCCATTGGCCGTGCGCGCGGTTCCCAGAAAAGCCAGATCCCCGGCGCGAAACCCCAGCGCCTCGGCATCGGCGCGCGTCAGCACGATTTCTGTGGCCCCGGTATCGACGACAAAACGGATCGGCTGTGGCGCGGTGCCCGGCGCGCCCGTCACCTCAAGCGTCACCCGAAACGCACCATCGCGGCCACGCCGCAGTTCGATCGCCTCGTCGCTGGTCTGCTGGACGGCAACGCTGAAAGACCCGGTCGTCTGCCACAACCCCCAGGCCGCCGCTACACCGGCAAAAAGCAGCGCCCAAAGCAACAGGTGCCGCAGCGCCTGACCAAGCTGGTGGCGCATCGCCACCAGCGCATAGGCCACCAGAACCGAGCCCAGCAACACCAGATAGACCATCTGGGCAATCTGATCGCTGTTGAGCGCGCCGTTCATGCCCGGCCCGCCTTGCCGGCAGGCTGGCTTGCGCGCGGCGCGCGGCAGGGTTGGACTGAAGCGGTCATGCCTTGCATGATGCCAATCTAAGCACCAAGGCGGCCGTGGCAAAGCCCGCAAAGCGCATCGCGCCCGGCTGCGCGTTCACGGTTGCGGCAAATGCCGCCGCGGGAGGGGGCTCAAAACAGCCCCGCACCGCGCATGCCATTGAGCACGAACTGAACCGAAAGCGCGGCCAGCAGCATGCCCAGAAGCCGCGTGACAACCATGGTGCCGGTGCGCCCCAGCGCGCGCTCCAGCGGGATCGCCACCAGAAACAGCACGAAACCCAGCCCCACCACCGCCAGCATGATCAGATGCACCGCCAGCACGCCTTGCCACTGCCAGCCGGTCTCGCCCACCAGCAGAATCATCGAGGCCATTGCCCCCGGCCCGGCAATCAGTGGCATGGCCAGTGGAAAGACCGAAGGGTCCGGCACCTCGGTGGCATGGCCGGCCCGGCGCTCGGACCGGCGATCAAAGAGCATGTCGAGCGCGGTCAGAAACAGCAGCACCCCGCCGGCGATCTGAAAGGCGGGCATGGAAATGCCGATCCCGGCGAGAATGATCTCGCCCGCCAGACCAAAGACCGTCAGCAGGATTGCGGCAACGATACAGGCCCGCAACCCCACCGCGCGCCGCTCGGCCGGGCTCATGCCGCCGGTAAGCGCGATGAACAGCGGCGCCAGGCCGATCGGATCGATGACCACGAAAAGCGTGACGAAAGCCGCCGCAAGAAAGGTGGGATCGGTCAGCATGGCCGGAACCTCGTCTGGTCGGCGGGATCGCCCGGAAAATGAATGTCAGTCAATCAATTGACTGACATTCCTTCTTCAGCTTCTTCAAGAGCTTGTGCGGCTTTCATCCATAGAGCCTCGGCGCGATCAAGCCCTTCCATCACTTCTGCATATTTGCCGTTCCATACCGCCAGATCGCCTTTCCGGTCGGTTTCATAGAGCTCCGGATCGGCCAGTTTTTTCGCCAGCTTGCTGCGCATTTCCTCAAGTTTTGCAATGCGCTGCTCGCACTTCTTGAGATCTGATCGCAACCCGGAGAGCGCCTCGCGACCGATCTGGCGTTTTTGCGGCTGCGGCCGGGACTCGCGCGGCGACTGATCGCTGCCAAGCAGCAGCTTGCGATAGCTTTCCAGATCGTCCTCATAAGGTGCGACATCGCCATCCTTGACCAGCCAGAGCCGGTCGGCCACCAGCGACAGCAGATGCATGTCGTGGCTGACCAGAACCACCGCGCCGGAATAGGCGGTCAGCGCCTCGACCAGCGCCTCGCGGCTTTCGATATCGAGGTGGTTGGTCGGCTCGTCGAGGATCAGCAGATGCGGCGCGTCGATCGTTGCCAACAGCAGGCTAAGCCGTGCCTTCTGCCCGCCCGAAAGCCGCGCCACAACCGTATCGGCCTGATCGGCCATCAACCCGAAGCCAGCCAGCCGCGCGCGCAGCTTCGGCTGAGCCTCGTTCGGGCGCAGGCGCTGGATATGCTGCAAGGGCGTTTCGTCGAGATACAGCTCATCGACCTGATGCTGGGCAAAATATCCGACCCGCAGCTTTGACGCACACACAAAGCGCCCGACCTCGGGCTGAAGCTTGCCGGCCAGCAGTTTCGACAGCGTCGATTTGCCCTCGCCGTTGCGGCCCAGCAGCGCGATGCGGTCGTCCTGATCGATGCGCAGGTTGAGCCGCTTGAGCACCGGCGCGCCACCATAGCCCACGGCAACACCCTCGATATGCACGATGGGCGGTGAAAGCTCCTCGGGGACGGGAAAGGTGAAGACATGTTTTGCCGCCTCGGCGGGCGCGGTGATCGGCTGCATCTTTTCCAGCATCTTCACCCGGCTTTGCGCCTGGCGCGCCTTGGATGCCTTGGCCTTGAACCGGTCAACGAAGCTTTGCAGATGCGCGCGCCGGGCCTCCTGCTTCTTGGCCTCGGCGGCCTGCACGGCGCGCTGCTCGGCGCGGGTGCGCGCGAAAGTGTCATAATCGCCCTGATAGAGCGTGAGCTTGTGATCATCCAGATGCAGGATCGCACCGACCGCACGGTTGAGAAGCCCGCGGTCATGGCTGATGACGATGACGGTATGCGGATATTTCGCCAGATAGCTTTCCAGCCAGAGCGCGCCTTCGAGGTCCAGGTAGTTGGTGGGCTCGTCCAGCAGCAACAGATCGGGTTGCGCGAACAACACCCCCGCCAGCGCCACACGCATCCGCCAGCCGCCCGAGAAATCGGAACAGGGTTGCAGCATTTCCTCGGCGGTGAAGCCCAGCCCCTTGAGGATCGCGCTGGCCCTCCCCTCGGCCGACCAGGCATCGATATCGGCCAGGCGTGCCTGCACCTCGGCGATGCGCGCGGGGTCGGTGGCGGTTTCAGCCTCGGCCATCAGGGCGGCACGCTCGGCATCGGCGGCCAGAACGGTATCCAGCAGCGAGGTCGAGGAGGAAGGCACCTCCTGCGCCACGCCGCCGATGCGCGCGCGGCTGGGCAGGCTGATCGCCCCGCCCTCGGGCACCAATTCGCCCCGGATCAACCGGAAGAGCGTGGTCTTGCCGGAGCCGTTGCGCCCCACCAGCCCCACCTTGTGCCCTGTGGGAATACGCGCCGAAGCCCCGCTCAGCAGCGGGCGGCCGTCAATGGAATAGCTCAGATCGGTAATGCTCAACATGCGCCGGGCTTGCCCGAAGCCCCGGCTTGCGTCAAGGGGCGAAGGAGGCAGCAGCGACGATCCGACCTGCCAGCCGGGCTCCGGCACCGAGCCGGCGGGCAACCGCCCATGCCACCTGTGCCGGGCGCTTTCCAAAGCCTGACCGGCATGCTAGGGGGGCGGCGCAGATTAAACCCGGGGGTTGCACACCCCCCTATCGAGAGTTCCATCATGGCCATCGAACGCACCCTGTCGATCAGCAAGCCCGACGCCACCAACCGCAACCTGACCGGCAAGATCAATGCCAAGTTCGAGGATGCCGGCCTGCGCATCATCGCGCAAAAGCGCATCCATCTGACGCCGGCGCAGGCGGGGCAGTTCTATGAGGTGCACAAGGAGCGCCCCTTCTATGGCGAACTGTGCGAATTCATGGCCTCGGCGCCGGTGGTCGTGCAGGTTCTGGAAGGCGAAAACGCCATTGCCAAGAACCGCGAAGTGATGGGCGCCACCAACCCCGCACAGGCCGCCGAAGGCACCATCCGCAAGGATTTCGCGCTTTCCGTGGGCGAAAACTCGGTGCATGGCTCGGACGCGCCGGAAACCGCCGCGCAGGAAATCGCCTTTTTCTTCTCGGGGCTGGAACTGGTGGGCTGAACCGCCCAAAGCCGGCGCCGACACATCATAGCTGGGGCGGTCCTTCGGGGCCGCCCTTTTGCGTTCAGTCCTTTTGCGCTCAGCGGCAGCGGCGGTTGACCTCGCGCGCGGCAAGGCGGGTTTCCACCAGCAGACAACGGTCGCGAGCGTCGTAATAATAGCCGCGCGCGTAGAGCTGCACGGCGCGGTCGATATTCCCGTTCGAGACGATCCAGGCGCCGCGCAGATAGCGCCCGGCATAGCGCAGGTTGACCTCGGGATCGAGCAGTTCCTCGGGCGGGCCACGATGACCCATGGTGCGCGCGGTCTGCGGCAGGATCTGCATCATCCCCCAATAGGGTCCGTTGCGCGCCGCCGGGCGATAGTTGCTTTCGCGCTGGATGACACGGTGCAGCAGCACCGGCGGGATGTCGTGCTCCACGGCCGCGCGGTTGATCATGGCGCGCAACTCGGGCGTCTCGCCGCGATGCAACGGCCCGTCGAACCCTTCGCGCCCGGCCCCGCCGCCGCAGGCCGCCAGCGCAAACACCAGTGCCAAGATCAAGAAACGCATCACTTCCCCTGCCTGCCCGCCGGTTCGACCACTCCGATCTCATCAAGGATTGCCTCGATCCCGGCAAGCCCCCGCGGCTGCGCATGGGCGACTTTCAGCGCATCGAAACGGGCGCGAAGGGCGTCTTTCTCGGCGCCGCGGCAATCGTTCCAGGGGCGGCCCTGCAAGGCCATGACCAGCACATAATAGCCTATGAAATGGGCCTTTTCACCATTTTGCAAAAGCGCGGCATAGGCAGCGTCGGCCCCCAGAGCGCGCAGTTGCGCCGCGCCGTGTATCCCGGCACGGGCAAAAGCCGCCTCGCTGGCGGGGCCCAGATTGCGGATCGTCGAGATGGACTCTTCGGGCGGGTCTGACGCGGACATGGCGGGATCATCCTTTCGGGCATCACCGGCGATGGTGGCGCGACAACCGGCGCTTGGCAAGATGCCCGGCAAGATGCTTGGCAAGGCTGAGAACGCGCCCTAGGCTGGCAAGAAACGGAGCCCACCATGACCCTGCCCTTCGATGGCGCGATCTCGCGGTTTCTGGCCGAGGAAGCGCCGCCCGCGCTGCGCGAGATCATCACCAACAGTTCCAAGCGCGAGATCATCACCCACGACTTCCCGTATGAGCGCTGGCTCAAGCGCAGCGAATACGAGGCGCATATGAAACGGCTTCAGCTTGAACTGGTGAAGCTCAAGGGCTGGGTGGAACAGACCGGCACGCGGCTGGTGGTGATCTTCGAAGGCCGCGACACCGCGGGGAAATCCGGCGCGATCAAGCGTGTGGCGGAAAACCTCAACCCGCGCACGGCGCGCATCATGGCGCTGCCCAAACCCACCGACCGCGAGCGCGGGCAATGGTTCTTTCAGCGCTATGTCGCCCAACTGCCCACCGCCGGCGAGATCGTGCTCATGGACCGAAGCTGGTATAACCGTGCGGTGATCGAGCCGGTTTTCGGCTTCTGCACGGCCGAGGAAAACACCCGCTTTCACACCCAGTTGCCTGATTTCGAGCGCGTCCTGACCGAGGACGGGCTGCATCTGATCAAGCTGTGGTTCAATGTCAGCCGCGCTGAACAACTGCGCCGGATGCTCGACCGCGAGCGCCACCCGCTCAAGCAGTGGAAACTGTCGTCGATCGACGTGCAGGGGCTGGGCAAATGGGATGCCTATACCCGCGCCATCGGCCATACGCTGCGCGAGACCAGCTTTCCCCACGCCCCCTGGACGGTGATCCGCGCCGATGACAAGTATCGCGCCCGCATTGCGGCGGTGCAGCGCATTCTTGGTGCCTTCGATTATGCAGACAAGGACGCCAAGGCTATCGGCACGCCTGACAGCGCCATCATCGGCGATCCGCGGATATGGTCCGAAGGCTGAACACCGGGGCCGGAAGATCAGCCGGGGGTGGCGCGGGGCTGGCCCAGAGCAGTGCCGCGCCCTCGGCCAGCAGGGCGCCAGTGGCATGATCGCCCTGCACCATCGCCAGCCGCCCCCCCGCCAGCGGGCCGATCGCATCCATCATCAGATGCGCCGAGGCCGCCGCCGCCGGCGCGGGCTTCCAGATCATGCCCCCGCCGCAGGCACCGGCGATCAGCAGCGCCGCCAGATCGCGCAGCGCACAGCCCGCGCCCGACAGCAGCACCCAGCCATGCGCGCCGGCGACAGGCGGCAGAACCGGCAAGGCGCGGCGCATCAGGTGGTCATCAGGCCAGCCTTCATGGGCGCGAAGATGCGTGAAACCCTCGGCGCGGGCCTCCAGGGCGCGCCATAGTGCATCCGGCGCGGCACTCTCGCCGCGCTCGGCGGCGCGTGCGCGCGCAATGTCGCCAGCCCCGGCACAGACGATCTGGCCAAGCGCCCCCGAAAACCCACCAACGACCAGATGCCGCTGCGCCAACGGCACGCGCCAGCACCCGGCGACAAAATGCGCAAACAACCGCTCGCGCAATTCGGCGATGAACAACTCATCCATATCCACACTCCGGGGCAATACCTCGGGAAACGCCATCGTGCCGCGTGCCGGAAACGTCAAAGATAGGGCGGCGTGCAAGCCGATACCACCACCGCCTCGTCAACGCCGGGATTGCGAAACCGATGCGGCTGGCCGGAGCTGAACAGGTAGCTGTCGCCGGCCTTGAGCACCGCCGTCTGCCCCCCGACACTCAGCTCGATCGCGCCCGATACCACCACCCCGCCCTCGGAGCCGGGATGCTCCAGCATCGTCTTGCCGGTATCGGCGCCGGGCTCGTAGCGCTCATAGAGGATCTGCAGATTATGCGCCCGCGCATCGCCGACCTGGGCCAGTTGAATACGCCCGCGCCGCCCCGGCGCCGCGCCCGGCAAAAGCGAGGTGAGATCGCGCAGATCCTCTGGGCGAAAGAACACCGCTGCCGTGACCGGGCGGTCCGGCTCGAAGAATTCAGCCAGGGTGACGCCAAGGCCGCCCAGTATCTTGCGCAGGGATGCCACCGAGGGACTGGAGCGGTTGGTTTCGATCATGGAGATCTGGCCATGCGGCACGCCCGACAGATCCGCCAGCCGACGCTGCGAAAAACCAGCCGCCATGCGCATGTCGCGTAGCCGCGCACCGACATCGAAATCCTGCATTCTCGCCTCTCCGCAAGGAATCGCTTGCTCATAATATTGAGCAGAAGTAAACATGCAATGAGCTTATCAGGAGACCTGCCATGACCGCCACCGCTGACCTTCAGGCCCGCAAGACCGCCGCCGTTTCGCGCGGGGTTGCAACGCGCAACATCTATGCCGTACGCGCCGAGAATGCCGAGCTTTGGGATGCCGAAGGGCGGCGATTCATTGATTTCGCGGTGGGCATCGCCGTCAACAACACCGGCCACCGGCACCCGCGCGTCATGCAGGCGGTGGCCGATCAGGCGCAGGCTTTCACCCATACCTGCTTTCACGTCGCCCCCTATGAAAGCTACATCGCCCTGGCCGAGCGGCTCAATGCCCTGACGCCGGGCGATTTCGCCAAGAAGACCATGCTGGTCAGCACCGGCGCCGAGGCCGTGGAAAATGCCGTCAAGATGGCCCGCGCCTTCACCGGGCGCTCGGGCGTGATCAGCTTCACCGGCGCGTTTCACGGACGCACGCTTCTGGGCATGGCGCTGACCGGCAAGGTCAACCCCTACAAGAAGAATTTTGGCGCCATGCCGGCGGAAGTGGTCCATGCCCCCTTCCCCAACGCGTTCCATGGCATCACCGAGGATGAGGCGCTGCGCACGCTGGAGGGGATGCTGGCGGCGACCGTGGACCCCGAGCGCATCGCGGCGATGATCATCGAGCCGGTGCAGGGCGAAGGCGGGTTCAACATCGCCCCGGCGGGCTTTCTGCGCCGGCTGCGCGAGATCTGCGATACCCATGGCATCGTGCTGATCGCCGATGAGGTGCAGGCCGGCATGGCGCGCACCGGCAAGATGTTCGGCTTCGATCATTCCGGCGTGGCGCCCGATCTGGTGACCATGGCCAAGGGGCTGGCAGGGGGGTTCCCGCTTTCGGCAGTGACCGGGCGCGCCGAGATCGTCGATGCACCGCATGCCGGCGGCGTGGGCGGCACCTATGGCGGCAATCCGATCGCGGTGGCCGCCAGCCATGCGGTGCTTGATGTGATCCGCGACGAGGATCTGTGCGCGCGCGCCGAGGAAATCGGCGAGAAGATCCGCGCCCGGCTGGACGCGCTGGCGTCGCGGCAGGGGATGGAATGCATCGGCAATGTGCGCGGGCTGGGGGCGATGAATGCCTTCGAGCTGGTCAAGGACCGTGCGAGCAATGCGCCCGATGCCGAGCTGACCGCCGCCATTGTCGCCCAGGCCGAGGCGCGCGGCCTGATCCTGCTGTCATGCGGCACCCGCTACAATGTCATCCGCCTGCTGCCCCCGCTGACCATCCCGATGGCGCAACTCGACGAGGCGCTCGACATCATCGAGGCATCGGTCGAAGCGGCAGTTCAGCGCCAGGGCTGAGGATTGGTTGGAACGGGGGGCTGTCTGCCCCCCTCTGGCCTGCGGCCATTCACCCCCCGAGGATATTTCCGGCACAAAGACGCGCCGACCGAATTTCAGGCGCGAGGATGCCCCGGGAGATCATTTCTGCGGCCCTGGTGGGTTGAAGAGCCGCTCCAGCACCGCAAGCCCCTCATCGACCTTGCGGCGCTCTTCGGCGCTGAGCGGGGCGAGCAGGGTTTCGGTGGCGGCTTCCATCTCGGGGCGGATACGGTTGAAGGCGCGCCGCCCCTTGAGGGTGAGCACGGCATGGCTGATCCGGCGGTCCTGTGCATCAGGCCGGCGCACCACCCAGCCCCGCGCCTCAAGCGCTGCAAGCGCGCGGCTGACCTTTGTCTTGTGCAGCGGCACGCGGGCGCAAAGCTCGCTGGCTGTAAGCGAGGGAACCTCGGCCAGATTGACCAGCACGCGCCATTCGGGCCGCGTCAGCCCGTGCCGACGGCGATAGATTTCGCGCGTCTGCTCTGAGGTCATCTCCGCCAGGAAGTTCAGTCTGTACGGAAGGTATCCTTTTAAAAACATGGTGTTGCTCTATTATATTGATAGTTACATTTTCAACTACTACCCTGCAAAAAACGATTCGCAAATACAGCAAATCCGGGCGCATGCCTGCCCGCGCAATGATCGGAGCCCCCCATGTCCAAGAAATTCGCATCCCAGGGTGATCTTGAGGAAAAGCAGATTTCCTTCACCGAGATCGGCGAGGGGCTTTATGCCTTCACCGCCGAGGGCGATCCCAATTCAGGCGTGATCATCGGCGACGAATCGGTGATGGTGATTGAGGCGCAGGCAACGCCGCGGCTGGCGCGCAAGGTGGTGGACTGCATCCGCAGCGTCACCGACAAGCCGATCAGCCATCTGGTGCTGACGCATTATCATGCCGTGCGGGTGCTGGGGGCTTCGGCCTATGGCGCGCGCGAGGTGATCATGTCGCAAGCCGCGCGGACCATGGTCGTCGAACGCGGGCAGGAAGACTGGGACAGCGAGTTCGGGCGCTTCCCGCGCCTCTTTCAGGGGCATGAGGAAATCCCCGGACTGACCTGGCCCACCACCACTTTCAATGACCGCATGAGCGTCTATCTGGGCAAGCGCCGGGTGGACATCATGCAGCTTGGCCGCGCACATACTGCCGGCGACGCGGTGGTCTGGGTGCCGGATGCCGAGGTCATGTTCACCGGCGATATCGTCGAATATCACTCCGCCTGCTATTGCGGTGACGGGCATTTCGAGGATTGGGGCGATACCCTGGCGGCGATCGCCGAGTTCGAGCCCAGGGCCATCGCGCCGGGGCGGGGTGATGCGCTGATGGGCGAGGAAATGGTTGAGAAAGCCATCGCAAACACCTGGAATTTCATCGATTCAACCTATCGCCCGGTGAAGCGTGTGGCGGCGCGCGGCGGCAGCCTCAAGGAAGCCTGGGACGCGGTGCGCGCTGAGTGCGACCCCAAATTCGCCGATTACGCGATCTACGAGCATTGCCTGCCGTTCAACGTGGCGCGCGCCTATGACGAGGCGCGCGGGATCGATACGCCGCGCATCTGGACGGCTGAACGCGACATTCAGATGTGGAACGATCTTCAGGGGTGAGCGCCATGAGTTTCGCCGACCGCTACACACTGGCCTATCGGGCCTATCCCTATGAAAAATCTGCCGATCAGGCGAGCGCCAGGCCAATGCGCCACAAGGTTGTGGTGGTTGGCGGCGGCCCGGTCGGCCTGGCGCTTGCGCTTGATCTGGGGCTCAAGGGCGTGCCGGTGCTGGTGCTGGATGACCATGAGGGTATCGGCATGGGATCGCGGGCCATATGTTTTGCCAAACGCCCGTTGGAGATCCTGGACCGGCTGGGCTGTGGGGAGCCTGTGGTTGAAAAAGGTGTGATTTGGAACCTCGGCAAGGTTTTCCACCATGATGATCTTGTTTATGAATTCAATCTGTTGCCGGAGGAAGGGCACAAGTTCCCGGCCTTCATCAATCTGCAACAGCCGTATTTTGAAAAGTTCATCCTGGATCGTATCCGCGCGCTTCAGGCCGAGGGCCTGCCGGTGGAGATCCGCGGCAAGAACCGGGTCGATGCGGTTGAGCAACACGGCGATCATGTCGCGCTGACAGTGATGACGCCTGATGGTCCCTACACGCTTGAGGCCGAATGGCTGCTCGCCTGCGACGGGGCGGCCTCGCCGCTGCGCACAATGCTGGGGCTGGGCTTCGAGGGAGAGGTGTTCAAGGACAGCTTCCTGATTGCCGATGTGCGCATGAAGGCCGATTTTCCCACCGAGCGCTGGTTCTGGTTCGATCCCCCATCCGGCGCGGGTGCGTCGCAGTTGCTGCACAAGCAGCCCGATGACGTGTGGCGCATCGACTTTCAGATCGGCTGGGATGTCGACCGCAAGGAAGAGCTGAAAGAGGAAAACGTGCGCCGCCGGGTGCGCGACATGCTGGGCGCGGACATCGAATTCGATCTGGTATGGTCATCGATCTATACGTTCCAGTGCCGGCGGATGACCAGGTTCTGGCATGACCGGGTGATCTTTGCCGGCGATGCGGCGCATCAGGTTTCGCCCTTCGGGGCGCGCGGGGCCAACAGCGGGCTGCAGGACACCGACAACCTGGCCTGGAAGCTGAAGCTCGTCCTCGATGGCAAGGCCCCGGTTGATCTGCTGGCCAGCTACGATTGGGAGCGCATCCATGGCGCCAAGGAAAACATCCTGAATTCAACCCGCTCCACTGATTTCATCACCCCGAAATCGGAAATCAGCCGGATCTTCCGTGATGCGGTGCTGCAGCTTGCCGCGCATCATGAGTTCGCACGCCCTCTGGTCAATTCAGGCCGGCTTTCGGTGCCCTGCACCTATGACGGCTCGGCGCTCAACAGCCCCGACGCCCTGCCTGACGGCCCGGCACGCGCTCGCCCCGGCAGCCCCTGCCCGGATGCGCCATTGCCGGATGGTTTTCTGCTCAGCCGGCTTGGCGACGCGCGCGACGCGCGATTCCAGATCCTGGCCATCGACACCCCGGCACCGGCAACCTTCATCGCGCATGGCATCGACTGCCAGGTTCTGCAATTGAGCACCGGCGACAACACCTTGCTGCGCGAGCGGTATCTGGGCGCACAGCCCGGTGCTGTCTATCTGCTGCGGCCGGATCAGCATGTGGCCGGGCGCTGGCCGGCATGGGATGGCGATGCCGTCGGCAGCGCGCTTGCCCGCGCCATTGCAAAGGAGGTCTGAGGCATGGCCAGACTTAACACCGCCCGCAACATCGCCCGCCCCGATGAAACCTATTCACTGCTCATCCGCGCCCATGAGGGGCTGAGCAAATCCGAAAGCGATGCCTTCAACGCCCGGCTGGTGCTGCTGTTGATCAACCATATCGGTGATGAAGAGGTGATCGCGGAGGCGTTGAAGCTGGCCGGCGAGGGCTAGGCCCCGCGAAGGGTCTCAAAGCACCGCCTTGCAGCGCGCCCGCTCGATACAGGGCACTGCGTGCGAGGGTTTCATCGCCGCAGAATTATGGCACAATGCGCCTCCCTGATTTGGCAAAGAGACCGCCGGTGACGATTGCAAGCAAACATTGGGCCATGCAGGGCGCGCTGGCCTCGGCGCGGGCGACAATACCGCTGCGCGCGGCGGGGTTCATCGTTACGCTCTTTGGCGATGCGGTTGTGCCGCGCGGCGGGGAGGTCTGGACCGGCAACATCATCGCCACCAGCGCCGCGCTGGGCATCAGCGAAACCCTGGTGCGCACCGCCCTTTCAAGGCTTGTTGCCGCCGGCAGGCTTGAAAGCCGGCGCACGGGGCGACGCAGCTATTATCGGCTTTCGCCCGATGCCGGCCCGGAGTTCGAAGCCGCTGCACGCAGCATCTATGGCAGCGAGCCCCAATGTGGATGGCGCTTCGTCTTCTTGCCCGAAGGCCAGGCCGAAAGCCTGATGGCCCAGTTGGAGCGCAACGGTTATGCCCGGCTGCGACAGCAGCTTGCCGTCGGCCCGGACCGCCTGCCGCCGCCGCCTGATGCGCTCAGCTTCACTGCCGCGCCAGAGGAGGGGCTGACGCATCTGCCGGCCTTTGCCGCCAGCGCCTGGGATCTGGCCGCCCATGCCGATGCCTATGCCGGTTTCATTGCGCATTTCACACCCCTGGCCCACGCCACCACACTGCCCCCCGCCGAGGCGCTGACCGCCCGGCTGCTGCTGGTGCATGCCTATCGCCATGTCCTGCTGCGCGACCCGCGCCTGCCGCTGCGCGCGCTGCCCCCCGATTGGTCGGGTCATGCCGCACGGCAGCTTTTCGCGCGCTGCTATCTGGCCCTGTCGGATGCCGCCGAACGCCACATCGCCGCAACCTTCCAGGCCATGGACGGCCCGCTGCCACGCCGCACTGCGGCCACCGAGGCACCGCTGCAAACCCTGCGCAGACTGCTGACAGAACACCCCAGCACCATTGCCACCGAAATCGCACGCGCCCCCCTGGCAATGCAGCGGCCCAACGGTGCGGCCAGCGCGTGACGCAGCGCCAAAAGCGTCACACCAGAATCATTATTTCGCGTTGATTTGTGACATGATTGGACCTATATCATGATTGCCCGGTCAGCGAGGGCAAAGGTGCCGTGGCGAAGGCATTCGCAAAGGCATTGATTGCCGATACGATGGACGATGATACGATGGGCGCGATGACCAGCCATGCGGCGAGTCCCTTGGCGTGGGACGCATTGGTCAGGGCATCGAACGGGTCTGAAGGAAGGGAGCGGCCATGTATGCGCAGATGGTGACATCCGAAGCCACCAATGACGATCCGGAAAAGCTGGCAGCCTTTCAGGCGCGCGTTGATGCGAATGAGAAGATCGAACCCAAGGAATGGATGCCCGAAGGCTACCGCCAGACGCTGATCCGCCAGATCGGCCAGCACGCGCATAGCGAGATTGTCGGCCAACTGCCCGAAGGCAACTGGATCACCCGCGCGCCCACGCTGGAGCGCAAGGCGATCCTGCTGGCCAAGGTGCAGGACGAGGCCGGGCACGGGCTTTACCTCTATTGCGCCGCCGAAACGCTGGGTATCAGCCGCGATGAACTGACCGAGGCGCTGCTTTCGGGCAAGATGAAGTATTCCTCGATCTTCAATTATCCCACCCTGACCTGGGCCGATATCGGCGCGGTGGGCTGGCTGGTCGATGGCGCGGCCATCATGAATCAGGTGCCGCTGCAGCGCACCAGCTATGGCCCCTATGCGCGCGCCATGGTTCGCATCTGCAAGGAGGAAAGTTTCCACCAGCGGCAGGGCTACGACATCATGATGAAAATGGCGCGCGGCACGCCCGCGCAAAAGGAAATGGCGCAGGATGCGCTCAACCGCTTCTGGTATCCCTCGCTGATGATGTTTGGCCCTTCGGACAAGGACTCGGTCCATTCGGCTCAGTCGATGGCCTGGAAGATCAAGATCAACACCAATGACGAACTGCGCCAGAAATTCGTCGATCAGACCGTGCCGCAGGCCGAATATCTGGGCCTGACAATCCCCGACCCGGATCTGAAATGGAATGAGGCAAAGGGTGGCTACGATTTTTCCCAGCCCGACTGGTCGGAATTCTACGCGGTTCTGAAAGGCAATGGTCCGTGCAACCGCGACCGGCTTGAGGCGCGCCAAAAGGCATGGGAAGACGGCCGCTGGTTCCGTGACGGGCTGTTGGCACATGCCCGCAAGGCGCAGGCGCGCAAGGCGTCGAGCAACGTGGCGGCTGAATAGGGGCTTTGTCCCGCAAGCCGTTATCCGGCAAGATGAAGGGGAATTCCATGTCCAGAGAATGGCCGCTTTGGGAAGTGTTCATCCGGGGCCAGCACGGCCTGAACCATCGCCATGTCGGCAGCCTGCACGCGCCCGATGCCGAAATGGCCATCAGGAACGCCCGCGATGTCTATACCCGGCGCAATGAAGGGGTCAGCATCTGGGTGGTGAAATCGACCGATATTGTCGCCTCCAGTCCCTCGGAGAAGGGTCCGCTGTTCGACCCGGCCAATGCCAAGGTTTACCGTCACCCCACATTTTTCGACATTCCCGATGAAGTGGGGCATATGTGATGCCCTCCCTTCCAGACATGATGACTGTCGATGCAGCGGCACTGGCCAAGGCCGCCGGGAAGGGCGCGGGCGCGCCTCTGGATGCCGGAACGCCGGCCCATGACCTGTTTCTGGGGCTCTGCCGGATGGGCGACAACACCCTTGTTCTAGGGCATCGGATCAGCGAATGGTGCGGTCATGCGCCCGTGCTGGAGGAAGATATAGCGCTGGCCAATGTGGCGCTCGACCTGATCGGCCAGACGCAGCTCTGGCTGGGCCTGGCGGCGCAGGTGGAGGGGCACGGGCGCGGCGCCGACGATCTGGCCTTCCTGCGCGACGCATGGCACTTTTCCAACATCCTGATGGTCGAGCGGCCGAATGGCGATTTCGGCCATACCTTGATGCGCCAGTTCCTGTTCGACGCCTGGCACGCACCGATGCTCAAGGCGCTCGAGGGATCTGCCGACAGGCGCATCGCCGAGATCGCCGCCAAGGCCGGCAAGGAGGTTGCCTATCATCTGGACCGCTCCGCCGATCTGGTGATCCGGCTGGGTGACGGCAGCGAGGAAAGCCATGCGCGCATGCAGGACGCGCTGGAACGGCTGTGGCCCTATGCCGGCGAGGCTTTCGTCGGCGATGCGGTTGATGCGCGGCTGGCCGAGGCCGGGCTCATGCCCGCCCCCGAGACCCTGCGCTCGCAATGGGAAGCATCGGTGCACGAGGTGATGCAAGCCGCAACCCTTCGGATTCCCCAGGGAAGCTTTACCCATCAGGGCGGGCGGCAGGGGCGCCATACCGAGCACCTGGGCCATCTGCTGTGCTCCATGCAATGGCTTCAACGGGCCTATCCCGGTGCGCAGTGGTGACATGATGCGCGCGGCAACCGAACAGGTCTGGCGCTGGCTCTCCGAGATCCCCGACCCCGAGATCCCGGTCATTTCACTGACCGATCTGGGCATCATCCGGGGGGTGGAATATGACGGCGATACGCTGGTGGTGACAGTGACGCCAACCTATTCGGGGTGCCCGGCAACGGCAGTGATCAACCTGGAAATCGAGCGCAAGCTGCGCCACGAGGGGGTCGATGTGCTGCGTCTGCGGCGCCAGCTTTCGCCGCCCTGGACGACCGACTGGATCGGCGCGCAGGCGCGCGAGAAATTGCGCACCTATGGCATCGCGCCACCAATTGACGGCACCGCCGCCGCCGCGCGGGCATCAGGTCTGGCGGCACGGCTGGCCGATCCGGCGGTTCCCTGCCCGCGCTGCGGCGCCAGCGATACGCGCCGCGTCAGTCAGTTCGGCTCGACGCCATGCAAGGCGGCCTGGCAATGCAATGCCTGCCTTGAACCCTTTGACTATTTCAAATGTATCTGAGGCTCCCATGGCCCGTTTTCTGCCCCTCGACGTGATCGACCTGCGCAAGGATACTCGCGATGCGGTGGTGCTCACGCTGCGCCCCCGCCCCGAGGACGCCGCGCGCTTTGCCTTCATTCAGGGCCAGTATCTGACTTTCCGGCACGATTTCGACGGCGAGGAGCTGCGCCGCTCCTATTCGATCTGCGCCGGTATCGACGAGGGGCAGCTTCAGGTCGGCATCAAGCGCGTCGAGGGCGGGGCCTTCTCGACCTGGGCCAACGAACATCTCGCCCCCGGCGCGGTGCTGGAGGCCATGCCGCCGATGGGCAATTTCCACGCCCCGCTCGATCCTGCCGCGCGCCGGCACTATCTGGGCTTTGCCGGCGGCTCGGGCATCACCCCGCTGCTGTCGATCATCAAGACGGTGCTGCGGCGCGAACCGCACGCCCGCTTCACGCTGGTCTATGCCAACCGCCAAGTCGGTTCGATCATGTTCCGCGAAACACTTGAAGACCTGAAAAATCAGTATCTTGGCCGGTTTTCGGTGCTGCATGTGCTGGAAACCGAGGCGCAGGAGATCGAGCTGTTCACCGGGCGCATCGACGCCGAAAAGATCAACGGACTGTTTGCGCACTGGATCGATCCGCACAGCGTCGATCTGGCCTTCATCTGCGGGCCAGAGCCGATGATGCTGACCATCGCCGCGGCGCTGCGCGAGCACGGGCTGGAGGATGCGCAGATCAAGTTCGAACTGTTCAGCAGCGGCCAGCCGGGGCGCGCGCGGCAAAAGCCGGTCAGCACCGCCACCGATCAGAGCGACAATTGCGAGGCGACTGTCACGCTCGATGGCACGACGCGCAGCTTCCGGATGCCGAAAACCGGCGAGAGCCTGCTGGATGCCGCGCTCGCCAACAGCCTTGATGCGCCCTATGCCTGCAAGGCGGGGGTCTGCTCGACCTGCCGCGCGAAAGTGCTGGAGGGCGAGGTGGAAATGCTGAGCAATCATGCCCTTGAAGACTACGAGGTGCGCCAGGGCTATGTGCTGACCTGCCAGTGCTACCCGCTCAGCGACCGCGTGGTGGTCAGCTACGATCAATAACCGGAGAGGCCCCCCCATGACCGAGATGAGCATCGAGGAATATCTGGCGCATGGTGGCAAGCTTTCGTCGCCGGCCAATGTGCCGCCGCGCTACAGGGGCGAGTTGCTGCGCCTGATGGCCAGTTTCGTCGATAGCGAACTGGCGGCCTCGGCCGGGTTCGCCGATACGATCAACGACGCGCCCGGCATCAAGAGCCGCATCGCCGCGGCGCGTATCACCATGGAAAAGGCCGATCATGGCGAGCGCGTGCTGGCTGTCATGGCCGAGTTCGGCGTCGATACCGCGCGCTATGAGGGTGTGCATCCCTGGGCCGCGAGGCTGCCGCGCGATGCCGATATCGGCGCGCGACGGCAGGGCGGCGACATGCGCCTGTCCGTCTTTCACTATCCGCTGGAAGGATGGATCGATGCGGTGGTGATGAATGTGTTGCAAGGTCTCGCCGCCGGCTTTCAACTGGAGGAGTTTGCCCGCGTCTCGTATCAGCCGCTGGCCGAGGTGTTCCGCGCCATCGCCCCGCGCGAGCGCCGCCATGCCGAGCTGGGCCGCGAAGGGCTGGCGCAGATCACCGCGAGCCAGGAGGGACGCGCTGCGGCGCGGGCCTCGGCGCTTTATTGGCATCCGCGCGTGGCGGCGGGCTTTGGTCCGGCCGGTTCGGCGCGGTTTGCGCTGCTGAAAAGCCTGGGCCTGCGCCACCGCCCCAACGAAGCACTGCTGGCCGATTGGCAGCGCGCCGCCGCCGCGCTTCTGGCCGAAATGAACCTTTCCTGAACTGGAGCCGCCATGACCCCCCCCACTCCGATCCGCCTGCAAAGCTATCTCTGCGGTGCCTGGCAGAGTGGCCGGCACGAAGGCGCCGCGCTGCGCGATGCCGCGACCGGCGAAGTGGTCGCGCTGATCGACGCAACCGGCCTGGACATGGCCGCCGCGCTGGACCACGGGCGCGGGGCCGGTGCACGCCTGCGGGCGATGAGCTTTCACGAGCGCGCGCTGATGCTCAAGGCGCTGGGGCAGCATCTGATGGCGCACAAGGACGCGTTTCACGCCCTGTCACTGGCCACCGGCGCGACGCCAAAGGACGGCTGGATCGACATTGAGGGCGGGATCGGCACGCTGTTGAACTATGCCTCGCGTGGCCGGCGCGAACTGCCCAATGCACGCATCCTCAACGAAGGCGAGCCGGAAGCGCTGTCAAAGGATGCCAGCTTCGCCGCGCAGCATATCCTGACACCGCTTCAGGGCGTGGCGGTGCATATCAATGCGTTCAACTTTCCCTGCTGGGGCATGCTGGAAAAGCTCGCGCCGACACTGCTGGCCGGGATGGCGGCTGTGATCAAGCCCGCCAGCCAGACCGCCTATCTGAGCGAGTTGATGGTGCGGCGCATCATCGACAGCAAGATCTTGCCCGAGGGGGCGCTGCAACTGGTCTGTGGCTCGGTCGGCGACATGCTTGATCATGTGACGGGCCAGGATGTGGTCACGTTCACCGGCTCGGCGACAACCGGGCGCAAGCTGCGCAGCCACCCAGCGGTCATTGCCAATTCGGTGCGTTTCACCATGGAGGCCGACAGCCTGAACGCTGCGATCCTGGGCCCGGATGCCACGCCTGACACGCCCGAGTTTTCCTTGTTCGTCAAGGAGGTGGTGCGCGAAATGACGGTCAAGGCCGGGCAGAAATGTACCGCCATCCGCCGCGTCATGGTGCCGCGCGCGCAGCTTGGCGCGGTGCGCGATGCCCTGCATCAAGCGCTGGAACAGGTGGCGCTTGGCCTGCCGGGTGACGCGGCGGTGCGCATGGGGCCGCTGGCGAGCCTTGATCAGCGCGAGGAAGTGCGCACGCGCATCCGCGATCTGGCCACCGAGGCCCAGGTGGTGATCGGCGATCCCCAGGCGGTCAGTCTGACTTCGGGCGATCCCGAACGCGGCGCCTTCCTCAACCCGGTGGTGTTGTGCTGCGAACATCCCGGCAGGGCCAGCGCGGTGCATGACATCGAGGCCTTTGGCCCGGTCAGCACGCTGATGCCCTATGACGACATCGAGGAAGCCGTGGCATTGAGCCAGCGCGGCAAGGGCTCGCTGGTGGCCTCGGTCTTCACCGACGACCCCATGGTGGCCGAGGCGGCGGTGCTGGGCATCGCCCCGTTCCATGGCCGGGTGATGATCGGCAATCGCGCCAGCGCGAAATCCTCCACCGGGCACGGGTCGCCGCTGCCGATGCTGGTGCATGGCGGGCCGGGCCGGGCCGGGGGCGGCGAGGAGCTGGGCGGCATGCGCAGCGTCAAGCATTACATGCAGCGCACCGCCGTGCAGGGCGCGCCGCACCTCCTGGCAGCGGTGAGCGGGCGCTGGATGCCCGGCGCCGAAATCCGCGCCGACCGCCACCCGTTCCGCAAATCCCTGGCCGAGTTGCGCATCGGCGACCGGCTGGTGACTGAAAAGCGCACCGTAACGCTTGAAGATATTGAGCATTTCGCCGATTTCACCGGCGACACCTTCTATGCCCATATGGACGAGGAAGCGGCCCGCGCCAATCCGTTCTTCGACGGGCGCGTGGCGCATGGCTATCTGATCGTCTCTTTCGCCGCCGGGCTTTTCGTGCAGGCTGATCCCGGCCCCGTGCTGGCCAATTACGGCGTGGACAACCTGCGCTTCCTGACGCCGGTCAACCCCGGCGACACGCTCGGGGTGGTGCTGACCTGCAAGGAGATCCACCCCCGCGAGGGTACCGATTACGGCGAAGTGCGCTGGGATTGCCGGGTCAGCAACCAGAAGGACGAAGTGGTCGCGCAGTATGACGTGCTGACCATGGTGGCGCGCACCTGGCCAACCTGACGCCCCGCACCTGGCTCTGGCAAACGGCTCTGGAAAAGGTTCGCCCGGCGCGGGCTTTTCGCGTTCTGGGCGCCAGTGATGCGCATATCGGTAAATCAAGTCAGCGTTTTGAACAATATGCAGGCTGGGTTTGCTCCCGGTTTGCGCCATACTGCCATCAGCTTTCCAACCATGCCTCCCCAACCGTGCCTCGCCGAAGATGGCCCCACAACAGGCCCTAACCACAGGATCGCCCCATGCCCAAAACGCCCCGCCATTGTGTGCTGATCGGCGCGCCCGTTGACAGCGGTCAGCGCCGCCCCGGCTGCCTGATGGGCCCGGCCGCCTATCGTGTTGCCGGGATCGAAAAAGCGCTGCGCGACCTTGGCCACGGCGTCACCGACAGCGGCGATCTGGCCCCGGCGCGGCCTGAACGGGTGTCCGACTGCGGCAATCCCGCCGTGCATCATCTGGCCGAAACCCTTGGCTGGACGACGACGCTTGCCACCGCCGCACAAGCCGCGATGGCCCAGGGCATGCCGATCTTTCTGGGTGGCGACCACAGCCTGTCGCTGGGTTCGGTGGCCGGCGTGGCAGCGCATGCCGCGGCACAGGGCCGGCCGCTCTTCGTGCTCTGGCTCGATGCCCATTCCGATTTCCACACCCCCGAGACCACCGAGAGCGGCAATCTGCACGGCACCCCGATCGCCTATATCGCCGGGCGCCCCTTCGCGCCCTTCCCCCCCTTTCCCGCGCCGGTGCCGCCACAGAATATCTGCCTGTTCGGCATCCGCTCGGTGGACAGCGCGGAACATGCCGCGCTGCTGGCCCATGAAATCGCCATCAATGACATGCGGGTGATCGACGAGCAGGGCATCACCGCGCCGCTGCGCGCCTTTCTGGAGCGCGTGGAGGCGGCAAACGGGCTGCTGCATGTCTCGCTTGATGTCGATTTTCTTGACCCGGCCATCGCCCCGGCAGTGGGCACCACCGTGCCCGGAGGCGCCACCTTCCGCGAGGCGCATCTGGTGATGGAGATGCTGCACGACAGCGGGCTTGTCACATCGCTCGATATGGTGGAGTTGAACCCTTTCCTCGATGATCGCGGCCGCACCGCGCATCTGATGGTCGATCTTCTGGCATCATTGATGGGCCGCAAGGTCTTTGACCGTCCCACCCGCAGCTTCAGAGGTCAGCAATGAACGCGCAGCAACTCGTTGAAACCACGGCCATTCCCGCCCCCTCGCCGCAGGCGCTGGTGCCCTTCGTCAGTGTCGCGGCGATGATGCGGCTGGTGCACCGCATCGGGCTGGAAACCGCTCTGGCGCAACTGACCGACCGGATCGAGGCCGATTTCCGCCGCTGGGCGCAATTCGACAAGACCCCGCGCGTGGCCAGCCATTCACCGATCGGGGTGATCGAGCTGATGCCGACCTCGGACGGCACGCATTATGCGTTCAAATACGTCAATGGCCATCCGGCCAATACCCGCGCCGGGTTGCAGACCGTCACCGCCTTCGGCGTGCTGGCGCGCGTCGATACCGGTTATCCGCTGATGTTCGCCGAAATGACGCTGCTGACCGCCTTGCGCACGGCGGCCACCTCGGCCATGGCGGCGCGGCATCTGGCCCCGAAAGGCGCGAAGATCATGGCGATGATCGGCAATGGCGCACAGGCCGAGTTCCAGGCCCTGGCAATGAAAACCGTTGTGGGCATCGAAGAGGTGCGGCTTTACGACATCGACGCCGCGGCTACCGAAAAATGCGCCCGCAACCTTGCCGGGACCGGATTGCGCGTGGTGCCCTGCAAGCGAGCGGAAGAGGCCATCGAGGGCGCGCAGATCATCACCACCTGCACGGCCGACAAGGCTTACGCGACCATCCTGAGCGACAACATGGTCGGTGCCGGTGTGCATCTCAACGCCATCGGCGGCGATTGCCCCGGCAAGACGGAACTGGCGCCGGCGATCCTGCACCGTGCCGAGATCTTTGTCGAATTCCCTGAACAGACCCGCATCGAGGGCGAGATCCAGCAGCTTGCCCCGGATCATCCGGTAACCGAACTCTGGCAGGTGATCGAGGGGCTGGTGCCGGGTCGGCGCGATGCCGCACAGATCACGCTGTTCGACGGCGTGGGCTTTGCCATCGAGGATTTCGGCGCCCTGATGTGGCTGCACGCGCAACTCTGCGCCGAGGGGTCGGCGCAGATGCTGGACATGATCGCTGACCCCGATGATCCGCGCGACCTTTACGGCATGCTGATGCGCGCCAGGGGCTGAGCGCAGCCCGGCGCGGCGCATCGCACTCAGAGCATGCCGGGCAGCACCTGATCGGGCGGGCGGTGTCCGTCGGCGAAAGTCTTGATGTTCAGGATCACCTTCTCGCCCATCTCCACCCGTCCTTCCAGCGTGGCCGAGCCCATATGCGGCAAGAGCACAACATTGGGCAACTCGCGCAGCCGCGGGTTGATCTCGGCGCCGCGTTCGAACACATCGAGCCCCGCCCCTGCCAGTTCACCGGCGCGCAGGCCACGGGTCAGCGCGTTCTCGTCGATCACCTCGCCGCGCGAGGTATTGATGATCACCGCCGAGGGTTTCATCAGCTTCAGCCGGCGGGCATTGAGCAGATGAAAGGTCGAGGGCGTGTGCGGGCAGTTGATGGAAATCACATCCATGCGCGCCACCATCTGATCGAGGCTCTCCCAGAAGGTCGCTTCCAGCGGTTCCTCGGTCTCGGGGCGCAGCCGGTGGCGGTTGTGGTAATGGATCTGCATGCCGAAGGCGCGCGCGCGGCGCGCCACCGCCTGACCGATCCGCCCCATGCCCAGAATGCCCAGCCGCTTGCCGCCGATGCGTCCGCCCAGATGCGCCATCGGCGACCAGCCCTGCCAGGCGCCGGCCTGCATTTCCGCCAGACCCTGCGGAATGCGCCGCGTCACCGCCAGCATCAGTGCGATCGCCATATCGGCGGTATCCTCGGTCACGACGCCGGGCGTATTGGAGACCAGCACCCCGCGCTGACGCGCCGAATGCACATCAATATGGTCCACGCCCGCGCCGTAATTGGCAATCAGCTTCAGCCGGTCGCCGGCCTGAGCCAGCATGTTGGCGTCGATAAGATCGCTCAGCGTAGGCACCAGCACATCGGCGCGCACCATCGCCGCCACCAGCTCGTCGCGGCTCATCGGCACATCCTCGTCGCGCAGATCGACATCGAAAAGCTCCTTGAGCCGCGTTTCGACCGCTTCGGGCAGGCGTCGCGTCACAACAACACTCAGGCGCTTTGCGGGCATCCGATCCTCCTTGGGGCTTTTCTTGCGGGGCGCATGCTGGCAAAGTGACCGATAGACGAACGAGGCACAAGCACCCCCGGACAACCTTCGCGCAACAAAATGACCGAAGGGCCGGAACTGCGGCATGAATCCGCAAGGGCAAGGGCAGGACCGATGAAGCGATCCAAGCGATTCTGGCTGGGCAGTTCCCTTGTGCTGGGGCTGGCACTGGCATGCGGCGGCGCGGCTGCCCAGGCGCAGCTTGCCGCCATTGATGCCCAGCCGTCCAATGCCGCACCCGGCGGCCTCCAGCCGGTGGCACTGTCACGCGGGCCAGAGACCGGCCTGCCTCTGCCACGTTTTGTCTCGCTCAAGAGCGGCGAGGGGCGCGCGCGGCGTGGGCCAAGCCGCTCTCACCGCGTGGACTGGATCTTCACCCGCCGCGACATGCCGCTGCGGGTGACCGCCGAGTTCGAGCACTGGCGGCGCGTCGAGGATCAGGAAGGCCAGGGAGGCTGGATGCACTACTCGCTGCTTTCGGGCGTGCGCACCGCGCTGGTGATCGAGGACATGACCATGATGCGCAGCCAGCCACGCGCCAATGCCGCCGAAGTTGCCCTGCTTGAGCGCGGAGTGGTGGCGCGCATTCTGGCCTGCCAGCCGGACTGGTGCCGCCTGCGGGTGGAAAACCAGCGCGGCTGGGTGGTGCGCCAGGCGCTCTGGGGGCTGGACCCTGACGAAACGCTGGACTGAGCAGCGCGCGCCGGCAGCGCCCCCTGCTCTTGGCAGTTCGGCGTCGGCGGTCTAGGCTGAGCCACGAGAGGATCGTGCCGAAAGGGCACCATCTTGGGATCAGCGCATGACTGCCGAAACCACCGAAAAACTGACCCGTGCCGGGTTGAACCTGATCCAGCAGGCGCTGTCGATCTTTGACAGCGATCTGAGGTTGGTGGTTTCGAACCAGCGCTACCAGGAGATGTTCGGCCTGCCCCCTGCCCTGGCCAGCCCCGGCGCGACTTTCGAAGAGACCATCCGCTTCCTCGTCGGATGCGGCGAATACGGCCCGCAAGGCGATCCCGAGGCCGCGGTGCAGGTGCGGGTGGAGACCGCGCGCGCCTTCCAGCCGCACTACATGGAGCGCCAGCGCGCGAACGGGCGGTGGATTTCCGTCGAAGGAGCGCCGTTGCCGCAGGGTGGCTGGGTGACGGTCTATACCGATATCACCGAGATCAAGCTGCAGGAGCGGCTGCTGCGTGCGCGCTCCGAGGAGCTTTCAGGCCAGCTTTTCGCCCATGCCGAGCGCTTGAGTCTGGCCAACCGCGAACTGGCCTCGACCAACAAGGCCCTGGAGGAGGCCAAACGCGAGCTCACCGAGATCGAGGCGCGCACCCGGCTGACCACCGAAATGATGCCCGCCCATATCGCCCATGTGAACCGCGATCTGGTCTATACCTATTCAAACCGCCGCCTTTCAACGCTGATGCCGGGCACGCCGGGCGATGTGGTGGGGCTGCATGCCTCGGTGGCGCTTGGGCCATCGACCTTCGCACGGATCCGGCCGCATATGGAGCGCGGCCTGGCGGGCGAGCCATCGGTGTGCGAAATCACCCATGATGACAGCGGGCGGCGCATCCGGGTCGCGCTCACCCCCGATCCCGGCGCCGAGGGTCAGCACGCGGGCGGCGGGGTCTATATCCTGTCGACCGACATCACCGAGGAAACCCAGGCGCGCGCGGCCCTGCTGCAAACCCGCAAGCGCGAACTGGCGGCACAACTGACCTCGGGGCTGGCGCATGATTTCGCCAATCTGCTGACCATCATCCTGGGGCTTCAGGGCAAGCTGGCGCGCCTTTCCGGCCTGCCCCCCGAAGCCGCCGAGATCGCCCGCGCGACGATCGGCGCGGCGCGGCGCGGCGGCACGCTTCTGCAACGCATCGGCTCGATCTCCGGGCATCGGGAAATGCGCGCCGAACCGACCGATCTGGAGCAGGTGCTCGACGATCTGCAGATGATGGCCAATCCCTCACTGCCAGGCCAGACGCGGCTGCGCATCAGCCTCGATCCGGGGTTGGGGCTTTTGATGCTGGATCAGGGCGCGTTGCAGGACAGCCTGCTCAACCTGATCCTCAATGCTCGCGACGCCATCGGAAAGTCGGGCGGGGAAATCCGGCTGAGCGGGCGGCGGGTGCGCGACACCTGGCTGGAGATCAGCGTCGAGGATGACGGGCCGGGCTTTTCCGATACGGCATTGCTGCGCGGGCTGGACCCGTTCTTCACCACCAAGGGCGGCGAGGGCTCGGGGCTGGGGCTGGCGATGGTGTTTGATCATGCCTCGCTTTCAGGGGGCAGCGTGCGGCTGTCGAACCATGCCGGCGGCGGGGGTCGCGTGGTGCTGCGCCTGCCCTGGCGCCCGGCGGGACCCGCGGCCAAATCCCGCCTGGTGCTGCTGGTCGAAGACAGCCCCGAGATCCGCACCCATGTGCGCGAAATGCTCTGCGCGATCGGCCAGAACGTGATCGAGGCCACCAGCGCCACCGATGCCGCAGCCCTGAGCACGCTGGAAGGGATCGGGCTGATCCTGTCGGATATCCATCTGGGTCAGGGCGAGACCGGGCTGGCCCTGCTGGAACGCCTGCGCCCGCACCTGCCGCAGGTTGCAATGGGGTTGATGACCTCGCTTCCCAGGGCGGATCCGCTGCGACAAAGGGCAACAGCGGCCTTCGAGGTCTTGCAAAAGCCCTTCGATCCGGGCGAACTGAGGGCCTTCCTGAACCGCTGCGACGCGCAACTCGCCACTGCGGCCGCCGAATAGGACCCCGCGATGACCCAGCCGCATGTCGCCATCCTCGATGACGAGGCCGAGATCCGCCGCATGCTGGCCGATGCGCTCAATGATGCGGGGTTTCGCACCTCGACCTTCTCGCGCGCGACCGAGTTCGAAGCCGCGCTCAAGCGCACCGCGCCCGATGTCTGCCTTGTCGATCTGGGCCTGCCGGACCGCGACGGGCTGGCGCTGGTGCATCGGCTGGCGCTGGAATCGGGGGCGACAATCATCATCATTTCAGGACGCGCCAATATCAACGACCGGGTCACCGGGCTGGAGCTGGGGGCGGATGACTACATCATCAAGCCCTTCGAGCCGGCCGAGGTGGTGGCGCGCATCCGCGCCCGGCTGCGCAAGGCCCGCTCGACCCCCGATGCCGGCGGCTCGCTGGCGCAGTTCAACGGCTGGCAGGCGCATTTCGACCGATATGTGCTGATCGGCGAGGACGGTGTGGAGGTGCCTTTCAGCCATGCCGAGGGCGAAGTGCTGCGGCTCTTTCTGGAGGCACCCAAGCGGCTGATCTCGCGCATGCAGATGCAGGAAAGTCTGGGCGGTGCGGCCGGCGAGAGCTTTGACCGGGCGATGGATGTGCGCATCTCCAGACTGCGCGCCAAGCTTGGCGAGGATCCGAAAAACCCGCGCCTGATCAAGACGATCTATGGCGCGGGCTATATATTTCTGGGCGATGTGGTCTGGCGTTGAAGGCTAGAAATACCCCTGCACCAGCGCCGCCGAAACCAGCGACCAGCCATCGGCCACCACGAAGAAGGCCAGTTTGAAAGGCAGCGACACGATCGCCGGCGGCACCATCATCATGCCCATCGACATCAGCACCGCCGCCACCACCAGGTCGATGATGAGAAACGGCAGGAAGATCAGGAAACCCACCTCGAAGGCGCGCGCCAGTTCCGACAGCAGGAAAGACGGCACCAGAACCGAAAGCGGTGCATCGGCGCCAAAGGCGGGCGGATCGGGGCGCAGGGCTGCCAGATTGGCGAAGGTTTCGGCACTGATGCGCGCGGTCATGAAGGTGCGAAACGGCTCCATGGCGCGCAGAAATGCCTCCTCGATGCCGATCGCGCCCTCGTTGAGCGGCTCGATCCCGGCCTCCCAGGCGGCGGTAAAGACCGGCTCCATGACAAACCAGGTCAGAAACATTGCCAGCGTGGTCAGCACCATGCCGGGCGGCGATTGCTGCAATCCCAGCGCCTGGCGCAGGATGGCCAGAACCGTGACGACGAAGGGAAAGCAGGTGACCATGATCGCCAGACCCGGCACCAGGCTGAGCAGCGTGATCAGCACGATCAACTGCACCGAGCGCACCGCCAGCCCGCCACCTTCGCCGAAATTCAGCGTCACTTCCTGGGCGCTGGCGGCCAATGGCAGGCAGACCGGCACGAGCACCGCAAGCAGCACAAACCCGACCCGCCACGCAGCCCTCGCCGCCTGATCAACCGACACGCTCTGACCCCCTGTCATTGCCTTCAGACGCCATTGCTCAGATCGGCAACCTCGGTCAGGCGCACCGCCATCTGGCCGGCCTGATCGCCCTCCAGCTCTTCCAGCACACCACGCGCGATCAACCGGTCACCGACGAACAGCTCCACCGGATCTTCCACGCGGCGATCAAGCGGCAGCACGCTGTCGCGCTGAAGGCGCAAGAGCTCGCGCACCTGCGGCCGCGCCCGACCAACCGAGATGACGATCTCGATCGGCACCTGCGTGAACGCGCCCTTGCCCAGGTTGGGTTTGGCATTCTCGGCACCACCAAAGGCGGCAGAGGCGATGTCATCCATAGCGGCTCTCCTCGAACTGGATCTGATAGAAGCGCCGGATCGCGGCATGAAGTTCATCGACGACATGCGAAAGATCGACGCGGATCTGTTGGGTATCAAAGGCAAATTCGGCCTGCCCCGGCGCCATGTCGGGGCTTTCGAGCAGTTCGATCGGGGGCAGCGGCATGCCGTCGAAGGCTGCCACGAAATCCTCGCGGCTGCCGGGGCTGATGCGCAGCGTGACCGGCGCCTCGCTGGCGCCGCCGGCAAGCGGCAGCAATTGCTCAATGACCATCGGCACCACGCTGGCGCGCGCGGCCTCGGGGATCAGGGTTTGCAGCATCGATTCCAGAACCGGCTCCAGGGCGCGCAGAACATGGCCGCGTGCCTCGTGATAGGTGAAGTTCAGGGCCTCGATCTGGCGCTCGACGGCGGCGCGGCGTTCGGCCTCCTGGCGCTCGGCCTGCTGGCCGGAGTCTTCCCAGCCTGCATTGTAGCCGGTCTCATAGGCGGCAAGGCGGATTTCCTCCAGTTGCTCCTCGGTCACCAGGGCCGGGACTTCCGGCTCCTCGATGATCTGAAACACCTCCAGACGAAGCGGCATGGCCATCAGCGCGCCTCCTCTTGCTCATCCATCCAGTTGCGCAGGATCTCGATGGTCTCATCCTGGCGCTCGGCAATCAGCGCGCGCATGCGTTCCACCGGATCCTGGGGCAGATCGTCCATGCTGCCATCGCTGCCATCACCAAAATCGCCAAACCCGCCTGGCAGGGGTGCAATCATGGCGTCGTTCTGCCAGGGCTGATCGTCGATCTCGCCCGACAGCAGCGGCGCCGGCAGTCCGCCCAGTGCAGGGCTCAGACCGGGCAGCGCATTGCGGCCAGGATCGCGCCGCGCCCCGCCACCGGCCAGCAGCGGGCGCAACACGAAGAGCGCCAGAAACAACACCACCGCCGCCAGCGCCCCCAGTTTGATCAGGCTCATCAGATCCAGCCCCAGCCGATCCATCAACCCGGCCGAGGCCAGCGTCCCCTGTTGCGCCAGAACCGGCTCGAAGGGCAGCGAACGCAGGGTGATCACATCGCCGCGCGCCGGATCATACCCCACCGCCGAAGCCACCAGTTCGCGCAGCGCCTCCAGTTCGCTCTCCGGGCGCGGGTTCCACTGCATGACGCCAGTGGCATCGGGCACGCGCACCCCGTCGATCAGCACGGCGACCGTCAGACGACGGATCGCCCCCGGCCCGCGCTGGATCTCGCGGCTGGTCTGGCTGACCTCATAGGCCACGCGCTGGCGCGATTCGACCTCGCGCGATTCCGAGCGCCCGTCGCCACCGGCGGCATCGCCATCGGGCAGGTTCGAGGCGACCGAAACCGCATTGGTGCGCGAATCGCTCGATGTGGCGTTGCGCTCCTCGGTTTCCTGGCTGACCGCGACGCGGGTTTCCGGCTCGATGCGGCGCTCCAGGATCGTTTCGCGGTCGGTGACCGTTTCGACATTGACCTCGACCACCGCACGGCCATGGCCGACATGCGCCTCCAGCAGCCGCTCCACATTGCGCCGCAGATCGCTTGCGCGGTCGGCGCCCTGCCCGGCGGGGCTGGATTGTTCCTCGGCGATGACCAGCCCGCCATTGCTGTCGATCACCGCGACATCCTCGGAGCTGAGCCCGGCCACCGCCGAGGCCACCAGAAACCGCAGCGCCTGCGCCTGCGTCGATGTCAGCATGCCCCCTGCCGGCGTCACCGTCACCGAGGCCGAGGCGCGCTGATCGCGCCGGAAGGGCTGCGTCGCGCCCTGGCTGATATGGACCCGCGCGGCGCGGATATGCGGGCTGGCGACGATGGTGCGCGCCAGCTCTCCCTCCTTGGCGCGCCAATAGGCGGCATCGAACATCTGCGAGGTGGTGCCAAAGCCCGTCAGCCCGTCGAGCAGTTCATACCCCGTCGAGGAATTGGCCGGCAGACCCTGCGCGGCAAGCGACATGCGCGTCTCGTCGCGCAACCGCGATTCGATGAATATGGCATCGCCGCGCACCTCATAGCGGATGTTGCGCTGATCCAGCGCCTGGATCACCTCGCCGGCCTGAGCTCCCTCAAGCCCGCCGTAAAGAAGCGCCATGCCCGGTGCGGTGGCGATTCGCGCGATTGCCAGAACCGCCAGAAACACCCCCACCGTCGCCCCGGCTACAATGAGCCTGCGGCGTGGTTCGAGTGCGTTCCAGAGTGCCAGTAGCTGTTCCAAGGTGATTCTCCCCTGCCCGGGCGTTCTGCCCTGTTGAAGGCGATCTTTGCCCCAGTTCGATTAACAATCGGTTAGTTACAATGTGCGAGAACGGCGTCAGAACCGCGATCGAGGGCAGCAATGACCGACCTGACAGCAGACAAACAACCTTCTGGAAAAAAAAAGAAATTCCCCATGATTCTGGGTGCGGTGCTGGCCGTCGCCCTGGGCACCGGCGGATTTTTTGTCACCTATTCGGGTTTTCTGGGCGCCACTGAGGCCACCACGCAGAGCGCGCAGCAGAGCAGTGCCGCAAGCGCATCGGCAGAGTACGCCTTCGTCCAGATCGATCCCATCACCATCAACCTGGGCGCACGCGGCCAGTCGCGGCATCTGCGCTTCAATGCCCAGCTTGAGGTTTCCCCCGACAGGGTTGGCGAGGTCACGCGGCTGATGCCGCGCATCGTCGATGTTCTGAACATCTATCTGCGCGCGCTCGATGTCCACGAACTGGAGGAACCCTCCGCCCTGATGCGTCTGCGCGCGCAGATGCTGCGCCGTGTTCAGATCATCACCGGCCAGGACGGTGTGAACGACCTGCTGATCAGCGAATTCGTCTTCAACTGAGGTTCAAGCGCCATGACTTTTCTTTCCGATCTTCTTTTGGCCACCGCCGCGATCGGCGCCGCCGTTTTCTGCCTGGTTCTGTCGCGCCGGCTGCGGGCGCTCACCGCGCTTGATGGGGGCATGGGCAGCGCGATCGCCGTTCTTTCGGCGCAGGTGGATGACCTGACGCGGGCGCTCAAATCCGCGCAGGAAGCGTCGCGGCAAGCCTCCGAAAAGCTCGAATCACAGACCCGCCGCGCCGAGGGTGCCTGCCGTCAGCTCGAACTGTTGATGGCCTCGATGCACGATCTGCCCTCCGCGCCGGCGCAATCACAGCAAAACATGGCACAGCGTGGCCCCGGCGAGCCCGCCGAGGACGAGCCGGCCGCCCATGCCCGCCCGATCACCAGCTGGTCCGGTGCATCCGCGCGCCGCCCCGCCGAAGTCGCAGAAGGCGGTGCACGCGCCGCCACAAGCGCCGCCGGGGCCACCGACACACCCCTGCGCACCCGTGTCCTGCGGCGCCGTCAGACGACCGGAGGGATGTGATGCAACAGCGCGCATATTCAGCCGCACCCCAGCCTGGAAAGGCACGAGCGGGCGCCGCGCGCACGGGCGCGGCACAAACCGCAGCGGCAAAGGCCGGAACAACCAAGACGAGCGGCACCAAGACGGGCAATACCAGGGCGGGCGGCAGCACCATTCCTCCCGAAGTGGCCGCGGCGATCGCCGCCCAGATGAAGGCACGTTCAGCGGCAGGCACCCCACAGCGCGCCGCCGGCACCCGGACGCAAGGCACTGCTACACACCGTGCACCCAAGCAGCACCCGGTATCGCATCCGATCCATCGGCGCGCAAAGATCCTGCCGTCGCTGGCGCTGATTTTCTGCCTGGCCGCGCTGACCCGGTTTGCGGCCGGAGTCGGCACCGCGCTTGCCGAGGGACCCGATGCACCGGCCGAGCGGGTTGCGGCACTGGCCGAAGACCGGCCGGCAGCGCCGAATGTCCCGGCGGGAACCCCGACGGCAAGCACCGCCCGCCCGGTGCCCGCAGCGGTGGCCACCGATCCGGTCGAATCAGCCGAAATGGCGCTTTCCCTTGCCCGGCGCGAACGTGCCCTGCAGGAGCGCGAGCAAGCGCTGGCCGAGCGTGAACAGATCCTTGCCTCGGCCGAGGCGCGCATCCAGCAGCAGATCACCGCGCTGCAAACAGCCGAACGCGAACTGGCCGCCACCATGGCCCTGGCCGAGCGCGCCGCCGAGGACGACATCCTCCGCCTCGTCAATGTGTTTGAAAGCATGAAAGCCGATGAGGCCGCGCTGGTTTTCGCCGAGATGGACCCCGGTTTTGCCGCCGGCTTCATTGGCCGGCTGCGCCCCGAAGCCGCCGCAGCAATCATGGCCGGGCTGGAGCCCCGCCAAGCCTATACCCTCAGCACCATCGTCGCCGGGCGCAATGCGCTTGTGCCGCGGAACTGACAATCTGGAGTGATCTTTTGTTAAGCAAACACTGCGAGAGTGTGAGCGAGGCGAAGGCAATGCGGAGCAAAAAATGATCGGTATCATCGGCATCGTCGTCGTTTTTGTCATGGTCTTCGGTGGCTACATCGCCGCCGGGGGCAAGTTCGGCATCATCCTCTATGCGCTCCCCTTCGAGATGGCGATGATCGGCGGCGCGGCGTTGGGCGGTTTCCTGATTGCCAATGACAGCGCCGGCGCCAAGCAGACCATGCGCGACATTGCCAAGGTCTTTCGCGGCCCGGACTGGAAACCCTCGGATTACCGCGACCTGCTGTGCCTGCTGTTCGAGTTGATTCGCCTGGCTCGGCAAAATCCGGTGATGCTGGAGGAACATATCGAATCGCCCGCCACCTCGGAGATCTTCGCCCGGTATCCCCGCGTGCTCGATGACGCCTTCGCCACCGAGCTGATCTGCGACACGCTGCGCGCCATTACCATGAGCTATGACGACCCGCATCAGGTCGAAGAGGTGCTGGACAAGCGACTGGAGGCGCAAATGCACCACGCGCAGAAATCCAGTCATGCCATGCAGATCGTCGCCGATGGCCTACCGGCGCTGGGAATCGTTGCTGCCGTGCTTGGCGTGATCAAGACCATGGCTTCGATCGACCAGCCGCCGGAAATCCTTGGCGCGATGATCGGCGGCGCGCTGGTCGGTACCTTCCTGGGGGTGTTCCTGTCCTATGGCTTCGTCGGCCCCTTCGCCAACCGGATGCGCGCGGTCATCGACGAGGACGGGCACTTCTACCAGTTGGTCCGTGAGGTGCTGATCGCCAATCTGCACAATCACCCGGCAAACATGTGCATCGAGGTCGGCCGCCAGAACACGCCGCAGCACATGCGGCCCGGATATGGCGAGTTGGAAGAGGCCCTGCGTGCCCTGAAACGCGAAGCAGCATGAGCGCGACCCAGATGATCAAAGCCAAGGCAGCGCAACCGCGCAAGACACTCTACCCGGCCCTTTGCATGGCCGCGCATCTGGGCCTCGCACCGCTTGCCGCCAGCGCGCAAAATGTTCTGGTCACCACCGGCGAACACGGGGATTTCACGCGTCTCGTGCTGCAATCGACGCAGGCGATCGAATGGTCGCTCGATGATCAGACCGGCACAAGGCGCACCTTGCGCCTGCCCTCCTCTGAACTGCGCCTCGATCTGAGCCGTGCCTTCCAGCGTATCGGGCGCAACCGGCTGGCAGGGCTTGCGCAGGATCGCGATGCGCTGGTGCTGGAACTGGCCTGCGACTGCTCGATCCGCGCCTGGCAGGAGCGACCGGGGCTGGTGGTGCTGGACATTCGCGACGCGGGCACACAAGGCACGGCCGCAGAGGCCGCGACCCCGCCCCCTCCGGCCGCACAGATCCTGGGCATGATGCCCGCCTATCCACCCGAGCCGCACTCTCTTGATCTGTCAACCGAGACGAGCTTCGCCCGCGATGCCGGCACCGCGCTGGCCCGCGATTGGGCCGAGCAGCAGGCCACGCAGGCCGAGGCGGCACAACCTGATGACATCTCGCTCGAAGCTCAGCTTGAGATCGCCAGGCAACTCGCCCGGCAGGTCGCCGGGGCGATGGGTCAGGGGCTGCTCGAACCGGCCGCGCGGCTGAGCCGCGGCGCCGACATGGTCTTGCCCGGCGCTGACAATCCCGGCGGCGAGATGCCGTCCAACCTGCGCATCAGTTCCGTGCTTGAGCGCCCGGACATGCAAAGCGTTCAGTTGACCGAAGCGAGCGCTGAAAGCTGCACCCAGACGCATACGCTCGAAACCCTGCTGGTTGCTCCGGGCGAGCCGTTCAACACCAGTTACAGCCGACTGATGCGCAGCTGGATCGGCGAATTCGACATTCCTGATACCGGCAACACCCTAGCACTGGCAGAACTTTATCTGCAGCACGGCTTCGGTGCCGAGGCCCGCGCCGTTCTGGAGAATTCCACCGCTCCGGTTCCGGGGCGCGATTTGCTGCTGGGGTTCAGCGATATCCTTGAAGGGCGGCATTCGAACTCACGCCTGCGCCTGGCCGAACAACTGACCTGTGGCGGCATCACCACCATGCTGGCCGCGCTCGCCGGTGCCCCCTCGGCACAGATCCGGGCGCGCGCCACCGAGGTTGCCATTGCCTTCGCCCAGACACCCAGCACATTGCGCGCGATCCTCGGGCAGGATCTGGTCACGCTGCTGATCGATGTTGGCGCAACCGAGGCCGCGCGCGTGGTCGCCGACACGCTGCGTCGCACCGCCGATATCATCATGCCCGACATGGCGCTGATCGACGCCCTGCTTGACCGCGCGCGCGGTGATACCGACATGGCCGCCGAACGGCTGGACCATTCGCGCCGCGATGACGTGGAAACGCTGCAGACCCGCCTTGATCTGGCGCTGGAGCGGCGCGAAACGCTGGCACCGGCCATGCTGGAAAATGCCGAGGCACTCGCCGCGTCAATCCGCAGCACCGCCGCCGGCGCCGAACTGATGGCCGCCACGATCCGCCTGAACGTGATCGCCGGGTCGGCCGAGCATGCGCTGGAAAGCCTCGACCGGATGCGCCAATGGCCCGATGCCGCCCCGGCGCGTCGCGCGCTTGAGGCCGAACTGAGCGATACCGTCTGGCATGCCGTGGCCGACCAGCTTGATGACAATGCCTTTCTGACAACCATCATGGCGCGCTCCGATTGGCGTCGCCCCGGCCATTCGGCGACAACCCGCGCCGCACTGGCCGAGCGCATGCTCGATTTCGGCCTCGGTGATCTGGCGGCACCGCTGCTGGAACCGTCACAGACCGAAGCAATGAACCGGCAACTCGCCCGCCTGCAGATGTTGCGCAACGATCCGCAAGGCGCGCTCGACGCGCTTGGCGAGGACGCTTCGGAGGTTGCGCAGCGTCTGCGTGCGGATGCGCTGCATGCGATCGGCGCCAGCACCCGTGCCAGCGCCCTTCTGGCCGAGGCCGGTTCGCTGGACGCCGCCCGCCGCATGGCGACAACCAGCGCCGATTGGGCAACGCTTGAGGATCTCGGCATCCGCAGCGGCGAGCAGGGCCAGCAGGCTCTGGCGCGCGCCCTGGCCAGCACGCCCGGACAGTTCCGCACCGCACCGGCCGGTGATCCCGGCTTCAGCACCCAACCCACCGTGGCCACGCAAACGAATGCCGATGCAGCACGTGAACCCGTGGACGGGCCCACCCTTGCCAGCGCCGACCCGCTCGCGCCGGGCATGCTGCAGCGTGGGGCGCACCTGCTCAGCGAGAGCGAGGCGCTGCGCGACACGCTGGGCAGACTGCTGGAGCCGCGGCACCCCTGATCCGGGGCAATCCCGCCACTTTCGCCAGGAACCTGCCGCCATCCTTGCCGGCAGGCCAGGCGCATTTCCCCGGAAATCAGTTCATGGGGTTGCCGACCACACCGGGGCGATGCCGGGGCAGGCCGCGCCCCGGCCGCAACCGTTGTTGTGGTGCCTGCAACAGGACCCGAACGCCCAAATGAAAAGGCGCCCGCACAGCGGACGCCCCTGGGCAGAAACGGTGAGCGGTCCTACTGATCGAGGAAGCTGCGCAACTTTCGCGACCGGCTCGGATGCTTGAGCTTGCGCAGCGCCTTGGCCTCGATCTGGCGGATGCGCTCGCGGGTCACGCTGAACTGCTGGCCCACCTCTTCCAGCGTGTGATCGGTATTCATGCCGATACCGAAACGCATGCGCAGCACCCGTTCCTCGCGCGGGGTCAGGCTGGCAAGAACCCGGGTGGTGGTTTCGCGCAGGTTTTCCTGAATGGCGCTGTCAAGGGGCAGAACCGCGTTCTTGTCCTCGATGAAATCGCCAAGCTGGCTGTCTTCCTCGTCGCCGATGGGGGTTTCCAGCGAGATCGGCTCCTTGGCGATCTTGAGAACCTTGCGCACCTTGTCGAGCGGCATCTGCAGCTTCTCGGCCAGTTCCTCGGGCGAGGGTTCGCGGCCGATCTCATGCAGGATCTGGCGCGAGGTGCGCACAAGCTTGTTCATCGTCTCGATCATGTGCACCGGGATGCGGATGGTGCGCGCCTGATCGGCGATGGAACGGGTGATCGCCTGGCGGATCCACCAGGTCGCATAGGTGGAGAACTTGTAGCCCCGGCGGTATTCGAACTTGTCCACCGCCTTCATCAGGCCGATATTGCCTTCCTGAATGAGATCAAGGAATTGCAACCCGCGGTTGGTGTATTTCTTGGCGATAGAAATAACCAGCCGCAGATTGGCCTCAACCATTTCCTTCTTGGCCTGGCGGGCCTCCTTCTCGCCCTTCTGCACCTGCTGGACGATCCGGCGGAACTCGGAAATGTCGACGCCGACATAATGGCCCACCTGGGCCATGTCGGCGCGCAATTCCTCGACCTTGTCGCGATAGCGCTCCAGGAGCACGTCCCAGCCCCGCCCCGAGGCCTGGCTCATGCGCTCGCACCAGGTGGGGTCCAGTTCGTAGCCGCGATACTCGTCGATGAAATCGCGCCGGTTGATGCGCGCCTGATCGGCCAGCTTCACCATGGCGCTGTCAATGGCCATGATCTTCTTGTTGATGCCATAGAGCTGATCGATCAGCGCCTCGATGCGGTTGTTGTGCAGATGCAACGAGTTGACCAGTTCAACGATTTCGGACCGCAGCTTCTGATAGGCGGCTTCCTCGCTGGCGGAAAAGCGTGCCTCTTCCTGAAGCGTGGCCTTCATGCGATGGCGCTGCATCTGCGAGAGCTGCTCGTAGTCGGCGGCAATGCGGTCGAGCGTTTCCAGAACGCGCGGCTTGAGCGATGCTTCCATCGCGGCGAGCGACATGCTCGACTGGTCGAAATCATCGTCGTCGTCATCGTTCGAGGCGATCGGGTTGCCGTCGGCATCAAGCTCCGGTTCGGCGCTGCGCGGCTGCGCACTGCCCGCCGGCGCGGCATTCTGCATCTCGCCCACGACCGAGCCATTCTCGTCATCGTCGAGCGAGGTGCCAAATGTGGCTTCGAGGTCGATCACTTCGCGCAGCAGCACATCTTCCGAGAGCAGCTCGTCACGCCAGATGATGATCGCCTGAAAGGTCAGCGGGCTTTCGCACAGCCCGGCGATCATCGTATTGCGGCCGGCCTCGATGCGCTTGGCAATGGCGATCTCGCCTTCGCGCGACAGCAATTCCACCGAGCCCATCTCGCGCAGATACATCCGCACCGGGTCGTCGGTCCGGTCAAGCGTTTCGCTGGCCGAAGCGGCCACCACCAGTTCGGTCGAGCCCGAAGCGGCCGCTGCGCTTTCGGCGCCGGGTTCCACCTCTTCGGCCTCTTCTTCCTCGACGACATTGATGCCCATTTCCGAGAGCATCGACATCACGTCCTCGATCTGCTCGGAGGAGACCTGATCGGAGGGCATCACCTGATTGAGCTGTTCATAGGTAATGAAACCCCGCTCGCGCGCCTGCGCGATCATGCGCCGGACCGAAGCCTGGCTCATATCGAGCGTGAACTCGCTGTCCTGATCGTCAGGCTTGGTGTCGTCGGTATCTTTGGAGACCATGAATCCTCCGGCCGGGGCGTGATTCGAATCTACCCAGATGTAGCGACTCAGGCGGGCGAATCACAGGGGTTGGCGACGAAAATCATTCCTTATTCAGCGCGGCGGGCGCTTCTTTATCCAGATCTGCGAATCAATCAGGCTTTGCAGGTGATTCGACAGGCCCGCGCGGTCCTCGCCGAGATCGGTGGTTTCCTCCAGCCGGCTGCGACCGGCACGCTCGACCGCGGCCGCCGCCTGGCTCAGCCGCCAGGTCAGCCCCTCGTCGGGCAGATGCTCCAGATCCAGCATGGCTTCGGCAATCTCGCGGCGGGCGGCACGACGGGCGGCCAATATGGCAAAATCCTCTGCCAGGCAAAGTGCAACCATCCTGTCCTCGGCTTCCGGGCGCACCATCGGCGCGACGGCGATATGTGGACGTGCCAGCAAATCGGCGAGCGCCCCGCCACCCTCGGCGTGCAGCACCCCGGCATCCGGCGGCGCGTCATGGCGCGCGGCATCAAGGAGCACCGATACCAGGCTCCGGTGGTCCGGGCGCTGGGGTTCCAGCCGAAAAAGCTCATCCTCGAACCGTCCAATCAGTTCAGGATGGGTGAAAAGAACGGCCAGAAGCCGGGCTTCGCGCATTTCCTCATCCACGCGCTCGTCGCCGGCGGCCAGCATCGTGCCCCGCGTCGAGGGCAGCGGCGCCACATCCCCGCGCCCCGCCCTGGCGTTCCATGGCCCGCGCGTCGCGCGTGCCACCCCACTTCGGAACGGCCCCGCCCCGGACTGAAAGAGCCCCCGGCGAAGATTGCGGAATTCATCGGCATAATGGCCGCGCAGGCTCGCGTCCTGGATGCGGGCCAGAATGGCGCGCAGCCGTTGATCGAGCGCGGCGCGCCGCTCGGGGCTGTCAAAGACCTGGCCAGCGGTCTCGCGCTCCCAGAGCAGCCGCACCATCGGCACCGCGCGCTCGAGCAGGCCGCGCATGGCGCCACCGCCGCCGGCGCGCAACACATCATCCGGGTCCTGCCCGGCCGGCAACAGACAAAAGCGCAGCCCCTGCCCGGCAACGATCAGCGGCAGCGCCAGTTCAGCCAACCGCTGCCCGGCGCGCAGCCCCGCCGCATCGCCGTCGAGCGCGATCACCGGCTCGTCATGCAGCCGCCACAAGAGGCGCAGTTGATCCTCGGTGATGGCCGTGCCCAGCGGAGCCACCGCCCCCTCGAACCCTGCCCCCACCAGGGCGATGACATCCATATAGCCTTCCGCCACCACCAGCGGCGCACCCTTGCCCATCGCCGCGCGCGCCGGGGCGATGTTGAACAGCGTGCGCCCCTTGTCGAAAAGCTCGGTCTCGGGCGAGTTGAGGTATTTTGCGCGTGCACCCTCGGCCAGAGCCCGCCCGCCAAAGGCAATGCAGCGCCCGCGCGCATCGTGGATCGGAAAGATGATGCGACCGCGAAACCGGTCATAGGGCGCGCCGCCGTCATCGGGTTGCGCGCAAAGCCCGGCGGCGATGATCAGATCGCCCGCCACGCCGGCGGCGCTCAGATGCGCCCAAAGCGCCTGGCGTGCATCGGGCGCAAAACCGATGCCGAAACGCTCGCGCTGATCCTCGGACAGGCCGCGTTGGTCCAGATAGGCCCGCGCCCCGGCCGCCGCCCCACCGTTGAGCTGCATCCGGTAGAAGCGCGCCGCAGCCTCCATCACCTCGACCAGTTGAGCCTTGCGGTCGGCTTGCTGCGCCGCCTGCGGGTCGCGCGCCGGCATCGCCAGACCGACATCGCGCGCCAGCAGCTCCACCGCCTCCATGAAGCCCAGGTTTTCGGTTTCGCGCAGAAAGCTCAGCGCATCGCCCTTCGCGTGGCAGCCGAAACAGTAGTAGTAGCCCTTGCGGTCATCGACGTGAAACGAGGCCGTGCGCTCCTGGTGGAAGGGGCATGGAGCCCAGAAATCACCCTTGCCGGCGTTCGATTTGCGCATGTCCCAGCTGACCTTGCGCCCCACCACCTGCGCGATGGAGACACGAGAGCGCAATTCATCAAGAAAGCCGGGGGGCAATGACATGAAGGCGAGTGACGCGGTTGTGAGCGGGACAGTCGGCTAGACTGATATAGGTATTAGCCCGGACCAGTGCAAAGGAGAACACCATGATCAGCCGTCGCGCCCTGACGATCGGCCTGGCCAGCCTGCCCATCCTGCGGGCCGCAAGCGCCAGCGCCGCGGCCCCTGGCCCCTTCGAGGTGGAACTGAGCGACGCGGAGTGGCGCACGCGCCTGAGCCCGGCGCAGTTTGCGGTGCTGCGCGAACACGCCACCGAGCGCGCCTTCACCAACGAGCTGATGGGCGAGCGCTCGCCCCTGCTGGCCGAGGACCGCCCCGGCACCTATCTCTGCGCTGGCTGCGAAAACCCGATCTACCGCTCGGAGACGAAATACGACAGCCGCACCGGATGGCCGAGTTTCTGGGAGGAAATCCCCGGCGCCGTGGGCACCCAGGATGATTATCGCTTCATCTTCATGCGCCGCACCGAGGTGCATTGCGCCCGTTGTGGCGGGCATCTGGGGCATGTTTTCGATGATGGCCCCCCGCCGACCGGCAAGCGCCATTGCATCAACGGCCTGGCGATGCTGTTCACGCCCGATCAAGCCTGAACCGGGCGAAAACGCGGCCGGGGGCAGATGCTATTCGGCCGCCTTCGGCGCATCTCCGGGATCTGCTGCGCCACCCGCGGGCGCGTCATCACCGGCTTTGGGCTTGCGCGCACGCGTTGACGGGCTGCGCGGCTTGCGCACCTTGGGGGCTTCATCAGCTTTAGCCTCGGCAGCCGAAACCCTGGCAGCACCGGTGGCCGGGCGCTCTTCAGAGGTTTCGGCTGAACCGGCGCCAGCGCCGGCACGAGCTTCAGACCGGGTTCCGGCGAAATGCTCACGGCGCGATTCCGGCGTTTCCACCAGCATCGAGTCGTTGTCCTCGCGCGATGCGCGCGGCTGGTCTTCGCGCGGATCGTCGTTGCTGCCACGCGCGTCGCGCGGGCCGCGGTGATCGTCACGCCGCCCGGAACGGCGGTTGCCCTGATGCTCTGCGCGCCGCTCGCCGCCATCGGTTTCGCTCGCCTCGCCGGCATTGGGCGTTTCAGCGTCGTCGCGCTGATCGGCGCGCCGGTTCTGGCCGCCGTTGTTGTGCGGCTGCTGGTCGCGCCGGGCGTCGGCCTCGCGGGCCATTTCACGCTGTGCTTCGCTCAGCATGCGGGTGTAATGCTCGGCATGCTGCAGGAAGTTCTCGGCAGCCACACGATCGCCGGAAAGCTGCGCATCACGGGCAAGCAATGTGTATTTGTCGATGATCTGCTGCGGCGTGCCGCGCACCTTGCCCTCGGGGCCAGAGCTGTCAAACACACGGTTGACAATATTGCCCAGCGTCTTGGGGCGGTTCGACTTTGAACGCGAACGTTTATTCGATGATCTCATCAGGTCTGGTTCCGGCCTCGGTCGGGACTGTAGACCCACGCAGCGCCATTACAGCGTCTGGAACCGGGGTCTGACTTGGGTAGATGTGCTGCGCGGAACCGGTCGAACTGAGGAGCAACCTGTCCGGGCACGTCAGCGTCTAACCATGCTGCCCCGCGTCGCACAACCCCTATTCGCGCCATCCCCCCGTAAAAGTGATGGAATTCAGCCAATCGTTGCCCAAAAAGCATAGGTTTGCGTTAACGGAACCGCCCTCATGTATCCGGCCCGCGTGACGCGCGCGCGCTCACCACGCGCGCGCGCCCGTCAAGATCGTGCAGGGTCCGCACATCCTTCAGACCGACACCGACCAGAAGCGCGCTGACCGCCGCCGCCTGCGTCGGTCCGATTTCCAGAAAAAGCCGGCCGCCCGATGCCAGATGCGTCACCACACCCGTCGCAATGCGCCTGTAGGCATCAAGCCCGTCACCGCCGGGGGTCAGCGCCAGATGCGGTTCCCAGTCGCGGCTTTCCGGGGCCAGGCCGGGCATCTCGTCAGCACCGATATAGGGCGGGTTGGCAACGATCAGATCGAAGCGCCCCGCAACATCCGAAAACCAGTCGGAGCGATGCAGCCTGACGCGCCCCTCAAGCCCCAGCGTGGCGGCGTTCTGGGCCGCCACCCCCAGCGCGGGCACCGATATATCGATCCCGTATCCCTCCGCCGCAGGCTGTTCAGCCAGCAGGCTCAACAGGATCGCGCCGCTGCCTGTGCCCAGATCGAGCACGCGGTGGAAGGGTTCCTCAAGCGCCGCGGCGACAAGGGTTTCGGTCTCCGGGCGGGGATCCAGAACTTCGGGCGTGACGCGAAACCACCGCCCCCAGAACCACCGCCCGCCGATGATCTGGCTGACCGGCTGGCGTGCGGCGCGGGCCAGCAGCGCCTGCTCAAGGCGCGCGCGCTGCGCCGGATCAGGCTGATCATCCAGATGCAGCGTCAGACGATCAGGCGCAAGGCCAAGGGCATGCGCCGCCAGGAGCCGGGCATCGCGCACCGGATCGGGCACACCGGCGGCCCTGAGCCTTGCCGCGGCGGCGGCCAGCAAGCCGCGCAACCCGGTGCTCATGCCTCCAGCTCGGCCAGTTTCGCGGCCTGATCATGCGCGATCAATGCCTCGATGACCGGCTCCAGATCGCCGCCCATGATCTGCGGCAATGAATAGAGGGTCAGGTTGATGCGGTGATCGGTCATGCGGCTTTGGGGGAAATTGTAGGTGCGGATACGCTCGGAGCGGTCGCCGGTGCCGACCTGGGCGCGCCGGTCGGCGGCACGCGCGGCGTCTTGCTTGCTGCGCTCCAGATCAAAAAGCCGCGCGCGCAGCACCTCCATCGCCAGCCGGCGGTTGTTGTGCTGCGACTTTTCGGAACTGGTGACCATGATCCCGGTCGGCAGATGGGTGATGCGCACCGCCGAATCCGTGGTGTTGACATGCTGTCCCCCCGCACCCGAAGCGCGCATCGTGTCGATGCGTATGTCGCTGTCGGCGATCACCAGATCGACCTCGGCGGCCTCGGGAAGCACTGCCACGGTGGCCGCCGAAGTATGGATCCGCCCACCCGATTCCGTAACCGGGACCCGCTGCACCCGGTGCACACCGGATTCGTACTTCAGCCGCGCAAAGACCCCCGCACCGCCAATCCGCGTCACCGCCTCACGCACACCGCCCAGTTCGGTCTCGGCGAGGCTGATCAGATCGAAGCTCCAGCCGCGCGCCTCGGCATAGCGCTGATACATGCGCAGCAGATCGCCGGCGAATAGACCGGCCTCGTCACCCCCGGTGCCGGGGCGAATTTCCATGATGGCCGGGCGGTCGTCGGCCATGTCACGGGGGAGCAGGGCCAGCTTCAGCGTATGTTCGAGCTCCGGCAGGGCAGCGTCGAGGCGCTCCAACTCGTCTGCCGCCAGCGCGCGCATTTCGGGCTCGGCCAGCAATTGCACGGCCTCGGCGCGCTGCGCCCGCGCCTCGCGCCATTGCGCGATGGCGGCAACAACCGGCTTGATCTGGTCATATTCACGGGCGATCTCGGCCAGCCGCGCGGGTTCGGCCCCCTCGGAGAGCAGCGCCTCAAGGTAGCCGTGGCGGCGGATGATCTGATCAAGCTTGTCAGCAGGCAGCATGGCCGGGATGTGCCGGGCGGGGCGGCGCGCGTCAAGGGAATTTACGCCGGGGTGGCACCGGGTGGCGCCGGCACAGCGCCCCGGGATGCCGGAAAACGCAAAACGCGCGCCGGGAACGGCGCGCGCTGATGTTTCACAAAGGCTTCAGCCCGCCAGCGATCAGCTTGTCGCGGCATTCAGCCCCAGTTGCTGGCCGACGGCCACCATGTCGCTGACCAACTTGCCGGCCGCATCGGCAGCCTCGCCGCTCGCCGCGCCTGCGTTTTTGCGCAGTTCGGCCAGCATCGCGTCAAAGGCGGCCTGGTTCATCTCGTCGGCGGGCACGCCATGTTCGGCCAGGAGCGAGACGCCCTGCGCCGTGATTTCGGCAAAGCCGCCGGTGACGACATATTTCACCGCTCCCTGTGCCGTGGAAGCGGTCACGATCCCCGGACGCAGCGTCGAGATGAAGGGCGCATGCCCCGGCATGGCGGTGAAATCGCCTTCCGCACCGGGGATCTGCACCTCGCTGGCGGGAACGGATGCAAGCATCCGCTCCGGCGACACGAGGTCGAATTGCAGGGTATCAGCCATTCATGCCTCCTCAGGCCGCCGCGGCCATGCGCTCGGCTTTCTTGATCACGTCGTCGATCCCGCCAACCATGTAGAAGGCGGCTTCCGGCAGGTGGTCGTATTCGCCGTTCACCACCGCCTTGAACGAGCGGATGGTTTCTTCCAGTGGAACCTGCACGCCGTCCGAGCCGGTGAACACCTTCGCCACGTCGAAAGGCTGGCTGAGGAAGCGCTGGATCTTGCGTGCGCGCGCCACCGTCAGCTTGTCCTCTTCGCTCAACTCGTCCATGCCGAGGATGGCGATGAGATCCTGAAGCGACTTGTAGCGCTGCAAGGTGCCCTGCACCGCACGCGCCACTTCATAGTGCTCCTCGCCGACGATCTGCGGATCGAGGATGCGCGAGTTGCTGTCGAGCGGGTCAACGGCCGGGTAGATGCCCAGTTCCGAGATCGCGCGCGACAGAACGGTGGTGGCGTCGAGGTGTGCGAACGAGGTGGCCGGCGCCGGGTCGGTAAGGTCGTCGGCGGGCACGTAGATGGCTTGCACCGAGGTGATCGAGCCGGCCTTGGTGGAGGTGATGCGCTCTTGCAGGGCGCCCATATCGGTGGCCAGCGTCGGCTGATAGCCCACCGCCGAGGGGATGCGGCCCAAGAGCGCCGACACTTCCGAACCCGCCTGGGTGAAGCGGAAGATGTTGTCAACGAAGAACAGAACGTCGGTGCCCGACTGGTCGCGGAACTGCTCGGCCAGGGTCAGGCCGGTCAGCGCTACGCGCATCCGCGCGCCCGGCGGCTCGTTCATCTGGCCGTAGACCAGTGCCACCTTGGATTCTTCCAGCTTTTCCGGGTTGATAACGCCCGAATCGATCATCTCGTGGTAAAGGTCATTGCCCTCGCGAGTCCGTTCGCCGACGCCGGCAAAGACCGAAAAGCCGGAGTGCACCTTGGCGATGTTGTTGATCAACTCCATGATCAGGACCGTCTTGCCCACGCCGGCACCGCCGAACAGGCCGATCTTGCCGCCCTTCGAATAGGGCGCCAGAAGGTCGATGACCTTGATGCCGGTTTCCAGGATCAGGCTCTCGGTCGATTGCGCATCGAAGCCCGGCGCGGGCTGGTGGATGGCGCGCCGCTCGGCGGCAACCACGGGGCCCTTTTCGTCGACCGGATCGCCGACGACGTTCAGGATGCGCCCCAGCGTGGCATCGCCCACGGGAACCATGATCGGCTCGCCGCTGTCGGTGACCGGCTGGCCGCGCACCAGACCTTCGGTGGCGTCCATGGCGATGGCGCGCACGGTGCTTTCGCCCAGGTGCTGCGCGACCTCCAGAACCAGCTCCTTGCCGTTGTTGTCGGTGGTCAGCGCGTTCAGGATGGCGGGCAGTGCCCCGTCAAACTGCACGTCTACGACGGCGCCGATGACCTGGGTCACCTTGCCGGTGGCTTTCGCTTTTGCCATTGTCTCTCTCCGGTTCCTCAGAGCGCCTCGGCGCCCGAAATGATCTCAATAAGCTCTTTGGTGATCGCGGCCTGACGCGAGCGGTTGAACTGGATGGTCAGGCGGTCGATCACATCGCCGGCGTTGCGCGTGGCATTGTCCATCGCGCTCATCCGCGCACCCTGTTCCGAAGCCGCGTTTTCCAGCAATGCCGCGAAGATCTGCGTCGCCACCGAGCGCGGCAGCAGGTCTTCCAGAATTGCCTCTTCGGAAGGCTCGTAATCATAGAGCGTGCTGGCGGCGGCATCCTCGGGCACCGGCGCGGGGATGATCTGCTGCGCGGTAGGGATCTGGCTGATCACCGACTGGAACCGGCTGTAGAAGATCGTGGCGACGTCGAATTCGCCCGCATCGAAACGGCCCAGAACGTCGTCGGCGATACCACGGGCGTTGCCGTAGCCCACGCGCTTGACATCGCTGAGGTCGATATGCGCCACCAGATGCGCGCCCAGATCGCGCCGCAGCTGCTCGCGGCCCTTCTTGCCGACGGTCACGATCTTGACCGTCTTGCCACGCGCCAGCAACTCATGGGCGCTGAGGCGCGCGGCCTTGACGATCGACGAGTTGAACCCGCCGCACAGGCCGCGCTCGGCGGTCATGACGACCAGCAGATGCACCTGATCCTTGCCGGTGCCGGCCAGCAGGCGCGGCGCGGTATCCGAGCCCGCGACCGAGGCCGCGAGCCCGTTGACGACTGCTTCCATCCGCGCGGCATAGGGCCGCGCGGCCTCGGCGGCATCCTGGGCACGGCGCAGTTTTGCTGCCGCGACCATCTGCATCGCCTTGGTGATCTTCCGGGTCGATTTGACCGAGTTGATCCGGTTCTTCAGGTCCTTGAGGCTTGGCATTTACCTGTCCTCTCGTCCCGCCCTCAGGCGAAATCTTTCGCGAATGCGTCGAGTGCTGCCTTGATCTTGTCTTCCAGCTCGCCCTTCACCTTGCGGTCGTTGTTGGTGATGTCATCGAGCAGATCCTTGTGGCTGCCGCGCAGATGCGCCAGCAGGCCCTTCTCGAACCGGCCGACATCCTTGACGGCGATGGCATCCAGGTAGCCGTTGGTGCCGGCATAGATCACGCAGACGATCTCGGCGTTGGTCATCGGCGAATACTGGCCTTGCTTCATCAGCTCGGTCAGGCGCGCGCCGCGGTTCAGCAGCTTTTGCGTCGCCGCGTCAAGGTCCGAGCCGAACTGCGCGAAGGCCGCCATCTCGCGGTATTGGGCCAGTTCCAGCTTCACCGGGCCGGCGACGGATTTCATCGCATCGGTCTGCGCCGACGAACCCACACGGCTGACCGACAGGCCGGTGTTCACGGCCGGGCGGACCCCCTGGTAGAACAGCTCGGTTTCCAGGAAGATCTGGCCATCGGTGATCGAGATCACGTTGGTCGGGATGAAGGCCGACACGTCGCCGCCCTGGGTTTCGATGATCGGCAACGCAGTCAGCGAGCCGGCGCCGAAATCCTCGTTCAGCTTGGCCGAACGCTCCAGCAGACGCGAATGCAGATAGAAGACGTCGCCCGGATAGGCTTCACGCCCCGGCGGACGGCGCAGCAGCAGCGACATCTGGCGATAGGCCACGGCCTGCTTGGAAAGGTCATCATAGATGATCAGCGCATGGCGGCCGTTATCGCGGAAATATTCGGCCATGGCGGTGGCGGCATAGGGCGCCAGAAACTGCATCGGCGCCGGGTCCGAGGCGGTCGCGGCCACGACGATGGTGTATTCCAGCGCCCCCGATTCCTCAAGCTTCTTCACCAGCTGCGCCACGGTCGAGCGCTTCTGCCCGATGGCGACATAGACACAGTAAAGCTTCTTCGATTCGTCGTCGCCGGCGGCTTCGTTGTAGCTTTTCTGATTGAGGATCGTATCCAGCGCCACGGCGGTCTTGCCGGTCTGGCGGTCACCGATGATCAGTTCGCGCTGGCCACGGCCAATGGGGATCATGGCGTCAACCGACTTCAGGCCAGTGGCCATCGGCTCATGCACTGATTTGCGCGGGATGATGCCCGGCGCCTTGACGTCAGCCACGCGGCGCTCGGAAGTCTTGATCTCGCCCTTGCCATCGATCGGGTTGCCCAGACCATCGACCACGCGGCCCAGCAGCGCTTCGCCCGCCGGCACGTCCACGATCGACTTGGTGCGCTTGACGATGTCGCCTTCCTTGATCGAGCGGTCATCACCGAAGATCACGATACCGACGTTGTCGGCTTCAAGGTTCAGCGCCATGCCACGGATGCCACCGGGGAATTCGACCATCTCGCCGGCCTGCACATTGTCCAGGCCATGGACACGGGCAATCCCGTCACCGACCGACAGAACGCGGCCAACCTCGGCCACTTCAACGTCCTGGCCGAAGTTCTTGATCTGCTCCTTGAGGATCGCAGAGATCTCAGCTGCTTGGATACCCATTTATCCGACCTCTTTCATGCTGTTCTGGAGGGCCGCGAGCTTGGAGCGGATCGAGGTGTCGATCATCTTCGAGCCCACTTTGACGATAAGTCCGCCGATGAGGCTTTCATCGACGGAGACATTCAGTTTCACTTTCTTGCCGACGCGCTCCTTGATGGAGGCAGCAAGGGCATCGGCCTGGGCCTTGGTAAGCACGCTGGCCGAGACCACTTCGGCGGTGATCTCGCCGTTTTCCTCGGCGATCATGCGCTTGAGCGTGGCCAGCAGCGCCGGCACCGCAAACAGACGGCGATTCTGTGCCATCAGGCCCAGCGTGCCGCGTGTGGCAGGCGAAAGCTTCATGGCATCGGCAACCGCGATCACCGCCTTGCCCTGCTCGTCGCGGCTGTAAACCGGCGAGTTCATCATCACGCGCAGATCGGCATTCTGATCGAGCGCCGTTTCAAGCGCGTCCACATCGGCCTCTAGCGCCTTGAGGGCCTTGCCCTCTTTCGCCAGGTCGAAAACGGCCGTGGCATAACGCTGGGCGATACCCAAGGAGATCGAAGCTGGTTCGGACACGTCCACCCTTCCGATTTTCATGAGCCCTATGACCTCGCGCAAGGCCGGGGCAGACAGGATGCACGGTAGTTGCGCGGCATCCGAAATCGGCGCGGGTGTAGCAGAGCATTCCCAAGCCCGCAACCATCAAGGAGATGTGAATGGCCACCTTGTTAGCGCTTAGTTACGCGTATCGGCTCTGCGCTGCCGCCCAGCCGCGCCATGCCGGCCCTGGCCAGGGCGTTGCGCCGCTGCGAGCCGCCCCATCACACGCCCCCCGCCAGTATCCTGATCCGGGCGGGAATCGCCGTCATCAGGGGCAGCGCCCGCTATTGCCACCCAGTGCGCGACCATTCGCGATATGGCGCGGAAGCGCTGTCGCCTGCCGGGTCGCCCGAACGCCAGGCCGGCAGCGCGCCGCCCTGCGGCACCCCTTCGAGCACCCGCAACGGCTGGCGGATCCCGGCGCGCAGGCCGGGCCGGGTGGGTGCGGTATCGCGTCGCATCGCCTCGATCATCAGCACCCCGCCCAGCCGCTCAGGCGCATAGCGCCGGCCCAGCCGTTCCAGCCCGCGCGCCGAGCGCATCCAGAAACGCCCCCCGGCGGGCGGAAAGAACAATGCAGAGGCATGGCCGGTGGTGATGAAGCCGCAATCCTCAAGCAGGCGTTCGATCTGCCCGCGCGAATAGGGCCTGCCAAAGCCGAACGGCGTGGCATCGCGGCGCGCCCACAGCCCCGAGCGATTGGGCACCACCACCAGCGCGCGCCCCTGCGATGCCAGCACGCGGTGCGCCTCATCGAGCAGCGCCATCGGGTGGTCGGATGTCTCCAGCCCATGCAGCATCACCAGCCGGTCGATGCTGTCATTGGCCAGCGGCCAGCGCGCCTCGTCCACCAGCACCGAATGGTTGGCCCCGTCAGCGGGCCAGTGCATCACCCCTTGCGGCGCCGGCATCAGCCCGACGACACGGGTTGCCCGCGCCAGGAAGGGGCGCAGCAGCGGCACCGCGAAACCGTAGCCCGCAACGCTCAGGCCGCGGGCATCGCCCCAGCGAGTGGCAAGCTGATCGCGCACAGCCTTCTGCGACGCCCGCCCAAGCTGGGTGCGGTAATAGAAGTCGCGCAGATGATGAACATCAAGATGCATGAAGCCCTGTGCCGCCGGTCACCAGAGCGCACCCTGCCCCATCGCGCCGCCTTTGAGAAGCCCCGCGCAACCGAAGACCGGCAACGCGCCCACCCGGCTCCGGCCAGGATCGGGTCGCTTGACAAGCCCGCGCCCGCTGCCAAGATCCGCCCCAACCCGGAAAGGTCTGCCATGCCCCATGAAATCCGCATCATCCGCTGCCTGAAAGACAATTACGCCTATCTGGTCGTCAACCGGGCACAACAGAGCGCCACGCTGATCGACGCCCCCGAGGCAGCGCCCATCCTTGCCGCGCTGGATGCCGGGGGGTTGCGTCTGACGCGGGTTCTGCTGAGCCACCACCATTGGGATCATGTCGATGGGCTGGCGGAAATCCTGGCGGCGCATCCGGCCCCCGTCTTTGGCAATGCCGCCGACCGCGAGCGCCTGCCCGCGCTCGATCACGCCTTCCATCCCGGCGAACTGCTGGAGGGCACCTGCACGGTGCTTGATGCGCCGGGGCATACGCTGGGGCAAGTGGCGTTCCATTTTCCGGCTCTCAAGGCGCTTTTCTCCGCCGACAGCCTGATGACCCATGGCTGCGGCCGGCTTTTCGAGGGCACCGCCGGCGACATGTTCGCCACCATCGCGCGATTCGCCACGCTGCCCGACGATACGCATCTCTATTGCGGCCACGACTATGCCCGCGCCAATCTGGATTTCGCCGCCCGATTCGCCCCTGATCCGCAGGCGCTGGCCGCGCGACAGGCCGAATTGTCCCGTCTGGCGGAAAGCGGCCTGCCCACCACCGGCACCACGCTGGCCAGCGAAAGAGAGCTCAACCCCTATCTGCGCGCCCATCTGCCCCAGGTGGCCGCCGCCGCCGGGCTGCCGGATGCCCCCGCGCGCGAGGTCTTCGCCGAAATCCGTCGCCAGAAGGACAATGCCTGATCACCAGTTCCGGCGCGGGGAAAGGCCCAAAGTATCCGGCCATGAAGGCGTTTGCGGATTTTCGCGGGCACGAGATTTTTCGCTTGCAGCCCCGCGCACCATTCAATAAATCACCGCTCATCAAGGGGGCGGGCGTAGCTCAGGGGTAGAGCATTACCTTGCCAAGGTAAGGGTCGTGAGTTCGAATCTCATCGCCCGCTCCAATGAAAACAAAAGGGCGCCTTGCGGCGCCCTTTTGTTTTGCTGCGCTCGCTTGCGGCGTCAGGCGCGCAGCGGCGCGGAACTGGCAGCGTGACGACGCAACCACCATTCCACCAGCAGCATGTTTGGCAGCCACCCCGCCCAAGCGGTGATCAGATAGGTCTCCAGCACCGTCCAGCCTGCCCCCATCAGCGGGGCCATGATCAGCCGCAATGTGACGGCCGCAAAGCACAGCGCCACCGAATGCAGCATCCAGCGACGGTGCCCCAGGTAATCCCCGGCCCGTGCCAGCATGATACCCCGCGCGGTGGTGGCGATCCACAGCAGCGCCGAGACCACGAAGCCCAGCGCCGCCGCCGGTGCGCCCTGAAAATGCACTACCAGCCCCAGCGACGACAGCGCTGCCACCAGCACCGCCAGCGCATAGACCCGGCCGATCAGCCGGTGCAGCGCCGGGTTGCGCGCCCGCAACCCCTGCCAGAGCTGAAACGGCGTGAGCGCCAGCGCCAGCGGCCCGGCCAGCATATGCGTATGGAGCGACAGCGGCGCCACCGGCTGATAATGAGCCATATGCTCCATCACCAGCTCCATCGGCAGAACCAGAAAACGCAGCGAACTCAGTGCCACGGCAAGCGCGCCCACCCAGAGAAACCAGATGAAGGCGCGTGGCAGCGGGGGCAACAGGGAATGGGTGGCGGAGGGAGGCATGAACGATTCCTTGACAGTGTAAAGTTGCGCGGAGAATACCGGCCATCTTGACACTGTCAAGTCAGCATGCGACACCCCCCGCATGCCGCATGATGCCCCCGCTGAAAACCCCGCCAGAAGCCCTGCCACCCTTCAGGGCGGAGCCGATGGTGCACCCGGCACCGGGCCCCGCCGCGTCAATCTGCGCGAATCGCTCATCCAGGCCGGGCTGGACCTGCTCGAATCCGGCGGGCCCGAGGCGCTGACCCTGCGCCGCGCAGCCGCACGCGCCGGCGTCTCGCATGCCGCGCCGGCACATCACTTCGACGGGCTGCCCGGCCTGATGACAGCAATTGCCGCGCGTGCCTTTGCGCTTTTCATCGAAGCCATGGAAAGCCGCCGCCGCGCCGCGCCGCCGGAGCCGATGGCGCAGTTGGCAGCGCTCTGCGCCGGCTATCAGGATTTCGCCGAGGAACACGGCGGGTTGTTCCATGTGATGTTCAATCATGGCGACGTGAATCACGCCGACCCCGAGCTTTGCGTGCTGAGCGCGCGCGCCTATGGCATCCTGCGCGAAGGCTGCATGCCCTTTGCCAGCGATGATGCGCCCGATCGCGTGCTGGAGCTGGCAGTCTGGTCGATGACCCATGGCTTCGCCGCGCTTCGGCTCAGCGGCGCGCGCTCCAAAACCCCCGACGGCCTGACCCCGCCATCTTTCGAACACCTGTTGCAGCGCCTTGCCGATGCCATGGGAAAGCCGCTTGCGCCCGCCCCGCGCTTGCGCTAGCTAGGCGCGCAAGAGAGCGGGCGTAGCTCAGGGGTAGAGCATTACCTTGCCAAGGTAAGGGTCGTGAGTTCGAATCTCATCGCCCGCTCCAGTTTTCCAGATCGGTTGGCAGTGCAGACGTTGGCAGTGCGGGCGCTGATGGCTGCTTGGGGCGACCCGGCCATTGCCGGATGTCGGGCGGAATGCCCTGCCCGGCTTTAGGCTCCGGCTGTCAGCGGCGCGGGAATTGTGCGGATCGCGCGCTCAGTGGGTCCAGACCTGCCGGCGATTGGTGGCAAAATTCTCGCCATAACCGGCTGTGCGGATGTTCGCCGCGCGCGGCTTGGGCTGCACAAGCACATAAGCGATGTCATGCGCCCTGGCATAGGCTTCGGCCTCGGCGCGGGTGGCAAAGCGCAACCGCACCTGCGCCTGCATGTCACCCGAACCCGTCCAGCCCATCAGCGGATCGGTCACGCGGCCCTCACCCGGCGCGAATTCCAGCACCCAGTCGCGGGTGCGTGCGGTGCCGGATTGCATGGCATTGCGGGCAGGGCGGTAGATACGGGCGCGCATGGGGGAACTCCGGTTGCTTTGGCGCTTTATCCCCAAAACCGGGGCGGCTGGCAAGGCCCGGTGTCTGGCGGGTAGTGGGTCAGTTTGAAATATCTTTTTTGCGGGGCTTGTAGGGTCCGCGCTTTTTCGGCGCGGCATCTTCTGCCCTCTCAACCAGTGCAACGATATCTTCAACGTCCCAAAGGCGGTCCGTGACGCCAGCGGCCATAGCTGGCGTCATGCGCAGTGACTTATGGGTGCGGCAGAAGTTGTAGTGCATGAAGTGCAGAGCGACAGCATAGGCGTGGTTTTCGGCCTTCTTGGAAAAGGCGTTGGTTAGGCGGGTGAACCGGCGCATACCCATCCGCATTGTCAGGTTCTGGCGTTCAATGTGGCTGGTTCCAACCTGCGCCATGTCGGGCTTGCCGAAGATCGCTTCCTTCTTGGTGCCGATGCATTCAGCCGGGGAATACTTGCGCTCATGTCCCTTCTGCCCGGTCAGTTCGCCATATTGCTTTATCAGCATGGCGTAGTCCACATCGCCCGAGAAAGCGTCTGTAACGGCCTTGAGATAGCCGCCATGACCATCCGTAGTCAGTTGGATACGGGTTGCGAGGCGCGAAGCCAGATCGAACATGAACTCGCGGGCGGTAGCGGCTGAGCGGTCGCCCACGGTGTAGGAAATCATCAACTTGCTGTCCCGATCCATTGCAGTCCAGGTCCAGATATCGCCCGCGTCGGTCGGCGCGGCTTTTGCGTCTTTCACGTTACGCTCTTTGGCGTAGCAGAACGCCCAGATTTCATCGGCCTGAACATGCTTGGCTTTGACGTTTCGCACATTTTCATCATGGTAGGCGGCGCACGCTTTCCCCGCATTCTCCAGCAACTTCGTGACCGTGTTCTTGGACACGTCCGCGATGCGCGTGGTGGCGCGGATGGAGTTACCTTCCACTAGAAGGCGGATAATCAGGGCGCGGGTTTTGGTGTCCAATTTTCTCATGCCCCAAATCTAAATTCATAATGACTTATAGTCAAGCATATATTGGTCAATATGAAACAGAAAAATGGGTGACGGCTGCCCGCCACCCCAGTTGGGTTTCAGTGTGCCTCTTTGGTCGCTACCGCATAACCTAGAAGCGGGGTTCGAGATCAGCCCAGGTCAGCGGCTGCGCCAGTGGGCGCAGACATGCTCAACCCGGCCAAAGCGAACGCGCTCGTATGCGTTCACAAAGACACCAGCCTTCATGCCCAACTCCTTTCAGAGAGGCTCCCCTTGAAAAAGGGCGCGACTGATGTCAGATTCCATGTGCAACCGATGGCGTTCTGACGGGGCCGCGCCCTCGATGATCTCCACCACGAAAGCCGGTCCAATGGGCCGGTTTTCTTGTTTCTCCCCTGCGGTCAGGCCTGAGCCCGGGTGCTGTGCCGCAGGGGCAATTCTCTTCTGCCCATAGTGCGCTCCCTACATGTTGGGGCTTTGCCCGACATCTACCATACGGCGAATCAAGTCGCTGTCAAGCCTAACGCCATTGTTGCCCCATTGTTCTCAGTCGAAGCGTTGCGGCCTAACGGATTGCCTAACGCCTTTCGTCATGGTATCCATCACAGGCAAGCGGCGTCAGGAGGAATCAATGCCGGAAAATGAAGTAAGCAATGGCCCGTCCTTGAAGCGTGAGCGAAGCCCGTCATTCCCCTATCTGAGTCTAGATGCGTGTATTGATCATTTGCAGAAATTATACGGCGCAGCCAAGATGAACGAAGTCCGGCAACCGGACGTCGCCGCAGCATGGGGTATGGCCCCAAAGAGCGGCTCGCTCATGCGGTATGTTGCGGCACTGGGTCAGTTCGGACTGATCGAAGCGATTGGTGGGGGTGATCAGCGGCGTATCAAAATTAGTGCGGATGGACGCCGGATACTCGATGATGGTCGTCCCGGGGTTCGAGAGAGCCTCCTCTCCGACGCCGCCCTAAAGTCTAGTCTTATCCGTGGTCTCTATTTCGGTGAGGGGGATATGCCAAAATGGGGCGCTGATCGCCCGAGTGACAGTATCGCCGAAAGCTCTTTGAAGTTCGATTTGGGGTTCGGGGGCGAGGCCGCGCGCCGTTTTTTGACGGTCTATGATGCAACCATAAAACACATCATTGATACCGACGCCGCTAATGACGGGGTCGACATCGACGGTAGTGAGGCGTTAGAATATGGGCGGCGGGAACCAGAGAAGAAGGCCAATATCATGCACGCTCAGCCACAATATCAAGCGCCGAAAGGTCCGCAGGAGCACATTGAAGGCGCACTGAACAACATCGACTACCAGAATGCAGGGAAAGGAAAAATCAAGATATCCGCTGTCTTAGACGCAGAAGGCTTGGATATGCTTGAAAAGAAGATCGCGGCGTTCCGTATGTTGATCAACTGACGTCATTCGGCCCACCGTGCCCTTGCAGCCTTCTTGGCAATCTCAATTCGTTCTTCAGGCGAGAGCTTATCGGCTCTCGCCTTTCCGCCTTTCAAGCCGCCTTTGCGCTGCCCTGACGTGTCAGGCTCATGCTCAGGCTCTTCACCCGTCGCCAAGTCAACGATGAACTTGGCAAGCTGGTTGGCGTCTCTGGGGCGTTTGGGTTTGTCTGTCAATCGGGCACCTTCACGTCGCATTCTGAGCAGTAGAATTCGAGATCGAATATGCCAGGCACGCGAACGGCGCGGAAGCCATCGGGCAGATGATCAATGGTCGTGCTTCGATCTCGCATGTAGGCATATCCGTCCGCCTGAGATAGTCGGGCAGTTCCCTTCCGCCCGCATTTGGGGCACTCAAGGTCTGAGGTGAAGCGATCTCGGACTGTCATGCTTTCAAGATAATGCTTGTCGGCGCTGGGCGCAAACACTGCCTCGCGCGCGCGTGAACTTTTCGATTTCAAACTGACCCACTACCGTCTGGCGGCAGGTGCAGCAGAACAAACCATGGCCATCGGCGGCGCAAATCGTTGCCGAAGGCTTGCATCCGCCGCACTTTCCCGCATGCTTGGCCCACAGCAGGAGGCTCCACCCGTGACCGAAACGACTCGCCGTGAAAGCGCCATGCCCATGATGGCAGGTGCCGCCCTCGCCCCGCGCCAGAAGCTCGAAGGCGGCAAGCGCTTCGTGCTGCAAACCCCCTTCCAGCCCGCCGGCGACCAGCCCACCGCCATCACTGAACTGGCCGGCGGCCTCACCGCAGGCGAGCGCAATCAGGTGCTGCTGGGGGCCACCGGCACCGGCAAGACCTTCACCATGGCCAAGATCATCGAGGCCACCCAGCGCCCGGCCATCATCCTCGCCCCGAACAAGACGCTGGCCGCCCAGCTTTACGGCGAATTCAAGGGGTTCTTCCCCGGCAATGCGGTGGAGTACTTCGTCAGCTACTACGACTACTACCAGCCCGAAGCCTATGTGCCGCGCACCGACACCTATATCGAGAAGGAAAGCCAGATCAACGAGCAGATCGACCGCATGCGTCATTCGGCAACACGGGCGCTGCTGGAACGCGACGATGTGATCATCGTGGCCTCGGTGAGCTGCATCTACGGCATCGGCTCGGTCGAAACCTATTCTGCCATGACCCAGGACCTGGAGACCGGCGGCCTTTACGATCCGCGGCAGGTGATCGGCGAGCTGGTCGCCCAGCAATACCGGCGCAACGACGCGGCCTTTTCCCGCGGCGCCTTCCGGGTGCGCGGCGACGTGATCGAGATATGGCCTGCCCACCTGGAGGATCGCGCCTGGAGATTGTCATTTTTTGGTGAGGAACTTGAGGCAATCACCGAGTTCGACCCGCTGACAGGTTCGAAAACTGATACATTCGACAAAATCCGCATTTACGCCAACAGCCACTATGTCACCCCGCGCCCGACCCTTCAGCAGGCGATCAAGGGCATCAAGGACGAGCTGTTTCATACGCTCAAGCGCATGAATGACGAGGGCAAGCTTCTGGAGGCCCAGCGCCTGGAACAGCGCACCCGCTTCGATCTGGAGATGCTGGAGGCCACCGGCGTGTGCAACGGCATCGAGAATTACTCGCGCTATCTGACCGGGCGCGCACCGGGCGAGCCGCCGCCCACGCTGTTTGAGTTCATCCCCGATCACGCCATCGTCTTTGCCGATGAAAGCCACGTCTCGGTGCCACAGATCGGCGGCATGTATCGGGGCGACTACAAGCGCAAGTTCACATTGGCCGAGCATGGCTTCCGGCTGCCCTCATGCATGGACAACCGGCCGCTGAAATTCGAGGAATGGGACGCGATGCGCCCGCAGTCGATCTTCGTTTCGGCCACCCCGGCCGCCTGGGAGCTGGATCAGGCCGGCGGGGCCTTTACCGAACAGGTGATCCGCCCCACCGGCCTGCTGGACCCGCAGGTGGAAATCCGCCCCGTCGCCGCGCAGGTCGATGATCTGCTCGATGAAATCCGCATTGTCGCCCAGCGCGGGCTGCGGGTGCTGGTGACGGTGCTGACCAAGCGCATGGCCGAGGATCTGACCGAATATCTGCACGAGCAAGGCGTGCGGGTGCGCTACATGCATTCCGACATCGACACGATCGAACGCATTGAAATCCTGCGCGATCTGCGGCTGGGCGCGTTTGACGTGCTGGTCGGCATCAACCTGCTGCGCGAGGGGCTGGATATTCCCGAATGCGGGTTGGTGGCCATTCTGGACGCCGACAAGGAGGGCTTCCTGCGCTCAGAAACCTCGCTGATCCAGACCATCGGTCGCGCCGCGCGCAATGCCGAGGGCCGGGTGATCATGTATGCCGACCGCATCACCGGCTCGATGGAGCGCGCCATCGGCGAGACCAACCGCCGGCGTGACAAGCAGATCGCCTACAATATCGAACACGGCATCACGCCAGCCACGGTCAAGAAGAATGTCGAGGATGTTCTGGCCGGGCTCTGGCAGGGCGATACCGATATGGCGCGCGTGACCGCACAGGTGGACAAGCCGCTGGTCGGCGCCAATCTGGCCGCGCATCTGGAGGGGCTGCGCACCGAAATGCGCAAGGCCGCCGAGAACCTTGAATTCGAGGAGGCCGCCCGAATGCGCGACGAGATCAAGCGCCTTGAAGCGGTGGAACTGGCCATCGCCGACGACCCCCTTGCGCGCCAGTCAGAGGTCGAGGGCGCGGTCGCAGAGGCGGTGAAAGCCAAGGGCCGCTCCACCGCCGGGCGCCCCGGCCAGCGCGGCGGGGTCAAGCGCAAGGGGCGTGGCTAGCTGCGATGCGGCGCGACGCGGGCGCCATCAGGCTCCTCCTGCCAGGCGCATGATGACGAGACAATCCGGTAATGGCACCCAGCGCCATCCAGCGCCATCCAGCGCGCCTGTGATGCCGGTGCGGGTGGCCCCGAAGCGCAGAAGGCGAAAGGCCGTCTTGCCAGGGATGATTCTTGTCGCAGGGTGAACTGCCGGCCGTCGCACCGGTATTGTGCGCCGTCCGATGCCGTCATCGCCCAAGCATGTGGCGCAAAATGGCCGATGCAGCCTGAAGCCGTGGCCCGATGGCGGCCCGGCACTGCACAGCGGGCGCGCCGGCTCCACAAGGGATGTTCTTGTAATGTTCATGTCGATGCACTACCATTTCCAGCGCCCCCGGCAGACAGCACGCAAGGCTTTTCAAGGTGAACGCCCCACCGCCCTCCCTTCCCGCCCGCGACGCGCTCGCAAACAGACCGCGCAAGATCATCCATGTCGATATGGATGCCTTCTTTGCCTCGGTCGAGCAACGCGACAACCCGGCGCTGCGCGGCAGGCCGGTCGCGGTGGGCGGATCGACGGCGCGCGGGGTGGTTGCTGCCGCCAGCTACGAGGCGCGCACCTTCGGGGTGCGCTCGGCCATGCCCTCGGTCACGGCCAGGCGCAAATGCCCGGATCTGATCTTCGTGCCGCCGCGCTTCGAGGTCTATCGCGCAGTCTCGGCCCGGATCAGGGCGATCTTTGCCGAATTCACAGATCTGATCGAGCCGCTTTCGCTTGATGAAGCCTATCTGGATGTGACCATCAACAAGCCCGGCATATCCGCTGCCAGCACCATCGCGCAACAGATCCGCGCGCGCATCCTGCAAGACACCGGGCTGACAGCCTCGGCCGGCATTTCCTACAACAAGTTTCTCGCCAAGATCGCCAGCGACATCAACAAGCCCGACGGGCAGGCAGTGATCCCGCCCGCACGCGGCGCGGGTTTTGTCGAGGCGCTGCCGGTGGCGCGGTTTCACGGCATCGGCCCGGCGACGGCGGCGCGGATGGAACGGCTGGGCATTCGCACCGGTGCCGATCTGAAAGCACATGATCCGGCTTTCCTGCGGGCGCATTTCGGCAAGGCCGGAGCATGGTATCATGACATTGCCCGCGGCATCGACCATCGCCCGGTGCAGCCAGACCGGATGCGAAAATCCATCGGCAGCGAGGATACTTTCGCCAGCGACATTTCCGATCTTGCCACTGCCAGCGCACAGGTCGCGGCCCTTGCCGCCCGCGTCTGGCAACAGGCCCAGGCGCGGCGCCTTTGCGGGCGGCGGCTGACGCTCAAGGTCAAATACGCCGATTTCCGCCAGATCACCCGCAGCCGCAGCCGGGCCCTGCCCTTCGCCAATGCAGCCGAATTCACCGACCAGGCAGAAGCGCTGCTCGCCCCGCTGTTTCCGCCGTCGCTGGGCATCCGGTTGCTTGGCGTCACGCTTTCGGCACTGGAAAACAGCGCCACCAAAACGCCGGGCGACATGCAGCTTTCACTATGGTAGGTCCGCCCTTCCGTTCCGCGCATGGCCGCGCTGGACATTCCCGCAACACGATAATACGCTTGTGAAATTATGACGTCGCCCCCTTCGCGGTTCCTTGATCGCCGCAGCCCCCCGCATGTTTCGACGCTGATCCTGATCGCAGGGCTTTCGGCCCTGTCGATGAATGTATTCCTGCCCTCGCTGCCCAATATGGCTGCCTATTTTCAGGTCGATTATGCCCTGATGCAGCTTTCGGTCTCGCTCTATCTGGCGTTCAGCGCCGGGCTGCAGATCGTCATTGGCCCGCTTTCCGACCGCTATGGGCGCCGGCGCGTGCTGCTGGTGGCGATGGGGCTGTTCGTTCTGGCCTCGGTCGGCACGCTGCTGGCGCCCACCGCCGAGATCTTCCTGATCTGCCGCATGGCGCAGGCGGTGGTGGCAACCGCCATGGCGCTCAGCCGCGCCATCGTGCGCGACATGGTCGATGAGGCCAGCGCCGCCTCGATGATCGGCTATATCACCATGGGCATGTCGATCGTTCCAATGCTGGGGCCGATCATTGGCGGCGCGCTCGACGAGGCTTTCGGCTGGCATGCCAATTTTGCCATGCTGCTGGCGGCGGGGGTGCTGGTCATGGCGCTGACCTGGCTGGACCTTGGCGAAACAGCGCAGACCCGTCCGGCAAGCCTGCTGGCGCAGATGCGGGATTATCCGGCGCTCTTTGCCTCGCCGCGGTTCTGGGGCTATGTGCTGGCCTCCAGCCTGGCCTCGGGCGTGTTCTTTGCCTTTCTGGGCGGCGCGCCTTTCGTCGGCACCGAGATCTATGGCCTCAGCCCGATGTGGCTGGGCGTCTACTTCGCCTTCACCGCCATCGGCTATGCGGCAGGCAACTTCGTGTCAGGGCGGTTTTCGGTGCGCGTGGGGATCAACCGCATGATCCTTGCCGGCACCATCGTCACGCTGGGCGGGCTGGTGCTGCTGGCGGGGCTGCTGGCGCTGGATCTGACCACCGCGGCAGTGTTCTTCGGCACTTTCGTCTTTGTCGGCATCGGCAACGGCATGGTGCTGCCCAATGCCACCGCCGGCATGCTTTCGGTGCGCCCGCATCTGGCGGGCACGGCATCGGGTCTGGGCGGAGCAATCATGATTGGCGGCGGCGCCGGGCTTTCGGCGCTGGCCGGGGCGCTTCTGGTGCCCGGCTCGGGGGCCTGGCCGCTGGTCCTGATCATGCTGGCCAGCGCACTGGCTTCACTGCTGTCGATCCTTTATGTGATGCACCGCGCCCGCATCGTGGGGTATTAGGGCGCAAAACAGGTGGCGCGCGCGGTTTGCAAAGCTAAGATGGCCAAATTGCAAACCCGGAGCGCCCCATGCCCGTCCAGAAACTCTATGCCGGTGCCAAGCTGCGCGAAATCCGTACCCGGCTGCAACTGACGCAGAAGGAATTCGCCACCCGGCTGGGGGTGTCGCTGCCCTATCTGAACCAGATGGAAAACAACAACCGCCCGGTTTCGACAGCCGTGGTGCTGGCGCTGGCGCGCGAATTCGGCACCGATGTCACCGAGCTTTCCACCGGCGACAGCGAGCGCATGGTCTCTGACCTGCGCGAGGCGCTGGCCGATCCGGTCTTTCCCGCCCCCCCGCCCAGCCTCGCCGATCTGCGGTTGGTGGCCTCGAACGCGCCGGGTGTGGCGCGGGCGCTGCTGGCGCTGCACCATGCCTACCGCCAGACGCATGAGCGACTGGCCTCGCTGGACGAGGCGCTGGGCGGCGGCGAGCGGATGCTGCGCGCCTCGCCCTGGGAGGAAGTGCGCGATTTCTTTCACTACTGCGACAACTATATCGATGCCGTCGACCGCGCGGCGGAACACTTCGCACAAGGCCCCGAGCCGCTGGATGCCAAGGCCGGGCGATTGCTGGAGTGGCATGGCATCTCCTTGCATTTTTCCGATAATGGACCAATCAGAACCTATGATTTTCGTCGCAAGGCTGTCACTTTATCGTCCAGGTCTCCAAAACCGACCCGTCGCTTCCAATTGCTACATCAGATCGCGCTGCTGACCCAGAACGACCTGCTGGAAGCCACGCTCGATCTGGCGCGCTTTCAGTCAGACGAGGCGCGCGCCATCGCCAAGATCGGCCTGGCCAATTACTTTGCTGGCGCCGCGCTCCTGCCCTATCGCGCGTTTCACGCAGCCGCCCAGGACACCCGCCACGATCTTGAGGAACTTGCCGAGCGCTTCGGCGCGTCAATCGAACAGGTCGCGCACAGGCTTTCCACCCTGCAACGACCCGGCGCCAAGGGCATTCCATTCTTTTTCGTGCGCGTCGATCAGGCCGGCACCATCACCAAGCGCCATTCGGCCACGCGGCTGCAATTCGCCCGCTATGGCGGCGCCTGCCCCTTGTGGAATGTCCATCGCGCCTTCGAGACGCCGGGGCGCTTTCTGCGCCAACTCGCAGAAACCCCTGATGGCGTGCGCTATTTCTGCCTGGCGCGCGAGGTCTCGAAGCCCGGCGGGTCGTTCCGCGCCCCGGTGCAGCGCTATGCGATCGGCCTTGGCTGCGAGATCCGCCATGCCGAGGCCCTGACCTATGCCGATGACATGGATCTGTCGCACCCGCGCGCTTTCGAGCCGATCGGCATTTCCTGCCGCATCTGCGCCCGCCCCGATTGCCACCAGCGTTCGGTGCCGCCGCTGGAGGCCGCGCTCGAGATCGATCCCCACCATCGCGGCCTGCTGCCCTATGCGATGAAGGGGCCGCGCCCCGGTTGAGGGGGCACCCCGCCGAACGCGGCTTCAGAAGCGCAGGGCATGGTGCAGGATCACCGGCACCACCAGTTCTTCCTCATCGACCAGGTGCCGGTCAAGAAAGGGCGCGAAGCCCGCCAGTCGCGCCTCCAGCGCCCCGGCGCGTTCGCGCGCCTTCGCGGTCTTCTCAGCGAACCCACGCAGCAGGGCATTGGTGTCATTGGCCAGCGCCTGCAAATGCCCGTCAAGCGCATGATGATCGGCGTCCAGAATACTGAAGCCGCGTTCCAGCCGCGGCTCGGCGCGCGAAAGCTCGGGGAAGTAGTGGTGATCCTCGATCTGGTGATGACCGTGCAACTGGTTGATCAAAAAGCCACCAAGATGCGCACTGCGCCCGGCAAAACGGCGTGGATCGCCTGCGTTGTCGATGAACTGGCGGGTTTCGGCATGCCATTCCCCCAGCACCTGGCGAAACATCATGTGGCGTTCCAGCCAGAAGCGCGTCAATCCGTCAAAATTGCCATGCGCCTGCCAAAGATCGCGCGGGTAGCGCGCCAGCAGATAGCGCAGCGCCTCGGGCAGGGCGGCGCGGGTCTCCAGCCCCAGCCCGCCGATGCCTGCCTTGCCCTTCCTGTCCGCCACCTTTGGCTCCTCTGCTGCCTCGCTCCTCACCTAGCCCGGATCGGCGCCGGGGAAAGCCTCAGCGCTGCGCCACGCGCCAGTTGGGGTTGATCCAGGGCTCGACATTGGCCCGCGGCAGCGGCGCGCGACACAGGATATGATCAGCGATCTTTTCGCCGACCATGATCGAGGGCGCGTTGAGATTGCCGTTGGTGACGCGCGGAAAGATCGAACTGTCCGCCACCCGCAATCCGCTCACCCCGATCACCCTTCCCTGCGGATCAACCACCGCTTCGCGGTCGTCCGCGCGGCCCATGCGGGCGGTGCCGCAGGGGTGATAGGCGCTTTCGGCATGCTCGCGGATGAAGCCGTCCAGTTCGTCATCGCTTTGCACCGCCGCACCGGGCTGTATCTCGTGCTTGAGATAGGGAGCCATCGCCGCCTGCCCCATGATCTCGCGCGTGAGCCGGATACAGTTGCGGAACTCCGCCCAGTCGTCCGGGTGGCTCATGTAGTTGAAGCGGATCTCCGGCGCGTCCGCGGCGCGGGCCGAACGCAGCCGCACCGTGCCCCGGCTTTTCGAGCGCATCGGCCCCACATGCGTCTGAAATCCGTGCCCTTCGGCCGCCGCCTTGCCATCATAGCGCACGGCGATAGGCAGGAAATGAAACTGGATATCGGGATATTCCTCGCCGGCGCGCGAGCGGATGAACCCCGCCGCCTCGAACTGGTTCGACGCCCCCGGCCCGCACCCCAGAAACAGCCATTGCGCCCCCACCCAGGCCTTGCCCCAGAGGTTCCAGTATTTGTAAAGCGTCACCGGCTGGCTGGCGGCAAATTGCAGATACAGCTCCAGATGGTCTTGCAGATTGGCCCCCACGCCGGGCCGGTTGGCGACCAGTTCAATCCCGTGTTCGGCCAGATGCTCCGCCGGGCCGATGCCGGAAAGCATCAGCAATTTCGGGGTGTTGATGCTTGATGCTGCCAGCACCACCTCCCGCCGCGCCAGCACCTGCCGCCCGTCTGCCAGTTGCACGCCTTCGGCGCGACCCTCGCGTATCAGCACCTTTTCGGCCAGCCCACGCACCAGCGTGCAGCGCTTGCTGCGCAGCGCCGGACGCAGATAGGCATTGGCCGCCGACCAGCGTTGCCCGCGCCAGATGGTCGCCTCCATCGGGCCGAAACCCTCTTGCTGCTGGCCGTTGTAATCCGAAGTGACCGGATAGCCCGCTTGCGCCCCGGCCTTGATGAAGGCGTCAAAGAGCGGGTTCTCGCGGCTGCCACGGGTGATGTGCAGCGGACCATCGGCGCCGCGCCAGCTCCTGGCGTTGGCGCCGCCCTCGGCGCCCGTATCTTCATTGCCGTGCCAGCTTTCCATGCGCCGGAAATAGGGCAGCACATCGGCATAGGCCCAACCCTGGGCGCCCATCGCCTCCCAATGGTCGAAATCACGCGCATGGCCACGCACATAGACCATGCCATTGATCGAGGACGAGCCGCCGATCACCTTGCCGCGCGGCGTCGCCAGCACCCGCCCGCCCAGATGCGGCTCGGGCTCGGTCTGAAAGCCCCAGTCGTAGCGGCGCATGTTCATCGGATAGCTCAGCGCGCCGGGCATCTGGATGAAAGGCCCGGCATCGGTGCCGCCATATTCGATCACGATCACCGAATGCCCCGCCTCCACCAGCCGCCAGGCCACCGCCGAGCCGCCCGACCCTGCCCCGACAACCACGAAATCCGCTTCCATCCTGCGCTCCATCGGAAAACCACCCGCATGGCGGGCTGTGTCGGAAAATTGCCCGCATGGCGGGCCACGACCGCGCGCCATGCGCGGCATCATCATCGGCATCGGGGCGTGGCCCTGCGGCTGCCCCGCGGTCAGCTCAGTAAGGGGCCTCGACCGGCCCCATACCGACATAGACCGACTTGATCTGCGTATAATGCTCGACCGCGGCCTTTGAGTTCTCACGCCCCACGCCTGATTGCTTGACCCCACCGAAGGGCGCCTCGACAGGGGCGAGGTTGTAGGCGTTGATCCAGCACGATCCGGCCTGCAACCGGCTGACAACCCGGTGCGCGCGCGTCAGATCGCGGGTGAATACGCCGGCCGAAAGGCCAAATTCGGTGGCATTGGCGCGGGCGATCACCTCGTCCTCATCATCGAAATCGAGCACCGCCATCACCGGGCCAAAGATCTCTTCGCGCGCGATGGCCATGGTGTCGGTGACATCGGCAAAAGCCGTGGGCTGCACATAGAAACCCGCCCGCTCCAGCCGCGCCCCCCCCGTGACAAGCCGCGCGCCCTCCGTCTTGCCCTGTTCGATATAGCCCAGCACCTTGTGCAACTGGCTCTCGTTGACCAGCGGGCCCATCTGCGTGCCCTCGTCAAGCGGATCACCGAGCACGATGGCCTCGGTGCGCGCCTTGAGCCGTTCCAGAAAACGCTCCTTGATCCCCTTCTGCACGAAAACCCGCGTCCCGTTCGAGCACACCTGCCCGGCGGAATAGAAATTACCCAGCATCGCGCCACCGACCGCATCGTCGATATCGGCATCGTCAAAGACGATCAGCGGCGACTTGCCACCCAGCTCCATCGTGACATGGCGCATGCCCTCGGCAGCGGCGGCATAGACCTTGCGCCCGGTCGGCACCGAGCCGGTAAGCGAAACCTTCGCCACCCGCGCATCCGTCACCAGCGCCGACCCCACCGCGCCACGCCCCTGCACCACGTTGTAAAGCCCCGCCGGCAGGCCAGCCTCGTGCAGGATCTCGGCCACCTTGAGCGCGCAAAGCGGCGTCACCTCGGAAGGTTTGAACACCATCGCATTGCCGAACGCGAGCGCCGGCGCGCCCTTCCAGCAGGCAATCTGGGTAGGGTAGTTCCAGGCGCCAATGCCCACGCAAACGCCCAGCGGCTCGCGGATCGTATAGACGAAATCGCGCCCCTGGGGGATGGTCTCGCCAGTGACGGTGGGGGCAAGACCGGCGAAATATTCCAGCGCATCGGCACCCGATGTGGCATCGGCCACCAGCGTTTCCTGCAAGGGCTTGCCGGTATCGAGCGTCTCCAGTTCGGAAAGCTCGCGGTTGCGCGCGCGGATCAGCGCCGCGGCGCGTTGCAGGATGCGCGCACGTTCAACCGGCTTGCGCGCGCCCCATTCACCCTGGGCGCGCCGCGCGCTGTCCAGCGCCCGGTCGATCAAGGCCGGCGTGGCCTCGTGCAGGCGGGCGATCACCTCGCCGGAGGCCGCATAGACCACCTCGATCGGCGCGCCGGCGGTATCCTCGACATAGGCACCGTCAATGAAATGGCTGGCAGTCGGTTGCGCCTTCATTCTTTCCCCTCGCTGGCCAGTGCCAGATCCAGATAATCCTCGACAAGTGCTGTCGCCGCCGCGCCGTCAGGCGCATCGCGGCCCAGCACCGCATGCAGATAGGCCCCGTCGATCATCACCGCGATCGCCCGTGCAACATCAGCCGCCCGCGTGCCCAGAAGCGGACGCAGCGCGTGGCGCAGATTGCTGACAATGCGCCCCTGATAGACGGCCAGCAGGCGGCGGGCCTGCGGCTGGGTCTGGGCGAGAACATAGAAATTCAACCATGCCGAAACCACCTCGCGCCGGAAGCTGCCCGCCGAGAACGAGGCCCGGATCACCGCCTGCGCCCGTGCGCGCGGGCCCTTGGCCGCCGCCAGCGCGCCGCGCACCTCGGCGCCATACAGCGTCAGGACGTGGCGCATCGCGGCCAGGAACATCGCTTCCTTCGAGCCGAAATAGTGATGCGCCAGCGCCGAGGACATGCCCGCGCGCTTGGCGATCCGGCTGACCGTCACCTCCAGATTGCCGACATGCCCGATCTCGGCAATTGTGGCCTTGATCAGGGCTGAACGTCGTATAGGCTCCATGCCAAGCTTGGGCATTTTGTTCACATCCCCGGCGGGGTCATGCCGCGCCGATCCAAGAAAAACCTTGCTTCCGGGGTAAACTATTGTTTATTGACTCGTCAATCAACAAAAACATCACCAACAGGAGATCGCCATGCGCCACCGCACGCTTCTTTCCGCCTCCACCGCCCTGACGCTTCTGGCCGCGCCTGCCCTTGCAAATTGCGACGTGGTGCGTTTTTCCGATGTCGGCTGGACCGACATCACCGCCACCACCGCTGTCGCCACAACGATTCTGGATGCGCTGGGTTACCAGACCAATGTTCTGGTGCTGTCGGTGCCGGTGACCTATACCTCGATGGCGAATGGCGATATCGACGTGTTTCTGGGCAACTGGATGCCGACCATGGAGGCCGATATCGCCCCCTACCGCGAGGCGGGCACCGTCGATACCGTGCGGCGAAATCTGACGGGCGCCAAATACACGCTCGCCGCCAATGCCGCCGCCGCCGGACTGGGGATTGCCGATTTCGCCGATATCGCCACGCATCGTGACGCGCTCGGGGGCCGGATCTACGGCATCGAGCCGGGCAATGACGGCAACCGGCTGATCCTCGACATGATCGAAGCCGATGCCTTTGGTCTGGCCGGGTTCGAGGTGGTGGAAAGCTCCGAACAGGGAATGCTGGCGCAGGTCCAGCGCGCCGAGCGCCGCGACGAGCCGGTGATCTTTCTGGGCTGGGAACCCCATCCGATGAACGCCAATTACGCCATGACCTATCTGGACGGCGGCGATGATTGGTTCGGCCCTGATTATGGCGGCGCCGAGGTCTATACCAACACCCGCGCCGGCTATGTCGGCGAATGCGCCAATGTCGGGCAGTTCCTGCAAAACCTCGAATTCACGCTGGAGCTGGAAAACGAGATCATGGGCGCGATCCTTGATGACGGCATCGAGCCGAATGACGCCGCGCGCGCCTGGCTGTCGGACAACCGCGATGTTCTGGGCCCTTGGCTGGAAGGCGTAAGCACCCGCGACGGTGGCGATGCCATGGCAGCCGTGACGGCCGCGCTGAACTGAAGCTTCGCACCCCCGGCCCTGCGCCGGGGGTTTTCGCACCTGTCCGGGATGTTTCATGCTTGATACGCTTTCCGGTGTCATCATTGACGCCAAGATCCCTGTCGGTCGCTCGATCGCCACGGCTTTCACCTGGCTTCAGGACAATTTCGTAGGCTTCTTCGACGCGCTCGAAATCGGCCTGCGACAGAGCGTGCAGGCACTGGCCTCGGTGCTGACGACGCCGCATCCGCTGATCATCATTGCCGTCTTCGCCATCATCACCTGGGGCTTGCAGCGCCGCATCGTGCCGGTGGTCATCGTGCTGGCCTGCGCGCTTTTTGCCCTCAACCAGGGCTATTGGCACCTGACCATGCAGACCCTGACGCTGGTTCTGGGATCGTGCTTCATCTGCATGGCGATCGGCGTGCCGGTGGGCATCTATTCAGCGCATCATCCGCGCTTCTACCGCTCGCTGACGCCGGTGCTGGACCTGATGCAGACGCTGCCCACCTTCGTCTATCTGATCCCGGTGCTGGTGCTCTTTGGTCTGGGCATGGTGCCGGGGCTGGTGGCGACGGTGATCTTTGCCATGCCCGCCGCCATCCGGCTGACGGAATTGGGCATCCGCTCCACACCAGCCGCGCTTTCCGAGGCCGCCACCGCCTTTGGCGCGACCACCACGCAGCGCATCTTCAAAGTGGAACTTCCCTGGGCCTTTCCGCAGATCATGGCCGGGCTCAACCAGACCATCATGCTGTCGCTTTCCATGGTGGTGATCGCCGGGCTGGTGGGCGCGCCGGGGCTGGGCGTGCCGGTGGTGCGCGCGCTCAATTCGGTCAATGCCTCGCTGGGGTTTGAATCGGGCGCGGTGATCGTGGCGGTGGCGATCATGCTGGACCGCATGTTGCGGGTGGAGCGCAAGGGATGAACGAGCAGAGCATGGACCAGCACGGCAAGACCGCGGTTTCCTTCCGCAATGTCTCGATCGTCTTTGGCGACAATCCCTGGAAGGCCATCCCGCTGATGGAAACCGGCCAGAGCCGCGCCGATATCCAGCGGGCCACCGGGCAGGTGCTGGGGGTGCATGATTGCACCCTCGATGTCGCCGAAGGCGAGATCCTGGTGCTGATGGGACTGTCGGGTTCGGGGAAATCGACGCTCCTGCGCGCGGTCAACGGGCTCAACCCGATCGTGCAAGGCGATGTGCTGATCCATGACGGCGAGCGCATGGTCAGCGTGCCCAAGGCCAACCGGGCAACGCTCAGGAGGCTGCGCATGCAGCATGTGGCGATGGTGTTCCAGCAATTCGGCCTGCTGCCCTGGCGCACGGTGCGCGAGAATGTGGGCCTGGGGCTGGAACTGGCGGGCATGGGCCGGCGCGAGCGGCGCGAGCGGATCGAGGAACAACTGGAACTGGTGGGCCTGGCGCAATGGGCAGATCGCAAGGTCGGCGAGCTTTCGGGCGGCATGCAGCAGCGCGTCGGCCTGGCGCGCGCCTTCGCCACCCGCGCCCCGATCCTGTTGATGGACGAGCCCTTCTCGGCGCTTGACCCGCTGATCCGCACACGGTTGCAGGACGAACTGCTGGATCTGCAACAGCGGCTCAAACGCACCATCGTCTTCGTCAGCCACGATCTGGACGAGGCGTTCAAGCTGGGCAACCGCATCGCCATCATGGAGGGCGGCCGGATCATCCAGTGCGGCACCCCTTCGGAGATCTACACCAACCCCGCCAATGGCTATGTGGCCGAATTCGTGGCGCATATGAACCCGCTCGGCGTGCTGCGCGCCCGCGATGCCGCACTGCCCCCGCCCCGCCCCGCACCAACCGGACAGACGCTGCCCGCCGACACCCCCCTGCGCGAGGCGATGCAGGCGCTTGCCAGGACCCGCGGGCCGATCCTGCTAACCGAGGATGGCCGCGTGACCGGCATGCTGACCGATGCCGCCGCGGTGCGCGCGCTGATCGCCGAGCGCGGGCAGCCAGGCCCCACCGAGGCGGAAACGGAAGCCTGATGCTTCATCAGGGCGCGGGCGGTCTGGCGCTGCCTGCGGACAGGCTGGCGCGGCTCAGCGCGTGTTCGCGCAGCGCAATGAAGATCACCGCGGCGGCAATCACGCTGCCGCCGGCAACCACGTAAAGATCAACCGGCTCGCCGAAGAACACCGCCCCCAGCAGCACCGCCCAGACCAGTTGCAGCGCCGTCACCGGCTGGGTGACCGAGATCGGCGCGGCGGCAAAGGCCAGTGTCATCGTGTAATGCCCGGCGGTCGCAAAGGCCGCCACCAGAAACAACCAGCCCACCTGCGATGCGCTCATCGGCACCCAGACGGCCCAGGCAAAGGGCGCCAGCCCGATGGTCACCATCACCGAGAGCATCCCCACCACCACCACCGCCGAAACCCGCCCCGTCATGCGCTTGGCAATCAGGTAGGAAGCGGCGAAGAACACCGCCGCCGCCAGCATCGCCAGATGCCCCGCCGAGACCTCGCGGATGCCCGGACGCAGGATGATCACCGCCCCCAGGATCGCCGCGCCGATTGCCGCCATGCGCCGCAGCCGCAGCCGCTCGCCCAGAAACAGCACCGCGCCCAGCGCCACATAAACCGGCGCGAGGTAGTTCATCGCCGTCACCTCGGCCAGCGAGATGCGCGTCATGGCAAAGAACCACAGGATCACAGCGAAGGTATGCACCAGCCCGCGCAGCGAAAACAGCCACCAGCCGCGCCCGTCGAGCGGCGCGCGCAGCATCGCCGGCAGCATCGGCAACAAGAACACCAGCCCCAGCGCATACCGCACGAAGGCCGATTGCGCGGCGGGCACCCCCTCGCCCAGATGTTTCACGATCGCCGTCACCGCGACGAACATCGCGCCGGTCAGCAGCATCCACAGCACGCCGGCGACGGGGCGGGTGTCGGTGGGCAGGGGCTGGGCCGAAGAATTATTTAACGCGTTCATGAAATATCCATCGCGCGGATTGCGCCGGAAGGCAAGGCTCCAAAGCCCGGCCCCGGGCGCTCAGAGCGGAAAGAAGAGCGGTATCACCAGCGCCGCCGTCAGCGCCATGACCACATTGAGCGGCACACCCACGCGCAGGAAATCCACGAAGCTGTAGCCACCCGGCGCATAGACCAGCGTATTTGTCTGGTAGCCGATGGGCGTCGCAAACGAGGCCGAGGCGGCCATCATGACCGCCACCACCAGCGGCCGCGGATCGACCCCCAGCCCCTGCGACAGCCCGATCGCCAGCGGCGTCAGGATCACCGCCACCGCGTTATTGGTCACCAGTTCGGTCAGGAAGGAGGTCAGCGCGTAGATTGCCAGAATCAGCAGAAAGGGTGGCAGATTGGTCATTCCAGGCGCAACCCCGCCGACGATCCACTCCACTGCGCCCGAACTCTGGAGCCCCGCGCCGACCACCAGCATCCCGAAGATCAGCGCCAGCAGGCGTCCGTCGATGAAGCCGAACGCCTCGTCGGCATCAATGCAGCGCGTCACCAGCACCACCGCGACGCCCAGAAAGGCCAGCACATGGATCGGCGCCACATTGAACGCCGAAAGCCCCACCACCGCCGCCAGCACCCCCACCACGATCGGCGCATGCCCGCGCCGATAGGCCCGTTCCGAGGGTTGGCCGATCTCAACGACATCCATATCGCTGGCCAGGCGGCGGATATCCTCCATCGTGCCTTCCAGCAGCAGCGTGTCGCCCACCTGCACCACCACATCATCAAGCTGGCGACCGATGTTCTGGTTGCGCCGGTGGACGGCCAGCGGATAGACGCCATAGCGCCGTCGCAGGCGCAACTGGCCCAGCGAACGCCCCACCATGCGGCATCCCGGTGAGATCAGCACCTCGACCGTGGTGGTGCGCACCGAGGAAAGCTGATCGACCAGCCGCACCTCGGGATTGCTTTGCAGGCCCAGAACCTCGGACATCTGGGTGCGCAGCACCACGCGGTCGCCGGCCTCCAGCGTGACCTGCGCCATGTCGCGCCTGAGCGAGGCATCGCCGCGCAGCACGTCGATCACCCGCGCCCCTTCGCGCTTGAAGACATCGACCTCATCCAGCCGTCTGCCGATCAGCGCCGAGCCCTCAGGCAGCGCGACCTCGGTGAAGAACTTCATCGGTGCCCGGTCGCCCAGCAGCGCGGTCATCGAATCGCGGTCAGGCAGCAGGTGGCGACCAAGGAGTGCCAGATAGACCACCCCCACCACCGCCATCACCAGCCCCACCCCGGAAATCTCGAAGATGCCGAAGCGCTCCATCCCGGCGGCCTGCGCCACACCATCCACCAGCAGGTTGGTCGAGGTGCCGACGAGCGTTATGGTGCCGCCGAAGATGGCGAAATAGCTCAGCGGGATCAGCAGCCGCGAGGGTGCAACCCCCAGCGATTTGGCAAGCTGCATGAAGATCGGGATCATCACCACCACGATCGGCGTGTTGTTGACGAAGGCCGAAAGCCCCAGCACGGTCAGCGTGAGCCCGGCCAGCGTCGCCACCGGCCGCTCGCCGGCGTGACGCGCGGCAAACTGCGAGATCGTATCCAGCCCGCCGGTGCGCACCATGGCCCCGACAATGATGAACAGCGCGGCAATCGTCCAGGGCGCGGGATTGGCGAAAACCGCGATCGCCGCGCCCTGCGGCACGATGCCCAGCACCAGCATCAGCGCCGCGCCGATCAGCGCCACCACCTCGACCGGGAAGGTTTCGCGCAGGAACATCACGAACATGCCCAGCACGATGGCGATGGCAACGAACGCCTGTATCATGGCAGGCAACTCAAACCCCAGCATCGCCGCCTCCCTGCATCCTGTTGGCCTCCATTCCGGCAGGTGTCGCGCGCGGCTGCACCAGCAGAAGCCCGACAAAGAGCGCCGCCAATGCCGCCCAGACCCAGGGCGAATAGCGCTCACCCCGCAGCAGCATTGCCCAAAGCACGCCGCTCCCCGTCACCGTATAGGCAACCTGCGCCCCGAACACCGCCCCCGCCCGACGCAACAGCATGATATAGCCGGCATAGGCCAGCATCGACAGCAAAGAGGCCAGAAGGATCGCCCCCTCGCCATTGCCGGGGCGCAGCGTCGGCGCCACAAACCCGCCCAGCGCCAGATTGAGCGGCAACAGAACCACCAGCGCCACCACCGATCCCGCCCACAACAGTTGCAGCGCCGAGGCCTGGCGCACACGGGAAGCCGCCACATAGGCACCCTCGATGGCATAGAGCAACGGTGCCAGCGCACCCACCAGAACCCAGACCCAAAGCCCCGGCGCCGGCAGGCTGCCGCTGGGCGCGGTCAGCAAGATGATCGCCAGCGCGCCCAGCGCCACGCCGGCCAGACGCCGCGCACTGAAGCGCTCCATCCCAAGGCCCAGCGCCAGCGGCAGCGTAAAGACCGGCACCAGCGAGATGACGATCGACATCACCCCCGCCGGCAGGTGCGTGGTGCCGGTGAACGAGGCCCATTGCGGCAGGGCGATGCCCAGCACCCCCAGCACCGCATAAAGCCGCAGCGCCGGCCCATCCAGCGGCAGCCGGCGCAACGCGCCGCGCAGCGCAAGAAAGCCGCCCAGCACCACCACCGTGATTGTCACCTGCCAAAGCGCGATACCCAGCGCCGCGTGCCCGGCCTGCGTTGCCGTCTTGATCAGGGGCGTGGTCAGGCCCCAGGCGCTACCGATGGCCAGCAATGCCAGATAGGCCGGCAGCATCCGCATCATGACTGCTGCCCCAATTGTGGCCCCATCGGCTGCAATCGCCCGCCCAGCCGCACCGGCATCACCATGAGCGCCTTGCCTGTCCGGTCTTCGGTCTCGACAAAGACGCCGCTCAGCGTGGCCTCGCCCAGCGCCGGCTCGAAGCGTTTCGATGGCATCCCCGTGATGAACCGGCGCAAGGGCTCGTCCTTCTGCATGCCGATCACGCTGTCATAATCGCCGCACATCCCGGCATCGCTCAGATAGGCGGTGCCCCCCCCCAGGATCTGCGCATCGGCTGTGGGCACATGCGTATGCGTGCCCACCACCAGGCTCGCGCGGCCATCGCACCAATGGCCCAGCGCCATCTTCTCGCTGGTGGCCTCGCAATGCACCTCGACAATGACGGCCTGCGCCCGCCCGCCCATCGGATGGGCGCGCAGAACCGGCTCGATGGCCGAGAACGGATCGTCGAAGGGCCGCTTCATGAAGACCTGCCCCAGAACCTGCGCCACCAGCACGCGCCGCCCGTCAGCCAGGGTGAACAGCCGCGCCCCATGCCCCGGCGCCACCTTGGAGAAATTCAGCGGCCGCAGGATGCGCGGCTCCTTCTCGATATGCTGGATCATGGTCTTCTGGTCGAAAGCATGATCGCCCAGCGTCACGCAATCGGCCCCAGCCTCGAAGAATCCCGTCGCGTGATCCGGCGAAAGCCCCGCACCCGAGGTCGCGTTCTCGCCATTGACGACAACGAAATCGAGGCCCCAGTCACGCCGCAGGCCCGGCAGCCTTTCGGCCACCGCCTTGCGGCCCGACCGGCCCATCACATCGCCCAGAAACAGAATTCGCATGCGCCAGACCTACGCCGCAAAACCGGGCAGGAAAAGCCCTTTTGCGCACCGCTGCCGCGCAGCCGCAACCGGGCAGGCGCTCAGGCACTGCGCGGGCGCATCGCCAGCCAGATCAACGCACCGCCGGCCAGCACCAGGAAGGGCAGCATCGCCAGGTTGACAAGCTGCCAGCCGGTTTCGGCATCCGATCCCGAGCAGTTCATCAACTGCCCCGAACTGAGCGAGGCCATGGTCACCCCGCCAAAGACGATGGCATCGTTGATCCCCTGCAACCGCCCGCGCTCGGCCGTCGAGTGCGAGCGCGCCAGCAGGGTCGTCGCGCCGATGAAGCCAAAGTTCCAGCCAATCCCCAGCAGCACCAGCGCGATGAAGAAATGCTCCAGTTCCACTCCCATCAGCGCCACCGCCCCGCTCGCGGCCAGAATCGCCAGCCCAGCGCCGACGATCCGCTCCACCCCGAAACGCGCGATCAGATGCCCGGTGAAGAACGACGGCGCATACATCGCCAGCACATGCGCCGAAACCACATCGGCGGCGTTGCCGGTGCTGAAGCCACAGCCCACCACCGCCAGCGGCGTCGAGGTCATCACCAGGTTCATCAGCGCATAGGCTACCGTCGCACAGATGATCGCCACGGCGATCGTCGGATCGCGCAGCATTTCCAGACGCGAACGCCCCTCGCGCGGGGCAGCGCGGTCAACCTGCGGCGGCTTGGGGATGTCGAGCAGCGCAAACAGCGTCATGCCGCCCAGATTGAGCGCGATCACCGCCAGATAGGTGCCCAGAAACGGCACCACCATGGATTCGGCAGTCACCTTCACCAGTTGCGGCCCCACCACCGCCGACAGAAGCCCCCCCGCCATGACATAGGAAATCGCCTTGGGCTTGAAGGCATCGCTTGCCGTGTCAGTGGCGGCAAAGCGGTAAAACCCCTGCCCGGACATATAGACCCCGGTAAAGAGCGAGCCCAGCAGGAAGAGCGTGAACGAGCCCTGTATCAGCCCCACGGCGCCGATTGCCGCCCCCAGCGCCCCGCCCATCGCGGTCAGCGCAAACCCCGCGCGCCGGCCATAGCGCTGCATGAAGGCCGAAAGCGGCGTGGCGGTCAGCATCGAGCCCAGCACGATCAGCGAGATCGGCAGCGTCGCCCAGCAGATGTTGCTTGCCAGGGTCTGCCCGGCCAGCCCGCCAACGATAAAGATCATCGGCATCTGCGCGCCCAGAATGGCCTGCGCCGCCACCAGCACCCAGACATTGCGCCGGGCACGATTGTCGGAAAACGGGGGGGTCACGGTGCTCATGGCTTCTGCCTAATCGCCCCGCGCGACGGTGAAAAGGGAAAATCTTTCACAGGCGAAACTCCACAGGCGAACTTCCACATGCCAACTTCACACGCGCGCAAGACGGCACAGCGCCCCGTCCCCGTGCGGCGTCTTTGTGCCGCAAATATCCTGGGGGTGAAGGGCCGCAGGCCCGAGAGGGCAAAGCCCCCTCATCAACTTCCGGCATCGGCAATACAAGCCCTGCCCGGATAGCCCTGCGCCGCCCCCGGCCTCGGGCGATGCTCAGCCCTTCAGCGCGGCGATGTCATCCGGTGCGCCGATATTGCGCGTCACGGCCTCGCGCTCAATGCGCTTGATCATGCCCGACAGCGCCTTGCCGGCGCCGATTTCCCAGAATTCGTTGACGCCCTGCGCCACCATCCATTGCACCGATTCGCGCCAGCGCACCGAGCCGGTGACCTGCTCGACCAGAAGCGCGCGGATCGTATCGGGATCGCTTACTGCCTCGGCACGCACATTGGCCACCAGCGGCACGGCGGGCGCGCCGAACACCACATTGCTCAGCGCCGCCCGCATCGCCTCGGCGGCGGGCTGCATCAGCGCACAGTGAAACGGTGCCGAGACCGGCAGCAGAAGCGCCCGCCGGGCACCACGCGCCTTGGCCAGTTCCACCGCCCGCTCAACCGCCGCGCGATGGCCCGAAACCACCACCTGGGCCGGGTCGTTGTCATTCGCGGCCTGGCAGACCTCGCCGCCGGGGCCCTGCGCGGACTCGGCAGCCACCTCGCTTGCGGTGGCGAAATCCAGCCCCAGAAGCGCCGCCATCGCCCCCTGCCCCACCGGCACGGCTTCCTGCATGGCGCGGCCACGGATGCGCAACAAGCGTGCGGTATCGGCGATGCTGAGCGCGCCCGCCGCGGCCAGCGCGGAATATTCGCCCAGGCTGTGACCCGCCACGAAAGCCGCATCCCCAAGCCCGAACCCTTCGGCCTCAAGCGCACGCAGCGCGGCGAGCGAGGTTGCCATCAGCGCCGGCTGGGCATTGGCGGTAAGCGTCAGATCCTCGATCGTGCCCTCCCAGATCAGCGCCGAAAGCCTTTCGCCCAGCGCCTCATCGACCTCGTCAAACACCGCCCTGGCGGCAGGATAGGCCCGTGCCAGGGCCTGGCCCATGCCGATGGTCTGGGCACCCTGCCCCGGAAAGACGAATGCGCGGCTCATCGCTGTCTCCTTGCGGCTTTTGCTTTACAGCCCCATACCAACCCCGGCAGCGGCGCACAATGGCGCCGCTTTGACCCTTGCGCCGCGTGCCAATCCGGCTATAAGGCCGCATTCCCTGCCGCATACCATGTATCCGGCGCAGTCTCTCGTGGGCAGAGCGCGGCAGGGCAAGGCCCTGCCCTGTGAAATGCGCCCTGACAGAACTGGAGACAGCATGCCGCTTTACGAGCATGTCATGATCGCGCGTCAGGATCTTTCCAACACGCAGGCCGAAGGGCTGATCGAACACTTCTCGACCATTCTTTCGGACAACGGCGGCAAGGTCGTCGGCACCGAATACTGGGGCGTGAAGACCATGGCCTACAAGATCAACAAGAACCGCAAGGGCCATTACGCCTATCTGCGCACCGACGCCCCCTCGGCCGCCGTGCAGGAGATGGAACGCCTGGCGCGTCTGCACGACGACGTCATGCGGGTGCTGACCGTCAAGGTCGAAGGCCATGACGAGGGCCCCTCGGTGCAGATGCAGAAACGTGACGAACGCAGCGAGCGTTCCGAGCGTCCGCGTCGCTGATCGGCTCAGGCAAGGAGTTTCCAACCATGGCCACCAAACCGTTTTTCCGCCGCCGCAAGGTCTGCCCCTTCTCGGGCGAGAATGCACCCGCCATCGATTACAAGGATGTGCGGCTGCTGCAGCGCTACATCTCCGAGCGCGGCAAGATCGTGCCTGCGCGCATCACCGCCGTTTCGGCCAAGAAGCAGCGTGAACTGGCCCGCGCCATCAAGCGCGCGCGGTTCCTGGCGCTGCTGCCCTATGCCGTGAAGTAAGGAGCACGCCATGCAAGTCATTCTTCTCGAACGCGTGGCCAAGCTTGGCCAGATGGGCGATGTGGTGAAGGTCAAGCAGGGCTTCGCCCGCAACTACCTGCTGCCCCAGGGCAAGGCGCTGCGTGCCTCGGAAGCCAATATGAAGGCTTTCGAAGCGCAAAAGGCCCAGCTTGAGGCGCGCAACCTCGAAAGCCGCCAGGAAGCCGAAGCGCTGGCCGCCAAGCTCGACGGCACCAGCTATGTGGTGATCCGTTCCGCCTCGGACAGTGGCGCGCTCTATGGCTCGGTCACGCCGCGCGACATCTCCGACGCGGCCACCGCCGAAGGGTTCAGCGTGGACCGCAAGCAGGTGGTGCTGGACACCCCGATCAAGGCGCTGGGCCTGCATGGCGTCAGCGTCCTGCTGCACCCCGAAGTGATCGCGCGCATCACCATTAACGTCGCCCGTTCGGCCGAGGAAGCCACGCTGCAAGCCTCGGGCAAGTCGATCCAGGAACTGGCCGCCGAGGAAGAAGCCGCGGCCGAATTCGAGATCGCCGAGCTGTTCGATGATATCGGCGGTGCCGCCGACGAGGACGACAACGCCTGATTGGCGCGCCTGAAACGGGTGCCTGAAACCCGGTGGCAGCCCTGTTGGCAGCCCCGGCCAGTCGTCAGGTCGCCGGTTCAGGACATAAGCAAGGTGACGCGCGCCCCCCCCGGCGCGCGTTCGCATTTGTGCCCCACCACATTTTTGCCCCACCGCATTTTTGCCCCGCATGGCATCCGCTGGCGGCGAAGAGGGCGCCGCCTCTTGCCGGATGGGCCGGTTGCACCTATCTTCGACAGGACGTATTCGAATTTCTGAATTTCCTTGAGGGCACGCCCATGATCACCAGCCTCGAAAGCGAAGCCCCCGTCCAGCAACCCGGCCGGAGCGATGGCTGCGCCATACAACCCGCCGAGGACATGGTGGAAAAGGCGCAGGCAGCGTCCAGTTTTCTCAAGGCGTTGGCGCATGAGGGGCGGCTGCTGATCCTGTGCCATCTTTCCGCCGGCGAGAAATCGGTCACCGAACTGGAACAGCTTCTGGGGTCGCGGCAGGCGGCGGTCAGCCAGCAACTGGCGCGGCTGCGGCTGGAAGGGCTGGTGAGCTGCCGCCGCGAAGGCAAGGCGATCTATTATTCGCTGGGTGATCCGAAAGCCGCACGGGTCATCGCGCTGATCTACGATATCTATTGCAACCCGGACAATCAGCGCGCGGCACCCTGAGCCGGCGCAGGCCCTAGCGCCCCCGAAACAGCGTGCCCAGCACCCCGCGCGTCAGCGCGCGCCCTGATTGTGTGCCAAGCTGGCGGGCGAAGGATTTCGCAAAGGCATCGACCGGCGAATCCGAGCGCGCGGCACGGCTGCGCGCACCGGAGGCGGTTGTGCCCCCCGCCGAGCCGCCCGTCGCGCCACCAGCCCCCGCGCCAATCGGCTTGCCGCGCGGGCGCGTGCCCGGCGGCTCGTAGCGCCGCGCCTGATTGAACTCGCGCCCGCCCGCCGCCGGGGCGCCCCGCTGTGCTTCGGTCTCGTGGGCGCTGGCCTCATTGGCCATTGCCTCGGCCCGGCGCGCCAGCATCTCGTGCGCCGAGTCGCGGTCGATGGCGATGTCGTATTTTCCCGCCAGCGGCGAGGCCAGCATCACCTGCCGGCGCTGCCCGGCCTCGATCGGCCCCATGGCCGATGCCGGCGGGCGAATCAGCGTGCGTTCAACCATGCCGGGCGCCGTGCGCTCGTCCAGAAACGAGGTGACAGCCTCACCAACGCCGACATCGCGGATCGCTGCCTCGGTATCGAAACGCGGGTTGGTGCGGTAGGTCTGGGCGGCACGACGCAGCGCCTGGGCATCGCGCGCGGTAAAGGCGCGCAGCGCATGCTGCACCCGGTTCCCCAGTTGCGCCAGCACGCTATCGGGAACATCGTCGGGGTTTTGGGTGATGAAATAGACCCCAACCCCCTTGGAGCGGATCAACCGCACCACGCGCTCGACCTTCTCGACCAGCGCACGCGGCGCACCGTTGAACAACAGATGCGCCTCATCAAAGAAAAACACCAGCCTTGGCAGCGGCGCATCGCCCACCTCGGGCAGGTCTTCGAAAAGCTGCGAGAGCAGCCACAACAGAAAGGTTGCGTAAAGCCGAGGCGTGTTCATCAGCCGCTCGGCATGCAGGATATTGACCTGCCCCCATCCCTCGGGGCTGCGGCCCATAAGATCCTGGATCGAAAGCGCCGGCTCGCCGAAGAACTGCTCGGCGCCCTGGTTTTCCAGCACCAGAAGCCGCCGCTGGATCGCCCCCACCGATGCCGTTGTCACATTGCCGTAGCGCGCGGAAATCTCGCGCTGGTTCTCGGCCAGAAAGGCAAGGATGGCACGCAGATCCTTCAGATCGAGGATCGGCCAGCCGTTTTCATCCGACAGCCGGAAGGCAATGTTGATCACCCCCTCCTGCGCCTCGGTAAGCTCCAGCACGCGCGACAGCAGCAACGGCCCCATCTCGGCGATGGTGGCGCGCACCGGATGGCCGTTCAGGCCAAAGAGATCCCAAAACACCACCGGCATCGCCGCATAGCCGATATCGCCAAGACCGATCTGCTGCGCGCGCCGCGCGAAGGCGTCGCGCGGGGTGCCCGGCGTTGCCATGCCGCCCACATCGCCCTTGATGTCGGTCAGAAACACCGGCACGCCGGCGCGCGCAAAGCCTTCGGCGAAGACCTGCATGGTGATCGTCTTGCCGGTTCCGGTGGCGCCGGCGATCAACCCGTGGCGATTGGCGAATCGCAACAGCAATACCTGCGGTGTGTCGTAATCCTCGCCCCCGCCGCCAACGAACAGTCCTGGCTGTGCCGCCATTGCCCCCCCCTTGCGCGCCGCGCTGCATACATCTGCCAAAGCCTAGCCCCGGCACGCGCCGGGACGCAAGCGCCAAGCACCAGGCGCCCGCAGCGTCATCACCCCTCAATTGCCTGTAATAAAGAAATTTTTTTGACGATCCTGAAAACAGAACCGCGACAATAGCCGGCAGCGCTGCACCTTTTTTCAGCACCGCGCCCGCCCTTCCACCGACCACGGCACCAGCCCACGAACCGCCCGAGTTTTTTGTTGACGGGTCGCCAAATTGACCCTAGCGTCCGGTTCAATAAGTCGGCCAGTCCGACAGGGAGAAAAACGAAAAGGGTCCAGCTTGCGGGCCCTTTTCGCTTTTTTCTGCGCGGATTTTGACCTGACAGCGCCGTGCCTTCGTGCTACCGCAGGCAGAGATTGTGAACACGAGGACGCCCCATGAACATCGCCGAAACCCTTCGTCTCGCGCTGATCAGTGCCGCGCTCGCCCTGCCGCTCGCCACGCCGGCCGCCGCTCAGGAGCAGAGCGCGGAAGAAACCGCCTTCGAACCTGGCGAACCCTATCTGGCGGCGACCCATCGCGATTGGGAAGTGCTGTGCACCCGCTTCGAGGTCGATGAGCCGGAAGTGTGTGAAATGTATCAACTGCTGATTGACGGCGAGCAAAACCCCATCGCCGAGATCAGCATCGCCGCACTGCCCCCCGGCAACAATGCTGCCGAGGGACTGGTTGCCGGCGCAACCATCACCACCCCGCTTGAGACCTTCCTGCCGACCGGGTTGGGCTGGCGTGTCGGCGATGTCGAGACGATGCGGGTCGAGGGTTTCCGCACCTGCACGGTGGTCGGCTGCTTTGCCCGCATCGGCTTCAACACCGAGGAAGTTGAGGTCATGAAGCGCGGCAGCCATGCGATCGTCACCATCGCGCCTTTCGTTGCCATTGATCAGCCGATTGATATTCGCGTCTCTCTGCTGGGCTTTACCGCCGCGCTTGAGGATCTTCAGGCACGCCTGCCCGCACCTGACGCAGCGCCGCAGGACTGAGCCCGGCACGGAACCGGAATGCGATGATGAAAACCGGCCAGCCCCTCGCGTTTCACATCGCGCGCAACCGGCATGGGCAATATTGCGTTCCGGCTGAATCGCTGCACCGCCCCTGCGCCATCCGGATCATGCAGGGCGGGGTCTGGGAAGGGCCGACGCTGGCGGCTATCGCCCGGATCTATCGCGGCGGCGATATCGTCACCGCGGGTGCCTATTTCGGTGATTTCCTTCCTTTCCTGTCGCGGCTCGCGGACAGTCATGGCGCGCATGTCTGGGCCTTCGAGCCGAATACGGTGAACCACCTTTGCGCCAGCGTGACCTGCAGCATCAACACTCTGGCCAACTGCACGCTGACGCGCGGCGGGCTGGGCGCCCGGCCAGGGGTTCTGACCGTCAAGACCCATGATGACACCGGCCTGTCGCTGGGCGGGGCGTCGCGCGTCGTCGAGGGGCGGCCCGGCTCGGCGCGGGCACGCTTCGATGAAGTCGCCATTCACACCATCGACGCCATGCTTGGCGCGGCGCGGGTGGGGCTGATCCAGCTTGATGTCGAAGGGCATGAACTGGCAGCGCTTGAGGGAGCCTGCGCGGTGATCGCCCGCGACCACCCACTTCTGGTGCTGGAAGCGCATGGCAAGGTCGATCTGGCCCAGACGCCCGAGATTGCCGCGCTGTGCGAAGATCTTGGCTATCGCGAGATCGGGCGCTTCAATCAGAACCTGTTCCTTGCCGCCGGAGAAGCCGCCAAGGCCGCCATGACGGCCATCAATCCGCCGGTGCCGGCGGGCGGTTAGCCATCAGCGCGCCGCGCAGCCGGTTTCACGGTGCGCGCAGCACCAGGCAGGCATTCATCCCGCCGAACGCGAAGGCATTGCTGAGGACCGCCTCAACCCGGCTCTCGCGCGCGGTGTTTGGCACCACATCGAGCGGGCATTCGGGATCGGCCTGCCGGTGGCCGGCGGTGGGCGCGATGACGCCGTCACGCAGCGCCAGAAGGCAGGCCAGCAATTCAACCGCCCCGGCCCCGCCGATCAGATGGCCGTGCATGGATTTCGTCGATGAAACCGGCACCTTCGCCAGCGCCGCGCCGAACACCCGCGCCAGAGCCTGGGCTTCGCTGCGGTCGTTGGCCGTGGTTGCCGTGCCATGTGCATTGACATAGCCGATGGCATCTGTGGGCAGCCGGGCGTCGGCCAGCGCCCCGGCGATGGCGCGCCGCGCGCCATCGGCATCGGGCATGACGATATCGCCGGCGTCCGAGGTCATGGCAAAACCCGCCACCTCCGCCAAAATTTCCGCCCCCCGGGCGCGGGCATGGTCATGATCTTCGAACACATAGACCGCCGCGCCCTCGCCCTGCACCATGCCATTGCGCGTGGCACAAAACGGGCGGCAGCCATCGGGCGACATCACACGCAGCCCTTCCCAGGCCTTGATGCCGCCAAAACACAGCGTTGCCTCGGCGCCACCGGCCAGCATCACCGGGGCAGCCCCCGAGCGCACCATCTGGAACGCCAGCCCCATGGCGTGATTGCTCGATGCACAGGCCGTGGAGACCGTCAGCGATGGCCCCTTCAGCCCGTGACGCATGGCCAGATGCGCGGCAGCGGCATTGTGCATCAGCTTGGGGATGGTGAAGGGATGGACGCGGTTCTTGCCCTGCGCATGGACCGCGCGGTAGCTCTCGTCGATGGTGTTGTAGCCACCGCCCCCCGTGCCCAGCACCACCCCGGCGCGCAGGGCCAGTTCATCGTCAATGACCAAGCCGGACTGCGCCATGGCCTGACGCGCGGCCTCGATGGCAAACTGCGTCACACGATCATAGAGCACCAGTTCCGAGCGCGAGAACCGCGCCTCGGCGTCCCAGACGTGGATCTGCGCGCCTATGCGGATCGACAGGCGCTCGACCTCGGGAAAATCCAGCGCACCGATCGCCACGCGGCCTTCACGCAATGCGGCCATGCTGCCCGGCACATCGAGCGCCAGCGCGTTGACGGTGCCAGCCCCGGTGATGACGACGCGGCGCACCCTTCAGGCCCTGCGGCCTGCCACCAGCGCCTCGACCCCGCGCAGCACGCCGGCCACCGTGCTCAGGTCAAATCCCGCCGCCTGGGGCGTATTGGCGTTGAACGGCACCGTCACGTCAAACGCCTCCTCGATGGCAAAGATGATCTCGGCCTGGCCCAGACTGTCGATGCCAAGGCTTTCCAGCGTGGCCTGAGGGGCGATGTCCTGGGGCGCGCAAAGCGCCTGACCCGCGATGATCTCCAGAACCGTTTCGCGCAGATCGCTCGTGGTATCGATGATCGCCTGCCTCATTTTGGTGTCCTCAATCCGGTTTCGATTGTCCCAGCTTATCGGCAAGATCTTTGACAGTTTTCTGAAGGTCGGCAAATTGTGTCAAAATTTTCGGCAAACGCCGCTGCGCCTTGTAAAGCTCGATCTGCGCGTCCATCCGCGTGGCCGGCGAACCCAGCACCGCGCGCCCGGCGGCGACATTGGTGTAGAGCTTGCTGGAACCGCCGGCAACAACGTCATCGCCGACGAAGATGTTGTCGCTGACCCCGCACTGCCCGGCCAGCACCACCCGGTTGCCAATCCGCGCCGAGCCGGCAATACCGACCTGACCACAGATCAGGCAGTCCTCGCCGATCTCCACATTGTGGCCCAGATGCACCAGATTGTCGATCTTGGTGCCGCGACCGATGCGCGTGCTGCGGATCGTGCCGCGATCGATGGCCGTGTTGGCACCCACTTCGACATCGTCGCCGATCTCGACCGCGCCGAGCGAATGAATGCGCGTCCAGCTCTGGGCCTCGCCCGGCGCCGCCTCGCCGGATGTTTCGCCAAGCGACTCGCGCACCGCTTCCACCGCCGATTTTTCCGGCGTGACAAAGGAAAACCCGTCGGAACCGATGACCGCACCGGAATGGGCGATGAACCGTGCACCGACGCGCACCCGCGCGCCGATGCGCACGCCGGGCAGCAAGAGCGCCTGCGGCCCCAGTTCGGCCGCCTCGCCGATGGTGCAATGCGCGGCGATCCGGCTGCCCGCGCCGATCCGCGCCCCCGCACCGATCACCACGAAAGGCCCGATGGCGACATCCTCGCCCAGCACCGCCGACGGGTCGATCAGCGCGCTTGCATGCACCCCCGCCGCGATGCCCGGCCCCGGATCAAGCGCCCGCGTCAGACCGGCCATCGCATAGCGTGGGCGCGGCACGAAAAGCGCCGCCTCCAGGCCCAGCGCACGCCAGTCAGCGCCTTCCCACAGGATCGCCGCACGGGCGCGGCCCTCCGCCAACCTTTCGGCGTATTTGGGGCTCATCGCCAGCGCCAGCGCGGTCTCGTCGGCTTCGGCGGGTTCGGCGGCATGCGTGATCGGCAGTTCACCACGCCCTTCAAGCCGCGCGCCCAGCGCGGCGGCAATATCGGACAAACGGTGAGCCATGCGCAAGAACCTCCGGTGCCGGGCGCGCAATGCCGCGCCCGCCCGGTTTAGCTTTGATGGGCGCCCATTTCCACCCCGGCGCGCTGCAATGCTTCATAGATGCGCACATCGCGGCGATAAACGTCGGGGCGATAGTTGATCTCGCCGGTGACCGAGGTGAAAGCGGTGCGATAGACCAGATGCACCGGCACCGGCACGTCAAGATTGAGCCGCGTCTGCCGTCCGGTGCGCAGGATGCCCTGGTAAAGCCCCACCGGGTCATAGGTCTGGCGCGAGAGCAGCTCATAGGCAAATTCCTCGGGGTCGTTCAGCCGGATGCAGCCCGAGGAATGGGTGCGCACGGTGGTGCGAAACAGTGAGCGCGCCGGACTGTCATGCAGATAGATCGCCCAGGGGTTGGGGAACATGAACTTGACGCGGCCCAGCGGGTTCGAGGGTCCGGGCGGCTGGCGCAGATCGAAGGGGAAGTTGCGCGGCGTATAGGCCGAGAAATCCACCGCCTCACGCGGCACGACATTCCCGCGCGAATCGACCAGTTGCAGATAGCCATGCCCGCCATTGACCAGCCCGTTCCAGTAGCTGCGCGCCACGATCGAGCGCGGCAAGGTCCAGTCGGGGTTGATTTCCAGATAGGTCATGAACTCCGAGAATTCGGGCGTCTGCATGTCGGGGTTCTGCGCGCCGACCACCGCGACCGTCTCGAAGGTTACCTGATCGAAATCCACGATTCGGGCGTGGAAATCGGCGAGATTGACCCAGATGTGGCGATCGCCGCGCTCGATGTTGAGCCAGCGTTCGCGCTCCATCGCAACGATGATCGAGCGCACCCGCTCCTGCGGTTCGATATTGATGGCGTTGAGCGTGGCGGTCCCGGCAATGCCATCAGCCTCAATCCCGTGCGCGATCTGGAACCGCTGCACCGCACGCTGCATCACGCCGTCGTAGCGCGCCGTGGCCAGCCGCGGCATGTAGCCCATGGCGATCAGCCGGTTGCGCAGTGCAATCACCGCAGGCCCGGTCTGGCCGGGCTGCAAGGCAGCACCCGCAGGGACACGCGCGCCCCAGCCACCACGGGCGATCTGCGCCTCCAACTCGTGCTTGACATGATAGAGGCGCGCATATTCCGGCGCGCGCGGCGCGAGGTTGCGCATGAAGCTGACCGGCTCGGCGCGAATGAAATCACGCATCAGTTGCGCGGTATCGGGGCGCGGCAGCCTGCGCACGATCTGCTCGATGATTGCCGAGGGCTCCAGCACGCCGCTGGACAGATCGCGGGCATATTGCACGAAAGCCTTGCTCGCCAGCGCCTCGGCAAACCCGCGGTCGCGCTCGCTTTCGACGCCCTGAAAGGCGCTCAGCAGCCCCGGCAGATCGTAACGGCCCGCCGGCAGGCCATGTTCGCCGGCACGCGACAGCGCCGAAACCAGCGCCGTGCGCCTTGCGGCATGTTCGGCACCCGTCCAGACCGGGGCATAGCCGGTCTCGCGGTAGAAGGCCGAAAGGCCGGAACTGCCTGAAACCCCCTCGGCAAGCGCTTGACGAAAGGCGGGAAACTGCTGTGCCTGCGCCGGTTGGGGCACCAGAAGCGTCAACACCGCTGGCGCGGCGCTGGCCATCGCCATCCCACCCGCCAGAACGACAAGGCGCAACGCCCCCACGACTCGATCATGCAACACAGACACACCTCTTTCCTTCATTTCCGCTGGCGCATCTGAACCCTTAGCATGACGTCAAGGCACACCGGACCAATGCAAAGCAGCATCGCGAACAGCAAGTCGCGCCCTTGCGGGTCAATTTCGACTATGCGCGACTTTCCGCCGACACTGGCAGGTTTTCAAATATCACGTCGATTCACAATCGCGACAGCAAGAAATTTTCCAGCGCTTGACGCATGCGGAATGCGCCAGGGGACCGGCAGGAAGGCGTTAAGGTTAAATCAGCAATTTCCCGCCTATCCTGGCGTCCTGAAACCCATTTCAGCGAATCGAGGCTTGGGTTCACCGAATCGTTGTGGCATAGAAGTCGCAGAAGATGAAAATCTTCAGCATTTCGGTCAAACGGGCGGTCTCGGCCTCGTCGAGCGCAGACCCAGAAGGGGCCGGACAATGAAGGCAGGCCAGAACGGCTGGAACGAGCATTACTGGGATGGGACAGTACAACCAATGACTTCATCAAACTCCACCGGGTTTTCCCGGCGTGCGTTGCTGGGCATCTTCGCGGCAACAGCAATCACAGCAGCACCGCGCTTTGCGAATGCCTTCGCATTCAACCGTGGCGCTGGCGATATCCGCAGACTGAAGCTTTATTCCGGACGCACCGGTGAGCGGGTCGATACGATCTACTGGGTTGATGGCAATTACATCCCCGAGGCGCTGACCGAGATCACCCACTTCTTCCGCGACTGGCGCAACAACCGCGCCCATCGCATCGACACCCGCACCCTAGACATCATGGCCGCCGCGCATAACCTGCTGCAGGTCGATGAGCCCTACATGCTGCTTTCCGGCTACCGCTCGCCCGAAACCAACGCCATGCTGCGCCAGCGCTCGCGCGCCGTGGCATCGAATTCGCGCCATACCATCGGCCAGGCCGCCGACGTGCGGATGCGCTCGCGCTCGGTGACGCAGGTGGCGCGTGCCGCTGCGGCCTGCAATGCCGGCGGCGTGGGGCGCTATTCGCGCTCCGATTTCACGCATATGGATTGCGGCCCGGTGCGCACCTGGGGCGCCTGAAGCCGCCTGATCCATCCCAAGACCTCCCGTCTGGCTCCGGCGCAATGCGCACCGGAGCCTTTTCTTCATGCCACGCCGGCCCCCGCCCCTTGTCAGGCTCCCGGACATCTCCATAGTGATGAAGCAATTCGCACAGGGTTTCCCAATGGCTCATCTTGATACCGCGCTCCTCATGTCTGTGGCGGCGATCCTGGCATTGTTGGTTCTGTCGGGGTTCTTTTCCGGCAGCGAAACCGCCCTGACGGCCTCGTCTCGGGCCAAGTTGCGCGCCCAGGCGGACCGTGGCTCCAAAGGGGCAACCACCGCGCTGCGCCTGACCGAAGACAGCGAAAAGCTCATCGGCTCGGTCCTGCTGGGCAACAACCTGGTCAACATCCTGGCGACCGCGCTGGCCACGGCGCTGTTCACCAGCCTGTTTGGCGAATCGGGCGTGGCCATTGCCACCCTGGTCATGACGCTGATGGTGCTGATCTTCGCCGAGGTCCTGCCCAAGACCTATGCCATCACCAACCCCGAAAGCGCTGCCTCGAAAGTCGCCGCGCCCATTCGCGTGGTGGTCATCGTGCTGGCGCCGATCGTCAGCGCCGTGCGCTTTCTGGTGCGCGCGATCTTGCGGCTGTTCGGCATCACCACCGACCCCGATGGCGCAGTTTTGTCATACCACGAAGAGATCGCCGGCGCGCTGGCGCTGGGCCATGCCGAGGGCACCGTCGAAAAGGAAGATCGCGACCGCCTTTTGGGCGCGCTGGATCTGGCGCACCGCACGATCGAAGAAATCATGCTGCATCGAAGCCAGATCGAAACCGTCAATATCGACGCGCCGATCGAGGAGATCATCGCGCAATGTGTCAACTCCACGCATACCCGGCTGCCCGCCTGGCGCGATGAGCCGGAAAACATCATCGGCGTGATCCATTCGCGCGACCTCATGCGTGAGGTTCACCGGCTGGTGATCGAGGCTGGCGGCGATTTCTCGGCGGTGTCGCAGCTGGACCTGATGGCGGTGGCGCGCGAACCCTATTTCGTGCCCGAGACCACGCCCCTTGACGAACAGATGCGCCAGTTTCTGCACCAGCGGCGCCATTTCGGCCTGGTCATCGATGAATACGGCGCGCTTCTGGGGCTGATCACGCTGGAGGATATTCTGGAAGAGATCGTCGGCGAAATCGAGGATGAGCACGACGAGGATGGCCCCGATCCGATCACCCGCCTGCCCGACGGCACCATCGAAATCGACGGCGGCATGACGATCCGCGACCTGAACCGCGCGATGGACTGGTCCTTGCCCGATGACGAGGCCAATACCGTGGCCGGGTTGGTGATCCACGAGGCGCAGATGATCCCCGAGGTGGGGCAGGTCTTTCTGTTTCACGGCTTCCGCTTTGCGGTTATCGAGCGCGCCGAGAACCGGCTGACGCGGCTGCGCATCAGGGCCATGTAACGCGGATCTGATCACACGAATACCGTTATAGCGGAATTGCATCCGATATGTTGACGAAGCACAGGAAACACGGCATCCTGTCTCCAACAGCGGAGGATGGCATGAGCGACGCATTTCTGAATCATCTGCAAGACGAATTGGCGCAACTACAGGCCGAGGGGCTGTTCAAGCGCGAGCGCGCGATTCGCTCACCGCAGGGCGCGCGCGTGCAGGTGAACGGGCGCGAGGTCATCAACCTGTGCGCCAACAACTATCTGGGGCTGGCCGATCATCCGGCGCTGGTGGCGGCGGCCAAGGCGGCGATGGACGGGCATGGTTTTGGCATGGCCTCGGTGCGCTTCATCTGCGGCACGCAAGATCTGCACCAGACGCTTGAGGCACGGCTGGCGGCCTATCTGGGCTGCGACGACGCCATCCTTTTCGCCGCCTGTTTCGATGCCAATGGCGGGCTGTTCGAGCCGCTTCTGGGGCCTGAAGACGCGGTGATCTCGGATGCGCTCAACCATGCCAGCATCATCGACGGCATCCGGCTGTGCAAGGCACGCCGCTACCGCTACGCCAATTCCGATATGAGCGATCTTGAAGCGCAGTTGCAAAAGGCCCGCGCCGAGGGGGCCCGGCATGTGATGATCGCCACCGATGGCGTGTTCTCGATGGATGGTTATCTGGCGAAACTGCCGCAAATCCGCGCGCTTGCCGACCGCTATGATGCGTTGCTGATGGTCGATGACTGCCATGCCACCGGTTTCATGGGGCCACAGGGGCGCGGCATGCCGGCGCATTTCGGCCTGCGCGCCGATATCCTGACCGGCACGCTGGGCAAGGCGCTGGGTGGCGCGCTGGGCGGCTATGTTGCCGGGCCGCAACCGGTGATCGACCTGCTGCGCCAGCGTGCGCGGCCCTATCTGTTCTCGAATGCGCTGCCGCCGGCGGTGGTGGGGGCCGCGCTGGCGGCCCTCGATCTGGTGGAACGCGCCGATGATCTGCGCGCGCGGCTGTTCGACAACGCCGCCTATTGGCGTGCCGGGCTGGAGCGCGAGGGTTTCACCCTGCTGCCGGGTGAGCATCCGATCATCCCGGTGATGCTGGGCGAGGCAAAGTTGGCGCAGGCCATGGCCGGGGCGCTCGATGAGCGTGGGGTCTATGTGGCGGGGTTCTTCTTTCCGGTCGTGCCGCGCGGGCAGGCGCGCATCCGCACCCAGATGAACGCCGCACTGACCCGCGATGACCTTGATCAGGCGCTGGAGGCCTTCCGCGCCGCCGGCAAGGCCACGGGGGTTCTGGCATGAAGGCGCTGGTGAAGTCACACGCCGAACCCGGCCTCTGGCTGGAAGAGCGCCCGGTGCCTGAGATCGGCCCTGAGGATGTGCTGATCCGCGTGCGCAAGACCGGGATCTGCGGCACCGACATCCATATCTGGAACTGGGACGACTGGGCGCAGCGCACCGTGCCCCTGGGGCTGACCACCGGCCATGAATTCGCCGGCGAGATCGTCGAGATCGGCGCGCAGGTGGAGGGGCTGGCTCTGGGCCAGCGCTGTTCCGGCGAGGGGCATCTGATCGGCAAAACCTCCCGCCAGTCGCGGGCGGGGAAGTTCCACCTGGATCCGCAGACGCGCGGTATCGGCGTCAACGAGCCCGGGGCTTTCGCCGAATACCTGCGCCTGCCGGCTTTCAATGTGGTGCCCCTGCCCGACAGTATCGATGACGAGATCGGCGCGATCCTCGATCCGCTGGGCAACGCCGTGCATACCGCGCTGAGCTTCGATCTGCTGGGCGAGGATGTGCTGATCACCGGGGCCGGGCCCATCGGCATCATGGCGGCGGCGGTGGCACGCCATGCCGGCGCGCGCCATGTGGTGATTACCGACATCAACCCGGCCCGGCTGGAACTGGCCGCGCAGGTGGCCGATGTGGTGCCGGTGAATGTGACCGAGCAGGATCTGCGCGATGTCATGCCTCGGCTGAACATGGTGCAGGGTTTTGATGTCGGGTTGGAAATGTCGGGCAGTCAGGCGGCGCTTGACCAGATGGTCGAAGCACTGGTGATGGGCGGCAAGATCGCGCTGCTGGGCATCCCGCCGGGAAAATCGCCGGTGGACTGGTCGCGCATCGTCTTCAAGGCAATCACCCTCAAGGGCGTCTATGGCCGCGAAATCTTCGAGACCTGGTACAAGATGATCGCCATGCTGGAGAACGGGCTGGACGTGCGCAAGGTGATCACCCACCGCATGCCCGCCATCGCCTATGCCGCCGGCTTCGAAACGATGCGCAGTGGCACCAGCGGCAAGATCGTCCTGGACTGGGGCTGAACCGCCACCGTCGCGGACACCACAGGGAAGCAACAGCGGAACCACAGAGGGGTCACAGAGGGGTCACAGGGAAACCAATGGCCACACCCGTCCGCCGGCGACACCCCTGACGCGCGAACAGCGTTATTGCGCTGTTAACGTTATGATGTTCCAATGAACCAGATAGGCCACTTCAAGGATCTCGGGCAAATGCAGAAAGCCCACGATCCCTACCCCAACGCCAAACCACACCAGCAGGCTGGGCCATTGGGGCTGATCGCCCTTCGGATCGGTTGTGTCAAAGATGTATTTGTTGCTCATTGTGGCAGGATGCGCCCGGAATCGGGCAAAAATGGGATCGCGGACGCGCCCCAAGCCGTTAAGAATAGTTAACAGACTGCGAAATAAGAAAAATTCTAACGATCCCTTGAGGAGCGGCGGTATCCGATCTGGGCAATGTTGCGGTGCGCGAGCGGCGAAATCAGCCCTCAACCGGTGTGGCCCTGCCATTGCGGCAGCGGAAAGAGGCGGTCATAGGCCAGGTTGAACGCGAAAGCATAAACCAGGTAGAACCCCGCCACCCCCAGATCCATCAGGAAAGCCTGCCACAGACCGATTTGCAGATACCAGACAATGAACGGCAACAGCGCCGCCAGAAGGCCCGCCTCGAACACCACCGCATGCAGCACCCGCAACCGCCAGGTCTTCAGCGTGCTGCCGCGCAGCCGCTGCATGGCATGGTCAAAGCCCAGGTTGTAGACATAGTTCCACAGCGTCGCCACGCTGGCCCCCACCAGCCCGACAACCCCCATATCGCTCATCGGCACGCCGTAGATCCAGGCCCCAAGCGGGGCCAGCAACGCCAGGCCAATGATCTCGAAAGCCAGTGCGTGACGGATACGATCCAGCGTGCTGCGCATGGCAACCCCCTTTCGGGCCGTCCCGCGCTGCTGTCCCTGGATGGGGGAGGTCGTCCTCACTTATGGGCAATCTAGCGGCGGAGCCTTGCGGGTTCAAGCCCCGGCCCCGCGCCGACTATCCGTTGTCGGCGCCCGTGGCCTCAACGTCAGGGTCTGTTTCAGGCTCGGGTTGCGGGTCGGGCTCGGCCAGAATGCCGCCGCGCCAGACCCCGCTCAACACCTGCCCCTCCGCGTAGCGCAAGACCCCGCGCCCTTCGCGCTGGCCATCGACAAACGCCCCTTCATAGACATCGCCCGTGGTATAGGTGGCGATGCCTTCGCCCTCGATCCGGCCCTCGCGCCAGAAGCCTTCATAGACAAAGCCATCGGCCAGTTCGATCCGGCCCTGACCGTCACGTTCACCGGCGGCGAAATTGCCCTGGTAACGCGAGCCGTCGGGATAGACCATCTCGCCCTGCCCCTCGCGCTGGCCGGCCTCGAACCAGCCCTGATAGAGGCGGCCATCGGGAAATTCCATGCGCCCGCCACCATGTGGACGGCCATCGCGGAAGGCACCCTCATAGACCAGCCCCTCGCCGAAATCAGCCCGGCCCTGACCTTCGCGGCGCCCCTCGGCCCAATCACCGCTGTAGCTGGTGCCATCGGCAAAGGTAACCGTGCCGCGTCCATCGGGCAGCCCGTCGCGGAACTGGCCTTCATAGCGCGAGCCGTCCGGATGAGCGAGCACACCCTCGCCGTCGATCCGGTCGGCGACCCAGCTGCCGTTGTAAACATGCCCGTCGGCCGCCGTCAGCCGCCCGCGACCATGGCGCTGATCATCGACGAACTCGCCTTCATAGAGGCTGCCATCGGCAAAGGTGATCCGGCCCAGCCCCTGCATCAGCCCGTTGATGAACTCGCCTTCGCGCCGGTCGCCGTTGGGCAGCACCAGCCGCCCGGCGCCGTGCAGCACCCCCTCGGCCCATTCGCCGTCATAGATCGTGCCGTCAGGGCGCGTCAGCCGCCCCTCACCGGCGCGCTGGTCAGCGAGCATTTCGCCGGTATAGACCGAACCATCGGGATAGGTGATGGTGCCGCGCCCCTCGCGCTGGCCATGCACCCAATCGCCTTCATAGCGCAGCCCGCCGGGGCGCTCCATCACGCCACGGCCATGCGGCTGGCTGTCATCGAATTCGCCGGTGTAGACCACGCCGGTGGGATAGACGCGAGTGCCCTGCCCCATGATGCGCCCGCCATCCCAGTTGCCCTCGTAGGACGAGCCATCGGCAAACACCATGCGCCCCTGACCATGCGGGCGGCCGTCATCGAACTGGCCCTCATAGACTGCGCCATTGGGATAGCGCGCAACGCCCACCCCGGTGATCTGCCCCTCGAACCATTCGCCGGAATATTCGAACCCGTTGGGCAGCCGGTAGCTGCCCTGCCCGTGCTGCACGCCATCCAGGAAGGTGCCTTCATAGATGCCGCCATCGGCATACTGGCGGGTGATCACCTCGGAAAGCTGGGCGGCGGCGGGTGCGGTGCTCAACACCAGGGCAAGCGCCACAGGCGCGAGGTAGCGGAAGTGCGGAAAGCGCGTGCTCGACATGAAAAACCCGTGCGTTTTCGGCGCGGCCCGGCCACGCCCGTCCACCCGACCCTAGTGGAGGCGCGCGCCCTATGGCAACCCTGTTGGCGGACGCATACGCGCAATGGGTTCAACTCGCCGTGGGCGCGAAGCAATGTGCAGGCCCCGCAGACCCTGCTCAGCCCGCGTGCAGGCTGGGCGCATCGAGCGCGGCAAAGCCATAATGGCGCAGCCAGCGCAGGTCGCTTTCAAAGAAGGCGCGCAGATCGGGGATGCCGTATTTCAGCATCGCCATGCGGTCGATCCCCATGCCGAAGGCGAAGCCCTGCCATTCATCGGGGTCGATGCCGCCCGCGCGCAGCACATGCGGATGCACCATGCCCGAGCCCAGCACCTCCATCCAGCCATCGCCTTCGCCGACGCGCAACTGCCCGCCGGTCCAGGAGCACTGGATATCCACCTCCGCCGAAGGTTCGGTGAAGGGGAAATGCGAGGCCCGAAAGCGGGTCTTCACCCGCTTGCCGAAATAGGCGCTGAAAAACTCCTCCAGCACCCATTTGAGATTGGCCATCGAAATATCACGGTCGATCGCCAGCCCCTCGATCTGATGAAACATCGGCGTATGCGTGAGGTCCATGTCCATGCGGTAGACCCGCCCCGGCGCGATCACCCGGATCGGCGCGCCCTGGGCCTGCATGGCGCGGATCTGCACCGGCGAAGTATGGGTGCGCAACACATGCGGCGGGCGGTTGTCTCCCTCAGGGCGGTGCATGAAGAAGGTGTCATGCTCCTGGCGCGCGGGATGTTCGGGAGCGATATTGAGCGCGTCGAAATTATACCAGTCGGTCTCGATCTGGGGCCCTTCGGCGACGGCAAAGCCCATATCGGCGAAGATCGCGGTCATCTCCTCGGTTACCTGGCTGACCGGATGGATGGTGCCGCGAGGGCGCGGCCGACCGGGCAACGTGACATCGAGCCATTCGGCCTTCAGCCGCTCATCGAGCGCGGCATCCTCCATCGCAACCTTGCGCGCGCGCAGGGCGGCGTCGATCTCGTCCTTGAGGCCGTTGAGCGCCGGGCCGGCAATCTGGCGTTCCTCGGGCGTCATGCGGCCCAGCTCACGCATCTTCAGACTGATCTCGCCCTTCTTGCCCAGGGCCGCCAGCCGCACCGCCTCAAGCGCCTCGCCGTCCCTGGCGGCGCCGATCTCGGCCAAAAATTTCGCCCGCAACTGTGCAATATCGTCCATGCTGCCCGTCCCTTGCCGCCCGATCCGCCGGTTGGGCCGGCCAAAGCACCGGACCCGCCTGTGGCCTAGCCACAAACCCCCGCGAATGCAAGAAGGCCGCAACGCCCTTTCGGTCGGCAAGGGGTGGCGCGTCAACGCCGCCGCAGGGCCGTCCCCTCCGCGCCTGGAGCGCATCGGCAATGGCGCATCATCAGGACAGGCCGATATCAGGCAATCCACCTGCTGCGTCGATGTCAAAAGCCGGGCCGCCGGCATCGTCGAACGCCGCACCTTCTCCCGATGTCATGGCGAAATCGCCCAGCGATGGCGGACCGGCCTCAGAGAAATCCGCGCCATTGCCAATGCCCGAGCCGCCGTTGGAGGTGAAGCCCGCGCTCAGGTCGCGCTCACCGGGCAGAACGGTCAGCCGCAACGCGCGCATTCCACGATACTGTCCCAGCCGCCCCAGCCCGACCGGGCGACGGTCGAGCGCTTCAAGCTGAACTTCCTCAAGCTGGGCCAAAGGCAACACCAGCCGGCTGTCAGTGCCCAGTTCAAGCACCTGCGACAACGGCATCCTTACCCGCCCCAGAACCGCGCGCAGATCCGCGGGGGCCGCCATCACCGCGCCCTGCAACGCCTCCTCCCATGCGCTGTCCTGCGCCGGCTCGTCAAAGGCGGGTTCATCGAAGCTGAAGGTTTCGATCATCGGCTGCGGCGCTTCCGGCAGGGCCAGAATGAACCGCCCCTTGCGCACCACATCATCGGCGTTGAACTCGACATCCATCACCGTGAGCGCATAGCTCACATCATCGAGCATCACATCGAGCAGCCGCTGATCGCGCGCATGCTGGCCAAAGCGAAAGCCGCTGGCAAAGGGATCGACGGGATCGGGGTTGGCATCGACATCGCCCAGAACGGCATCGACCAGTTCGGCGATCAGCGCGGCATCGGTCGCGGTGGCGCGCCGCGGCGGGGGCGCACGCCGGCCCAGCGTGCCGATGGTCATTGCCTCGATCACCGCAACAAAGGCATGCGGATCAAAGATCACCAGCCCCGGCGGCTCGTCGCCACGCGCCAGCAGCGCCACGAACCCCTCAGGATCGATCAGCTCCAGAAGTTCGGGGACGGCGGCGGTTCGGCTGGAGCAGACCGCGCCCTGCGCCACCAGCCCCAGCACACGGTTTGCCGCACGAGTGAACGAGCGTGGCAGCACCCGCCCGGCGGGTTCCTCGGGCGCGGGGGCATCATCGAAGGCGAAGGGCATCTCAAATGCCGGCTCCTCGGGCCGGGGCACGAGTTTCCGGCGCAGCACGGATTCCCTGATCGCGTCCATCATGACCTGCCTGTCTTGCCTTGCGGGGCGCCAGCCGGTGCCCTTCCTTGCGACAACTTTCGCAGGCCAGAGTTAAGAAACCCTTTTCAGATCAACAGATTTGGGGGCGATCGCATCGCATGATCAGCCATCGGCAAGACGGCTGACAACCACCGTCACCTCAGGCTTCTTGCCGATCTCGTCCAGGCAGCAATGGCGCACCCGGCGCTTGATCACCTCGATCAGCTTGTCGTCATCGGCCAGAAGCTTGCGACCGGCGCGCTCCAGTTCCTCGGCCAGTTCATCCTCGACGATCTCGTTGAGCGGCTGCCCGCCGCGCCCGGTGCGCGCCAGCCCCTGGGCATCGGCCCAGGGATCACCCATCGGCATGCCATCCTCGTCGATGATCAGCGTCACCAGCACATGCCCGTTGAGCGCCATGCGGATCCGCTCGCGCACCACGCCGTCGAGCGCGCCGTAAAGCGCACTGCCGTCCAGATAGATGCGTCCGGCATCAACATGCTCCACCACCACCGGCGCGCTGCCGGTCAGGTCCAGCATCGTGCCGTTGGGCGCCACCGCCGAGGCAATGCCGCGCTCGACGGCAAGGGCGGCATGGCGGCGCAGATGCCGGTGCTCGCCGTGCATCGGGATCACCATCTGCGGGCGCAGCAGATCGTGCATGCGCTCCAGATCGGGGCGATTGGCATGGCCCGAGACATGGTAGAGCCCGCGCGAATTATCCACGACGTCAACCCCGATTTCCGACAGCGCATTGACCACGCGCAGCACCGAACGCTCATTGCCGGGAATGGTCATCGACGAGAACAGGAACAGATCGCCTTCTTGCAGCTTGATGCCCATGAAGGAACCGCGCGCCAGTTGCGCCGAGGCCGCGCGCCGCTCGCCCTGACTGCCGGTGGCGATCACCAGAACCTGCCCGCGGGGCAGCTTGGCGGCCTCCTCGGGGGTGACGGTGGGCGGAAAATCGGTCAGCAGGCCGGCTTCGGTGGCGGTGCGCACCATGTTGTGCATTGCCCGGCCCAGCAGGCAGATGGAGCGCCCGGCCTCGCGCCCGGCACGCGCCAGCGTGCGCAGCCGCGCGACGTTCGAGGCAAAGGTCGTGGCCACCACCATGCCCTGCGCCTGGCGCACCAGTTCGGTGATCGGCCCCGGCAGCGTGCTTTCAGAGCGCCCGGCATGAGTGTTGAAAACATTGGTTGAATCGCACACCAGCGCCTTGATGCCGGCCTCGCCCAGACGTGCGAAAAGCCCCTCGTCAAAGGGCTCTCCGACACCTGGCGCCAGATCCAGCTTGAAATCGCCCGTGTGCAGAACCCGCCCCGCCGGGGTCTCGATCAGCATTGCCGATGCCTCGGGCAGCGAATGCGACACCGGCACGAACTGCACCTTGAAAGGACCGGCCGTGACGGTTTCGGGCAAGGCGGCAACGGTATGCACCTGATCGACGGGCTGGCCACCCTCCTGCATCTTGCGGCTGGCGATGCGGGCGGTGAAATTGCGGGCGTAGACAGGCACGCGCAGCCGGTTCCACAGATGCACCAGTGCGCTGACGTGATCCTCATGGGCATGGGTGATGAAGATCGCCTCCAGCCGGTCGCGCCGCGCCTCAAGCCAGGCGATGTCAGGCAGGATCAGATCGACGCCGGGCGTGCCGTCCATATCGGGGAAGGTCACGCCCAGATCCACCAGAATGTAGCGCTCCTTGCCCTTCGGCCCGTAGCCGTAGACATAGGCATTCATGCCCACTTCGCCGGCACCGCCCAGGGGCAGGTAGATCAGTCGCTCAGCCTTCATTCATCCGTTCCCGTTATGATCGTTGATGACCCGCAGCCCGTGCATGGTCAGGTCATCGCGTATTTCGTCAAACAGCGCCTCGCCGGTGGCAAAGAGCGAGGCCAGCCCGCCCGTGCCGATGACCCGCATGGCGCGGCCGCGTTCGGCCTTGATGCGCTCACATATCCCATTCACCAGTCCGACATAACCCCAGAATACACCCGCCTGCATGCAGGCCACGGTGTTCCGGCCGATGACGGTTTCCGGGCGCGCGACATCGACATGGGGCAGCGCGGCGGCGGCCATGTGCAGAGCCTCCAGCGACAGATTGACGCCCGGTGCGATCACCCCGCCGATATAGGCGCCATCGGTATCGACGACATCGAAGGTGGTGGCGGTGCCAAAATCCACCACGATCAGATCGCCGCCGTAAAGGTCATGTCCGGCAACCGTGTTGACCAGACGGTCGGGGCCGACATTGGTGCCCGGATCGACGCGCACATCCACCGGCAGCCGGCAATCGGGCTTGCCCACCACCAGCGGGCGGCAATCGAAATAGCGGTTGCAAAGCACGCGCAGGTTGAACACCACCCGCGGCACCGTCGATGAGATGATCACCTCGGTGATGTTCACCTCGATCTTGTTGAGCGCCATCAGCGTCGACAGCCAGACGAAATACTGATCCGCCGTGCGCTGATGCTCGGTCGCGGTGCGCCATGTGGCGATGAAACGCTCGCCGTTCCAGATCGAAAAGACGGTATTGGTATTGCCGCAATCGATGCACAGCAGCATGGCAGTCTCCGCGTCCGGGGTTCAGGGGAAATAGACATCGGCAGCCGGGATGGTAACCCGGCCCATGGCGGTTTGCAAAACCAGTGCGCCGGTCTCGTCGATGGTATCGAACCGGCCCTCGAATGTCTCGGTCATGGTGCGCGCGGTGATCGTGCCGCCGAGCCGCGCGGCGCGCTCCAGAAACGCGGCGCGCACCGGGCCGAAACCATAGGTCCGCAGGCGCTCTTCCCAGTGTGCGAAAGCCGGTGCCAGATGATCGAGCAGGGTTTCGGGGCCGATGTCGAAGCCGGATTCGGCGCGCAGGCTGACCGGAGGGAAGCGCGCCTCGGCATCAGCCGGCGGGGCGGCACGCAGATTGACGCCGATACCGATCACCAGCAGCCCTGAAGCGCCGCTTTCCAGCAGCACGCCCGAAAGCTTGCCGCCATTGAGCAGCACGTCATTGGGCCATTTGATGGCAAAGGACGCCCCCAGCCCGGTCAGTTCGCTCAGCGCCTCATGCAGCGCCAGCGCAGCGGTGAAGGAGCGAAGCGCCAGCCGCGATGGCGGCTCGTCCAGGCGCATCACCAGGCTGGCGGCGAAATTGCCCGCCGGATCCACCCATTCGCGCCCGCGACGCCCGCGCCCGGCGGTCTGGCGCAGCGCCAGAACCCAGCAGGGGCCGCCCAGACCGGGCGCGCGGCGCAACGCCTCGGCATTGGTGCTGTCGACCGTATCGAGCACCACCCGGCCATAGCCGGCAGGCCATTGCGGCGCGTCTTGCCCCCTAGCGGACAAGCGCCTGTGCCGCGATGGCAGCCGCGCCATCGACCCCGAAAAGGTTGATCACACCAAGCAGCATGATCGCCGCCGAGCCCATCAGGAGCCCCCATTGAACGGGGCCGATATCGCCGTCGAGCGGCTGGGTCTCGTCGCCGAAATACATGTAGTAGACGATGCGCAGGTAATAGAAGGCCCCGATCACCGAGGCGATCACGCCAGCCACCGCCAGCCATACCAGCCCTGCACCAACGGCCGCCACCAGCACCGAATACTTGGCCCAGAAGCCCACCAGCGGCGGCACGCCCGCCAGGCTGAACATCAAGATCAGAATGGCCAGCGCCTGACCGGGCTGTGTTTTCGACAGCATGTGCAGATCGTCGATCGCCACCACCGGGCGCCCTTCGCGGCGCATCGACAGAATGAAGGCGAAAACCCCGATCGACATGGTGACATAGATCGCCATGTAAAGGAGCGTCGCCTGCACCCCCGCAGCCGTGCCCGCCGCCAGGCCCACCAGGGCAAAGCCCATATGCGAGATCGAGGAATAGGCCATAAGGCGCTTGAGGTTACGCTGGCCGATCGCGCCGATGGCGCCCACGAACATCGAGCCGAGCGCCAGGAAGGCAAGGATCTGCACCCAGTCGCCGGTCGCAGAGCCGAAGGCATCATGCACCAGCCGCGCCAGAAGCGCGATGGCGGCCACTTTCGGCGCCGTGGCGAAGAAGGCCGTCACCGGGGTTGGTGCACCTTCATAGACATCGGGCGTCCACATGTGGAAGGGAACCGCCGAAACCTTGAACGCCAGCCCCGCCAGCATGAAGGCCAGCCCCATCAGCAGCCCCACCGACAAGCGCCCATCCTGCACCGTGGTGGCAATGCCCGCGAATTGCGTGGTCCCGGCATAACCATAGACCAGCGAGGCGCCATAGAGCAGCAGGCCCGAGGCCAGCGCGCCGAGCATGAAGTATTTCAGCCCGGCCTCGGTCGCGCGCAGGCTGTCGCGGCGGATCGCGGCCAGCACATAGAGCGACAGCGATTGCAGCTCCAACCCCATGTAGAGCGTGATCAGGTCGCCGGCCGAAACCATCACCATCATGCCCACCGTCGCCAGCGCGACGAGGACCGGATATTCGAACCGCAGCAGGTTCTGGCGCAGCATGTAGTCCTGCCCCATCACCATCACCGCCGCCCCCGACAGCAGGATCGCCACCTTGGCGAAGCGCGCGAAGGCATCGCTCACCATCAGCCCGCCAAAGGCCGATTGCGCCGGGGCCGCCGTCAGCGCCACATAGAGCGCCAGCACCACGAACACAGCCGCAGTGGCCCACAGGATCGGACCGGCGACCCGGTCCTTGCCGAAATAAGCCCCGAACATCAGCGCCGCCATCGCATAAACGGCCAGCACGATCTCCGGCAGGGCAATGGAAAGATCAACCGAGGTCATTGCAAAGCGCCTTTCAGTTCTGGGCCAGCATGCTGGCGGCCTCATGGGCTGCCAGTGCGGCATCGTATTGGCTGACCAGCGCGCCCACCGACGGCCCGATCAGGTCGATCACCAGCGCCGGATAGACGCCCAGAAGCAGCGTCATGACGACCAGCGGCGCAAAGAGCGCCTTTTCGCGACGGTCCATATCAGGGATCGCCTTGAGGCTGTCGCGCAGCATCGGCCCGAATACCACCCGGCGATAGAGCCATAGCGCATACCCCGCCGAGAGGATCACCCCCGAAGCCGCCACCAGCGCCACCCAGGTATTGACCTGAAACACCGCCATGAAGGTCAGGAACTCGCCGACAAAGCCCGAGGTGCCCGGCAGGCCGACATTGGCCATGGTGAACAGCATGAACACCAGCGCATAGGCCGGCATCCGGTTCACCAGCCCGCCATAGGCGCTGATCTCGCGGGTGTGCATGCGATCGTAGATCACGCCGACGGCAAGGAACAGCGCCCCCGAGATGAAGCCATGGCTGATCATCTGGAAGATCGCGCCATCGACGCCTTGCTGGGTGGCGGCAAAGATGCCCATGGTCACAAAGCCCATATGCGCCACCGAGGAATAGGCCACGAGCTTCTTCATGTCCTCCTGCACCAGCGCCACCAGCGAGGCATAGACGATGGCGATGGCCGAAAGCCAGAGCACGAAGGGCGCGAAGATGTCGGAGGCGACCGGGAACATCGGCAGCGAGAAGCGCAGGAAACCATAGCCGCCCATTTTCAGCAGCACCGCCGCCAGCACCACCGAGCCCGCCGTCGGCGCCTGAACGTGGGCATCGGGCAGCCATGTATGGACCGGCCACATCGGCATCTTGACGGCAAAGGAGGCAAAGAACGCCAGCCACAGGAGCGACTGCATGCCGCCGACAATCTGCCAGCCCATCACGTTCAGCGGCCCGGCCGAGAAGGAATGCGCCAGCAGCGTTGGAATGTCGGTGGTGCCGGCATCGACGAACATGGCGATCATCGCCACCAGCATCAGCACCGAACCCAGGAAGGTATAGAGGAAGAACTTGAACGCCGCGTAGATGCGCTCCTTGCCGCCCCAGATGCCGATGATCAGGAACATCGGGATCAGCCCGGCCTCGAAGAACAGGTAGAACAGCACCAGATCCAGCGCCACGAAAACGCCGATCATCAGCGTCTCCAGCAGCAGCAGGGCGATCATGTATTCCTTGACACGATGGGTCACGTTCCAGCACGCGCCGATGGTGATCGGCATCAGGAAGGTCGTCAGCATCACGAAAAGGATGGAAATGCCGTCAACGCCCAGCTTGTAGCTCAGCCCCAGAATCCATTCGCGTTCTTCGACGAACTGAAACCCGGTATCGCTGCGGTCGAAGGAAAACAGCATGATCAGCGAGATCACGAAGGTTGCCGAGGTCGCCACCAGAGCCAGCCATTTCGCGTTGCGCTGCGCCGCCTCGTCCTCGCCGCGCAGGAACAGCGCCAGGATCAGCGCCGCCACCGCCGGGGTGAAGGTGATGATGGACAGAAGGTTCAGCATCAGTTCGCCCCTCCGGTGAGCGTGACATAGGTAACCAGCAGCGCGATGCCGATGACCATGGCAAAGGCATAGTGATAGACATAGCCGGACTGGATGCGCGCATAGACGCGGTTCATCAGCGGAATCACCCCCATGGTCAGCCCGTTGAGGCCACCGTCGATGGTGGTGCCGTCACCCTTTTTCCACAGCAGCCCGCCCAGCCAGAGCGCCGGGCGCACGAAGACGGCGTTGTAGATCTCGTCGAAGTACCACTTGTTGAGCAGGAACCGGTAAAGGATCGGCTGGTTGGCCGCCAGCTTGCCGGGCAGATCGGTGCGGCGGATGTAGAACAGCCACGACAGCCCCAGCCCGCCCAGCATCGCCACGAAGGGCGCCAGTTTCACCCAGACCGGCACGTAATGGGCTTGGCTGATCAGGTTGTTGTCCGCCGCCATGAAGAGCGAGGCGCCGAACCAGTCGCGCACCTGCTCGGTCGAGCCGAAGAACGGGCCATACCAGACCATCCCGGCCAGAACCGCGCCCACCGCCAGCACCGCCAGCGGGATCAGCATGGTCGGCGGGCTGTCATGCGCATGCTCATGGGTATGATGATCGCCGCGCGGCTTGCCATAGAAGGTCAGGAACATCAGCCGCCAGCTGTAGAAGGACGTCATCGCCGCGCCGGCCACCAGGATCCAGAAGGCATAGCCCGCCCCGGCGGCGAATGTGCTCTCGATGATCGCATCCTTGGAGACGAACCCCGCCAGCCCGTAATGCGTCAGCGGAATGCCGACCCCGGTAATGGCCAGCGTGCCGATCATCATTGCCCAGAAGGTATAGGGCAGCTTGTGGCGCAGCCCGCCGTAATTGCGCATGTCCTGCTCGTGATGCATGCCGTGGATCACCGAGCCGGCGCCCAGAAACAGCATCGCCTTGAAGAAGGCATGCGTGAGCAGATGGAACATGGCCACCGAATAGACCCCCACGCCGGCGGCCACGAACATGTAGCCCAGCTGCGAACAGGTCGAATAGGCGATGACGCGCTTGATGTCGTTCTGCACCAGCCCCACGGTGGCGGCAAAAAGCGCCGTGAACGCACCGATCAGCACGATGAAATCGGTCGCGGCATGGGCGTATTCCATCAACGGCGACATGCGGCAGACCAGGAACACCCCGGCGGTGACCATGGTTGCGGCATGGATCAGCGCCGAAACCGGCGTGGGGCCTTCCATGGCATCCGGCAACCAGGTGTGCAGGAAAAGCTGCGCCGATTTGCCCATCGCGCCGATGAACAGGAAGAAGCAGATCATGTTGACCGCATTCCAGTCGGTCCACAGGAAGGTCACGGTGGTCTGCGACAGGGTTTCGGCCTGCGCGAAGATGTCGTCGAAGCGGATGGAATCGGTCAGCAGATAGATCGCCATGATGCCGATGATGAAGCCGAAGTCGCCCACCCGGTTGACCACGAACGCCTTGATCGCGGCGGCATTGGCGCTGTCCTTGCGGTAATAGAAGCCGATCAGCAGATACGAGGCCACCCCCACGCCTTCCCAGCCGAAGAACATCTGCACCAGGTTGTCGGCGGTGACCAGCATCAGCATGGCAAAGGTGAAAAACGACAGATAGGCGAAGAAGCGCGCCTTGTAATGTTCGTGGTGTTCCCAGTTGTCGTCATGCGCCATGTAGCCGAAGCTGTAGAGATGCACGAGCGCCGAGACTGTGGTCACCACGATCAGCATGACGGTGGTCAGCCGGTCCAGCCGGAAGGCCCAGTCGCCAACCAGCGTGCCGCTGTCGATGAAGCGCAGGATCTGGATTGACTGCGGATTGCCGTCATAGCTCAGGAACAGATACCACGACAGGAAGGCCGACAGGAACAACAGGCCCGTGGCCACCACCTGCGCGGCCTTCTCGCCGATCAGCCGCCAGCCGAAGCCACAGATGATCGCCCCGATGAGCGGTGCAAAAAGAAGCGTCGTCGCCATGGAAATCAGCCTTTCATCACGTTGACGTCTTCGACATCAATCGTGCCGCGGTTCCGGAAGAAGCAGACCAGGATGGCCAACCCGATCGCCGCCTCGGCGGCAGCGACGGTGAGCACGAACATGGTGAAGACCTGCCCCACCAGATCGCCCAGATGGCTGGAAAAGGCCACGAGGTTGATGTTGACCGACAACAGCATCAGCTCGATCGACATCAGGATCACGATGACATTCTTCCGGTTCAGGAAGATGCCGAAGATCCCGATGACGAAAAGCGCGGCCGCCACTGTCAGGTAATGCTCAAGTCCCACCATTCTTGTCCCTCCGGGCCTTTCCGGCCCTCTTTCCGCTTCTTCGCGCCCCGCGCGACGATTACAGACCCTGACCGGGCTTGACGTCCTTCAGTTCCATCGCCTTCGCGGGATCGCGGTACATCTGCGCCAGCACATCCTGCCGCTTGACATTGGTGCGATGGCGCAGCGTCAGCACGATGGCACCGATCATCGCCACCAGCAGCACCAGCCCGGCCAACTGGAACAGGATGAAATACTGGTCATAAAGGATCAGCCCCAGCGCGCGGCTGTTCTCGATCTCATTGAGATCCGGCGTCACCGCCTGGCGCAGCCCCAGCGCGCCCTCGGCCTGGGTCCAGCTGCCGTAAAGCAGCGCCAGCTGCATCAGGATCACCAGACCGACCAGCGAGGCCAACGGGAAGTAGCGCGCCATTTCCGCCTTCAGCGCGGCGAAATCGATGTCGAGCATCATCACCACGAACAGGAACAGCACCGCCACCGCACCGACATAGACGATGATCAGCAACATCGCCAGAAACTCGGCGCCCAGCAGAACGAACAGCCCCGCCGAGGACAGGAACGCCAGGATCAGCCACAACACCGAATGCACAGGGTTGCGCGAGATGACCACCAGAAGCCCTGCCGCCACCACCACGATGGCAAAGGCGTAAAAGGCGTAATCAGCAACGCTCATGCGTCTTTCTCCTTCATCTCGGTGAATACGCCCTGCGCGATTTCGAGCGCCTTCTGCATGGCGGGAAGCCCGCCGAACATGCTCATCTGCCAGATCACCTCGGCGATCTCGCGCTCGCTGGCGCCGGCCTCCCGCAGATGCCGCACCGTCAGGCGGATCTGCGGCTCGGCCTGCGCGCCCAGCACCGTCAGCGCCGCCAGCGTGACCATCAGACGGGTGCGCGCATCCAGCCCCTCGCGGTTGAAGGTGCGACCGAACCACATTTCCATCATATCGGCTGGCATGGTCGGAAAACCGGCGGGAAATGCCTTGTCGAAACCGGGCACCTGCGCCTTTTCCAGCGCCGGGTTGAAGGCACGCAGCATCTCCTGACTGGAGGTCATCATCTGCTGGATCATGCGGGCAAAGGCATCGGTCATGGGATCACCGGTAGGGGGCGTCGAGTTCGAGGTTGCGCGCTATCTGCGCCTCCCAGCGATCGCCATTGGCCAGAAGTCGTTCCTTGTCATAGAACAGCTCCTCGCGGGTTTCAGTGGCGAATTCGAAATTCGGCCCCTCGACGACGGCATCGACCGGGCAGGCCTCCTGACAGAAGCCGCAATAGATGCATTTGGTCATGTCGATGTCGTAGCGCGTGGTGCGCCGCGAGCCGTCCGCGCGCGGTTCGGCGTCGATGGTGATGGCCTGCGCCGGGCAGATCGCTTCGCACAGCTTGCAGGCGATGCAGCGCTCTTCGCCATTGGGGTAGCGCCGCAGCGCGTGCTCGCCGCGAAACCGGGGCGAAAGCGGCCCCTTCTCATGCGGGTAGTTGAGCGTCGCCTTGGGGGCGAAGAAATACTTCATCCCCAGGCCGAAGCCCTTGATGAAATCCATCATCAGGAAGTACTTGACCGCGCGGGTGACGTCGATGGTCATGTCAGCCTCCGATTGCCCAGCGGGCATAGGCGCCGCCGAAGAGTTCGAACTTGGCGAAGAAGGCCACCAGAACCACCCAGCCCAGAGAGAGCGGCAGGAACACCTTCCAGCCGATCCGCATGAGCTGGTCATAGCGGTAGCGCGGCACAATTGCCTTCACCATGGCGAAGAGAAAGAAGAAGAACGCCATCTTGCCAACCATCCACCAGGGACCATCGGGCAGAAACGGCACCGGGCTCAGCCAGCCGCCGAAAAACAGCAACGACATCAGCGCGCACATCAGGAAGATGGCAATGTATTCGCCGGCCATGAACAGCAGATAGGGCGTCGAGGAATATTCGACCATGAAACCCGCCACCAGTTCCGATTCCGCCTCGGGCAGATCGAAGGGCGGGCGGTTGGTTTCGGCCAGCGCCGAGACGAAGAACAGCACCACCATCGGCAGGTGCGGCAGCCAATACCAGCCGAAGATGCCCCATCCGGTATCCTGAGCAGCAACGATGGCACCAAAGCTCATGGAGCCGGTGGCGATGATCACGCCGATGATGATCAGGCCCAGCGACACCTCGTAGCTGATCATCTGCGCCGCCGAGCGCAGGCTGCCAAGGAAGGCATATTTCGAGTTCGAGGCCCAGCCTCCCATGATCACGCCGTAAACCTCCAGCGAGGAGACGGCGAAGACGAACAGGAGGGCGACATTGATATCGGCCAGCACCCAGCCGTCATTGAACGGGATCACCGACCAGGCCAGCACCGCCAGCACGAAACTGAGCATCGGCGCCAGAAAATAGACCGGCCGATCCACGCCGGCAGGGATCACGACTTCCTTGACCACGTATTTCAGCGCATCCGCCACCGATTGCAGCAGACCCCAGGGGCCGACCACATTGGGGCCACGGCGCATCTGCACCGCCGCCCAGACCTTGCGGTCCCCATAGACCAGGAACAGCAGGCTGATCATCACGAAGGCGATGACCAGAAGCGACTGCGCCACGATCAGCGTGGCGATGCCCAGCCCGGTTTCAAGAAAATCTGCCATCTTGCCTCAATCCTCAGACCGTCGGTATTCCCTGCTCGGTGCAATCGGCGACCGCAACTTCCGCGTCGATCGTTCGAAAGCCCCGAGGCAGCGCGGGCGAGACGGTATAAACCGCATCTGCCACCCAGATACCACCCTGTTCAGATACATTCGTGCGCACATGGCGCGCAAATCCGTAATCGCGGATCAGCGCATATTGCGCCGCCGCGCAGCGGGCATAGGCGATCACATCGCCCTCGCCCCGTGCACCCGTCATAGACACCCGGAAATTGACCAGATCCTGATCGAGCAAACGGGTCTGTACACCGCGATAGTCCGCATTCTCGGGCGCGCCAAGCACCGCGGCATCCGGCCCGGTCGCGGCGGTGCCGCAACCGGCCAGCGCCGGCATCAGGATCAGCACCTGTGCCAGCACCGTCGCCGAAAGCATGGGTGCGTTCGTGCTCATGCGATCACTCCGCCGCCAGTGCCGGCTTGTCGCGCCGCGCCTTGGCCTGGGCCGAAAGCTCGGCCATCAGCTTCGAGGCCCGCGCGACGGGATTGCTCAGGTAGAAATCACCCAGCACATAGCGGAAATCGGCATCCCCCGGCGCTTCCACCGGCAAGGGCTGCCAGTCGTTTTCCGGCACCGTGTCGATCAGTTCCAGATGCGGCACGGCGGCGATCAGCGCGCGGCGCAGCTCGGGCAGCGAATCAAAGGGCAACGTGGCCGCCAGTTCGGCGGAAAGGGCGCGCAGGATGGCCCAGTTCTCCTTGGCATCGCCCGGCGGGAAACCGGCGCGGAAGGCCAGTTGCGGGCGCCCCTCGGTATTGACGAATATCCCGCCCTCCTCGGTATAGGCGGCACCGGGCAGGATGATGTCGGCACGGTGCGCGCCACGATCGCCATGGCTGCCCTGATAGATCACGAAAGGCCCGGCATCGATATCGACCTCGTCGGCACCCAGATTGTAGATCACCTCGGCGCCCTCGACAGCCCCCGGCAACCCGCCCTCGCTTGTGCAGCCGGCATCCATGGCACCAACGCGCCCCGCGGCGGTATGCAGCACCAGAAATCCGCCCTTCAGCCCCTCGGCCAGTTTCATTGCATGGGCCAGCACTGCGGCGCCATCGGCCTCGCGCAGCGCGCCCTGCCCCACGATCACCAGCGCATCGGTGGCGGACCCGGCATTGACCGCGGCGCGCAGCAGCGCCTCGCGACTGGTGCCCAGCTCATGCACGTCATAGGTCAGATCGACGGGCGCACCGATGCGGTAAACCTCGGCTCCGGCCAGCCATGCCTTGCGGATGCGCGCATTGAGCACCGGCGCCTCGTCGCGCGGATTGGTGCCCACCAGATAGATCGTACGCGCAGCGTCGATATCCTCGATCGCCGCATTGCCGACATAGGCCGAACGATTGCCCGCCGGCAGCCGCGCGCCATCGGTGCGGCATTCGACCTTGCCGCCCTGCCCCTCGATCAGGAGTTTCAGCGCAAAGGCCGCTTCGGTGGAGGCCAGATCGCCCACCAGCCCGGCAACCGCCTTGCCCTTCATTGCCGCCGCCGCGGCCGCCAGCGCCTCTGGCCAGGTGGCTTTGCGCAGCTTTCCGTTCTCGCGGATATAGGGCACATCAAGTCGCTGGCGCCGCAAACCGTCCCAGACGAAGCGCGTCTTGTCGGAAATCCATTCCTCGTTCACGCCGTCATGGTTGCGTGGCAGGATGCGCATGACCTCGCGCCCCTTGGTATCGACACGGATGTTCGAGCCCAGCGCATCCATCACGTCGATGGTTTCGGTCTTGGTCAGTTCCCAGGGGCGGGCGGTGAAGGCATAGGGCCTGGAGACCAGCGCGCCCACCGGGCACAGGTCGATGATATTGCCCTGAAGGTTGGAATCGAGCGTGGTGTTGAGGTAGCTGGTGATCTCGGCATCCTCGCCGCGCCCGGTCTGGCCCATCTGGGTGATGCCGGCCACTTCGGTGGTGAAGCGCACGCAGCGGGTGCAGGAAATGCAGCGCGTCATATGCGTTTCCACCAGCGGGCCGAGGTCCAGATCCTCGGAGGCGCGCTTGGGCTCACGGAAGCGGCTGAAATCGACGCCGTAAGCCATGGCCTGATCCTGCAGGTCGCATTCGCCGCCCTGATCGCAGATCGGGCAATCGAGCGGATGGTTGATGAGCAGAAACTCCATCACCCCCTCGCGCGCCTTCTTCACCATCGGTGAATTGGTGCGCACCACCGGCGGCTCGCCATTGGGGCCGGGGCGCAGATCGCGCACCTGCATGGCGCAGCTTGCCGCCGGCTTGGGCGGACCGCCCACCACCTCGACCAGACACATCCGGCAATTGCCGGCAATCGACAACCGCTCGTGATAGCAAAACCGCGGCACCTCGATCCCAGCCTGTTCGCAGGCCTGAATCAGGGTCATCGCGGGGTGCACCTCGATCTCGCGGTCGTCGATGATGATCTTGCGAAGCTCAGACATGGTTTACCTTGCTCTCAGAAGTGTGCCGGCCTGGCTGCGCGCGGCAATCTCGGCGCGGCCCTGGGTGCAGAAGGTTTCGGGGTCGGCTTCCTGCACTCCCCGTTCGGTCAGATACTGCGTGACAACCCGGCGCAGGAAGTCCTTCTCGCCGCGGTCGTCCAGGAAGGCGCGGATCTCGTCGCGCGAGAACCCCAGCGAGCGCGCCCGGTTGTAAAGCGACAGCGCGAGGCTGTGGGCACGCAGGCTGCGCGCCTCGATGGCGGGGCAATGCTCGCGGATGCCATGGGCGATGCCCATGCTGAAAAGCCCGGCATAGATTTCCGGATCGGCGCGCAGGCTTTCGTTGACCTCGGCCTGGGTGCGCGCCTGGGCCGCGGCATCGCCAAATCCGCCCAACGCCAGTGCGACGGCCAGCACGGCACCCCACAGGGCGCGTTTCACCGTCATGCCCGGAACCCGGGCTGAAAGATCCATTCTCATCCGCAAGCTCCTGCAAAACTCAACCCGCCCGACGCCAGGAACACCCCGGCGTCGTCCTCGAACCAGCGCCGCCGGCTTTCCTCGCAGATCCGCTGCGCAGCCAGACACGCGGCGGCGCGGTCGGCCTCGGTCAGGGGCGCGCCATTGCGCGCGGTGAGCGTGATCACCAGCCCCGAGCGGAACCCGCGATCATCCTCGACCGGCTGAAGCTCGGCATAGCGCGACCAATAGCCCTCGTAGGCGCTGTAGGCAAAGCTCTCATCACCGACGATAACACTGCGCGACGCCTCCGGAAGGGCCGTGCAGCCTGCCAGGGCGATCACCACTGCCCATGTCGAAATGCGCTTTTTCACCTTGCTCCCTTGCCTTACTGCGCCGCGACCGCAGAAACGCGGCCGGCTTTCTGTGCGCGAATGCGTTCTTCGATCTCGTCGCGGAAGTTGCGGATCAGGCCCTGGATCGGCCATGCGGCGGCATCGCCGAGCGCGCAGATCGTATGCCCTTCGACCTGCTTTGACACATCCCACAACATGTCGATCTCCGCGAACTCGGCCTCGCCGCGCATCAGACGGTCCATGACCCGCATCATCCAGCCGGTGCCCTCGCGGCAGGGCGTGCACTGGCCGCAGCTTTCGTGCTTGTAGAATTTCGCCAGCCGCCAGATCGCCTTGATGATGTCGGTGGACTGATCCATCACGATCACCGCCGCCGTGCCCAGACCCGAGCCCTGCTCACGCAGGTAATCGAAATCCATGATCGCCTCGCGCATGTTCTCGCCGCGAATGCAGGGCACCGAAGAGCCGCCGGGAATGACTGCCTTGAGGTTTTCCCAGCCGCCGCGAATCCCGCCGCAATGCTTCTCGATCAGCTCCTCGAAGGTGATCGACATCGCCTCTTCGACGACGCAGGGGCGGTTGACATGCCCCGAGACGGCAAAAAGCTTGGTGCCGGCGTTGTTCTGCCGCCCGAAACCGGCAAACCAGGCACCGCCGCGGCGCAAGATGGTGGGCACGACAGCGATGGATTCGACATTGTTCACCGTCGTCGGGCAGCCATAAAGCCCTGCCCCTGCCGGGAATGGCGGCTTCATGCGCGGCATGCCCTTGCGCCCCTCAAGGCTTTCCAGCAGCGCGGTTTCCTCGCCGCAGATATAGGCGCCGGCGCCGTGATGCAGGTAAAGGTCGAAATCCCAGCCCGATCTGGCGGCATTCCTGCCCAGCAATCCGGCCTCATAGGCTTCGTCGATGGCGAGCTGAAGCGCCTCGCGCTCACGGATATATTCGCCGCGGATATAGATATAGCAGGCATGCGCGCCCATCGCGAACGAGGCGATCAGACAACCCTCGATCAGCGTGTGGGGATCATGGCGCATGATCTCGCGATCCTTGCAGGTGCCGGGCTCGCTCTCATCGGCATTCACCACCAGATAGGCCGGCCGGCCATCGCTTTCCTTGGGCATGAAGGACCATTTCAGCCCCGTGGGAAAGCCCGCGCCGCCCCTGCCCCGCAGGCCCGAGGCCTTCATCTCGTTGACGATCCAGTCGCGCCCCTTCTGGATGATGCCGGCCGTGCCATCCCAATGCCCACGCGCCAGCGCCCCCTTCAGCGAGCGATCCTGCATCCCGTAGATATTGGTGAAGATGCGGTCCTGATCCTTCAGCATCGGCATGTCCTCAATTGCGGCGGTTCCGGTCGCGCCGCGCGCGCCAGATCCGGTAAGTCACGATCAGCGCCCAGCCAAAGGCCGCCAGCGCCAGAAAATCGAACAGGAAGGCATAGCGCGCCTGCCAGCCGTAGAAGCCGCCCGCCCAACTGGCCAACATCCACAGCACCATGGTCACCGCCAGAACGATGGCGACGCGCCGCACATCGCGGGCATGGTCCTTGTCATGTTCACCGGTGCGGGTCATGGCACTGCGTCACCCCTGCCCGGAAAGCGCGCGGGCCTGCGCGATCCATTCGTCGCGCGCGATCCGGCCCTTCAAGTTCAGAAAACCGTCAACCCAGGCGATCTCGTCGACCTGCCAGGCGGCGATCTGGCGGAAATGCCAGACACCCAGTTTGTTGAGCTTCTCCTCCAGCACCGGACCGACACCCCTGATCTTCTTCAGATCATCGGGCGCGCCATCCGGACGCTCCAGCAGCGCCGGCGCCCGGCCCTCGGCGAGGGTGTCAGAGGGGGCATCAGAGGGGGCCTCGGCCTCAGGCTTGCCCTTGGACTGCGCCGAGGCTTCCTGCTCGGTCGCGCCGGTATCGTCGGCCGGCAGGCCCTTGGCAGGCCTGGGCTCGGAGGATTTGCGCGTGGCCTTGGGCGCGGCTTTGGCGGCCCCTCTCAGCCAGGGCGTCAGCAGCGGCACCTCGGTGCCATCAATGCGCTTGATCGTATCGCCCAGATCCACAGCCAGCGCCACCGAGCCGTTATGCGCCTCGGTCTGCGCGAAGGCCAGGCTGGTTGCGTCGCCCTTCGGCTCCGAGGTAAAGCGCCCGTTCTGCGGCCCCGGCACCGGCACGCGCCCGGCAGCCAGTTCATCGAGGAGCCAGGCAAGTTTCTCGGCCGTCAGATCCTCGTAATAATCCTTGCCGATCTGGACCATCGGCGCATTGGCGCAGGCACCCAGACATTCAACCTCTTCCCAGCTGAACCTTCCATCGGCGGAAAGCTCATGCGCCTTGGGCGCGATCTTCTCGCGGCAGACCGAGATCAGATCCTCGGCGCCGCAGATCATGCAACTCGTGGTGCCGCAAACCTGCACATGCGCCAGCGAACCGACGGGCTGCAACTGGAACATGAAATAGAAGGTCGCCACTTCCAGCGCGCGGATATAGGCCATGCCCAGCATATCGGCGACATGCTCGATCGCTGGGCGGCTCAGCCAGCCTTCCTGCTCCTGGGCACGCCACAGCAGCGGAATGATGGCGCTGGCCTGCCGGCCTTCGGGGTATTTGGAAATCTGCGCCCTTGCCCAGTCCAGATTGGCGGGGGTGAAGGCGAAACTGTCAGGTTGGGTATGGTGCAGGCGGCGCAGCATTAGCGGTCGATCTCCCCGAACACGACATCCATCGTGCCGATGATGGCCGCGACATCGGCCAGCAGATGGCCCTTCGCGACATGGTCCATGGATTGCAGGTGCAGATAGCCCGGCGCGCGGATCTTGGCGCGGTAGGGTCGGTTGGTGCCATCAGCCACCAGATAGACGCCGAACTCGCCCTTGGGCGCCTCGACGGCGGCGTAAACCTCGCCGGCGGGCACATGGAACCCTTCGGTATAGAGCTTGAAGTGATGGATCAGCGCTTCCATCGAGGTTTTCATCTCGGCGCGCCTGGGCGGCGTCAGCTTGCCGCGCGCCAGCACATCACCCTGCCCCTCCGGCGCACGCAGCTTGGCGATCGCCTGAAGGATGATCGAGGTCGATTCGCGCATTTCGGCCATGCGACACAGGTAACGATCATAACAATCGCCGTTCTTGCCCACCGGGATCTTGAAGTCGAATTCATCGTAACATTCATAGGGTTGCGAACGCCGCAGATCCCAGGCCAGGCCCGAGCCACGCACCATCACCCCGGAATACCCCCAATCGAGGATCTCCTGCTCGGTGATGATGCCGATATCGGCGTTGCGCTGCTTGAAGATGCGGTTTTCCGTCAGCAGCCCGTCGATATCGTCCAGAACGCGGGGAAATTCGTTCGCCCATTGCTCGATATCGTCCAGCAGCGCCGGGGGCAGATCCTGATGCACGCCGCCGGGGCGAAAATAGGCCGCGTGCAGGCGCGCCCCGCAGGCGCGCTCGTAAAAGACCATCAGCTTCTCGCGTTCCTCGAAGCCCCACAAGGGCGGGGTCAGCGCGCCCACATCCATCGCCTGGGTGGTCACGTTCAGCAGATGGTTCAGCACGCGCCCGATCTCGGAATAGAGCACCCGGATCAGCGAGGCGCGGCGTGGCACCTCAACCCCGGTGAGCCGCTCGATGGCCAGGCACCAGGCATGTTCCTGGTTCATCGGCGCCACATAATCCAGCCGGTCGAAATAGGGCAGGTTCTGCAGATAGGTGCGGCTCTCCATCAGCTTCTCGGTGCCGCGGTGCAGAAGCCCGATATGCGGATCGCAGCGCTCGACGACCTCGCCGTCAAGCTCCAGCACCAGCCGCAGCACACCATGGGCCGCCGGGTGCTGGGGCCCGAAGTTGATGTTGAAATTGCGGATCTTCTGCTCGCCCGTCTGGGCGTCGCCGAAACCCTTCGATCCGTCCATCATCGCTGCAACCTCCGTCGCATGTTCGCTGCCACCCTGCTGCGGTGGCCGGGGCGCATGGCCCCCGTTTCCGCCTGCCCCGTCGCGGGGCGCGGCGGCGTCACTTCGCCCGCTCGTCGCCGGGCAGGATGTATTCGGCCCCTTCCCAGGGCGACATGAAATCGAACTGGCGGTATTCCTGCACCAGCTTGACCGGCTCATAGACCACGCGCTTGGCGGCTTCATCGTAGCGCACTTCGGTATAGCCGGTGGTGGGGAAATCCTTGCGCAGCGGATAGCCCCGGAAGCCATAATCGGTCAGGATGCGCCGCAGGTCCGGATGCCCCGAAAAGAGGATGCCGAACATGTCGAACACCTCTCGCTCGAACCAGTTGGCCGAGGGGTGCTCGCTTACGATCGACGGCACCATCTCGTCCTCGCGCACCGCCGCCTTCAGCCGGATGCGCTGATTGCGATACATCGACAGGAAATGATAGACCACATCGAAACGCGCCTTGCGCTGCGGATGATCGACCGCCGTGATGTCGACCAGCGTGGAAAAACGGCAATTCTCGTCGGATTTCAGAAACCGCACCAGGGCAGGCAGACTGGCGGCAACCACGGCGAGGCTCAACTCGCCATGTGCGACCTGCGCGGTCAGCACCGCATCGGGTTGCTTGATCTCGATCAGCGCGGCCAGCTCTTCAAGCTGCTCGTCGATGCGGGCGGGGTCTTGAACGGACATGGGCGCTCCTTCAGCGGATCAAGGTGCCGGTGCGGCGGATCTTGCGCTGCAACTGCAAGATACCATAGAGCAGCGCCTCGGCGCTGGGCGGGCAGCCCGGAACATAAATATCGACCGGCACGATCCGGTCGCAGCCGCGCACCACCGAATAGCTGTAATGGTAGTATCCGCCGCCATTGGCGCAGGAGCCCATGGAGATGACATAGCGCGGCTCGGGCATCTGGTCATAGACCTTGCGCAGCGCCGGGGCCATCTTGTTGGTCAGCGTGCCGGCCACGATCATCAGATCCGACTGGCGAGGGCTGGCGCGCGGCGCGGTGCCGAAACGCTCCAGATCGTAGCGCGGCATCGAGGTGTGCATCATCTCGACCGCGCAGCACGCCAGGCCGAAGGTCATCCAGTGCAGCGAGCCGTTGCGCGCCCAGTTGATGATATCGGCCGTGGTGGTCAGCAAGAAGCCCTTGTCCTGCAATTCGGCATTGAGCACGGCGGTCGCATGGTCACGGTCCGCCCCGGCGGTATTGGCGCCGGTCTGCAACGCATTAGGCATCACTCCCATTCCAGGGCTCCCTTCTTCCACTCATAGGCAAAGCCCACGGTCAGCACCGCCAGGAACACCATCATCGACCAGAAGGCCGCCATGCTCAGTTCGCCAAAGGCCACCGCCCAGGGGAAGAGGAAAGCGATTTCCAGATCGAAAATGATGAACAGGATCGACACCAGATAGAAGCGCACATCGAATTTCATGCGCGCATCGTCAAAGGCATTGAACCCGCATTCATAGGCCGAAACCTTTTCCGGGTCGGGGTTGCGCACGGCGATGATCAGCGCCGAGAGCAACAGCACCAGGCCCAGACCGATCGCGATGACAAGGAAGATGAGGATGGGGAGATAGTCTCTCAGAAGGTCATCCACCGCTGGCTCCTTTGGCGCGGTCGTTCAGCGACGGCGCTCGCAGATATTGGCTGTGCCCCGTTTACTCTCGCGCGATGGCCGGGTCAACCGAAGCCGACACCCCGGAAAGGACGGAAAAAGTGGAATTTCCGGCACCGCAAAAGCCGATGGTATGCAATCGCGCACCGCCCCCGGCCGTCAGTGAGGCGCGCCCGCGCGCCGAGGGGGCACCCCTGCCCCTTGTCAACCTGCCGGGGCCTGCCCCACCGGGCTCAGACCATCCAGCGCGGCTTGCGCCTGGCAAAGAAGGCGGCAATGCCCTCGGCGGCCTCGTCACCCTCCCAGCGCGACACCAGGGCGGCTATCGAACAGGCGACATCGGCCTCGCCGGGGGCGTCGCCGAGCCGCAGCGCCAGCGCCTTGGCCGCCGCCACCGCTCCCGGCGCGCAGGCCAGATAGGGCTTCACCTCGGCCTCCACAGCCGCATCCAGATCCGCCGCTTCGACGGCCTGGGCCAGCAGGCCCAGTTTCACCGCCTCGTCAGCGTCAAAAAGCCGCGCCGACATGAAGACCCGCCGCGCCATCGCCTCGCCCATGCGCGCCAGCACATAGGGCCCGATCGTCGCCGGGATCAGCCCCAGCCGGGTTTCCGTCAGGCCAAACTTCGCGCCGCGCAGCCCCACCGCCACATCGCAGACCGCCATAAGCCCGATCCCGCCGCCAAAAGCCTGCCCCTGAATGCGCCCGATCAGCGGCTTGGGCAGGCAGTTGAGCGCCCCCAGCGCCGCTGCCAGCCGCCCGGCCTCGGCGCCACGGCTGGCGCTGTCGGCTTCCATCTGCGCCCGCATCCAGCCCAGATCGCCCCCGGCGCAGAAACTCTCGCCAGCGCCGGTCAGCACCACCACGCGCACCGTATCATCCGCCGCCAGTTCGGCTGCCGCGGCCGACAATTCGCCGATCATGGCACCGCTCATCGCATTGTGTTTCTCGGGCCGGTTCAGCACCAGCCGTGCCACGCCGCGCGTATCGCGCTCGATCAGAAGGGTCTCATACTGCGTTTGCGTGCTCATGCCCGGCTCCTCATGCTGCGTGCCAATGCGGCGGCCTCGTCGATCACCGCTCGGTCCAGCCCGGTGCGGTAGCCCAGCGCCTCGATTCGCGCCAGCGCCGTCTCGGTGGCGACATTCCCCTGCGCGCCCGGCGCATAGGGGCAACCGCCCAGCCCCCCAACGGCGGCATCGAAAACCCGCAACCCCAGCGCCAACGAGGCTTCGATATTGTCGGCCGCGCGGCCAGCGGTGTCATGGTAATGCCCGGCCAGCATGACGGCGGGCACGACATCCAGAACCGCGCGCAACATGGCCGTGATGCTCTCGGGTATCGCGCGGCCGATGGTGTCGCCGAGGCTGATCTCGTAACAACCCAGATCACGCAAGCGGGCGGCCAGCCGCGCCACCGCGCCGGGATCGGTCGGCCCGTCGAACGGACAATCGGTCACGCAGGAGATATAACCGCGCACCGGCGTGTCATCCGCGCGCGCAGCATCAAGGATCGGCACGAAACGCGCGATCGATTCGGCGATGGTGCAGTTCAGATTGGCCTTCGAAAAGCCCTCTGAGGCCGAGGCAAAGACCGCCACCTCATCGGCCCGCGCGGCCCGCGCGCCCTCATAGCCCTTCATGTTCGGCGTCAGCGCCGCATAGCGCAGGCCGGGCGCGCGCCGGATCGCCGCCAGCACGGCGGCCGAGTCGGCCATCTGCGGCACCCATTTCGGCGAGACGAAGCTCGCCACCTCGATGCGCCGGAAACCCGCCCGCGACAACAGATCGACAAGCGCCACCTTTTCGGCGGTGGGGATCAGGCGCTTTTCATTCTGCAACCCGTCGCGCGGGCCAACCTCGAAGATCTCGACACTCTGCGCCACATGCCCCTCCCCGGTTCAACGCCGCCGACCGCCCCGGCTGGCAGGTGATGGCCAATTTGGCGCGGCATTGCAACCAGTGGGTGGCGCGGGCCGTTCGCGGCGCTGCGCCGCTCAGTATAGCCCGCCCGAGCTGAGCGTGCCGAAGGTCGCCTGGCCGGGGATCACCGTGGTCTGCCCCGACGAGGTGGTGACCTCGCGCGAATCCTCGTCATCGGGCATGTCGTCGTCGCGGTTGAATACCGGCAGGTTCATGCCCATGGCAAAGCCGCCATCGATCAGCGCGTCGATGCCGAACACCGGCTCGGCGCCATCGCGGAAATACTCGGCCACCACATGCGGGCCGCTGGCGTCGTCGGACAGACGCGCGCCGGAATGACGGTCAATGCGGATGAAGCGCCCGCCCGGCGGCACGGCGAAGCGCGCGCCACCGAATTCGCGGATCGCATCGCGCATGAACTCCTCGAAGACCGGGCCGCACATGCCCCCGCCCGACGCCCCCCGCCCCAGCGGGCGCGGCCGGTCGTAACCGATATAGCAGCCGGCAACGACATTCGAGGAATAGCCGATGAACCAGACATCGCGCGAATCATTGGTGGTGCCGGTCTTGCCGGCAATCGGCACCGGCAGGTTGATGCGGCTGGCGGTGCCGCGCTGCACCACCCCCTCCATCATCGAGGTGAGCTGATAGGCGGTGATCGGGTCCATCACGCGCGCGCGCTCCGAGGCGATCCAGGGCGCCTGACCCGCCGGCAGCGCGGGTTCGGCACATTCGACGCAGCGGCGCTGGTCATGGCGATAGACAGTGCGCCCCCAGCGGTCCTGCACCCGGTCCACCAGCGTCGGCTCCACCCGCTCGCCGCCATTGGCAAACATCGCATAGGCCGCCACCATGCGAAACAGCGTGCTTTCCTGCGCGCCAAGGCTGTTGGCGAGGAAAGGCTGCATCCGGTCATAGACGCCGAAACGCTCTGCATAGCCGGCGACAACATCCATGCCGACCTCCTGCGCCAGCCGCACCGTCATCAGGTTGCGCGACATCTCGATGCCGGTGCGCACCGGGGTTGGCCCGTAGAACTGGTTGGACGCGTTGGTGGGCCGCCAGATGCCCTGCGCCGTCTCCAGTTCGATCGGCGCGTCGATGACGATGGTTGCCGGGGTAAAACCCGAATCCAGCGCTGCGGCATAGACAAAGGGCTTGAACGCCGAACCGGGCTGGCGCATCGCCTGCGTGGCACGGTTGAACACCGAATGCTGGTAGCTGAAGCCGCCCTGCATGGCGATCACGCGCCCGGTGTTGACATCCATCGCCATGAAGCCGCCCTGCACCTCGGGCACTTGCCGCAGCGACCAGCGCACGAAGCCGCCGTCGTCGTCGCGGGTGACGGCGCGCACATGCACCACATCGCCCATATCCAGATTGTCGGCCAGCGAGCCGCGCGCCCAGTTGATATCCGGCCGCTCGATGATGCCGGGCTCGTCGACCCCCTCGATGCCCAGCCGCGCACGATCGGCAGAGACCTCAAGCACCACGGCCGGCAGCCAGCGGCTGTCCAGCGTGATGTCGCGCGCCACCTGCACGCGCGCCAGCGCCTCGCGCCATGTGTCCTCGTCGGCCAGATCCTCGGCGGCGAGCCGCTCGCCGGTGCCGCGCCACTGGCCGCGCTCGCGGTCGAAGCGCTCCAGCGCACGTTGCAGCGCATGGGCGGCGGCGACCTGTAGCTGGGGATGCACCGTGGCGCGGATGCTCAGCCCGCCGGTGAAGAACTCCGCCTCGCCAAAGCTGCTGGAAAGCTGGCGGCGGATCTCGTCGGTGAAATAGTCGCGCGGCGGCATATCCTCGCGGAAGGCGGGAATATCGCCGCTCTGCACGGTCAGCAGCGGCTGGGCCTGCGCGGCCTCGGCCTCGGCGCGGGTGACATAGCCATTCTCGACCATCTGCCCCAGGATCCAGTTGCGCCGCGCCGTCACCCGCTCGCGCGCGCGCACCGGGTGATATTCCGATGGCGCCTGCGGCAGCGCTGCCAGAAAGGCCATCTCGGCCAGGGTCAGTTCATCGAGCGTCTTGTTGAAATAGCTTTGTGCGGCGGCCAGCACGCCATAAGAGTTCTGCCCCAGAAAGATCTCGTTGAGGTAAAGCTCAAGGATCTGGTCCTTGCTGAGCGTCTGCTCCACCCGGTATGCCAGAATGATCTCGCGGATCTTGCGCTCGCCGGTGCGGTCGCCCGAGAGCAGGAAGTTCTTCATTACCTGCTGGGTGATCGTCGAGGCGCCGCGCAGCGTCTGCCCGCGCGAAACCACCGCATCGCGCAGGGCCGAGACCATGGCCAGCGGATCGAAACCCTGATGCTCGTAGAAATTGCGGTCCTCGGCCGAGATGAACGCCGCGCGCAGCATCTCGGGGATATCCTCGATGGGTGCGAAGAGCCGCCGCTCCTGGGCGAATTCGTCGATCAGCCGGCCCTCGCCGGAATAGATGCGGCTGATCGTGGGCGGGCTGTAGGTGGCCAGTTGCTCATGGCTGGGCAAGTCGCGCGCATACATCCAGATCACCCCGCCCACGCTGAGCGCGGCAAAGACCAGCCCCAGAACGATGAAGCTGAAGATGCCGCCAAGAAATGACAGGAAGGCGCGGGTCAAGGCAGGACTCCGGGATGATTGTGCCTCAGTCTATACGGGGTTACGGGGGCGGGGTCAAAACGTGAGCGCCGCTTGCAGGGCAAATCCGGCCCGAAATCGCGCAGGCGTGATGACGGAGGCAGATTTTGCGCCGGTTCGCCCCTTCTCCGGGGTGGCTCAACGGCGACGCAGTTCGCCCTGCACGATCTCCTCGGCCACCCAGGCATCGAATGCGGCATGGATCGCCTCCGCCATGCGCTGACGCCAGGCGGCATCCTGCAGGTTGGCCAGATCGCGCGGGCTGGACATGAAGCCTACCTCCAGCAGCACCGAGGGGATATCCGGTGCCTTGAGCACCGAAAACGCCGCCTGCTGCCAGGGGCGGCGGTGCATCGCCAGCCCGGCCTCGCCAATGGCGCTGACCAGCGCCTGCGCCAGACGGTCGGTGCCGGGCTGGGTCTCGGCGCGGGCGATTGCCATCAGCACACTGGCAACGGCATCGTCGGTGCCGCTCAGATCGACGCCGCCACCCAGCAGGTCATCGCGATCATGGCGTTCGGCCAGCGCCGCCGCGGCCGCATCGGTGGCGGTTTCCGAAAGCGTGTAGACAGTCGCCCCCGAGGCCCCGCCATCGGCCAGCGCATCGGCATGCAGCGATACGAACAGATCCGCCCCGGCACGGCGCGCAATGCGAATCCGCGCCTCCAGCGATACAAAGACATCCGCCTCGCGCGTCAGCACCACATCGAAATCACCGCTGCGTCGCAAGACATCGGCCAGTTCCTGCGCGAAGGTCAGCATCAGATCGGCCTCGCGCAGCCCCCCCCGCTCTGCGCCGGGATCAATGCCGCCGTGGCCGGGATCGAGCACCACCACCGCGCGCCCGCCCGCCAGAGCGCCGCGGCGCCCCTCAGCCTGCAAGGGGTCGGTGGACCGGGGCTGCACGCCGCTTGCGGTGGCGCGCAGCGCATCCTCGGCCACACGGGCGGCGAACGCCTCCGCGGCGGCGGGTTCCAGCCGCAGTTCAAGCAGGGCGCGCCCACTGTCGGCGTCAACCCGCAAACCGGCGCGCTCGGCGGTCATCGGCTGGGCCAGTTCCAGCACCATACGCGACCATCCGCCCCCCGCCTGCCCGGTGCGCAGCGCCGAAAGCGAGGCCGGCAAGGGCCCCGAAAGACCGAAACCCGCCCAGTCCACCTGGCGAAAATCGATCATCAGCCGCAGCGGATCAGCCATATGCCGCAACCGGAAAGGAACCGCCTGGCTCAACGGCAGTTCGATGCGCAGCCCGCCGGCCTCGGCGCGCAGGAGCGGTGCCCCCGCAACACGCGCCAGCGCCGAAAATTCCTGCGCCGCAACACGCGCGCCGCCCAGCATGGCCAGAAGCGCCGCCACGAAACCGCGCCGGGACATGCCGCCAATTGTGCCCACACCGCCTGCCCACCTGCCCTGCATCGCCTGCCCCGCCCCTTCTGCCTGCCGTCTTGTCCACCACCCGCCGCGCGCTCGGCCCCGGCGGCCGGATTGCTCCGGTCTGATGGCCTTCGGGCGGGTTGCGAAATGTCGCGCAGCGCAGTCTAACCCATGCCCGCACAGAAAAGAATCCCCTGCCCGCAGCCCCGCCGGCCCGCCAATTCACGTTCCGTTCAATTTTGCGCACGCATGGCTCCAGGGGCTTGATCTCGACCGCCGAACGGGGCCAGACTCTGCGCCGTCCAAGAACAGGAGTTCGCATGCTTTCCATCCGCGCCGCCTCGGCCCCGCGCGCCAGGCCCGGCACCATCGCCCTTGCGCTTGGCATCTCGCTTGGCATTTCGCTTGGCGTGTTTCTCGCCCCGCCCGTTGCGGCGCAGGACGATAGCATGAGCGATGCCGCGCGCGCCGCGCTGCGCGCCGAGATCCGCGCCTATCTGCTGGACAACCCCGAGGTCATCTTCGAGGCGGTCGCCGAATACGAGCGGCGCACCATGGCGCAGCAGGCCGACATGGATGCCACGCTGATTGAAATCAATGCCGACGATCTTTTCGCCGATGCGAACTCCTGGCAGGGCGGCAACCCGGATGGCGATATCACGCTGGTCGAGTTCATGGATTATCGTTGCAGCTTCTGCCGCCGCGCCTTTCCGCAGATGATGGACTTCACCGCCCAGGACGGCAATGTGCGCCTGGTGATCAAGGAGTTGCCGATCCTTGGCCCGCAATCCGAGGTGATGAGCCGCTTTGCCGTGGCGGTGCTGCAGCTGTCCGATGCCGACACCTATTTCACCGCGCACGAGCGGCTGCTGGAGCTGCAGGGCGATCCCTCCGAGGCCGCGCTGGCCGGGCTTGCCGGCGATCTTGGGCTGGAAGCCGATGCGGTGCTGGCGCAGATGCGCTCCGATACGGTAACGCAGGTTCTGGCTGAAAACCGCGCCCTGGCACAGCGGCTTCAGATCAGCGGCACACCCAGCTTCGTGATGGGCACCGGCGACGGGCGCGGCGAGGTGCTGCGCGGGTTCCTGCCGGCCAGCGAGTTGCACACGATCGCAGAGGATCTGCGCGGCTAGAGCAACCCCCGCCAGCCCGGCTTTCGAAACTGGCAGTCATGCGATACACTGAAAATTCGGGCACAATCCCGGCGCAGGGGCCAGAAAGGGCTTGCGCCGGGCCGGAGTGGTTCGCAAATTGCCACCAGCGGCTGAATTGGCCATGGTGCCGGTTCTGGCACAAGATGACTGGAAAGCGAGACCTGCAGCTTGAAGAATCCCCCCGCAATCCGAAGGGTTCTGCATGCCCTCAGGCCAGGCCTGCCTGCGGCCGTGCTCGTTGCGTTTGCATCGGCCATGGCGCTGAGCGATGGCGTGCCGCTGCGCGCCGAAGCGCCCGCGCACACCGTCACCACCCTGCCCGGGGCCGATCAGGCCGGCTTTGACGACGCGCTTGCACAATGGCTGGCCGACGACGAGGAGCCAGCCCTGAAGGCGCTTGCCTCCATGGCCCAGGAGGGCAACATCGCCGCCCGCGTCTTGCTCGCCATCATCGACAAGACCCCGGCCCTGCAAGGGCCATGGCTTGCCTATCTGCCGCGCGACGAGCGCCTTGCGCTGCTACGCGCGCCGGGGGGGCTGTCCGGCCAGAACTGGCTGCACCACGCCACCGACATCGCCCTGGCGCGCACCTGGCTGGCGCTGATGTCGGTCGATGCCGGGCTCGACGTGATTGCAGAATTCGAGCGGCTGGGCGAGGCCCGCGCCGCGCGCGAGGCACTGGTGATGCTGAGCGCACGCGAGCATCCGGCGCTGCACGAACTGACACCCGAAGCCGCCGATCCGGACCAGCTTTACCTGTTGTGGCGCAGCGCCGATGACGCGCGCCGGCGCGATCTGCTGGCGCAGGTGCCGGCCGGGCATCCGCAACGCGCCCTGATGGGGGAGCCCCGCGACGACAATGCAATGCTGGGCTGGCTGCGAACGGCGACGGTAGCCGCGCCGCTGCGGGCAATCTGCGCCACCCTGTGCCCGCAGACCGAGGAAAGCTGCCTTGGCGCCGCCTATGCCGCGCTGGCCAGCCACAACGCGCTGATCACATTGGGCACGCCCGTCGAAACCCTGATCGCGCAGGATGAATTCCTGGACAGCGCCCGCGGGCGCGCAACGGTCTTGCGCCGGATCTTGCAAAGCACCGATGCGCGCGGACGACGCACCATGCTGACCCAGGTGCGCGCGCAGGACGAATGCCTGGCCGAGGCGCTTCATGCCGAAAACGCCCGCTACCGTTACCGCCGTCCCGGCACCGAGGACACCGAAGCCCAACCGACGGAGTGATGCCGCAAGCCTGTGGGCCATCGGTTTGGACGCGGCCGCTCGGAACCGGGCTCAGGCCCGCCGGAGGGATCCATTTCCGTGTGCGGCGCGTATTACCTGCATAGGTCTTGGCAACGTGCTTCGCGCCCATCGCGTGCGGCAGCCAGACGCGTTGCATCTGAAAGGTTGATCGCATGCCATTACCGCCCATCCGCCGCAAACGCCGGGCCGGCCTGTTTGCCATCGCCGCCGCTATGCTCGGCGGGCTGATCTGGCTGGGAAACGCGCCGCCCGCGCAGGGATCGGGGTTTCGTGACCGCTCGGTGCCCATGACGGTGCAAACCGATCTGGACATCGAACGCTACCAGGGCCTTTGGTTCGAGATCGCGCGCTATCCCAACCGGTTCGAGCGCGATTGCGTGGCCGTCACCGCTGAATATGCCCTGCGCGAAGATGGGCAAGTCATGGTGCGCAATTCCTGTCGCAAGAACCGTTTTGACGGCCCGCTCGAAGTTGCCGAAGGGCGTGCGCGCGTTGAGGGGCCGGGCCGGCTTTCGGTGAACTTTGTGCGCTTCCTGCCCTTCATCCGGGGAGATTACTATGTGCTTGATGTCACCCCGGATTACGCGGTGGCAGTTGTCGGCGAGCCATCCGGGCGCTTCGGCTGGATCCTGGCGCGCCAGCCGCGCCTCGCGCCGCCGGTGCTGGAGCGCGCCCTCTCCGTGCTTGAACGAAATGGCTATGACATCAGCGAACTCTACTACACGCCGCATCCATAACGCAGCAAACTATGCCATTAAATCAACAAACGACCGGAAGATTGACGCGGTATCACCGAAGATAATGTCACTTTTTCAGCTTTTCAGCGTTCGGTCAGCTTGAGCTCGATACGCCGGTTCTGCGCCCGGGCTTCGATTGTCGAGCCGGGGTTGACCGGGCGAAACTCGCCAAAGCCGGTGGCCGCAAGCCGTTCAGGCGGGAAGCCAAGGTCCTCGATCATGAACAGCACCACCGACAGCGCGCGCGCCTGACTCAGTTCCCAGTTGTTGGCAAAGCGCGCCCCCGGCGCGATGGGCACGTCATCGGTATGACCATCGACGCGCAGGATCCAGTCGATACCGGGGGGAATGTCGCGCGCGACCTCGCGCAGGATGGTCACCACATTGGCGATCTGGGCACGCCCCTCGGGGGCCAGGTCGGCTGACCCCAGCTCGAACAGCACTTCGGAGGAAAACACGAACCTGTCGCCGACAATGCGCACGCCCTCGCGCCCGGCCAGAACGTCACGCATCTGGCCAAAGAATTCAGAACGGTAGCGTTCAAGCTGGCGGGCCTCATCCTCCAGGCGGCGGCGTTCGGCTTCTTCCAGCTCGGCCCGACGGCGCTGTTCGATCGCCAGGCGCGATTGTTCGGCCGCGACCTGCGCAAGCGCCGCGTTCAGATCAGCACCCAGCGTTTCGATCTGGGTGTGGGCATCGGCGTCGCGCTGCCGGTAGTCGCCCAGCAGATCCTGCAATCCCGCCACTTCACGACGCAGCGCCGCGACCTGCTCGGTCAGCAACGCAAGCCGGCGCTGATCCTCGACGGCAAGGGTCTCGGCTTCGGAAAGCTGTTGCGCCGCCAGATCCAGCAGTGCGGCACGCGCCTCGGATTCGGTGAGGCGCATATCAGCCAGCGCCTCGGCCTCGTCTCGCGCAAGGGTCGCGGCGGCCAGCAGGGTCAGTGTTTCCTCGGCGCGGCGGCGCGCCTCTTCCAACGCGAGTGTCATTGCGCTGAGTTCGGTGTCGGCCCCGGCCAGGCGCGCGCGCAAAGCCTCCGCAGCGGCGATTTCAGCAAGGCGGGCGCGCTCTTCATCGCTGAGCGCGGCTTCGGCCTCGGCCAGGCGCGCGCGCAGCGCCTCAGCGGCAGCGACTTCGGCCAGGCGGGCGGCCTCAAGAGCATCGATCTCGGTGCTCATCTGCTGCTCAAGCGCGGCGAGTTGGGCAAGGGCGGACTGTCTGGCCAGTTCCTCATCCGAAAGCGCGGCGTCCAGCTCGGCAATCCGTGCGCCAAGTTCGGCCTCGCGCGCGGCCAGGTCCGCCAAAGCCTGCCGGCGCGCCAGTTCGGCATCCGACAGCGCCGCATCCAGTTCGGCAATCCGCGCGCCAAGCTCGGCCTCGCGCGCGGCCAGGTCCGCCAAAGCCTGCCGGCGCGCCAGTTCGGCATCCGACAGCGCGGCGTCCAGCTCGGCAATCCGCGCGCCAAGCTCGGCCTCGCGTGCGGCCAGGTCCGCCAAAGCCTGCCGGCGTGCCAGTTCGGCATCCGACAGCGCGGCGTCCAGTTCGGCAATCCGCGCGCCAAGTTCGGCCTCGCGCGCGGCCAGGTCCGCCAGTGCGGCATCGCGTGTCCGGGCATCCTCGATGCTTTGCGCCAGACGTGCCGACAGCGCGTCGCGTTCGGCTTCGCGCCTTGCCATGGTCTCGCGCAGGGCTTCCAGGGTTGCCAACGCAGTGTCGCGCGCGGCTTCGGTGTCGCTCAGCCGGGAAAGCATTTCAGCCAGGCTGGCCTCACCGGTCTCGGCGCGGGCGCGCATCTGGGCAAGCGCGGCCTCGACTGCCTCGCGCCGCGCGGCATCCAGACGCGCGGCTTCGGCGGCGGCGTCGATCTCGTCGCGTGCCTGCGCCAGCGCCAGTTGCAGCGCCTCGGATTCAGAAATCAGCGCATCGCGCGCGGCCTCGGTGGCACCCAGACGATCGCGCAGATCGCTGCGCTCGGCGAGCAGCCCGGCAACCTGCGCCTCGAAGGCAGTGATCTCGGCGCGCGCCTGCCCCAGCTCCTCTACCCTGGCGGCCAGGTCACGGCCCAGCGCGGAAATCTGCGCCTGCTGCGTGCCGATCATGGCGCGCGCGTCATCCAGATCGCCGCTCAGCCCCTCGATGCGCCCCTCAAGCGTGCTGACCCGTGCCCGGCTCAGGCCGAGCGCATTGGTCAACGCCGCCACCTGCGCCGTCAGCCCCTGCAACTCGCTGTCCTGGGTGTCGATGGTCTCGCGCAGGACCGATTGCACGATCATGAAAATCGACAACACGAAGATAAGCACCAGCAAAAGCGCCGTCATCGCATCCACAAAGCCCGGCCAGATCGAGCCCGAGAAGCGCTGGTTGGACCGGCGCGAAAGGCCCATTGGCTCAGCCCTCGTCGCCGCGCGCGGGCACAATCACCGGCGGCGGCTGGCGGTTGAGCTGTCGCACCGCCTGGGTAAGCGTTGCCAGATCGGTGCGCAGATCGGCAATCGATTCCTGCCGCCCAGCGGACATCTCTTCGAGGATGCGCAGCAACTGAATATCCATCGAGCGCAGCCGCAGCCGGGTTTCGGCCTCCAGATGGGCCTCGGGTTCGGAATGCTGGCTTTCGAGCAGCGCGATAAGGCGTTCCTGCCCCTCGGCGAGGCGATCAAGCGAGGCAGCGGTGCTGCTTTCCATCTCGAAGCGCAGCGACAGCCGGTCGACGGCCTCGGCCAGCGTGGCAAGCCCCTGATCAAGCTGGGCGCGCCCGGCATCGGCATCGGCATGCAGCCCGCGCATCGCCTCAAGCTGCTCGGCCATGCTGTCAATAACGCTGACAAAGGCACCCAGTGCTGCGCCTTCGCCGCTCTCGGATTCGCCTGCGGTGCCCAGCCGGGTGATCGACGAGAGCCATTCCTCCAGCTCGCGATAAAAGCGATTCTGTCCGTGGCTGGCAAACAGCTCAAGAATGCCCACCACCAGCGAGCCCGCCAGCCCCAGCAGTGACGAGGAGAACGCCACGCCCATGCCATCCATCTGCGTCTCAAGCCCGGCCATGAGCTGCCCAAACCCCGAAAGCGCATCCTGCCCCTCGCGTGGCGCAAGCGAGCGGATGGTATCGACAACCGCCGGCACCGAAGTCGCCAGCCCGTAGAATGTGCCCAGAAGGCCAAGAAAGATCAGCAGGTTGACGATGTAGCGCGTGATGTCGCGCTCTTCATCAATGCGCGTGGCGACGGATTCAAGGATCGAACGCGTCGAGGTGGAACTGATATGCTTGGAGCGCCCACGCGAACGCAGCAGGGCCGCCAGCGGCGCCAGCAGGCGCGGGGCAACCGTGATCTGATGGCCCGGCGTTTCGGCGGCGAAACCCTCGATCCAGGCAACCGAGCTGGAAAGCTGGAAAACCTGCCAGAAAGTCGCCAGAACCCCGATCAGAAAGACCAGGAAGATGAAGCCGTTGAGCCAGATATTGGCCAGAAAGATGCCTGAGACGCGTGGAAAGGCGATATAGACCCCCACCGCCACCAGCGCCAGCGCGGTCAGCATGAGGGTAATCTGGCGCACCGGCTGCGAGAATTGCACGCTGCCGATCGGTCCCAGTGCTCCAGCCCGCAATTGTCGCGCCATTCCGATCAACCCTTCTGGTTGCCACAATATCTAGTGGGAACGGCCCCTGTTGCCAACTGCAAACTACGCATTCTTGAGGGCGCGCACCCGCATCGAAAGCCACTCCAGTTCGGCATCGTGCAGCCCCAGTTCGGCCAGATGCGCCGCGGTCTGGTGGAGATATTCGCAATTCGGCCCGCGCCCGCCGGTGGCGCTGGCGATGATGCGCGCCTGTTCCTCAAGCGCCAGTCCACCACAATACTGCCAATGCGCGGGATCAATGACATAGACCACGGCTTCCACGATACCGCCGCCATCCAGGGCAACAGGTTGCACGGTCTCCAGATAGGCCGCCGAGATCAACTCGCGCGCGCGCAGATATTCCAGCGTTTCATCGGCGATCTGTGGTGCGATCTCAAAGGCGACGCCGGTGCAATGCGCATCATTCGCGGCATCCAGCGCCAGCACCAGACCGGGGGCCTCTTCGGTGCCGCGATGATGGATCGAGCGCATGCAGAACGAGCGCCGGTAGCCTTCAAGGCGCGCCAGCACGCGCCGGCTCCAGGCAAAGCCCGGGTTCCACACCAGCGATCCGTAACCAAACACCCAAAGCGGCTGCACAGCATCCTCCTGCATGGCGCGCCGGCACTGGCCCCGCCCGCGGCAGCGATGTAAACACGCAGGCAACGGAAGACAACAATGAAGGGGGTCCCCGTGGGCATACGTGCAGTCATCGGCCTGCTGTCGGTGGCAGTTCTGGCGACGCTGGCTTGGGGGGGCTACTGGTTTGCCGGGGCCCGCGCGCTGGACCGTGCGGTGGTGCAGCAGCTTGAAACCAATCCGTTTTTCAGCGCGGACAGCCACCGCGTGCGCGGTTTTCCCAACCGCTTCGACCTGACCCTGAACGAGCCCAGCCTGAGCCAGCCCGGTCTGAGCTGGCGCGCGCCCTTCGTGCAGTTCTTCGCGCTCAGCTACCGGCCGCACCATCTGATCGCGGTCTTTGCCCATGATCAGGAGTTCGTGATTGCCGGCACGGCCTTCGCGCTGCACAGCCGCGATATGCGCGCCAGTCTGGTGATGGCGCCCGAAGCCGCGCTGCCGCTGGAGCGCCTGGCGCTGGTCGTCGAAAGACCGGAGCTGCGCAGCAGCACCGCAACCCACCGCGCCGAGGCGCTGCGCTTTGCCACGCGCGCGCTGACCTCCACCCGCCATCAGGCAGTGCTCGAACTGCAAACCCTCTTTGCCGATACCGCGATGATGGCCGCGCTCGACCCCGCCGGGCATTGGCCGCGCCGGTTGGATCTGCTGAGCCTGGAGATTGAAGCCGAGTTCGACCGCGCGCTTGACCGCCATGCGATGGCAGGCCCCCCGCCCTATCTGGTGGGTCTGGCGCTGACCCGCGCGCGGCTGGCCTTCGACGGCATCGCACTCACCGCCAGCGGCCGGCTGGAAGCCGATGCGCTGGGGCTTTTGTCAGGGCCGCTGACACTGGAGATCAGCGGCTGGCCAGCCTTGCTGGAACGGCTGCGTGAGGCCGGGCTGATCGCCCCTGAGGAGGCAGTGCTGTGGCAGCGCACATTGCAGGGGCTGGCCGATCCCGCCGACCCCGCCCGGTTGGAGGCCCAACTTGCGGTGCGCGAGGGATTGGTGCGCCTGGGACCGCTGGTGCTGGGCAGCCTGCCGCCACTGTTTCAGACGCCAGCGCCCGGCATCTGACGGGCAAAAAATTTCTGCCAAGTGATTGTTTTGAAATGGTCGGAGTGAGAGGATTCGAACCTCCGGCCCCTGCCTCCCGAAGACAGTGCTCTACCAAGCTGAGCTACACTCCGACCGTGCGCGGCAACTAACCCGCGCCGCCATGATTTGCAAGGGCAATCTGTGGTCGATCCGGGGCCATCTGGCGGCAGGCGCGCGCCATGCTCAGCCTTCCTGCGCACCTTGTTCAGGCCGTGGCCCCTCGGGCGCGGTGGCGGTGGCAATACGCCCGCCGGTGCCCAGAACCGGCTGATTCGCCGAAACATTCGCGCGCCCCTCGCGAAACAGGATATAAAGCCCGCTGGCGATGATCAGCGCCGCGCCGGCGATCGTCCAGGCATCGGGGCTCTCGGAAAAGAAGAGCCAGCCAAGGATCGTAGCCCAGATCATCTGCGAATACTGCATCGGTGCCACCACCGAGGCTTCGGCACGCCGATAGGCGGCGATGATCAGCAAGGCCGCCGCGAAGGCCAGCACCGCAACCACCGCCATCGCGCCCAGATCCGCCAGTTCGACCGGCACATAGACCAACGGCAGCAACGCGCCCATCACCAACACCGCCGCCACCATCGGATAGAGCATCAAGACCGCCGCGCGTTCATCGCGCCCGATGCGGCGCACCACCACCGAGGACATCGCCGAGCAAAGCGCCGCCAGCAGCGCTGCCGCATGGCCCGGCGACAATTCCGTGCCGCCGGGTCTGAGCACCACCAGAACCCCCGCCATGCCCACCGCCACCGCCAGCCCGCGATGCCAGCCCACCCGCTCGCCCAGAACCGGGATCGCCAGCAGCGTGATCATCAGCGGTGTCGAGAAAAGGATCGCATAGGTCTGCGCCAGCGGCAAAACCGAGAAGGCGTAGAACACGCTGGCCCACCCGGTCACCATGAACACCGTGCGCACCAGGCTCCAGCCCGGATGGCGGGGCAACAGCGTGCCCGGCACCGGATCGCGCAGCAGCATCACCACCGCCAGCGGAAAGCTCAGCAGCGCACTGAAGAACAGGATCTGGAACACGCTGTAGCTGGCGCCCAGGTGTTTCACCACGGCGTCATGCGTCGAATAGAGCGCGAAGGCCAGAAGCCCGGCCAGCGGCCCGACCAGACCGGCGGGCAGGCGCAGCAGCAGCGAGAAGGGTGATGGCATGAGCGTCACGGTCTTTTGATAGCGCTCACACCATACTGCTCAGCAACCGGGACGCAAGCCCCGGCGCTGCCCGCCGGAGGCCCCGCGCCGCCGGGCTCAGCCGCGCAGCACCCCACCCGTTACCTTGGCCACCTTGTCGATGATGCGGGCGCTGACGGCTTCGATCTCGTCCTCGGTGAGCGTTTTTCCCTGCGGTTGCAGCCTTACCGCAATGGCGAGCGACTTCTTGCCCGGCCCCATCTGCGCCTCGGCCTTCGCGCCGGTGAACTCGTCGAAGACCTGCACGCTCTCGATCAGCACCTTGTCCGCGCCCAGCGCCGCATTGACAACCGCCAGCGCCTCGGTGCCGTGATCAAGCACGAAAGCGAAATCGCGCTCAACCGCCTGCAGATCGCTCAGCGCCAGCGCGGGACGGGTCGCCGAGGCATTGCGTGGCATCGGCACGGCGGCCAGATCCAGCGTGAAGGCCACCGCCCCCCCCTTGATCCCGCAGGCGCGCAGCACCCGCGGGTTCAACTCGCCAAAACTCGCCAGCACCAGTTTCGGCCCCAGCGTGAAGCGCCCGGAGCGCCCGGGATGGAACCAGTCCTCAACCGCGCGATCGATCTGCAGCCGCGCCGGGGCCCCCAGCGCGCCAAGCACCGCCTCGGCATCGGCGCGCGCATCGTAAAGATCCACCGCACGACGGCTGCCATGCGGATCGCGCGCCGCCGAGGCCCCCACCAGAATCCCGGTGGCGCGGAGGCTCTGTTCACCGGGCTCACCGCCCGAAAAGACCGGCCCCAGCTCGAACAGCGCCAGATCCATGAAGCCGCGCGCCTGATTTCGCGCCGCCGCCTGCAACAGCCCCGGCAGCAGATCCGGGCGCATATGCGTCATTTCGCTGGAGATGGGGTTTTCCAGCCGCAGGTCGTCACTGCCACCGCCAAACCGCGCCGCCGAAGCGGCATCGATGAAGCTGTAGGTCACACATTCATGGTAGCCCAGCCCTGCCAGAGTGCGCCGCGCCAGCCGCTCACGCCGCTGCATCGGCGTCAGGATCGGCGCCGGCACGCCGGGGGCCATGCGCGGCATCGGCTTGCCCTCCAGCCGGGTCAGCGAGGCCACGCGCGCCACTTCCTCGACCAGATCGGCAGATCCCAGGATATCGGGGCGCCAGCTTGGCGGGATCGCCTGATCGCCATCAAGCCGGAAGCCCAGCGCCTCCAGCATGGCGCGCTGCTCGGCCTCGGGGATCGCCATGCCGACAAGCCGCGCCACTGCCTGCGGATCGAAGCGGTAGGCGCGCGTCGCATCGGGCACCGCACCATCGCTGACAACCGCCGATGCCTCGCCACCGCACAGATCAAGGATCATCCGGGTGGCCAGTTCCAGCCCCGGCCCGGTGAAGGCCGGGTCCACACCGCGCTCGAACCGATAGCGCGCATCGGAATGGACCTTCAGCGCGCGGCCGGTGGCGGCAATGGTGATGGGGTCCCAATAGGCTGATTCAAGAAAGACATCCGTGGTGCCTTCCGTGCAGCCCGAATGATCGCCACCCATGATGCCGGCGATGCTTTCCACCCCCGCGGCATCGGAAATCGCCATCATGCCGGGCGCCAGGCGATAGGTCTTGCCATCGAGCGCCAGCACTTCCTCGCCGCCCCGTGCCGGATGGATGCGCAGCACATCGCCTGAAACCTTCGCCAGATCAAAGACATGCAGCGGCCGGTTCAGGGCGAAGGTGAAAAAGTTGGTGACATCCACCAGCGCCGAGATCGGCCGCAACCCGATCGCCTTCAGGCGGTTCTGCATCCACGCGGGCGAGGGGCCGTTCTTCACCCCGCGGATCACCCGCCCCATGAAGAGCGGGCAACCCTTCTGTTTCAGCGCAGGGTCGATCGCCACGTTGAGCGGGCTCTCGAAGGCGCCCTTGACCGGCTCCACGGCCAGCGGTTTCAACCGCCCCAGCCCGCGCGCGGCAAGATCGCGCGCAATGCCGCGCACGCCCAGCGCATCGGGGCGGTTGGGGGTGATCTTGACATAGATCATCGGGTCATCGAGCCCGGCATATTCGATATAGCGCATGCCCAGCGGGGCATCCTGCGGCAGGTCGATGATCCCGTCATGCTCATCAGACAGTTCCAGTTCGCGTTCGGAACACATCATCCCGTTCGAAGCCTGGCCACGGATCACACCGGGCTTCAGATCGACCCCGGTGCCGGGAATATGCGTGCCCACGGGCGCGAAAACCCCCACCAGACCGCTGCGCGCATTGGGCGCGCCACACACTACCTGCACCTCCTCGCGCCGCCCGCCCGGCCCCTCGGGCAGGGTCTCCACCCGGCACAGGCGCAGCCGGTCGGCATCAGGATGCGGCAGGGCCTCGATGATGCGGGCGATCCGGAATGCGCCCAGCCGGGCCGCGGGGTCGGCAACCTCCTCGACCTCAAGGCCCAGATCGGTCAATGCCTCCAGAATGACCTCCAGCGCGCTGTCGGTCTCCAGATGCTCCTTGAGCCAGGACAGAGTAAATTTCATCGTGTCTTCCCCGAACCTTGTCTGGGCCTGATAAGGCCACCCGGCCCCGCTTAGCCCAATCGCGCGGTCAAGAAAAGCGCCCCGCCGCCCTTGGCCGCGCCATATCGGTGTTTGCGCCACACGTAGTCTGGCCAAGGGGGCGTGCCGGGGTCAGCGCCCCCCTGAACACGAAAACCCGGCCGTCAGGCCGGGTTTGTCGATATCGACGAGACCGATCCGGGCGCGTTGCGGCGCTCAGCGCACCTTGCGATCGTCCTCGTCATCCTCGTCCTCGTCATGCCCGGCATCGTCCTCATCGGGCAGGTTGAAGAAGCTCTCGGCATCGGAGTAATCCACCGATTTGGCCGCCTCCTCGCTCTGCGTCAGGCTGAAATTCTCCAGCCCGGCAATATTGGACGGCAGCTTGGGCTCGGCCGGCATGTCCAGCGACTGCTCGGTCGAAACCAGCTTGCGGCGCTCGTCGTCGTTCATCACGCCGCCCTCGGCGAGCTTCTTCTTGGCGGCTTTCTGCACCTCGCCGTCAAGTTCGGACTGACGGCACAACCCCAGCGCCACCGGATCGATCGGCTGGATGTTCTGGATGTTCCAATGCGTGCGCTCGCGGATCGCCTGGATCGACGGGTTGGTCGTGCCCACCAGCTTGCGGATCTGCGCATCGGCCAGCTCGGGATGGAACTTGACCAGCCACAGAATGGCCGCCGGACGGTCCTGGCGCTTGGAAAGCGGCGTGTAACGCGGACCGCGGCGCTTTTCCTCGCCCACCGCGGCGGGGTTGAACTTCAGTTTCAGCACATAGCCGGTATCGGCCTCGCCCTTCTTGATCTCGATCTCATCGAGCTGGTTGTGCGCGATCGGATCAAAACCCTTCACGCCAGAGGCCACATCACCATCGGCGATGCCCTGAACCTCAAGCTCGTGCAGCCCGCAGAAATCGGCGATCTGCTTGAAGCTGAGCGTGGTATTGTCCACCAGCCAAACGGCCGTGGCCTTTGCCATCAGGGGTTTTGCCATCGGATCGGTCCTTCACACTGCCTTCGGGATGGGCATGGGCAATCGCCCGCCGGGATACCGGCCGCGGCGAGGCCGCGCATCCTCGATTTCGGGGAATGGCCGCTATATAAGGCGCGCAGCCGCACAAGAAAAGAGAAAACATGCGATCCTTGCACAAAGCCCGCCGATTGACGGCACTGGCCGCGTTGCTGCTTGGCGCGCTGGTGCTGCTGCCAGGCGGCGCGGCGCAGACGCAGGACCGTGCCGGCGAATTCGACCATTATCTGCTGGCGGTGAGCTGGGTGCCGGGGCTTTGCGCCACGCAAACCCTGCGTGGCGACGATCCGCGCTGCGCACCGCGGGCGGGGCTGGGCTGGATCGTGCACGGGCTCTGGCCGCAACATGCCGGCGGCAGCTGGCCCGAATACTGCCGCAGCCCGCACCCCAACCCCAGCCACGCTGAAACCGCGCGCCAGATGGACCTTTTCGGCAGCACGGGTGCCGCCTGGCACCAATGGAACAAGCACGGGCGCTGCACCGGGCTGTCGGCGCAGGAGTATTTTGCCCTGACCCGCCACGCCGTCGGGCGCCTTGCCCTGCCGGAGCCTGGCACCCTGCCCCATCTGCCTGGCCCGGTCACGCCCGCCGAGATCGAAACGGCAATCAGCGCACTCAATCCCCTGTCATCGCCCGAGACCATGATCACCAGTTGCCGCACGGGCGTTTTCCTCGAAGTCCGCCTCTGCCTGACGCGCGATCTGGCACCACGCCCCTGCGATCAGGAACTCCGTGCAAGGGCCTGCCCGGCGCGCGGCATGCGAGTGATCTTGCGGCCCTAGCTCTGCAATGTGCACGACATCACCGCCGGATCAGACAAGTATCGCGGATCGAGGTTCCTGAAAGGCGGACTGCCGGGCACGGATTTCAAAGAACATCGCCCGCCGAATGGCGGGCGATGTTCATTTCATGGCCCTGAAAGACAGTCCATGAGCCCCTGCCCCCTGCGGCGCGATCAACTGCACCCGCTGGTGCCGCCGCAGGTGTTGCACTTCATGCAGGTGCCGTTTCTGACCAGCGTATAGTTGCCGCATTCACCACAGGGATCGCCTTCATAGCCCTGCATCCGGGCCTTGGTGCGCGGGTCGACAACCGCCACGCTCAGCGCCTCGGCACTGGTTTCAGCGCGCACCGAGACCGCGACATCGCCGCCGGCCACCAGCGCGGTCGCATCGAAACCGCGCGCCGTGGCACCGCCTTGCAGCACCACCAGTTCCTGCGGCAGGCGCTTGCGCAGATACCCGGTCGAGGAGATCTGGCGCAGCACTTCAAGCCCGCGGCTGGCAGCATCGTCGCTCAGTTCAGACACGTTCTTCGCGCCCTCGCGCTCACCGCCGCCCAGATCGTCGAAGGACGCGCCCTGCGGCTTGACATGCGCCAGATCGGTGCGGTCGAGGTAGCTGACCGCCAGTTCGCGAAAGATGTAGTCGAGGATCGAGGTGGCGTTCTTGATGCTGTCGTTACCCTGCACCATGCCCGCCGGCTCGAACCGGGTGAAGGTGAAGGCATCGACGAATTCCTCAAGCGGCACGCCGTATTGCAGCCCCACCGACACGGCGATGGCAAAGTTGTTCATCATCGCCCGGAAGCCCGCGCCTTCCTTGTGCATGTCGATGAAGATCTCGCCCAGCGTGCCGTCGCCGTATTCGCCGGTGCGCAGATAGACCTTGTGACCGCCGACGATGGCCTTCTGGGTATAACCCTTGCGGCGCTCGGGCAGCTTTTCGCGGTGGCGGCGGATAACCTCCTTGACGACGATCTTCTCGATGATCTTCTCGGCCAGAACGGCTGCCTTTTCCTGCGCCGAGCCACTGGCCAGCACCTCCTCGGCCTCATCGTCATCCTCGACCAGCGCGGCGGCCAGGGGCTGGCTGAGCTTGGAGCCGTCGCGATAGAGCGCATTGGCCTTGATGCCCAGCGACCAGCTCAGCTCATAGGCGGCGAGCGTCTCTTCGATGCTGGCCGAATTGGGCATGTTGATCGTCTTCGAGATCGCCCCCGAAATGAAGCTCTGCGCTGCCGCCATCATGCGGATATGGCTGTCCACGCTCAGGAAGCGCTTGCCCTTCTTGCCGCAGGGGTTGGCGCAGTCGAACACCACGTAATGTTCGGGCTTCAGATGCGGTGCGCCTTCCAGCGTCATGGAGCCGCAGACATGGTCATTGGCAGCCTCGATCTGGGCCTTGGAGAAACCCAGATGCCGCAGCAGATCAAACGCGGGATCATTGAGCCTTGCCGCCGGGATGCCCAGGGTTTCGCGGCAGAAGTCCTCGCCTAGGGTCCACTGGTTGAACACGAAGCGGATATCGAAGGCGCTGGGCAGCGCGGCCTCGATCTTGGCGATCTCGGCAGGGCCGAAACCATGACCGATCAGCGCGGTATGGTTGATCGCCGGGGCCTGGCCAAGGCTGGCATGGCCGACGGCATAGGCGATGATCTCCTCGACCTGCGCGGAGGTATAGCCCAGCTTCGCCAGTGCCGCCGGCACCGAACGGTTGATGATCTTGAAATAGCCGCCGCCAGCAAGCTTCTTGAATTTCACCAGCGCGAAATCGGGCTCGATCCCGGTGGTGTCGCAATCCATCACCAGCCCGATCGTGCCGGTGGGCGCGATCACCGTGGCCTGCGCGTTGCGGTAGCCATGCGCCTCGCCCAGGCTGAGCGCCTCGTCCCAGGCGGCGCGCGCCAGATCCACGAGCCGCGCATCGGGGCAGTTGGCGGCATCGAGCGCCACGGGGGCCACGTTCACCGCCTCGTAGTCGGCCAGGCCATGCGCGGCGCGGCGATGGTTGCGCATTACCCGCAGCATGTGCTCGCGGTTCTTGGCAAAACCCGGGAAAGCGCCCAGCTCGGCGGCCATCTCGGCCGAGGTGGCGTAGCTGATGCCGGTCATGACGGCGGTCAACGCACCGCACAGGGCACGCCCTTCAGGGCTGTCATAGCCCAGCCCCATGTTCATCAACAGCCCGCCGATATTGGCATAGCCCAGCCCCAGGGTGCGAAACTCGTAGCTGCGCTGCGCGATCTCCCTGGAGGGAAACTGCGCCATCATCACGCTGATCTCCAGCGTCACGGTCCAGAGCCGGGTGGCATGGATATAGCCTTCGGCATCGAACTGCCCGTCACGGTGGAAGGTGAGCAGGTTCATCGACGCCAGGTTGCAGGCGGTATCGTCCAGGAACATGTATTCCGAGCACGGATTGGAGCCGCGGATCGGCCCGTCCGCCGGGCAGGTGTGCCAGGCGTTGACCGTGTCATGGAACTGGATGCCGGGGTCCGCGCAGGCCCAGGCGGCATGGCCCACCTGATCCCACAGCTCCCGCGCCTTGATCACCTTGGCCACCTTGCCGTCGGTACGGCGCAGCAATTCCCAGTCGGCATCGTCCTTGACCGCCTGCAGGAAGGCATCGGTCACGCGCACCGAGTTGTTGGAGTTCTGCCCCGAAACGGTGACATAGGCTTCCGAATCCCAATCGGTGTCATAGGTGGGGAATTCGATCGAGGTGTAGCCTTGGCGCGCGTATTGCAGGATGCGGTTGGTATAGGTGTCAGGGATCATGGCCTTCTTGGCGGCCTTGATCGCGGCCTTGAGCGCCGGGTTCTTCGCCGGGTCCACGGCATCCTCGCTGGAGCCGTCCCAGGTGCGGATCGCGGAGAAGATCTCGTTGAGGCGCAACTCATGCGCCTTCGAGCCGGCCACCAGCGAGGCCACCTTCTGCTCCTCGATCACCTTCCAGTTGATGAAGGCCTCGATATCGGGGTGATCCATGTCGCAGATCACCATCTTGGCGGCGCGCCGCGTGGTGCCGCCCGACTTGATCGCCCCGGCGGCGCGGTCGCCGATCTTCAGGAAGCCCATCAGACCGGAGGATTTGCCACCCCCCGAAAGCTTCTCGCCCTCGCCGCGCAACGAGCTGAAGTTGGTGCCGGTGCCCGAGCCGTATTTGAACAGCCGCGCCTCGCGCACCCACAGATCCATGATGCCGCCTTCATTGACCAGATCGTCCGAAACCGACTGGATGAAACAGGCATGCGGCTGGGGATGTTCATAGGCCGATTTCGATTTCACCATCTTGTGGGTGAAGGGATCGACATAGAAATGGCCCTGGCTGGGACCGTCGATGCCGTAGGCCCAGTGCAGGCCGGTGTTGAACCATTGCGGGCTGTTGGGCGCGGCCATCTGCGCGGCCAGCATGAAGCGCATCTCGTCGAAATAGGCGCGCGCGTCGGCTTCGTCGGTGAAATAGCCACCCTTCCAGCCCCAATAGGCCCAGGCGCCGGCCAGACGGTCAAAGACCTGCCGCGCCGAAGTCTCGCCGCCGAAACGCTCGCCCTCGGGCAGTTCGGCCAGGGCCTTGTCATCGGCAACCGAGCGCCACAGGAATTCCGGCACACCCTTTTCGGCCACTTTCTTCAGCCGGGCGGGGATGCCGGCCTTGCGGAAGTATTTCTGCGCAATCACATCCGAAGCCACCTGGCTCCAGCCCTCGGGCACCTCGACCTGATCGTTCCGAAACACCACCGTTCCATCGGGGTTGCGGATCTCGGATACCGTCTTGACGAAGTTCAGCGCCGCATAGGCGTCTTTTCCGTTGGTGGTGAATTTTCGCTCGATCTTCATCTGCCTGTCCCCTTGGCCACGATTGGTTTGCGCGACGCCGGGCCATGCGTGCGGTTTCGGCGCGGGAATGGGCGCGACAGAAAACAGGCTGCACCATGATGCAACCTCGATCCGTCCCGGAATGACCAGGTTCGGAAAATACTGGAAACGATGCCCCACTGCCCCGCGAGCCTTACTACATCTAGTGGCCCGTTCGTCGGATGGCACTATCTGACGTATTTGTTGGCACAGCGTCAACGGATTTTTTTGCCATCGAGCCGTGATTTTGGACTTGACGCTGAAATGGTGTGATCTTCGCGCAACGGCCATGCGAGAAGGTTAATGAAAGGTTAAAAGAGCGTTAACGGAAGGTTAACAAAAGGCATCCGCCCGCTGGATTCGACCGGCAGGCAGCCGCGACGCGGCAGCGCACAACAAGAAGGGGGCGCCAGCGCGCCCCCTTCCCTCATCCTTAACGGCCCCCGCTTCAGTTGAAGGCAGCATCCGTCACGGCATGGGTCCAGGCACCTTCGGGCGCGCTGCTGATCACCGGGTCCGAGCCACCGCCCAGCAGGGTCTGCACCGTGCGCTCATAGGCTTCGACATCCAGCACGCCGTTGGAACCCGCGGTGAGGCGCGCCACTTCCAGCATCATGCGCTCCTGATGGCGGGCGGTCTGGGCGCCGGTCTCGTCATAGTCGAGCACGATCTCGGCGGCGGCATCGGGGTTTTCCTCGGCCCATTGCCAGCCGCGCATCGAGGCGCGGACGAATCGTGCCATGCGATCAACGAAAGCGGGATCTTCCAGCCGGTCCTCAAGCACATAGAGCCCGTCTTCCAGCGTCGCCACGCCCTGATCCTCATACTGGAAGGTCACCAGCTGATCGGGCTCGATCCCGGCGTCAATGACCTGCCAGTATTCGTTGTAGGTCATGGTGCTGACGCAATCGGCCTGACGCTGCAGCAACGGATCGACGTTGAAGCCCTGGCGCAGCACCTCGACCCCATCGGCCCCGCCGGTGGTGGGAATGCCCAGCGTCGCCATCCACGACAGGAACGGGTATTCATTGCCGAAGAACCAAACCCCCAGCGTGCGACCGGGGAAATCGTCAGGGCTGGTGATGCCCGACTCGGCCAGACAGGTCAGCATCATGCCCGAACGTACGAAGGGCTGGGCGATGTTGACCAGCGGCAGACCCTGCTCGCGCGCGGCGAGCGCTGCGGGCATCCATTCGACGATCACATCGGCACCGCCGCCGGCGATCACCTGCGGAGGGGCGATATCCGGCCCGCCCGGACGGATGGTGACGTTGAGCCCTTCCTCCTCGAAATAGCCGTTCTCAAGCGCCACGTAATAGCCCGCGAACTGCGCCTGCGTGACCCACTTGAGCTGCAAGGTCACATCATCAAGCGCCGCAGCCGAGCCCGCCGTCAGGGCAAGAGCCGCACTCAGGCCCGCCAATCTTGCTTTGATCTTCATAGTCACCTCCATGTTGTCCGGCACGAGCGGCCGGTGTTTACCTGCTGCGCTGCGAGGGATGCCAGAATGTCATCCGTCGTTCGAGCAGAGCCCAGAAACCATAGAACGCCGAACCCGCCAGCGCCGCCACGGCAATTTCTGCCCAGACCATATCGAGCTGCAAGCGCCCGACCTCGGTGGAAATGCGAAACCCCATGCCGCGCGTCGGCGAGCCGAAGAACTCGGCAACGATAGCCCCGATCAGCGCCAGCGTTGCCGATATTTTCAGCCCGTTGAAGATGAAAGGCATCGCCGCCGGCAGCCGAAGCGCCGTCAGGGTCTGAAACCAGTTGGCCGAATAGGTGCGCATCAGGTCGCGCTGCATGGCCTCGGTCGCGGCCAGCCCCTGCACGGTATTGACCAGCATGGGAAAGAACACCATCGCCACCACCACCGCCGCCTTCGAGGGCCAGTCGAAGCCGAACCACATTACCATGATCGGCGCGGTGCCGATGATCGGCAGCGCCGAGAGGAAATTGCCCACCGGCAACAGCCCCCGACGCAGGAAATCGAACCGGTCCACCACCAGCGCGAAGAGCACCGCCGCGCCGCAGCCGATGGCAAAGCCGGAAAGCGCGCCCTTGACGAAGGTCTGCATCAGGTCGATGCGCAGAATATCGAGCGAAGTGGCGATGCGCGCGGCAATCATCGAGGGCGGCGGCAGGATCACCCGCGGCACGTTCAGCGCGCCGACCACCACCTCCCAGAACCAGATCAGTGTCAGGCCAAAGACCACCGGCGCCAGCAGCGCCTGCAAACGCCCCGCCAACCCGCCACGCAGGCGCATGTCAGCCAGAAAGGCCACCAGCATCCAGGCCCCCAGCCAGAGCGCCACCACCGCCGCCCAGAAAGCCGCGCCCTCGGCACCCGTCTGACGAAAGGCCAGCCCCAGTGCGGCGATGAAAAGCCCGTTCCAGATGCCCAGCAGCACCAGCGCCCCCAGCCAGCGCGGCCGGCCGGCACGGCGGCTGGGCTCGACGGCGAAGGCCAGAAGCACCGCGCCCAGCAGCGCCAGCATCGCCACAAGGGACGGCTGCGCCGGCGCACCGGTCATTCCCAGCCCGACAGCCGCCAGAAAGACCACGGCGAAACCCAGCCGCTGCCCGCTGCCGGCAATGCCCATCAGCCCGCTCATTGTGCCATCCCCATGCGTTTGAGGGTGGCGCGTTGCAGCACGCCGATCAGCCCCACCATCGTTGCCGCCAGGATCGCCGCGGCAAAGAGCGCCGCCCAGATCTGCACCGTCTGCCCGTAATAGCTGCCGGAAAGCAGCCGCACGCCCAGCCCGCCCTGCTGCACCGGCAATTCACCGACGATCGTGCCCACCAGCGCGGCAGCGATACCCACCTTGATCGAGGCAAAGAGATAGGGCATCGACGAGGGCAGCCGCAGCTTCAGAAACACCGAAAACCCCGGTGCCGAATAGGTTTTCATCAAGTCAAGCTGCATCGCATCGGGCGCGCGCAACCCCTTGACCATGCCCACCACCACCGGAAAGAAGCTCAGGTAGGCCGAAATCACCGCCTTGGGCACCAGCCCGGTGACGCCCACCGAATTGAGCACCACGATGATCATTGGCGCCAGCGCGATGATCGGTATCGTCTGGCTGGCGATCGCCCAGGGCATCACACTGGCATCCATCGCCCGGTTATAGACGATGCCCACCGCCAGCAGCACGCCCAGGCTGGTGCCGATGGCAAAGCCCAGCATGGTTGCCGAAAGCGTCACCCAGCCATGATAGACGAGGCTGCGGTTCGACAGCGTGCCCGAGTTCCACCAGCCGCGCCGGCCATGGCGTTCCTCTACCCAGGTGGAGTTCCACAGCTCCGCCACCACCTGATGCGGCGCCGGCAGGCGCGGGCGATCCTGTGCCATGGTGCGGCTGACCAGTTCGCCGAAGGTGATCTGCGTGCCGGCGCGCGCGGCCTGGTCACGCTCCCACTGGGCGTTCATCGGCACCACCGCGACATACCACAGGGCCACCAGTGCCAGCGTTACGGCAAGGACGGGAAAGATGTTTCTCATCGCCGCGCCTCACTCATCCAGATGCCCCGCCCTGAGCCCCTCGCGCACGCGATGGGCGATCTCGATGAATTCGCGCGAGTCGCGGATCTCAAGCGGGCGTTCCAGCGGCAGGGTGCTCTCGATGACATCGGTGATGCGTCCGGGCCGCGGCGACATGACGACGATCCGCGTTGAAAGATAGACCGCCTCGGGGATCGAATGGGTCACGAAACCGATGGTCTTGCCAGTGTTGCGCCACAGCTTGAGCAATTCCTCGTTGAGCCGGTCGCGCACGATTTCATCGAGCGCCCCAAAGGGTTCGTCCATCAGCAGAATGTCGGCGTCAAAGGCCAGCGCCCGCGCGATCGAGGCGCGCTGCTGCATGCCACCGGAAAGCTGCCAGGGGAATTTCTTTTCAAACCCGCGCAATTCCACCAGTTCCATGACGCGCGCGACACGCGCGTTCTGCTCGGCACGGGAATAGCCCATGATCTCCAGCGGCAGGCGCACATTGCCCTCGATGGTGCGCCAGGGATAAAGCCCTGCGGCCTGAAACACATAGCCATAGGCGCGCGCCTGGCGCGCGGCCTCGGGCGACATGCCATTGACGGTGATCGCGCCGGAAGTGGGTTTTTCAAGATCGGCTACCACACGCAAAAAGGTCGTCTTGCCGCAGCCCGAAGGGCCGATGAAGCTGACGAAATCGCCCTTCTGGATGCTCAGGTTGACATCCTTGAGCGCATGGACCGGACCGTCGCCCGTCTGGAAGGTCAGCCCCAGGTTGCGCGCCTCGATCACGGGCCTGGCAGATGCGTCGTTCATCATACCCCCGTCGCCGGCACGCCGGAGCGCACCACGGGGCGCGGCGCGGTGAGATCTTTCCACTGGCTCAGCGCACGGTTCACCGCCGGGCGCGCTTCGCGGCCAACGAACTGGCCATGCCCCTCCTGACCGCGCATTTCGCCGTCATGCACCGCCACGCGGCCGCGCGTCAGCGTGAAGCGCGGCAGGCCCTTCACCTTCTGGCCCTCGAAGACATTGTAATCAATGGCCGATTGCTGGCCTGAAGCGCTGATGGTCTTTTCCTTTTCCGGATCCCAGACAACCAGGTCAGCATCCGCGCCCACCAGCACCGCGCCCTTGTGCGGATAGCAGTTGAGGATCTTGGCGATATTGGTCGAAGTGACGGCGACAAATTCATTGGGCGTCAGCCGGCCGGTATTGACGCCGTGCGTCCAGAGCATCGGCATGCGATCCTCAAGCCCGCCGGTGCCATTGGGGATCTTGGAGAAATCGCCCTCGCCGAAGCGCTTCTGCTCGGTGGTGAAGGCGCAATGATCTGTCGCCACCACGGAAAGCGAGCCCGATTGCAGCCCCGCCCAGAGGCTTGCCTGATGTTCCTTGTTGCGAAACGGAGGCGACATCACGCGGCGCGCGGCATGGTCCCAGTCGGGGTGGAAATATTCGCTCTCATCCAGCGTCAGATGCTGGATCAGCGGCTCGCCCCAGACGCGCTTGCCCGCCTGACGCGCGCGGCGGATCGCCTCATGCGCGTCCTCGCAGCTGACATGCACCACGTAAAGCGGCACCCCGGCCATGTCGGCGATCATGATGGCGCGGTTGGTGGCCTCGCCCTCGACCTGCGGCGGGCGCGAATAGGCATGGCCCTCGGGGCCGGTATTGCCCTCAGCCAGCAGCTTGGCGGTAAGCTCGGCCACCACATCGCCGTTCTCGGCATGCACCATCGCCAGCCCGCCCAGATCACCGACGCGGCGGAAGCTGGCAAACAGCTCGTCGTCATTGACCATCAGCGCGCCCTTGTAGGCCAGGAAATGCTTGAAGCTGGTGATCCCGGCCTTGATACTTTCCTCCATGCCTTCCCAGACCGTCTCGCCCCACCAGGTGACGGCCATGTGGTAGGAATAGTCGCAATGCGCGCGGGTGGACTTGTTGTGCCACATCTTGGCGGCATCCATCAGCCCCTGGCCCTGACCGGGCAGCACGAAATCGACCACCATGGTGGTTCCACCCGCCAGCGCGGCGCGCGTGCCACTTTCGAAATCATCCGAGGAATAGGTGCCCATGAAGGGCATCTCCAGATGCGTATGCGGATCGATCCCGCCCGGCATGACATAGCAGCCGGTGGCGTCAAGCTCCTGATCGCCTTTCAGATTCCGGCCGATCTCGGTGATCTTTCCGGCCTCGACCCGCACATCGGCAGCATAGGTCAGATCATGGGTGACGATGGTTCCGTTCTTGATGACGGTGCTGGACATTGGTTTGCTCCCTGTTGGTGCACGGCGGCTGGCGCGACCGCCATATTCTCTTTTTCAGACCGGCGGCAAGGCGCTCAGGCGACGATCTCGGCGGTTTCCAGAACGGCGTGGAACAGCACATCCGCCCCGGCCCGGGCCCAGTCCTTGCTGATCTCCTCGGCCTCGTTATGGCTCAGCCCGCCGACGCAGGGGCACATCACCATCGTCGTGGGATAGACCCGGTTGATCCAGCAGGCATCATGCCCTGCGCCCGAGATGATATCCATATGGCTGTAGCCCAGCCGTTCCGCGGCATTGCGCACGCGCTCGACGAGCACCGGATCAAAGGCCGGCGGATCAAAGAAGCCCACCACTTCGGCGCTGAACTTGACCCCGATATCGGCACAGACGCCCGGCGCGCGGGCATTCAGTTCGGCCACCATCGCTTCCAGGGTCTCAAGCACATGCGAGCGGAAATCGACGGTGAAAACAACCTTTTCAGGGATGATGTTGCGGCTGTTCGGATAGACATCCACATGCCCGATGGCACCCACCGCATTGGGCTGATGCTTCATGGCGATCTCATGCACCAGCTCGGTCACCCGCGCCAGCCCGCGCCCGGCATTGCGGCGCATGTACATGGGCGTCGAGCCGGTATGCTGCCCCTTGCCCGTCACGGTGCATTCGATCCAGCGCAGCCCCTGACCATGGGTGACGACGCCGACCTGCCTGCCCTCGGCCTCAAGGATCGGGCCCTGTTCGATATGCAGCTCAAGAAAGGCATGCATCTTGCGCGCACCCACCTTCTCGGCGCCTTTCCAGCCAATGCGCTCCAACTCGTCGCCGAAGCGCTTGCCTCGGGCATCGACGCGATCATAGGCCCAGTCTCGATCCAGAACGCCGGCAAACACCCCCGAGGCCAGCATCGCCGGCGCAAAGCGCGTGCCCTCCTCGTTGGTCCAGTTCGTCACCACGATGGGATGCTTTGTCCGGATATCCAGATCGTTGAGGCTGCGCACGATCTCCAGCCCGCTCAGAACCCCCAGCACGCCGTCATACTTGCCACCCGTCGGCTGGGTATCAAGGTGACTGCCCACATAGACCGGCAGGGCATCGGGGTCGGTGCCGGGGCGCATGGCGAACATGGTGCCCATCTCATCGACGCCCATGGTGCAGCCGGCCTCCTCGCACCATTTCTGAAACAGTGCGCGGCCCTCGGCATCCTCGTCGGTGAGCGTCTGACGGTTGTTGCCGCCGGCAATGCCGGGGCCGATCCTGGCCATCTCCATCAAGCTGTCCCACAAACGGTCGGCATTGATGCGCAAATTGGCGGCGGGTGCGGTCATTCGTCTCTCCTGTCGGTTCTCGTTGTTCCGGGGCGATCTGCGCCGCCCGCCGGAAAACGGCGCCCCCGGACGGGGAGCGCCGCAGGTGTCAATCCAGTGCCTCAAGCACCTCGCGCAAGGTATCGACGATCTGATCGATCTGCGCCTTCTCGATGATCAGCGGCGGCGACAGCGCGATGATGTCGCCGGTGGTGCGGATCAGCACGCCCTTCTCATAGGCGTTCAGGAAGGCCGCGAAGGCGCGCTTCGTCGGCTCGCCGGCGATCGGCTCCAGTTCGATGGCACCGATCAGCCCCATGTTGCGAATGTCGATCACATGGCGCGTGCCGCGCAGGCTGTGCAGCGCCTCTTCCCAATAGGGTGCCAGTTCGGCGCAGCGCTCGAACAGCCCCTCTTCGCGATAGGTGTCGAGCGTGGCGATCGCTGCTGCCGAGGCGATGGGATTGCCCGAATAGGTGTAGCCATGGAAAAGTTCGATCAGATGCTCGGGGCCCTGCATGAAAGCGTCATGCACCGCCGCCGTGGTCAGCACCGCGCCCATCGGAATCACGCCGTTGGTCAGCCCCTTGGCGGTGGTGATGAGATCGGGCAGGACGTTGAAATGCTGCGCGGCGAAGGGGCTGCCCAGCCGCCCGAAGCCGGTGATCACCTCATCGAAGATCAGCAGGATGCCGTGCTTGCGGGTGATCGCGCGCAGCCGCTCCAGATAGCCCTTCGGCGGCAGGAGCACCCCGGTTGACCCGGCCATCGGCTCGACGATGACCGCGGCCACCGTCTCGGCGCCGTGCAGCGCGACGATGCGCTCAAGCTCGTCGGCGAGGTTGGCGCCGTGTTCGGGCTGGCCGCGGGTCCACTGGTTTTGCGGCAGATGGGTATGCGGCAGATGATCGACGCCGCCAAGCAACGTGCCGAACATCTTGCGGTTGTTGACAATGCCCCCCACCGAAATGCCGCCGAAATTGACCCCGTGGTAGCCGCGCTCGCGCCCGATCAGCCGGGTGCGCTGCCCCTCGCCGCGCGCGCGGTGATAGGCGATGGCAATCTTCAGCGCGGTTTCAACGCTTTCCGAGCCCGAGTTGGTATAGAACACATGCTCGATCCCCTCGGGTGCAATGCCGATGAGCCGGTTGGCCAGCTCAAAAGCGACCGGGTGCCCCATCTGGAAGGCCGGCGCATAGTCCAACTCGGCGGCCTGGCGCTGGATCGCCTCGGTGATCCTGGGGCGGCAATGGCCGGCATTGCAGCACCACAGCCCTGCCGTCCCGTCCAGTACCTGCCGCCCCTCGGCGGTGGTGTAATGCATGTCGCGCGCCGCCACGAACATGCGCGGATTGGCCTTGAACTGGCGATTGGCTGTGAAGGGCATCCAGAACGCGCGCAGGTCGTTGGGTGCGCGGGGGCGGTCGAGCGCCATGGGTCTTACTCCGTAGGGCCCGGGCGCGGCTGGCTGGGTTGTCAGGGCTGACGACCGGGCATATTCTTTCAGGAACCCGCGGGGCCAAAGCTTGCGCCAATGGTCCGGGCTGGTGTAACGCTAACAGACTTGACCAACCAGTCAATATTTTTCGCAGGCCGGGAAAGGGCGCCGATGGCTCAGACGGAGGGTGCCGAAAAAGCGGGCACACGCGCCGAAATGCGCGAAGAAACCGAGCGGCTGATCCTTGATGCGGCGGAACGGGTCTTTGCCGAGGCGGGTTTTGGCGGCGCCACCATGCAAGCCATCGCCGATGCCTGTGCCCTGCCCAAGGCCAATCTGCATTATTACTTCGCCTCGAAGGAAAGGCTCTATCGCCGCGTCGTTGAACGGATCTTCAACGTCTGGCTGGAAGCGGCTGATTCCTTTGAAACATCCGCCTCGCCCGAAGTGGCGCTGCGGCGATACATCAGCCGCAAGATGCAGCTGTCGCGCGAATACCGCTATGGCTCGAAGGTCTGGGCCAACGAGGTGATGCACGGCGCGCCGATCATTCAGGACTATCTGGAAACCACCCTGCGCGCCTGGACGGACTCGCGCATCCGGGTGATCCGGCGCTGGATCGAGGCCGGGCAGATCCGCCCGGTCGATCCGCGCTGGCTGCTCTACATGATCTGGGCCACCACCCAGCACTATGCCGATTTCGCGCATCAGGTCGAAACACTCAATCAAGGGCCGCTTTCGGAGGACCAGTGGCAGTCGGCGACAGAGACGGTCTGCGGCATCATCTTGCGCGGAATCGGACTGGAAACGGGCACCGACGATACCGACGGGGCCACATCTGCATGACGACGCGGATCCAGAAGCGCAACCGCAAGCGCATCCTTGATGCAGCGCTTGAAGTGTTTTCAGCGCAGGGATTCCGCGGCGCCACGCTGGACCAGATTGCCGCCGAGGCGGGATTGTCGAAACCCAATCTGCTCTATTATTTTGACAGCAAGGAAGCCATCCACCACCTGCTGCTGGACGATCTGCTGACCTCCTGGCTGGAGCCTTTGCGCGCCATCGACCCGGCGGGCGACCCCCGCGCCGAGATCATGGCCTATATGCGCCGCAAGCTGCAGATGTCGCGCGAATTTCCCCGAGAAAGCCGGCTTTTTGCCAATGAGATCCTCCAGGGCGCGCCCCGGCTGGCCGATTTCATCGCCACCGATCTGAAGGCGCTGGTCGATGATCGCGCAGCGGTGATCGCCGGCTGGATCAAGGCCGGTCGGCTGAATGCGGTTGACCCGCATCACCTGATCTTCTCGATCTGGGCGCTGACCCAGCATTATGCCGATTTCGATGCCCAGATACGTCTGATCCGGGCCGGGGGTGAGCCGACCGAAGGGGCGGAGGCGTTTCTGGATCATCTGTTCGAGCGGTTGTTGGTGCCGGCAGAGTGAACTTTCCGCCCGGCAAGGGGGGGTTGCCCCCTCTGGCCGTGCCGGCCATTCACCCCCCAGGATATTTTCAGCACAAAGACGGGGCATCGGCGACAGGCCCAGGCCGGCTGAGCACGCCACCCCCGACCGGGGCGCCGACACCGGTTGTTGCGGGCGCCGAGGTCGGCAGCCCCCGCGCGACACGCGCCGCAAGATAGGCGAAAGCCTGCGCTTCGAGCATGTCGCCGTCGAGCCCCGCGGCTTCGACCGGGGCGACGGGGCAATCGCAACCGGCGGCGATCATCGTCATCAGCGTACGGTTGTGCCGCCCGCCGCCGGTGACCAGCAGCCGCGACGGCGGCCGGGGGAAATGCTCGAAGGCGAGCGCGACGCCGGTGGCGCAGGCGGCGGCGAGCGTGGCCAGCGCATCGGCGGGCGAAAGATGGGCGACATCGGGGACCGGGGCGGCGCGGTCGAGCGATTTGGGTGGCATACGGCGGAAGAAGGCGTGATCCGCATAAGCCTCCAGCCGCGCGGCATGAGGCGTGCCGCGCGCGGCCATGGCACCGGCTTCGTCGCGCTCGGACTGCAGGTCCTTGCGTGCCAGATCGTCCATCGGGGCGTTGCCGGGGCCGCAATCGAAGGCCAGGCAGGCGTGCTCGGGCACGGGAATGCGCGGATCGGTCCAGGTGACATTGGCCACGCCACCGATATTGAGAAACGCCACCGGGGCATCGGCACCGATGTGGCGGGCCAGCGCATGGTGATAGAAGGGGGCAAGCGGCGCGCCCTGCCCGCCCAGCCGGACATCGGCGGAGCGGAAATCCCAGACCACCGGCCAGCCCAGATGCCGGGCCAGCGTCTCGCCGGAGCCGGCCTGATGCGTGCCGCGGCCTTCGGGCTCGTGGGCGAGGGTCTGGCCGTGAAATCCCACCAGATCGACCGGATCGAACCCGGCCAGAAGCTCGGCATGTGCAGCCTCCACCACCCGCGCGGCGGCCTGGACCAGCGGTGCCGCGGCAGGATCACCCGGCCAGCAGCCCAGCGCCGCGCGCAGCGCCGCGCGCTCTTCGGCACGATAGGGGCGATAGGCGGTTTCGCCGAAACCGGCGATGGTGTGGCCGTCGGTCATCAGCACGGCCGCATCCACCCCGTCAAGCGAAGTGCCCGACATCGCGCCCAGAACCCGCAGCACCCCCGTTTTCTTCATGGCTTTCCCTTGCCCCGCGCTTCGGTCTATAGACAGCCCCAGCTTCGGGCCGAGGACAATGGCAAAATGACCCACAAACCCAAATCCGATTTCCTGCAAGTGCTGGTCGAGCGCGGCTTTCTGGCCGATTGTACTGATCTGGAGGCGCTGGACACAGCGCTGCTGAAAGGCGTGGTGCCGGCCTATATCGGTTACGATGCGACCGCGAAATCGCTGCATGTGGGGCACCTGCTCAACATCATGGTGCTGCGCTGGCTGCAAAAAACCGGCCACAAGCCGATCACACTGATGGGCGGCGGCACGACGAAGGTGGGCGATCCGTCGTTTCGCTCGGAGGAACGCCCGCTGCTGGACAATGCCGCCATCGACGCCAATATCGCCGGGATGCAACAGGTGTTCGGCAAATACCTGGCCTATGGTGCGGGGGCCGGTGATGCGATCATGCTCAACAATGCCGAATGGCTTGATCAGTTGAACTATCTGGAGTTCCTGCGCGATATCGGGCGGCATTTCAGCGTCAACCGGATGCTGAGCTTCGAGAGCGTGAAATCGCGGCTGGACCGGGAGCAGTCGTTGAGCTTCCTTGAATTCAACTACATGATCCTGCAAGCCTACGACTTTCTGGAGATCCACCGCCGCTACGGCTGCCTGCTGCAGATGGGCGGGTCGGACCAGTGGGGCAATATCGTCAATGGCGTGGATCTGACGCGCCGCGTGGCGGATGCCCAGATCTTCGGCCTGACGACGCCGCTTCTGACAACCTCGGACGGGCGCAAGATGGGCAAGAGCCAGGGCGGCGCGATCTGGCTCAATGCCGATATGCTCTCGCCCTATGAATTCTGGCAGTTCTGGCGCAACACCACCGATGCCGATGTCGAACGGTTCCTGAAACTCTATACCGAGCTGCCGGTGGCGGAATGTGAGCGCCTGGGCGCACTGGCCGGGGCAGAGATCAACGAGGCCAAGGTCAAGCTGGCCAATGAGGTGACACGGCTCTGCCATGGTGCCGAAGCCGCCGAGACCGCCGAGGCCACGGCGCGCGCGGTCTTTGAGCAGGGCGGCCTTGGCGAGGATCTGCCGCGCGTCATCCTGAACGCCGAAGAGGCCGCAGCAGGCGTATCGGTGGTGCAGCTTTTCGTGCGGGCCGGGCTGGCGAAATCAGGCAAGGACGCCAAGCGGCTCATCGCCGAGGGGGGGGCGCGGCTCAACGATGCGGCGCTGAGCGATGCCGGACTGGTGATTCAGGCCGCCGATCTGAAGGAACCGCTGAAACTGACCGCCGGACGCAAGCGGCATGCGCTGGTCGTCGCTGAATGAATGTCAGTCATTTTATTGTCATACATTTTATTCGTCTCTTATAAATTTGATTTTAAGTGAAATTCCTTGTTCTTTTGCAGTGAACGGAAAGGGCTTCACGTGAGCCGCCCGTATTGGGGCAGCGATCGCCTGCCGGTGGCGGCCAAACGGGTTGCCTGTTCTGGCAGGTCAAGGCAGTGTCGCCGCAATAAATGTATTACATTAAGGGAATGCCCGTCATTCCATTGATGTTCAATGCCATTTCATCGCCAGCGCATCTGGCGCTGACTGCGCGGTGCGATGCCGAAGCGCCGCCTGAAAGCCCGTGAGAATGCCGAGCGATCAGCAAAGCCGGTGCGCAGCGCGACCTCCTGAATGGCGTGATCGGTATCGGTGAGCAGGCGCCGCGCCGCCTGCAGACGCAGATCCAGATAAGCGGCCCCCGGCCCCTGCCCCAGCCCATCGCGGAAAAGCTGCTCCAGGCGCCGCAGGCTGACCCCCTGCGACCGGGCAATCGCCGCCAGCGCCAGCGGCTCCTCAAGCCGGGCGCTCATCATGCGCAGCGCCGCCGACAGGCGCGGATCGCGCGCCGAGGGAAACAGGCCGGAATGTTGCGGGCGCGTGCCATCGACCTGCGCTTCATAAAGGAATGACCCGGCCACTTGCCCTGCCAGCGCAGCGCCACAGCGCATGGCGATCAGATGCAGCATCAGGTCGGTTGCCGCCGAGGCCCCGCCAATGGTGAAGCGATTGCGCGAGATGACAAAGCGGTCAGGCACCACATCGACCTGCGGATGAGCCAGCGCAAAATCCTCCAGATCCTCCCAATGCACGGTGGCGCGATGATCATCGAGCAGCCCGGCGCGCGCCAGAATCCAGGGGCCGGCATCAACCGCCCCCAGCGCCCTGAAGCGCCCCGCCATGCGGCGCAGTTCAGCCACCAGCGCGCGGCCGGCGACCTCGGCCTGATTGTACCCGGCAATGACGATCAGCGCATCCGCCCCCTCGGCGGCCGCCAATGGCCCCACCGATGGCAGTTCGATCCCGCAGGTCAGCGGCACCGCCTGGCCATCGGGCGAAACCACGCGCCAGCGAAACCCCTCGCGCCCCAGATGCCGGTTGGCGCTGCGCAGCGGGTCCAGCACCGAGGCCACCTCCAGGATCGATGCCCGCGGCAATACCAGCACCGCGATATCCAGCGGCTGCGCGGAGAGTCGGAAAATTGTTTCGTGAATTGCCATCATTGCTTCGTAAATTGCCAACCGACGCCACGCAACCCTGTTACCTTGCTGCCAAAGAGGAGACCTTCCATGCCCCTGAACATGAACCGCGATGTATTCATCACCTGCGCCGTGACCGGATCGGGCGGCACGCAGGACCGCTCGCCGCATGTACCGCGCTCGCCCCAGGCCATCGCCGAAAGCGCCATCGCCGCCGCCAGGGCCGGTGCGGCGGTGGTGCATTGCCATGTCCGCGACCCCGAAACCGGCGCCCCGGCGCGCGATCCGGCGCTCTACCGCGAGGTGACCGAGCGCATCCGCGATTCGGGCACCGATGTGGTGCTCAACCTGACCGCCGGCATGGGGGGCGACATGCTCTTTGACGGTACCGAGGCGATGAATCGCATGTCGCAGAAATCGGACATGGCGGGTGCCACCGAGCGGGTGCAGCACATCGTCGATTGTCGCCCCGAGATCTGCACCCTCGATTGCGGCACGATGAACTTCGCCGAGGCCGATTACGTGATGGTCAACACGCCGGGCATGCTGCGCGACATGGCGCGGCGCATGGTGGCCTCGGGTGTGCGCATCGAGATCGAGGCCTTCGATACCGGGCATCTGTGGTTTGCCAAGCAACTCGCCGCCGAGGGCATCATCCCTGATCCGGTACTGGTGCAGCTTTGCATGGGTGTGCCCTGGGGTGCACCGGACGATCTGAACACCTATCTGGCGATGGTCAGCAATGTGCCGGCGCATTGGCACTGGTCAGCCTTCGCGCTGGGGCGCCACCAGATGGCCTATGTCGCTGCCGCGGTCCTGGCCGGCGGCAATGTGCGGGTGGGGCTCGAAGACAATCTCTGGCTCGACAAGGGGGTGCTGGCGACCAACGCGCAGCTCGTCGAGCGCGCGGTGACAATCATCGAGAACATGGGCGCGCGGGTCATCGGCCCTGACGAGGTGCGCACACGGCTTCAGCTTGAAAAACGGGCACCGAAGGGGCGTTGAGATCATGGCGAAGAAGGCAGCAATCATCGGCGGTGGAGTCATCGGCGGCGGCTGGGCGGCGCGTTTCCTGCTGTCAGGCTGGGATGTGGCAGTGTTCGACCCCGACCCGGAAGCACCGCGCAAACTCGGCGAGGTGCTGGCCAATGCCCGCGCCGCACTGCCAGCGCTCTCGGACGTGCCGATGCCTCCGGAGGGATGTCTGACATTTAATGAAACCCTTAAAGACGCCGTTCAGAACGCTGATTACATTCAAGAGTCTGTTTCCGAGCGGCTGGAGCTGAAACACCGCGTCTATGCCGAAATCCAGGCCCATGCGCGCGGCGTGCCGCTGGGCTCCTCGACCTCCGGCTACAAGCCGTCGGAGTTGCAGCAAGGCGCGGCCAACCCGGCCACGATCTTCGTCGCGCATCCGTTCAACCCGGTCTATCTGCTGCCGCTTGCCGAGGTGGTGCCCAGCCCCGCCAACGATCCCGCGCTCATCGAATCCGCCAAGGAAATCCTGCGCGAGATCGGCATGTTTCCGCTGCATGTGCGCAAGGAAATCGACGCCCATATCGCCGACCGCTTCCTTGAAGCCGTCTGGCGCGAGGCGCTCTGGCTGGTCAAGGACGGCATCGCCACCACCGAGGAAATCGACGAGGCAATCCGCATGGGCTTTGGCCTGCGTTGGGGGCAGATGGGGCTTTTCGAAACCTATCGCATCGCCGGCGGCGAGGCGGGGATGAAACATTTCCTTGAACAATTCGGCCCTTGCCTGACCTGGCCCTGGACAAAGCTCATGGATGTGCCCGAATTCAACGACGAACTGGTGGACCTGATCGCCGGGCAATCGGACGTGCAATCTGGCCATTACAGCATCCGAGAGCTGGAGCGCATCCGCGACCGCAACCTGATCGGTTTCCTGCGGGTCCTGAAGGACAGCAACTGGGGCGCCGGCAAGGTGCTGCTGGAGCATGACCTGCGCCGCCGCGCCACCACTCCCGCCCCCAGTCCGCAAACCGCAGCGCCAATGGTCATGGCGCATATGCAGGTGCTGCCCGGCTGGATCGATTACAACGGGCACATGACTGAAAGCCGCTATCTCTTTGCCTCCTCGGAGACCACCGATGCCTTCCTGCGCTTCATCGGCGCCGATATGGACTATGTGAAGGGCGGCCACAGCTACTATACCGCCGAGACCCATATCATGCATCTGGGCGAGGCCAGGCTGGGCGACAGTCTTTCCGGCTCGGTGCAGGTTATCGACGCCGATGAAAAGCGGCTGCATCTCTTCATTCGCATCGAGCGCGAGGGGCAGCCGGTGGCAACGCTCGAACAGATGCTTCTGCATGTGGACATGGCCGCCGGGCGCACCTGCCCCGCCGCGCCCGAGGTGCTTGACCGCCTGCTGCCCATCGCCGAGGCCCACAAGGCCATGCCCCGCCCCGCCACCGCCGGCCGCCATGTCGGCCAAAGAACCGGGCAAAGGAAGACCTGATGCATTTCGCCCTGAGTGACGAACAGCGCATGATCGTCGAAACCACGCGCGCCTTCGTGGAAGACGAGCTTTACCCGCATGAGCTGGCCATCGAGCGCAGCGGCCATCTGCCGCTGGAGCTGATCCGCGAGCTGCAGAAAAAGGCCATGGACGCGGGCCTTTACGCCGCCAACATGCCCGAAGACGTTGGCGGCGCCGGCCTCGATACGCTGTCGTGGCTGCTCTATGAGCGCGAACTGGGGCGCGCCAACTACGCGCTGCACTGGACCTGCGTGGCCCGCCCCTCGAACATTCTGCTGGCCGGCACGCCTGAACAGCGCGAGAAGTACCTCATGCCCTGCATTCGCGGCGAGACCTGGGATTGCCTGGCCATGACCGAGCCCGGCGCCGGCTCGGATCTGCGCGGCATGCAGGCCAGCGCCCGGCCTGACGGCTCCGACTGGGTGCTCAACGGCACCAAGCATTTCATCAGCCATGCCGACCTGGCAGGCTTCACCATCGCCTTCATGGCCACCGGCGAGGAAGACACCCCGCGCGGCAGGAAAAAGAAAATCACCGCCTTCTTCGTGGACAAGGGCACCAGGGGCTTCACCGTGCGCGATGGGTACCGCAATGTCAGCCATCGCGGCTACACCAATGCGGTGCTGGAATTCGACGATTGCCGCGTGCCTGCCGAAAACATCCTCGGCGAGGCGCACAAGGGCTTCGAGGTTGCCAATCAATGGCTCGGCGCGACACGGCTGCAGGTTGCCGCCACCTGCCTGGGGCGCGCCGACCGCGCGCTGCACCACGCCATCGCCTATGCCGCCGAACGACGCCAGTTCGGCCAGGCGATCGGCAAGTTCCAGGGCGTCAGCTTCAAGCTCGCCGATATGGCCACCGAGTTGAAAGCCGCCGAACTCCTGACCTTCGAGGCCGGCTGGAAATTCGATCAGGGCAGCGTCACCGAGGCCGATATGGCCATGGCCAAACTCAAGGCCACCGAGGTTCTGGCAATGATCGCCGATGAGGCCATCCAGATCCATGGCGGCATGGGGCTGATGGACGAGCTGCCGCTCGAACGCATCTGGCGCGACGCCCGCGTCGAGCGTATCTGGGAAGGCACCTCCGAGATCCAGCGCCATATCATCAGCCGCGAATTGCTGCGCCCGCTGGGCGGCTGATCCCGCCCCTGCCCGTCTTTGTGCCGCAAATATCCTCGGGGGGTGAATGGCCGAAGGCCAGAGGGGGGCAGACAGCCCCCCGCCCCGCCGCCCGCAACGGAACATCCGCCATGCGCGATCTGACCCGCCTGCTGCGCCCCCGCTCCATCGCCGTGCTCGGTGCCGGCTGGGCCGCCAATGTCATCGAACAATGCCGCAAGATGGGCTTCGAGGGCCCGGTCTGGCCGGTCCATCCCTCCCGAACCGAAATCGCCGGCACCCCCTGCCTGCCCTCGCTCGCGGCCCTTCCCTCGCCCCCCGATGCCACCTTCATCGGCGTCAATCGCCATGCCACGCTGGATGTCGTGGCCGAACTGGCCGCGATGGGGGCAGGCGGGGCGATCGCCTTCGCCTCGGGCTGGTCCGAGGCCGGCGAGGCCGACCTTCAGGCGCGGCTCGTCGCGCGGGCCGGCGCAATGCCGGTCCTTGGCCCCAATTGTTACGGGCTGATCAACTATCTCGACGGTGCCCTTCTGTGGCCGGACCAGCATGGCGGGCGGCGGGTCGCGCGCGGGGTGGCGCTGCTCAGCCAGTCCTCGAACATCGTCATCAATCTGACGATGCAGGCGCGCGGCCTGCCGGTGGCCTATGTCGCCTGTCTGGGCAATGCCGCGCAGGTCGGCCTGGCGGAGCTGGCCGGCGCGCTTCTGGCCGATGAACGCGTCAGCGCCCTGGGCCTCTATGTCGAGGGGATCAGCGACGCCCCGGCCTTTGCCGCGCTGGCCGAGGCCGCCCGCACCGCCGGCAAGGGGATCGTGGCCATCAAATCCGGCAAGACCGAGGCCGCCCGCTCGGCCGCCGCCTCGCATACCGCCTCGCTCGCCGGCGGCGGAGCCGCATCTTCGGCCTTCCTGCGCCAGGCCGGTGTCGCCGAGGTCGATACGCTGGGCGAATTGCTGGAAACACTGAAGATCTTTCATCTCCACGGGCCTGGGCTGGGGCCGCGGCTTTGCTCGCTTTCATGTTCGGGCGGCGAGGCCGGGCTGGTCGCCGATCTCGCCGCCCCGTTCGGGCTGGCGTTCCCGCCGCCGTCCGAAACCCAGCGCGACCGCCTGGCGGCCACCCTCGGCCCGCTCGTGACCATCGCCAACCCGCTGGATTATCACACCTTCATCTGGGGAGACGAGCCACGCACCACCGAGGTCTTCACCGCCATGCTGGAAGGCTATGATGCAGGGCTATACATCATTGATCCGCCGCGCCCCGACCGCTGCGATCCGGCAAGCTTCGAGCCGGCTCTGAATGCCATCGAAGCCGCTGCGCGCGCCACCGGCAAACCCGCCTTCCCCGTTGCCTCGCTGCCGGAAAATTTCGACGAGTCGCGCGCCATCACCCTGATCGGGCGTGGCATCGCGCCCCTGATGGGGCTGGAAAGCGCGCTTGGCGCGCTGAAGGCTGCGCAGACCGAACCGGGCGCGCGCGACTGGCGCCCCTGGCCTTCCATGCCCGATCGCCCCCGCCACCTGCTGCCCGAAGGCGCGGCCAAGGCGCTGCTGGCGGCGGCCGGGGTGGCGGTGCCACGAGGCGTCAGCGCGCCTGATCTTTCGAGCCTCGAACGGGCCGCGCGCGGGCTTGTCCCGCCCCTGGCACTCAAGGGGCTGGGCTTTGCCCACAAGACCGAGGCCGGCGCCGTGCGGCTCAACCTGCCCGGCCTTGAGGGCCAGGCCGAGATGCCCGGCGCCAATGGCTATCTCGCCGAGGAAATGGTCACCGGCGGCGTGGCCGAGCTGCTGATCGGGGCACGGCGCGATCCGGTCTATGGTGCCACGCTGACACTGGGGATGGGGGGCGTGATGGCCGAGCTTCTGGCCGATACGGTAACGCTGGTGCTGCCAGTGGATGCCGCACAGATCAGCGCCGCGCTGCGCCGGCTGCGGCTCTGGCCGCTCCTTGACGGCTATCGCGGCCGGCCCCGCGCCGACACGCAGGCGGCGGTCATGGCGGCACTGGCAGTGCAGGCGATGCTGGCGGACGCCCCGGCGCTTGACGAGATAGAGATCAACCCGCTGATTTTGCGTGAAAAAGGCGCCACAGCAGTGGACGCAGTCATCTGGGAGGCACAGACATGACGGACATGATGGAAATGCGCAGCGAAGGCCCGGTCAAGACGCGCCGCGAGGGCGCGGTGCTGGAGGTCACGCTGGACCGGCCCAAGGCCAATGCCATCGACCTGAAAACCAGCCGCGTCATGGGCGAGGTGTTTCGCGATTTCCGCGATGATGACAGCCTGCGCGTGGCGATCCTGCGCGCGGCGGGCGAGAAGTTCTTTTGCCCCGGCTGGGATCTGAAAGCCGCCGCCGAGGGTGACGCGGTTGATGGCGATTACGGTGTCGGCGGCTTTGGCGGCATCCAGGAGTTGCCGCATCTCAACAAGCCCGTCATCGCTGCGGTGAACGGTATCTGCTGCGGCGGCGGGTTGGAGTTGGCGCTGAGCTGCGATCTGATTCTGGCCTCCAGCACTGCCACTTTCGCGCTGCCGGAAATCCGCTCGGGCACGGTGGCCGATGCCGCCTCGATCAAGCTGCCCAAGCGCATCCCCTATCATGTGGCGATGGATCTGTTGCTGACCGGACGCTGGTTCGATGCCGAGGAAGCGCATCGCTGGGGCCTGATCAAGGAAATCTGCCCCCCTGAGGATCTGGCGCAAAACGCCTGGGATCTGGCGCGGCTGCTGGAATCGGGGCCTCCGCTTGTCTATGCCGCAATCAAGGAGGTCGTGCGCGAGGCCGAGGACATGCGCTTTCAGGATGCGCTTAATCGCATCACCAAGCGCCAGTTTCCCACCGTGGACCGGCTCTATTCCTCTGAGGATCAGCTTGAAGGCGCGCGCGCCTTTGCCGAAAAGCGCGACCCGGCCTGGAAGGGCCGTTAAGCGCCCCCTTGCGCGGCGTCGCGGTCTGGTGGCAGGCTGCGTGACGATACCGCCTTGAGGGGACATGATGGATCTGCGCTGGCTTTTGTGGATGCGTCGCTGGGCGCAACACCCGCCCAGCCCACGGCTTCTGGCCGTGATCGCGCTGATCGTCACCTTCGGGCTGGTGCTGGTGCTGATCGAGGCTGTCTGGGGCTGGCCCGCGGCCTTGACGCCCAATACGATGGGCCGCGGCATGCCGCTGCGTTGAGCGATCACTTCTGCGCGAGATGCGGCTATTTCTCATGCCCCCCCGTTTCCGGAGTGCCGGGTCAGGCTACAGTCTCGCAACGGAGGACCAGCATAAAACCAGCGGAAATCCAGCACACAACCAGCGATAAAACAGGGAGAATGCCATGTTCCGACGCCTTGCCGCGCCCACGCTCGCCGCCCTACTTGTCCTGCCGCTCGCCGCCCCGGCCTTTGCCGACGATGCCGCGATCACTGCCCGCAAGGGACAGTTCCAGCTTTTTGCCTTCAATCTCGGCATTCTCGGCGGCATGGCGCAGGGGCGGGTGGCCTATGATGCCGAGCGCGCACAGATGGCCGCCGATCACCTGTTCAACCTCACACGCACGCTCAACACCGGCCTCTGGCCCGAGGGCAGTGATAATGCCAGCGCGGCCAATACCCGCGCACTGCCGGTGATCTGGGCCAACCTTGAGGAGTTCGCCAACCGCTGGGATGCGCTGAATACCGGCGCCGAAGCGATGCAGGCCGCCGCCGGCACCGATCTGGCCGCGCTTCAGGGGGCGCTGGGCGGGCTGGGCGCGGCCTGTCAGGCCTGCCACCAGAGCTTCCGCGCACCCTGATGCCCGGAGAGCGGCGATGCGGCGCATCCTGACGACCCTTGCGGTGCTTGCAGTGATCGGCACCGCGGGCTTCTGGGTGTTGAGCCGGCCCGCCGAACTGCCCGCATCGACGCTTGCGGCCCTGCGCGCGCATCACGCCGATGCGGCGAATGGCGCGCGGGTCTTCTGGGCGGGGGGCTGCGCGGGCTGCCATGCCGCACCGGACATCGCCTTCAACGCCCCGATCGAGGAACGCCTGGTGCTCGGCGGCGGGCGCCGCCTGACCAGCGATTTCGGAACCTTCGTTGCCCCCAACATCTCGATGCACACCGAGGCCGGCATCGGTGGCTGGACGCTGGAGCAGTTCGCGCGCGCGATGTTGCTGGGGGTTTCGCCCGCGGGCGCGCATTACTACCCCGCCTTTCCCTACACCACCTATCTGCGCGCCGCGCCGGGCGATGTTGCCGATCTCTGGGCGTTCTGGCAGGGCTTGCCCGCCGATGCCACACCGGATCAGCCGCATGAGCTGGCCTTTCCCTTCACCTTGCGGCGCGGGCTTGGGCTTTGGAAACGGCTTTATCTGGACGCAGAGCACCCCACGGCAGCCCCCGCAGAGGCCCAGACCACGCGCGGGCGCTATCTGGTGGAAGCGCTGGCGCATTGCGGCGAATGTCATACGTCGCGCGGGCGCCTTGGCGGGCTGGATCGCGCGCGTTGGCTGGGCGGCGCACCCAACCCTTCGGGCGAGGGTCGCATCCCGGCGATCCCGCATCCGCGCTGGTCTGCCGAGGATATCGAAGCCTATCTTTTCAGCGGCTTCACCCCGGAGTTCGACGTTGTTGGCGGCTCGATGGCCGATGTCGTGGTGCAGATGGCGCAGCTTCCCGCCGAGGACCGCGCCGCCATCGCCGCCTATCTGCGCACCCTGCCGCCGCCGGACGACCGGCAATGAAAAGGCCGCCTGCGAAGGGCGGCCGATCATGCCTGTTGCAAGCCCAAGGCGGGTGCGGCGTCTCTCTCAGCGCGGGCCGATCATCATCACCATCTGCCGGCCTTCGAGCCTTGGCATGTTCTCGACCTTGCCCGCCTCGCCAACATCGGAAGCAACCCGGTTGAGCAGCTCAAGCCCCAGTTCCTGATGCGCCATCTCGCGGCCCCGGAAACGCAGGGTGATCTTCACCTTGTCGCCGCCCTCAAGGAACTTCATCACATTGCGCATCTTGACGTCGTAATCATGGGTGTCGGTTCCGGGCCGGAACTTGACCTCCTTGATTTCGATGATCTTCTGTTTCTTGCGCGCTTCGGCCTCGCGTTTCTGCTGTTCATACTTGAACTTGCCAAAATCCATGATCTTGCAGACCGGAGGTGCCGCATTCGGCGAGATCTCGACAAGATCAAGCCCGGCCTCCTCGGCCAGTTCCATCGCCTTGGCGGGTGTAACCACGCCGACGTTTTCGCCATCCGCGCCGATCAATCGTATCTCTGGCGCCCTTATCCGGTCGTTGACACGGGGGCCGGTATCGCGGCTGGGCGGGGCATTGTGGGGTCTGCGGGCTATGGTGGCGCTCCTTCTGTGAAACCAACGCCGGGAAAATAGACCCAGCGCGTCGCGCTGACAAGAGGCCGCGCACGGCGGCCGGGCCATTGCAGGGCAGGATTTGGTGCATTTCGCACCGGGTGGCTGCCAACACTCATTGCGCTTGCACCCATAAGGCGTGTAAATCCCCACGAACTTTGCAGTCCGAGGATTAACCATGAAGAAAATTCTGATCATTGCCGCCATCGTGCTGGCAGCCGGCCTCGGCATCTGGCTGGCCCGCAATGAAACCACGCCGCCCCCCGCCCCGGTCCCCGCGCCCGCCGTCGAGGCCCCGGCAGAGGAAGCCCCGGTGGAAGAAGCCCCGGTCGAGGAGGCGCCCGCCGAGGACGCTGTCGAAGAGACTGCCACCGATGTCGAGACAGTCGCCGAGGATATCGTGACCGAGGTTGTCGAGGCCGGCGAGGCCGCTGCCGATGAGGCCCAGACCGCCGCCGAGGAGATGATCGCCGACATCCTCGCCGAATCGGAGGAAGCCGCAGCCGAGGTCGAGGCCCGCATCGCCGATTCCGTCGCCGCCATCAACGAAGCTGCCAGCGAGGTCGTGGCAGATATTGAAGCCGCGGCTGAAGCCACCGACGCGGCCGAAGAGGCTCGCGAGGAAGCCGCCGCCGACGCCAGCGTTGCGGCCGAGGCGCAGGTGGAAGCCGAAGCCGCGACCGAGGCCCCTTCCGAGCGCTCGCTGAACGCGTTGCTCACCACCGAAGGCTTCGATTACGATCAGGCGCTGGTCGCCCTTGAGGCCGCAGAAATGGGCAACCTGAACCGCGCCGCCGCACGCCGCATTCTGGAAGGTCTGCGCGAAAATCCCGGTGCCGTGGAAGCCGCGCTGCCGCAACTGCGCTCGCTCTTCGGGCTCTGAGGTTCCGGCGCGGGGCTCAGGCCCCTGGCCCGGACAATCTGAAAACGTCAAGGCCCCCGATGCGGGGGCCTTTTCGTTATGGCTTTGCGCGTGATGCCCGGCGGCGGGGCGATCACACCGCGGCGGACGGTGGCCTTCGGCTTCAGATCCCCTATCCGACAAAGGCCTTTTCGACGACGAATTCGGCCGGGTCGGAATTGGCGCCCTCGCGCAGGCCCCAACCCTCGAGGATCGCCTTGACGTCGATGTTGAAGGCCAGCGAGCCGCAG